>DATJVM010000045.1:0-31209 GCA_035501775.1 Gemmatimonadales bacterium | reverse complement strand
CCCCCGCCGCGAGCAGCAGCGTCGCGCAGGTGTGCCGGAGGTCGTACGGCCGGATGGTCGGAGGGAGCTTCGCCGCTTTGAGCAGGGGCTTGAAGTGCCGTTGGTTGAGGTTGCGAGCGTTGATCGGCGTGCCGGTCTCCGTGGCGAAGATGTAGCCGTGATCCCGATAGTGGGCGCCGTGGCGAAGGCGCAGGGCGGCCTGCCGCGTGCGATGCTCGCGCAAGGCCTCGACCGCGAGTTGGGGTAGGGGCACCGACCGGGTGCGCTGCGTCTTGGTGGAGCCTTCGACGCGCTTGCCCTTGTCGCCCTCGGTAAAGGCCCGGCGCACCCCCAACGTCGTCCCGTCGAGATCCTCCCATTTCAGCGCCAGGGCCTCGCCCGGCCGGAGGCCGGTCACGATGAGCACGGCGAACAGCGCGTGCCACGGGTCCGCCGTCGCCACCGCGAGGAAGCGCTGCGCCTCTTCCGGGGAGAGGGCCCGGCGCTCCGTATGGGTCGGGCGCGGGAGCTTCACGGCCTTCGCGGGATTGTGGGCCAGCTTCCCGACGGCCATCGCATCGTTCAGCGCTTTCCGGATCGTCGCAAACGCGAGGGCCACCGTGCGCGGGGCCACGCGCTCGGAAAGCACCCGGATGAAGGCCTGTAGATCGGAGGCTGTCACCTCGGTGAGGTGGCGCGCGGCGAGCGCCCGCCCTTCGAGCGGGGCGGAGGGGCCGGTGAGATAGCGGCGGATGTGATTGCGGTTGTCGTTCCGGGTCCGCGCCGAGACCTCCGCCCGCCAGTTCTTCAGCCACTCATCGAGCCAGGCGCCGACCGTCTGTCGCCCGAGCGGCACCGGCAACCCGTCATCCTTCCGCTTGAGGTAGTCAATCAACACCCGCTCGGCCGCCCGCTTCGGCCCGTGGACGACCTTGTTGTACCGGGGACGCCGCTTCCCGCTCGGATCGTCGCCTCCGAGCGACACCCGTACGAGCCACCGCGTTCCACTCCTGTCCTCGCTGATGTCGAGGATGCTGCCCTGCCGTCGCGCCTTCCGTTTCGTCTCGCCCATTGAGTCCTCCCCCGGAGCCGCCGAGGTGGTAGTTAGCGGCGCGCTGCGCGGCGCGTTGCGCTTTCTTCGCTTCACGCGCGGCGCGGAGCCGAGCAAGTTCCGCAGTGGAGAGCGGGACGCGCCCCTTCTCACGCGCCTTACGCTCGGCGCGATGCTGTGCACGTTCCATTTCCGTGAATGCGAACGCGGCACCGCCCTGACGCTCGAAGCGTTCAACCAGCGCCGGGTCGAAGCGCAGGAATCGGCCGCACCGGATGCCCGGCAGGACATTGTTGTGATGCCACTGGCGGACCGTGCCGACGGCTACTCCGAAGCGGTCCGCGAGGTCGAGCGTGGTGAGTGTGGGCGGGATAGCGACGGTGGTCATGACACGACTCCTCCTCCTGAAAACGCGAGAGCCCCCGGGATCGTCGGTCGGTCCCCGGCCCCTCTGGTCCACTCGCACGCGGCTCTCGCGTTTGCGCGGTGGTACTCGTTGAGGAGCTGGATTCCGACTCGACCCCGGGGGCTCTCGCGTCTCGCGCGTCTGCCGTGGTGTCGTGTCAGGTACTACCTACACGCAGCGTCCTTCCCGTTGCTGCGCCGGACTCGCCTTTGTTCCGCAACTGAGTTGCGTTGTTCGGCGTCGGTCCGTTCCGCCCGTTCGCGGCGGCATGTCGCGTTCAGATTGTCTTCGGATGAGGCATCCCGGCGTCGGAGCCCAGCGGCTCCGCAGGCCGACCCCCGTCGTGGGGCCCGCGATAATCGAAAGCCTAAACCAGATCCCTCGACGGCGCTAGTAGACCGACGACTGCCGCTCGTCTGCTCCAGCGTTCGCTATCGCTCGGAAACCGGGTAACGCCCGGGTAATTCATGCAAAACGCCCCACCTCATGGCGGGGCGTAACTTGTTGCTATCTAAGGAATGGCTAGGGAGGGAATCGAACCCCCGACACGCGGATTTTCAGTCCGCTGCTCTACCAACTGAGCTACCTAGCCGGAATACCGACCGAAAGCTGAAGGATCGGGGCGGGAATATAAGGAACGAGGGGGAGGGGGCAAAGACCGTGGCAAGAACAGGGAGCAGGGGCAAGGGGATGGGAGAACCGGTTTGCTTCCCCCGGCGTTGATCAAGACACCCGACAGGCGTACCCTCTATGTCCCCTGCCTTCTCCAGCCTCACTGCGGCCGTGGTCATCACCGCGGGTGGGGCATTGGCGCTCAATTCCGCTGCCCGAAGCGCGGCCCTGGCTCAGACCGGCAACCCCCTGACCGCCGAGCGTGCGGCCGTCCGTCCGGCCCCGGCATGGGCCAACACCAGCTGGCTCAACACCCCGGACGACAGACCGCTCACGCTTTCCGGCCTCCGGGGGCGGGTGATCCTGCTCAACTTCTGGACCTTCACCTGCTGGAACTGCACCGGGGCCATCCCGTCCCTGGTGGCCTTCGATCACGCGTACCGGGACCAGGGGCTCACGATCATCGGAATGCATTGCCCGGAGTTTCCGCCCTACGGCGGGGAACACGACAGGGAGAACGTGGCTCAGGCGCTCCGGAAGTACCACATCGAGTACCCGAACGCGCAGGACAACGATCATGCCACCTGGAATCTCTACGACATCGAGTACTGGCCCAGCTTCGTGTTGATCGACCGCAAGGGGTTTATCCGGTACGAGGGGTACGGCGAGTTCCACGTCGGCGATCCCACCCATCGCGAGTGGGACGAGAGGATTCGGACCCTGCTCGCCGAACGGTGATTCACGGCCTGAGGCGCGGCCTCGAACACTCGGCAGCTGCGATTCTGGCCCTGCTGCTCTCAGGGTGCGCCGAAGGAGGAGGGCGGTATTTCAGTGTGGCACGGGAGCCGGGCGCGGACAGCGTAGTGATCCACCTCGTACCCGCACCCCATGTACGCATCAACGCCCGCCTCGCTCCGGTGCTCGAACTGCCTGACGGGCGTGTCCTTCGGTTCAGCGGGACCGCGCTCACCGCCGACTCGAGTTATTTCACGGCTCCGCCAGTCCTCGCTGTCCGGGGATCCCCGCGAGGAATGATCCGCGCCAGTGTGTGCCCCGAGGGGGATTCGGTCTGCAGGGTGGTGGAGATGGTGAGCGGTGAGCGGTGAGCGGTGAGCGGTGAGCGGTGAGCGGTGAGCGGTGAGCGGGCCGAAGCTAAGGCAAGACCCACCACGTGCACTATGCCCTACCTCACACCCCTGTACGCTGAACGCCCCGGTCCCCCTCCCCCCTCCCCTGTCCCCCTTCCCCTTTTCAAGCCCCGATCCATCTTCCGAGGCATGTCCGACCGTTCCCTCCCGAATCTCACCGTCCTCCACCACCCCCTGATTCAGCACAAGCTCACCCTGCTCCGGGACCGCACCACGGGGACCCGGGACTTCAAGTTGCTGGTGAGTGAAATCGCCATGCTCATGGCCTATGAGGTCACGAAGGACCTGCCGACGGAAGCGGTCGAGATCGAGACGCCGCTCGAGCGCATGACGGGCCGGCTGGTCTCCGACAAGAAGCTCACCCTGGTTCCCATTCTCAGGGCGGGGCTCGGCATGGTCGACGGGGTCTCGCAACTGCTACCGACGGCCCGGGTCGGCCACATCGGGCTTTCCCGTGACGAGAGTTCGCTCGAGCCGATGCGGTACTACGCGAAGCTGCCGGGAGAAGAGCAAGATCGGGACTATTTCGTCCTCGACCCGATGCTCGCGACCGGGGGGTCGGCCACGGCGGCGGTGACCACGCTCAAGGCCGCCGGGGCACGGCGCGTCAGGTTCCTTTGCATCGTGGCCGCGCCCGCCGGGGTGCGGCGCATGCTCGAGGGTCATCCCGACGTTCCGGTCTTCGCCGCCGCTTTGGACCGGGAGCTCGATGGGCGGGGATTCATCCTTCCCGGGCTGGGTGATGCCGGAGACCGGCTCTTCGGCACCAGATGATCCGCCTGACCTTTCACGGCGCCGCGGGCCAGGTAACCGGCTCCATGCATCTGCTGGAGGCGGCGGGGGCGCGCGTGTTGCTGGACGCCGGCCTGTTCCAGGGGCGTCGAACCGAGACTCGCGCCTTGAATGCCGCATTGCCGGTCGATCCCCGGCGCCTCGATGCCGTAATCTTGAGTCACGCTCACATTGATCATTCCGGGCGGCTTCCTCTGTTGGTGAGCCACGGCTTCCATGGCCCCATCCTCGCCACTCCCGCGACCCGGGATCTGTCGGCGGTGATGCTTCCCGACGCGGCGCACATCCAGGAAAAGGACGCGGAATTCCTCGCGCGCCGGGGCCGCGCGAGCCCGGAGAGCGAACCCCTCTACACGATGGCCGATGCCGTAGCCGTACAGGATCTGATGGTGGGGCTCCCCTATCGGCGCGTGCACCACCTGCGGAAGTACCTGGCCTTCGAGTTCACCGACGCCGGACACATCCTGGGATCGGCGTCGGTGGACCTCCGCATCACCGAAGGCGCCGGGCACCGGCTGGTCTTCTCGGGGGACATCGGGCGCCCCGGCCTCCCGATCATCCGGGACCCCGACCCGCCGGCCGGAGCCGTCGACACGCTCATCGTGGAGTCCACCTACGCGAACCGCGACCACGACGCCCCCGCCGATGCTGAGCAGAAGTTGGGTGAGTTGGTGCGTCGCGCCGCTGGCCGCGGGGGCAAGATTCTCATCCCCGCGTTCGCGGTCGGGCGCACCCAGGAGCTGGTCTACGACCTGCACCAGCTGTTTCGGGCCGGGAAGATCCCGGGAATCCCGATCTTCGTGGACAGTCCGCTGGCGGTGGATGCGACCTCTGTCTTCCGCCTCCATCCGGAGCTGTTCGACCGAAGCGAAGGCATGATCGAGCGGACCAGTGGATTGTTCGACTTTCCGCTCATCCGGTACGTGCGCGACGTGGAAGACTCGAAGAAGCTGAACAGCATGCCCGGGCCGGCCGTCATCATCGCTGCGAGCGGGATGGCGGAGTCGGGGCGCATCCTCCACCACCTCGCCAATCACATCGGCGATCACCGCACCATGCTGCTCTTCGTCGGCTTCCAGGCGGAGCACACCCTCGGTCGGCGGCTGCAGGAGGGCCAGCGTACCGTGAAGATCCTGGGAGAGGAGTATCCGGTGCGCGCCGAGATCGAGACCCTCGGTGGCTACTCGGCCCACGCGGATCGGACCGAGCTGCGTGGGTGGCTCCGCAAGCTGGGAGGTCCGGTGCGCCGTGCCTTCGTCGTTCACGGCGAGGCCGATGCACTCCAGGCGATGGCTAAGATTCTGCGGGAGGAGGGAGTGCGGCAGGTTGACATTCCCAAGCAGGGGGAAAGCTTCGAATTGCAGGCGTAGCCGCCAGCGTGGCCTGCCGGCACAGTCTACCGTCGCTCTCGCCCACCCCGATAGTATTCCTCCGTGTCGACCACCCTCCGCCGCGTCCTGCTCGCGCTGGTCCTCGCTCCGTTCTGCATCTATGCCATCTCGTTTCTGGCCGTCATGGTGGCGAGCCGCCAGGATCAGCGGCGTCCGGTCGACGCGATCGTGGTGCTGGGAGCGGCGCAGTACAACGGCAAGCCATCTCCCGTGCTCCGGGCGCGCCTCGACCACGCGCTCCTGCTGTACCGCGAGGGGCTGGCCCCCACCATGGTGGTTACCGGGGGCATCGGCGAGGGTGACCGGGTGAGTGAGGCCACGGTGGGCCGCGAGTATCTCGTGACGCATGACGTTCCGGCGAGCGCCGTCGTGGTGCGACCGGAGGGCCGCTCGACCCAATCCTCCATCCGTGGGGTCGCGGACTGGGCCCAGGAGCATCGCGTCCATCGCGTCCTGCTGGTAAGCGATCCCTTCCATACCCTCCGCCTGCGCCTCGAAGCCGGACACACCTCCCTCGAGGCCTATACCTCGCCAACCCGGACCAGTCCTATCTCCGCCAACTGGCGTCTCGAGCTCTTCTTCTTCGGGGCGGAGGCGTGGAAGATCCCCATCGTCCTTCTCGGCCTCAGCTGAGAGCGGCCGCCGAATCCGGCGCTTCCTCCGGACCGTAGACGGTGGAGGGGAAGCCCATCAGCCGCTGAGGGTTGCACTCTTCGCGGGAGCCGCGGGACAGAGTGGCGCTCAGATTCCACTTGTCCAACGCCGGCGTCGCCGCCATGTTCACGCAATGCCGCTGATCGCCGCCGAGCGCCGGTATCTAGGTCGAGTCCTGAATCTCGACCTGGATACCGTAAGGTTCCCGGACGGCTCGATCGGCCAGTTGGAGATGATCCGACACCCCGGGGCCGCGGCGGTCCTCCCCCTCCTGGACGATCCTGGTGCCCCGGAGCCGCGAGTGGTGCTGCTCCGCCAGTTCCGGCACGCGGCAGACGACTTCATCTGGGAGATTCCCGCCGGCCGTCTCGATCCGGGGGAGACGCCCGAAGCCTGCGCCCGGCGGGAACTGGCCGAGGAGACCGGGATGCGGGCCAGTGAGATCAGCCCGCTGACCACGATCTACACCACTCCGGGGTTCACCGACGAGCGCATCCACCTCTTCCTTGCCAGAGGGCTCCGGGACGGAACGCCCCGCCGTGAGGCGGACGAGTTCCTCGAAGTACATCTCAAGGCGTGGTCGGACGTCATGGAGATGATGGAGCGGGGGGTCATTCAGGACGCGAAGACCCTGGTAGCCTTGATGTACGCCCGGACGTTCCGCCTGGGCGGGGGAGGAGGGAGACCATGACGCTGATCCGGTTGCTCAAGTCAGCGTTAACGTCAGGCAAGCCGGAGCGGGAGGCGGCGGCCCCGCCCGAGATCAACACGCTCATCGAAGCCCACCTGCAGGGTGATCCACTGGCCTTCGGGCAGATTGTCACCCGCTACCAGGTCAGGCTGCTGAACTTCATCTACCGGATGATCGGCGACCGCGCCCGCGCGGAGGACCTGGTCCAGGAGACCTTTCTGAGGGTCTATCGCCACCTGGGTCGGTTCGACCGAAGCCGGAAGTTCTCCACCTGGATCTACACCATCGCGTCCAACCTGGCCAAGAACGAGCTCCGGAACCTGAGCCGGTCGCCGTTGATTTCGTTCGACCAGGTCCGAGCCCGCGAGGGTGAGGAGCAGCGTCCGGTGGATTTCGAGGATTCGGAGACTCGACCGGACGATCTCTTCGAGCGGCGCCATCTGAAGGCACTGGTCGACGAGGCGGTCGCACGGCTCTCCGCCCATCACCGCGAGGTCTTCGTCCTCCGGGAGCTCGAGGGCAAGAGTTACGAGGAGATCGCCGAGATCATGCACTGCAATTTGGGCACGGTGAAAAGCCGCCTGAACCGCGCCCGGCAGAGCTTCGCCGAGATCATTGAACCCCGCCTCGAGTAACACCAGCTCTGGCAGGAACTTTTCGACCCACCGCGCTGTAGTACCAGGAGAGTTGGTCTGGCGCGCTGACAACTTCCTAGACACCAAGTTGCAGGATCAACGATGAACTGTCGGGAATTCCGCCATCGGTTCTCCGACTATCGCGACGGCCACGACCCGGAGTTGGCCGCCCGCATGGATGACCACATGGAGACCTGCCCCCGGTGCGCCGCCTTCGAGCGTGCCGTGCGGGAGGGGGTGGCCGTGCTGCGCGTCGGGCGCCTCGAGCCGTCGCCGGGGTTCATGGAACGGCTTGCCCAGCGGATCCGGCTGGCCGATCTGGTGGCGGAGCCGCTGCCGCCCCCGGTTTCGCCCTGGGTAGCCACGATCGCCGCGGGTTTCCTGCTCGCCTTGGTCGGGCTTTCGCTCAAGGAGTGGACGGTGCTCCCTCCGCCGGTCGCGGCCGAGGTGCAGCCGATGGTCATCGCGCAGCCCAAGCTCGAGCCGGGCATTCCGTTCGTAGTCTTCACTCGGATTCCGCCGCCTCCACCCAAGGCGCGCCAACCTTCCGCCGGCAGCCGATAGCGGTCAGGAGCGGGGTGGGGCGCTGAACGTTCCGGTGCCCAGGTTCGCCCCGTACCCTTCCCAAGACTGACCGCTGTCGGCCGCCGGCCTTTCTTCCTCCATCAGGACACCCCCGCCGCCGCACGGAGTCGATGGCTGACGACGGGCCCCCGGGGGCTTTACTTTCCCCCCATGCCGCGCCACAGTCACGACGACCTGCTCCGAGCGCTTGCCAAGGGCGATCTGGCCCCGGTCTACTACCTGTTCGGGACCGAAGAGGTGCTCAAGGATGAGGCAGTCCGGGCGGTGATCGATCGAGCCCTCCCGCCAGAGCAGCGCGACTTCAACCTCGATCAGCGGAGCGCGCAGACGCTCACGCCCGAGGACCTCCATACGCTGGTGAACACCCTGCCCATGATGGCGGACCGCCGGGTGGTTGTGATCCGGGATGTCGAGACCTGGCAGCGGAAGGCCGGGCCACGGGAGGTGCTGGAGAAGTACCTGGAGCATCCTGCCACGGAGACGATCCTGGTCCTCGTGGAGAACGCGCCCGGCGACGATCGCGCGCGGAATGGGCAGCCAGACGAGAAGATCGCCTCCCGCGGCTATGCCGTCGCGTTCGAGCCGCTGGCCCCGGACCGCGTGGCGCGCTGGCTGGCGTACCACGCCAAGCGGCTCGGGTTCACCTTCGGCGACGGGGCCGCGGAGCATCTCGCCGCGGCCACCGATTACGAACTCGGCGCCTTACGATCGGAGCTCGAGAAGCTGGCGGCGCTCCCCGACGAGGGGCCGATTACGCGGGACCGAGTCGGTGAGCTGGTCGGCGTTCGACACGGGGAGACCCTTGAGGACTGGGTGCAAACCGTTATCGCCGACGACGCCGCCGGCGCCCTCGGCTTGGGGCGTCGAGTCCTGGAACAGGCCGGCATGTCTGGCGTCAAGATGGTGGCCGTACTGGGCACGACCCTGGTGGGGCTTCGCCTGGCCCGGGCCCATTACGACAACGGCTCGCGGGGAACGGCGCTGGAGCGGGCGCTCTTCGACCGGCTGCGCCAGGTGAGACCGTTCGGTCTGGGCGACTGGAAGGTCGTGACCCGCGCCTGGGCCGAAGTCGTGGATGCCTGGCCGGCCGCCCGACTGCGCCGGGCGCTCCGCGCCACCCTGGAGGCGGACATGGCGCTTAAGGGCACCCGCCTTACCGACGAGGCGGGAACGATCACCAACCTGGTGCTCCGCCTCGCCTCCTGGCGTCACGGGCGGGGTCGACGCGACAGCGCCCCGTACGGTCCGACGATAGTGAGTGTACCCTCGGAGTCACCCTGATGGCCTTGCCCAGAGCTTCAGCCGCATCGGTTGCCCTGTTCCTGACCCTGGTGGGTGGACCCGGGGCACTCGCAGCCCAGAGCGATCCCCGGCTGGTCAACGCCCTTCGCATCGCACAGGAAGGCGCCACGGACTCGGCGCGCTCGATCGTGAACGGTCTGCTCCAGCAGACGACGCCGACCGATACCCTGTATCCGCAGATTCTCTACACTATGGGCCTCGTATCCCGAAGCGTGGAGGAAATGCGGCGAAACTACACCCGGGTCGCGGTGGAGTACGCCAACTCCTCCTGGGCGGACAACGCGCTGTTCCGTCTCGCCCTGCTCGACTATGCCGCGGGCAACTTCGACGGCGTGGTCCGCGAGCTCAACCGGGTGCGCAGCGACTACCCCGACTCGCCCCTCATCGCGCCTGCCTCGGAATGGGCGGCACGCTCCCTGTTCGACCTCAAGCGGAGCCCGGAGGCCTGCGCCTGGCTCGCCGCCGGCATCGAACGGGCGGGCACCGACGTGGAACTCAAGAATCGGCTCGACTACCTCAACGGCCGCTGCACCGCCTCCCCGCCCGTGGCGCCCGAGTCGACCGCCGCACAGCCGCCAAGCCCGACTGCTCCGGCGCCCCCTCCGCCACCTGCACGCACGGGGTTCGGGGTGCAGATCGGGGCCGTGAACAGTCAGACCGGGGCTGACAAACTCTCTCAGGATCTCAAGAGCGCCGGCTTCGAGCCCTACGTCGTGCAGGAGGACGGCCTGTTCAAGGTCCGGGCGGGGCCGTACGCTGACCGGACAAAGGCGCTGGCGGCTGCCGCACAGATGCGCAAGAAGTTGGGCAGGACGCCATTCGTGGTGAAGGAACCGTGACCGGCCGGGCAGCCGATGCGGCCGGGACGCCGCTCATGCAGCAGTATCGGGAGATCAAGTCGCGTCATCAGGACGCGATTCTCTTCTTTCGCATGGGCGACTTCTACGAGATGTTCTTCGAAGACGCAGAGCTGGGTGCCCGCATTCTCGGTATCACCCTCACCTCCCGCGGCGATGGCGTCCCCCTCGCTGGCGTCCCCGTCAAGGCAGCCTCGGACTACCTGCGGCAACTCATTGCCGCGGGTCATCGCGTGGCAATCTGCGAGCAGGTCGAGGATCCCAAGCTGGCCAAGGGCATCGTCCGCCGGGAGGTGATCGAGACCATCACGCCGGGAGCGGTGCTGGAGGAGAACTGCCTGCCCGGTGTACGGAACAATTTTCTCGTCGCGGTGCTCCCGGCCGCTGCTCACGACACGACGTCCGGGCTTGCCGCGATCGACCTCTCCACCGGCGAGTTCCTGATGGAGAGCGTGGCCCCTGCGGAACTGGACGAGGCCGTGGGCCGCCTCACCCCGGCGGAGCTGGTCCTCCCCCCCGACGGGACCATCCACCTCGAGGATGGCGTGCTCCGCACCTCGCGTGAACGCTGGGAGTTCGACCCGGAGCTGGCTCGCACCGACCTGTCCCGGCGCTTCGGCCTGGCCAGTCTCGATGGCCTCGGGCTCGGCCCGGAAGACCAGGCCGCCGTGGGAGCCGCCGGCGCGTTGCTCCGCTATATCATGGAGCTGCAACCGGGCGGCATTCCCCACCTTCGCCGCCCCACGGTGCACCGTTCGAATCGCCATCTCTGGATCGACGAGATGACCCGGCGGAATCTGGAGCTGTGCGAGCCGCTCCGGGCCGGCGCCAGGGGCACCACACTCTTCGAAGCGCTGGACTCGACCATGACGCCGATGGGGGCTCGTCTGCTGCGTCAGTGGCTGCTTGCGCCGCTCCGGGAGCCAGCCGCGATCGACGAACGGCTCGACGCCGTGCAGGTCCTGGTGGATGACGAGCGGAGCCGCGCCCGGATCCGGGAGGCGCTGGACGGGGTGCGCGACCTCGAGCGGCTGGCCGGCCGCGCCGCCGCGGGGAGGGCCACACCGCGCGAGCTGGGCGCCCTCCGGGACTCCTTCCAGCGACTCCCGGATGTGCTGGAGGCCTTGACCGGACTCGGCCGACGCGACCAGAGCCGCGGGCTTCAGGAGGTGGTAGAGGACTTCGATCTTCTCATCGATGTGACGGAGCAGCTCGCGCGTGCCCTCGCGGACCGGCCCCCCGCCGTGCTCGCGGACGGCGACGTGATTCGTCCGGGGTTTGATCCCCATCTCGACGAGCTGAGGGACCTCCGCGACGGGGGAAAGCAGTACATCGCCACCCTGCAGCAGCGGGAGCGCGAACGCACCGGCATCCCCTCGCTCAAGGTGGGCTACAACAAGGTCTTCGGCTATTACCTCGAGATAACCCACGCGCACGCCGAAAAGGTCCCGCCAGACTACGAGCGGCGCCAGACGCTCAGCGGTGCCGAGCGCTACGTCACCCCGGAGCTCAAGACCTATGAGGAACGCGTACTCGGCGCCGAAGAGCGGATCGCCGCTCGGGAGGCCGAGCTGTTTTCCGGTCTGCGCGACGCGGTGGGCGCGGCGGCGCCCCGGGTGCAGCGCACCGCCGCCGCCCTGGCTCGCCTCGATGTCTGGGGGTCCCTCGCCGAAACGGCGGCTCACCACCGGTACATCAGGCCCGCCATCCACGATGGACTTTCCCTCACCCTCCGACAGTCACGGCACGCCGTCATCGAGCGCTTGATGCCGCGCGAATCGTTCATTCCGAACGACGTGCGGTTCGATCCCGCGGAACGTGTCCTCCTGGTCACGGGCCCCAACATGGCAGGGAAGAGCACCATCCTCCGCCAGATCGGCCTGTGCGTGATCCTCGCGCAGATGGGAAGTTTTGTCCCCGCCGAAGCGGCCGAGATCGGGGTGGTCGACCGGCTGTTCACGCGGGTGGGGGCGAGCGACAACCTGGCGAGGGGCCAGTCCACTTTCATGGTGGAGATGAGCGAGACCAGTGCCATCCTGCACAATGCGACCCGGCGTAGCCTCGTGCTCCTGGACGAGATCGGTCGCGGCACCTCGACCTACGATGGTGTGGCTATCGCCTGGGCCGTCACGGAGCACCTGCACGACTCCGTGGGCTGTCGGACGATGTTCGCGACGCACTACCACGAGCTGATGCAGCTCCCGGAGACGCTCGCGCACGCGCGGAACCTCAATGTCGCGGTGCACGAAGCGGGCGATCGCGTGGTCTTCCTTCATCGGCTCGAGGCGGGTGGCACCGATCGGAGCTACGGAATCCATGTCGCGCAGCTCGCTGGGCTGCCCGCCGAAATCGTGCGACGAGCCCGTGAGGTGCTGCACACCCTCGAGGCCGATCATCGCGTGGTGCCCGGGCAGCTGGCCCCGGAGGACCCGGCTCAGCTCGGTCTGTTCGCGGGCCTCCCGCCGCACCCGGTCATCGAGGAGCTCCGGGGTCTCGATCTCGACCGCCTGACCCCGATAGAGGCGCTGAACCGCCTGGCCGAACTCAAACGCCTTACCGACGCCTGACCGGTCGATGCCCGCGCTCCCGAATGCCCTGGGTCAGCTAAACCTGGTGACGGCCGCGGCCGCCGGGCTGCTTGTCCTGGCGGTGATCGTCGTGATCAGAATCGGCAAGGCTCTGCTGATCGCGGCGCTCCTCGGGCTTGCCATCGGGGCTGCCTCGCTCGCCCAGGGCAATACTCCCAGTGTCGCTACCCACCACGCCGCCGTCGGGTTCATCGTCGGGGCCGGAACGCTGCTCCTGATCAAGCTCACCAAGAGCCTCCTTCACTGGCTGCTCATCACGGCGGTCGGGGTGGGAATCCTGATGCTCATCGGATACATCAAATGAGTCTGCCCCGCGGCCGCATCCTTGCGGCCCCTCTTCTGCTCCTCGGCCTGGCGTGTTCACGGCCGGATCCCAACACGGTCCGCCTCCCCTCGCAGACCGCGCACCACAATGACGACCCGCCCGTGATGATCAACCCATCATCGCCCGTGGTCTACCCGCAGGCCCTGCTGGCGCGCGGCATTGAAGGAAAGGTGGTGCTGCGGTTGTTCGTCGACGAGAGTGGTCGCGTGGACCTCGATTCCACCGAACTGGCCGAGTCCTCGGGGTACCCGGCGCTCGATTCGGCGGCACTGTCCGCGGTCGGTCAGTTTCACTTCGCGCCCGCACTCCGGAATGGCGTCGCGATCGCTGCGTCGTTCCTGCAACCGATTCACTTCCGTCACCCCGAGGCCGGAGGGACGTCCCCGTGACACCGCCCCATTCCAAGGCCTATCACTCCGTCCTCGAGACCATCGGCTGGACCCCGTTGATCCGGTTGCAACGAGTCGGTGCGGGGCTCCGCACTCCGGTGTACGGAAAGGCCGAATACGCCAACCCGGGCGGCTCGGTCAAGGACCGCATCGGGCTCCGGATCATCGAAGACGCCGAGCGTCGCGGCGCGCTCAAGCCCGGCGGGGTCGTGGTGGAGGGGACCAGTGGTAACACCGGCGTGGGTCTGGCCCTGGCGGCCGCCCTCAAGGGCTACCGGTGCATCTTCACCATGCCGGACAAGATGTCCCAGGAGAAGGTGCGCCTGCTCAAGGCCTACGGCGCTGAAGTCGTCATCACGCCCACCGCCGTCCCGCCGGATCATCCCGACAACTACGTGAACAAGGCCAGGCAGATCGCCCGGGAGACTCCTGGGGCGATCCTCGCGGATCAGTTCTACAACCCCGTGAACCCCCAGGCCCACTACGAAACCACGGGCCCCGAAATCTGGACGCAGACGGAAGGGCGTGTAACCCATTTCGTTGGAGGCGCGGGAACGGGCGGCACGGTAAGCGGCACCGGCAAGTTCCTGAAGGAGAAGAACGCGAAGATCAGGATCATCGCCGGCGATCCCCAGGGTTCACAGTACACCAGCTACGCGCGCACCCGGACCCTGGGAGAGGGCTACCCGTACAAGGTGGAAGGCATCGGCGGCGACAAGATCCCCGGGACAATCTGGTTCGACTACATCGATGAGTTCCGCCAAGTCCCCGATCGGGAGGCCTTCGCCATGGCCCGGCGGCTGGCCCGCGAGGAGGGGATGCTGGTCGGCGGGTCGGCCGGCCTCAACGTCGCGCTCGCGATCGAGATCGCGCGCGAACTTGATGACCCTGCCGCCTGCGTCGTGACCATCCTGTGTGACACGGGCGAGCGCTACCTCTCAAAGCTGTTCAGCGATGAGTGGATGCAGGAGAACCAGCTGTTGGACGCGCCTCGCATCACGGCTGAACAGTTGCTGCAGCGTCGGGCCGCCAATGCGCCGGCGCTGGTGAGCGTCGCGCCTGCGGCGGCCGTCCGTCAGGCGCTCAACCTCATGAGCACCTGGGGGGTGAGCCAGATTCCCGTGCTCGAGGCGGGCCAGTGCGTGGGGGGGCTCGTGGAGAACACCCTCATGACCCGGGCCCTCGCCCAACCCGCCCTCCTCGACCGGCCGGTGCGCGAGGTCATGGACACCCCCTTCCCAGTCGTGGATGCGCTGACCCAGACGGACCGCCTCGCCCCGATTCTCACCAGGGAGAGTCCGGCGGCTCTGGTGCAGAAAGACGGCAAGCTCATCGGGATCGTGAGCCGATACGACGTGCTCCAGCAACTGATCGGCAGCCGCTAGCGTCACGGCCGCCCCGGCTTCACCTCGACCCCGAATCGCGCTACGATTCGGCATCCGCCTCAGGGGTTCAGCATCAACGTCACTGTTCTGACGGGCGGCGCGTCAGCTGAGCGTGATGTCGCACTGGCGTCGGCCCGGCAGATCGTGCCTGCGTTACGCGCCTGCCACCACCACGTGGCCGTGGTCGACACGGTGACTGGCCTGGTTTCCTCCGCCCGCGAGAACGATCATCTCCAGGGCAAAGTCGGGACCACCTGGCCTTCCGTCGCCGCGCTCGACAATGCGGAGCGCCAGTTCCTTCTTGGCGGGCTCGGCAACCTCGCGGAGGTCCGGGACGCGGACGTTGCCTTCCTGGCGCTTCATGGCGGGCGTGGCGAGGATGGGACAATCCAGGCAATTCTCGAGACGATCGGGATCCCCTATACCGGCAGCGGGCCGATTGCCAGCGGAATCGCTATGGACAAGGACGCCTCCAAGCGCCTGTTCCGCGATGCCGGCGTCCCGACGCCGAGGTGGCTCATGGCACCGGTGAGCGCCGGCAAGGCAGGCAGCGAGCTGGGTTGGCCGATGGTCGTGAAGCCTTCGAAACAGGGCTCGACCGTTGGCCTGACGATCGTCAAGCGACCGGAAGACTTCGAACGGGCGCTATGGTTCGCCGGAGAATTTGACGATGAGGTGATGGTGGAAGCCTTTATTCCAGGCCGGGAGCTCACCGTCGGCATACTCGAGGACCGGGCGCTGGCCGTGGGGGAGATTATCCCTCAACACGAGATCTTCGACTACGAGTGCAAGTACACCCCTGGCATGTCGGAGGAGATCTTCCCCGCCCCGCTCGACCCGCGGGTGACTCAGGAGTGCCAGCGACTCGGCCTAGAAGCCCATCGGGCCCTCAAGCTGGGTGGGTACTCGCGGATCGACTTTCGCTTGACACCGGACGAACGGTTGCTCTGTTTAGAAGCCAATACCCTTCCGGGAATGACAGCCACAAGCCTGCTCCCGCAATCGGCCCGGGCCATGGGCATCGAGTTTGCGGAGCTTTGTGACCGGATATGCCGCACCCCGCAGGGAACGGGGGGACGGGAACATCAGGGAAACCCTTAGGGTTTCAGGTAGTTGAGCGCCTCATGTCCTTCAGCAACCCGACCTTTCCCCGTCTGACCCCCTGGGTCGCCCGCCTGATTGCGGTCACGGCGGCGATACAGTTGCTGCTGGAAACCATCTTCACCTCCCACGGTATTCGTGACGCTCTGGCCATGAATCCGGTGGGATTTGCCACCCACCCCTGGGGCGCCCTGACCTACCTCTTCGTTCACGGGGGGGTCCTCCACCTCGGGACGAACATGCTGGGGCTCTACCTGTTCGGGACCGCGGTCGAGAGCCGGATGGGCTCCCGGACCTTCCTTTTCTATTACCTCTATTGCGGCGTCGGCGCCGCGCTGTTCTGCCTTCTCCTATCCCTGTTCGCGGCGCAGGCCCCGGTCATCGGAGCGTCCGGTGCGGTACTGGGCGTCGCGGTCGCCTTCGCCATGTACTGGCCGGATGCCGAAATCCTCTTTTTCCCGATTCCCGTCCCCATTCGGGCCCGGACCTTGGTGATCGGCCTCGCCCTGCTCAACCTGATCCTGGCGCGACTCGGCTCCGACGGGATTGCCCGGGACGCGCACGTGGGCGGGATGCTCGCCGGGTGGATCTTCTTCAAAGCGCAGGCGCTCTCCCGGCGTCGGCCGAGCCCCCTTCCGCGCCAGCAGCCCGAGCGGGTCATGATGGTCCCGCAGACCGTTGCAGGCCGTGACGCTGAGCCTCGCACCGGCCCCGCCAGCCGCAGCATCGCCTCGCGTCCCGGATCGGACCCGGTCGCGAATGAAGTGGACCGCGTGCTCGACAAGATCAGTGCCAAGGGGATTGCAAGCCTGACTCCCGAGGAGCGCCGTTTCCTCGACGAGGTCAGCAAGCGGAAGCAACGAGAGATCAACTGACGACCGCCACGCGGTCGCGGGTCGCGTGAACTTTGCCGAGCGGTGGACGGCCGACTGGAAAGCGCTGGGCCCCACCCTCCCGGATCCGGACACGCTCGACAGCCTGCTGGATGCGTACCGCGACCCATTGCGATTCTATCACACCTTGCAGCACCTCGAGGAGTGCCTCAACCAACTCGACGCCTCGGCCCTCGCCGACGAAACGCGCGGCGAAGTGGCCATCGCCCTGTGGTTTCATGACTCGGTGTACGATAGCCACGCCTCGGACAATGAAGCCCGGAGCGCGGCTTGGGCAATCGAGGCACTCAGGCAGGCGGGCCACGGCGGACCAACCGCGGCCCGGGTACAAGAGCTCATCCTCGCCACTCGCCATCTAACCGCGCCGCAGCCGGGGCCGGAAGCGTTGATGGTGGACATCGACCTTGCAATTCTCGGTGCGCCTGCCACCCGCTTTGACGAGTACGATCAGCAGATTCGGCAGGAGTATGCCTGGGTTCCTGCCACGGAGTATCGGGAGGGCCGCCATCGGGTACTCGCAGGCTTCCTCGAGAGACCGAGGATCTACTCCACACCGAGCTTCTTAAAGCGTTTCGAGAGCCAGGCCAGGATCAACCTGAAGCGAGCGATCGCGCGGCTCGAAGCCTGACACTCAGGCGCCGACACCGGGGGGCTGGCACGCGTCGCGGAAGGGACATTTTGGAGTCGCGCCGTCATGGCCCTGAACCCGAGCATCACCGCCCCGTCATCACCACAGCTGCCGTTTGCTGACGGTCCACTGACGTCTTCTGAAATTCTCGGCAGCACTGTCGAGTCAGCAACGCGCTGAGCAGCCCTGTCGCCATGCGCAAGAGGGCTTGCGCCGAGTACTGAACTTCCGATATTCCGGGCCGTGCTGATCAATCTCGTTCCCGAATTCCTCGCTGTCCTTCAGGCCCCCGATCGCGAGGCGGCGTTCGAGCACTACCTCTCCGCCCACCGCGCGGTTCTCGCTGCCTACTGGCACAATTTTGTGCTGGACCTGGAAAGTCCTCAGGCGAAAGCGGTGATCGCGCACGCTCTCAATGCTGATCGATCAGACCTTCACGATCTTCTCGAGTCCACGGACGTCGAAGGGATCGTGGAAGATGCCATTGCACAGGCCGAAGACCTGCTTCAGGTGGACCGGCCTACCGACATCTACCTGATGGTGGGAATGGGCGGCGCCAACGCGGGCGAGCTGGTCGTAGGCGGCCGCGGCGTTGCCTTCATCTGTCTCGAGCACTTCACCGGCCGCGCCAACCCGGAGACGTACGGAATGGGGCTGCCGCCCGAGTTGATCCCGCTCTGGGTCGGGCACGAGCTGGCGCATACGGTGCGCTACACGTCGCCCACGAGCCAGAGCGAGCTCCGCCGCCTGGTCGCCGATCAGGGCGGCTATTACGACTATTGGGTCACGGGAAGCCGGGCCACGCTGCGCGAGTTGCTCGTGAACGAAGGGCTCGCGGTGCACGCCGCCCAGGCCGTGGCACCGGGGCTCGATCCCGCCAACTATTTCGGCTACCCTCGCCGTCAGTACCGGCGACTGCGCGAACTGGAGGCCTTTCTGCGCCGGGTCGTCGAGCCCGAGCTCGAGGGCCGCGGCATCGGCCTCCGCCTGCGCTATCTCTCCGGCGGCATGAGCCCCTCGGCCCGGCTGGTGAGCGGCCGGGTGCTCCCCGAGCGATCGGGCTACTACCTCGGCTACCGCATGACGGAAGCGCTCGTTCAGGAACGCGGGATCGGGCCGGCGCTCCGCGCCTCCGCCCAGGAATTCCAGGTCGCGGAGGATCAGGCGCGCGGCATCCAGTCCGCATGAGCGAGCCCCGCCGCGTCGTCTTCAAGAAGCGTGGCCCGATTCACGTCGAGGGCCCTGTAATCGTCCGCGACGAGGACGGCAACGAGGTGCCGATCCCCGTGCAGAAGACTCCCGGTGTCGTCAAATTCTGCGGCTGTGGACGCTCGAAGACCAAACCCTTCTGTGACGGCACCCACAAGACCGAGTCCTAGACCCGCGCCACGATCTCCTTCAGCAGCTTCACAGCCACTCGCGCCGTCAGATCCCGCAGGTCATTGGCCGGATTGAGCTCCACGAGATCCGCTCCCACCAGCCGGCCGCGCGGAATCGCCTGAATGATCCCGATCACCTCCCGCGTTGTGAGGCCTCCCGGCTCGGCATGGCTGACGCCGGGGGCAAAGGCCGGGTCGAGCACATCGAGATCCAGTGAGAGGAAGACTGGCCCATCGAGCCGCCGCGCGGCGGTGACCATCGCCTCGAGGCCGGACCGCATCGGGACCACTTCGACGCCAAAGCGGCGGGCCTGATCCCGCTGGTGCCCATTCATGGTCCGGACCCCTATCTGTACCAAGTGGTTGGCAAGCTTCTCCTCCATGATGCGGGCGAAGGGCGATGCGTGAGAGAGCCGATCACCATCGAAGGAATGATACAGATCCGGGTGCGCATCCAGGTGCAGGATCGTCAGCCGCTCAGCGCGGGCCCGGATCGCCCGGACAATGGGCCACGTGATCGAGTGGTCACCGCCGAGGAGGATGGGCGTGGTGCCCTGCTGGAGCAGCTCGGCCACACTTTCCGTGATGCTGTCCCGCGGATCTGTGACCCCGTCAATCGCCAGGTCGCCCGCATCCAGAAACAGCGAAGTGGTGTCGGTGACGTCCTCGTTCCAGGTGTTCGTGGACGGAGAATGGAACGCGGCCCGGATGGCGGCGGGTGCGAGCGCGGCGCCACGCTGAAAGGACGAGGCGCCGTCGAAGGGGACACCGAGGAGGGTGGCGGGCATTCAGGCCTCGATCTCCACCGGCATGCCCGTCGCAAGCCTCCCCACCCCGTAATGCACCACGTTCTGCCCGAATAGCACCGCGTCGCCCCGCTTCCGGAATGTCGCCAGCGTCCGGAGCGGCTCCTTGCCTCGCTCGAGCGTCTCCTGGTCCGTGGTGGTCACCACGCACCGCGCGCAGGGCTTCACGACTGCCATCGGAATCCCGCCGACCCTGAGACGCTTCCACCCGTCCTCCCCGAACGGCGCACTACCCGAGACGACCAGATTGGGCCGGAACCGGTTAATGGGGAGCGGCCGCTCCAGCCGTGCATTGAGGTGGGCGAGCGAGGCCTCCCCGATCAGGAGGAATGGAAACCCGTCGGCGAACCCGGTCCGCCCGCCGTCCGGAGCGTAGTGCCGGTCGACTTCGCGAATGACATCCTCCGGCATGTAGGCGAAGATGACCTCGTAACCCAGGTAGTCCGAAAACCAGCTGTCCGCTTGGTGGTCCGGGGCGATCGCCCGTACGGCATCCCGCCACACGTTCACGGCAATGGGCCGCCCGCCGAGGGGCTCGAGCGGCGTGATCAGCTCGGGGCGCCCCGGAGCGGTGACCCGGAGATGCGGGGGAGCGATCCGGACCTTCACCCGCGCCAGAGCTGGCAGCTCACGCTGAGTGAGGAACTGGCCCCGCGGGGTCGCCACCATCCAGCGGCGATCGTATCGGAACCCCAGGGCGTCCACATCCCACTCGTCCACCGCGATGCCGGCGCACGACTTGACCGGATACAGATAAAGCGCGGAGAGGTGCATCGGAACCGAAGATACGTGTCAGCTACTTGCCGACGCAAAAGCTGGCGAAGACGCGGTCCAGAATCTCATCGATATCGACCGACCCGACCAGGACATCCAGAGCGCGCACCGCTTCCTGCACATAGTGCGCAGCCAGCACCGCGTCACCGTCCCCACGAAGGTGGGGTTCCGCTCCAGCCAGCGCCGTTGCGGCGGAGGCCAGGGCCACCCGGTGGCGCTCACGGGTGAGGGCCGGCTCCAGGTCCACCAGGGCCGCCCCGGACCGGAACAGGTGCTCTGCCACTTCCTGGCGCAGGTCGTCCAGCCCTTCCCCGGTGAGCGCGGAGACGGGAAGGCCGCTCCCGCTTCGGCCCAGGTCGGCCTTGGTCCGCACCAGAAGGAACCGCGACCCGATCTCCTGCGGCACCACGGGAGCGGCCACACCACCGTCCCCTTCATGGCACAGCAGAACCAGATCCGCAGCGTCCAGGTATTTCCGGCTCATCGCCTGTCCCAAGGCGTCGATCCGATCCGCTGCTTCGCCCAGACCCGCGGTGTCGACCAGACGGATCGGCCAGCCTTGGAAGTCAGCCGGCGCCTCGATCGCGTCGCGCGTCGTTCCGGGGAGCTCCGTGACCAGCGCACGCTCACTTCCGAGCAGGGCGTTGAAAAGCGACGACTTCCCCGCATTGGGCGGCCCCGCGAGCACCACCAGGGCTCCGCGCTTGACCCGTTCCGCCAGCGGAGCCGTGGCCAGCAGGCGCTGGATCTCCCCCGCGACCCTGGCACGCGCCTCCTCCAGTCGCTCCCGGCTCACCGGCCCCTCGTCCTCGTCCGGAAAGTCGACGTCGTAGGCGAGCAGAGCGAGCAGATCGACCATCCCCTGCCGAAGCCTGGCAATCCGCCGCGACAGGCCCCCCTCGAGCTGCAGTAGCGCGGCCCGGGCCTGGGCGGGCACTTCGGCGTCCACCAGATCGCCCAGGCCTTCCGCCTGGAGGAGGTCCAGCTTGCCGTTCAGGACGGCGCGCCGCGTGAACTCGCCTGGCCGGGCCGCACGGGCGCCCGCGGCCTCAATCGCCGCGAGAAGTCGCGCCGGGACGGCCAGCCCGCCATGACACTGGAACTCCACGACATCTTCCCCGGTCTCGCTCCTGGGGCCCACAAAGACGAGATAGAGCCCGCGGTCGATCAGCTCGCCCTTGGGATCGGTGAAACGTGCCAGACGGGCTTCGCGGGGTGGCTCGGCGCGAAACGTGGGAATCACTCGCGCCGCGACCTCGAACGCGCCGCGGCCCGACAGCCGGATAACGGCCAGGGCCGATCGCCCGGCCGGCGTTGCCAGGGCCACGATGGGATCGGACAGCAGGGATTGGCGCATCATGCCCGGCGCCGCGCGGTCGCTACTTCTTCTTCTTGACGGGCGCCGGTGGCGGAGCCATGGCGGCCCTCGCCTTGGCCCGCTCCTTCGCCAGGTACCACTGCTGCGGGATGCTCACTACGTTCTGGACAAAGTAGTACAGGTTGAGCCCGCTCGCGAAGTTCGCGAACAGAACCGTCATCATCACCGGCAGGAAATAGAGCATCATGCGCGACTGAGGATTGGGCGGCACCCCGATCATGCCGACCCGGCTCACCGCGAACATCGACACGCCCATGAGTACCGGAATGATGTAGAACGGATCCTTGAGCGAGAGATCCTGAAGCCAGAGGAAGGACTGCCCGCGGAGCTCGATCGTGTTCGACAGCACGAAGAACAGTGCCAAGAGCACCGGGTAGGGTAGGAGCATCGGCCAGCATCCGCTGAAGGGGTTGACCCCCTCCCGCTTGTAAAGCCCGATCATCTCCTGCTGTAGCCGCTGGGGATCTTCCTTGTAGCGCGCCTGAATGTCCTGCATCTCCGGCTGAATCGCCTGCATCTTGATGCCGGCCCGCATCCCCTTCTGGTTGAGCGGCCACAGCACGATCCTGATCGCGATCCCGAACACGATGAGGACCATCCCGTACGCCATCGCGAAGTGTTGGTGCATCCACACCAGAAGCCACCGCGCCCCGACCGCGATCGGCCGGATCAGGGTGCGGAAGCCGGGCCATCCGTAGGGATTGATGTCGTAGAAATCGTGTCCGATGGCGCGAAGCCGCGGGTACTCCATCGGCCCGACGTAGAGCCGGTAGGCAAAGCTCCCTGCCACGGGAATCGACATGCCGAAGGTGACATCGGCGCGCGTCACCCGTGGCTTTCCGGGCCGAGCGTGCGCCGTGACGCCACTGACCGGCACCGAGCCGGAATCCGTAGCCAGCACCGCCGCCACGAAATACTTCGACTTGACCGCCGCCCAGTCGAACGGTCCATCAAGCGTAGTGGGCGGCTCATCCGGCTTGAGCTTCGAGAAGGGCATGGAATGGGATTGATCCGTCTTGGTCACCACGGCGTACGCATAGTAGTTAGCCGCCGAGTCAGACTCGGTCTGCCGCAGACCATCGCCCATCCCGACCAGGAGATGTCCGCCCACGGGGCCGAGTCCCGCGGCCTCGCCGTGGACATCGATCTGATAGTCATCAGGACGGAATGTGTAGCGGAGCGTGACCGTCACCCCGCCCCGTGACGAGGTGAGGGTGAGCGTGGAGGGGGCGTTCACCGTCAGCGCATGGGCCGATGGGGTGAAGTTCCAATCCCCAAGCCGCAGCGTGTCCGTTCCAACCAGAATGGAAAACGTCTGGAGCGCGCTCGAGTCCGGCACCAGCCGCACCGGCTTCCCCTTGTCGGCCGGGTCGAGAGCCTCGTAGTGGGAGAGCGTTGCCTGAACGATCGCCCCGCCTCGGGTGGAAACCGCGTACTGATAGAGCGGGCTCGTCACCAGCAGGGTTTCGGCTGGAGCGGAGGGAGCGGCCGGCGGTGCCGCCTGAGCCCCAGGCGCGGCCGGCCCGGCGCGCAACGATTCGGGACTGGCGGCCGGTTGCGGCACCAACCCGGAGGTGTCCGCGCCCACAGGAGGCAGCGCCAGCTTGGGCTTCGGCGGTTTGAAGAAGAAAGAAGGCGCGATAGCTATGACCATCATTAGCGCTATCGCCCAGATGACTCGACGATCCATGGCTTGTCGTGAGGCCGGAGTCAGGGAACCGGATCATGCCCGCCCGGATGCCACGGGTGGCACCGGACGAGGCGGCGGAGGCCGAGCCACGCACCCTTGAACGCACCGTAACGCTGCACCGCCTCGAGCGCGTACGCCGAGCAACTCGGCTCGAAACGACAGCTCGGCGGGAGGCCAGGTGAGACGAACTTCTGGTAGAAGCGGATGAACGCGATGAAGAGCCACGTGAGCGGGACCACCGCCCATCCTGCGGCAGTCTCGGGCCGGGGAAAGAGCGGCCGCGTCGCCTGCGTCTGCCCGAGGCTCGCCGTGCCCGGACCGCTCATGGCGCCTTGAGCCATGTCAGCAGATCTTCGCGCAGCTCGGCGAAACTCGCCCCGTAAGCCTCGCGGCGGGCGCGGATCAACAGGTCGACTCCACCCTGTCGCCCCTGCACCTCGCGCCGCCAGATCTCACCGAGACGCCGCCGCAAACGATTGCGGGCCACCGCGGTGGACTGGAATCTCGGAACAATCAGTCCCATCCGTGGGTGGCCCGACCCGTTGTCCATCCAGATGCACTCCAGGCAGCCTGATCGCCGCCGTCGGCCCAACTCCAGTACGCGGGTGCGGTCCGCCCGGCCCGCGAGGCGGCTTGACCGCGGCCGCCCTTGCTGTGCCGTCAGCGGCTCCCGTGCTTTGAGCCGGTACGCACCGTCAGCCGCTTCCGGCCCTTCTTCCGCCGGCGCGACAGCGTCTCACGCCCCCAGCGACTGGCCATCCGTGCCCGGAAGCCATGCTTGGCAATGCGACGCTTGTTCCGCGGACGATACGATGGATTCATCCTGAAGATCCCCTTCCAATGAGGCGGCAAAGTTACCCGGGGCCGTCCGCCAAGGTCAAGGTTGACTTTTCCACATCCGTTCCGTACAATCGGCTGCCCTTGCAAACGCCCTACCCATCCTGACGCTGCATGCAGCAGTCCGCCAAAGACGTCTGGAAGCGCATCCTCGACGAGGCTAGCCGCCAGCTTCCCGACAAAGTGGTTCGTGCCTGGCTCGAGCCAACCGAAGCCGTCGCCCTTGAGGACGACCGGCTGCTCGTTGCTGCCCCTGACGAATTCGCCGCCAAGTGGAACGAAACCAATCACGGCGCGTTGCTGTCGCGGCTGGCTGAAGCCGTCGTGGGCAAGCCGGTAGCCGTGACCTTCCGCGTGCAGGAGGATCGCCAGCGCCGGCCGCAGATGGACTTCTTCGTGAGCCCGCCCGCAGGCGGTCAGGGCGGTCAGCCGCAGGCCAACCCGAGTAACCAGCCGCTCAACGAGCGCTACACCTTCGACACCTTCGTCATCGGCAAGTCCAACCAGCTCGCTGCCGCAGCCGCGCATGCGGCGGTCGAGGCGCCGGGTAAGACCTACAACCCGCTCTTCATCTATGGCGCCACCGGGTTGGGGAAGACCCACCTGATGCAGGCCATCGCACACGCCATGCTCCGGCAGAGCCCCGGCACCCGGGTGCTCTACGTAAGCGCCGAGCAGTTCATCAACGAGGTGATCGAGGGCATCTCCCGCCGCACCATGCCGGAGCTGCGCAAGCGCTACCGCCACGACATCGACCTGTTCCTGGTCGACGACGTGCACTTCCTCGAAGGCAAGGAAGCAACGCAGGAAGAGTTCTTCCACACCTTCAATGCGCTGTATGAGGCCGGCAAGCAGATCGTCCTCACCTCCGACCGGCCACCCAAGGAGATCCCCGGTCTCGAAGCGCGCCTGGTAAGTCGCTTCGAATGGGGTATGGTGGCCGACATCGGTCAGCCCGATCTCGAGCATCGGATCGCGATTCTGCGCAAGAAGCAGGAGCAGGATCACCTGGAAATGACCATCCCCGACGACGTGCTTCGCTTCATTGCGGAACACGTCCGGTCCAATGTCCGCGAGCTGGAAGGCTGCATCATCAAGCTGCTGCTTTATGCCTCCCTGAAGCACCGCGAGGTCTCGATCGAGCTCGCGCGGGAGGCGCTGGCGGACAAGATCCGGCCGGGAGAGGACCTCCCCTCGACGCCGAAGACTCTGCCGACCATCGATCGCATTCAGGACGTCGTCGCCCGCCGTTGGGGCGTCACCGCCGAGCAGCTGCGGTCCAAGGCCCGGATCAAGACCCTGGTCATCCCGCGGCAGATCGCGATGTACCTGGCGCGGGATATCCTCCAGATGCAGCTGATCGAGATCGGGCAGGCCTTTGGCGGTCGCGACCACTCCACCGTGATTCACAGCGTGGACAAGGTGCAGCGCCAGATGTCGCGGGATCGCAGCTTCCGGGACCGGATCGAGAGCGCCCGGACCGAGCTGATTGCACAGTAGTTACCCACGCGGGATGTGGGAGATGTCGACAGTTGGGGAATCGGCGGCGGTCACCCCCACCGAATCCCCGCCCTCAACACGAGGTCCACAGGGGCACACCTTCGAACTGCTGTGATGGGCTGGAGTTATGCCACCCGTCCACATTTCCAGATCCCCTATTACTACGACTAACTTAGATAAACACAGAAGCATTAGTTCTTTCTTGCACCGCCGAGGAATGGGATGAAGTTCACCATCACGCGAGAGCAGTTCCAGGAAGGACTGCAGGCGGTCAGCGCCTCGATTCCCACCAAGACTACTCTCCCGGTGCTCTCGAACGTGCTGCTCGAGGCCAGTGCCGACGGACTGCGGCTGTCCGGGACGGATCTCGATATAGCTGTCAGCACTACTGTGCCGGCGTCGGTCGATCAGGAAGGCGCGATCACTCTGCCGGCCAAGAAGCTCGCCGACATCGTGCGCGAGTTGCCGAGTGCGGCCATTCGTCTCACCAGCACCGGCGAGCAGCGAGCCACGATCGAGTGCGGTCGCTCAAAGTTCAGGTTGCTCGGTCTTCCGCGGGAAGAGTTTCCGGCCTTCCCGGCCGTGAAGTTCGAGAGCGCCTGGCGGTCCCGGGCAGGAGATGTCCAGAAGCTTGTGTCCCACGTCGCGTTTGCGGCCAGCACCGAAGAAAGCCGTCCCATCCTGAATGGAGTTCTCTGGGAACTGCGCCCGGAACGAATGCGCATGGTCGCGACCAACGGGCATCGGCTGGCGCGCATGGACGTTCCGGTGACGGCCGGAATCGGCAAGGGGCAGGCCGACCTCATCGTGCCCCCCAAGGCGCTCGACCAGATCAGGCGGCTCTTTGCCGACCAGGACGAGCTGGAGATTGCCCGGAGCGACAACCACCTGGGCTTCCGCTCGGCGACCACGCAGGTCTTTACCCGCCTGATCGAAGGGCCCTATCCCAACTACGAACAGGTCATCCCGCGCGAAAACGACAAGGTGATGACCGCGGACAAGGCGGCCTTGGCGTCCGCGCTCCGCCGGATGAGCATCGTGGCCAGCGACCAGACCCATCGCATCCGGATGGGGCTCGCCAGCGGGTCCTGCAAGCTGTCGGTCCAGACCCCGGACCTGGGGGAGGCCCAGGAGGAAATGTCGGTGGGATACGAAGGCGAGAGCCTCGAGATCGGCTTCAATGCCGCCTATCTCCTCGAGGTCATGAAGTTCATGCCCACCGACGAGGTGCGTCTCACCTTCAAGGGGCCCGAGCGCGCCGCCACCTGCGAGCCGGTCGGGTGGAATGATCCGGCGTCCTACCTCACGCTCGTGATGCCGCTCCGCCTCGTGGACTGACGCCAGGGCCGTTCCGAGGCGCGGTCAAGGCCCGGCCAGCCCCGGTACCTGCATGAACAAGCTCACCCAGAGCAGGACCATTCACGTCATCGGCGTGCCGATGGACCTTGGCGCCGGGCGCCGGGGCGTCGACATGGGCCCCTCGGCTATCCGGATCGCCGGTCTGGTCCCACAGCTTCAGGCGCTCGGTCGACGGGTGATCGACCAGGGCGACCTGCCAATCAGCAGCATCGAGCGGCTCGCCATTGGTGACCCGCACGCGCGGTTCCTCAAGGAGATCATGCGGGTGAATCGCCGCCTGGCTGAAGAGGTCCAGCGGGTAGTGCGGCGCGGACACTTCCCTCTCGTGCTCGGCGGCGACCATTCGATCGCCGTCGGCACCGTGTCTGGAGTGGCTGCCCATGCACGCCGCCGGGGGCGCAAGGTCGGGATAGTGTGGGTCGATGCCCACAGCGATATCAATACCCCGCGCACCTCTCCATCGGGGAACGTTCACGGGATGCCCCTCGCGGCCTTGCTCGGCCTGGCACCCGCCTCGCTCGGCGCCGTCGGTGGGGGCTTTCGTAAGGTGGATCCCGGCAACGTGGCTCTGGTGGGAATACGCAGCGTCGATGAGGGCGAACGGGCTCACCTTCGCCGGCTTGGCGTCCAGGTGTTCACCATGGCCGACATCGATCGGATCGGCATCCACGGGGTGATGGAACAGGCGATCGAGAACGTCACGCACGGGACCGATTTCGTGCACGTGAGCTTCGATCTGGATGCGGTGGATCCGAGCCTCGCGCCAGGGGTGGGCACCCCCGTGAAAGGTGGCCTCGACTACCGGGAGGCGCATTTCGTCATGGAATCGCTGTGTGAAGCGGGGATCATGACCTCCCTCGAGATCGTGGAGGTCAACCCCATTCTGGACGATCGAAACGCCTCGGCCCGCTTCGCGGTCGAGCTCCTTCAGTCGGCGTTCGGTAAGCGGATCCTCTAGCCCGGATCAACGGCCCAGCAGACGCATCATCGCTTCCGGGTATCGCTCGCCCCGTGCCACTCCTCGGGGAGCTGCCGCGTCGATCGCTGCCAGCTCTTCGCGGGAAAGCGAGATCGACAGCGCCGCCACGTTCTCCTCCAGGTAGCGCCGGCGCTTCGTTCCCGGGATCGGAACGATATCGTCTCCCTGGGCGAGTACCCAGGCCAAGGCGAGTTGGGAGGGGGTGCAGGCCTTGCGCCTCGCGAGCTCCTCGATGCGGGCCACGAGCTCCAGGTTGCTTGCGAAGTTCTCTCCCTGAAACCGCGGCGAACGGCGCCGGTAGTCGTCCGGCTGTAGGTCGTCGAGGTTCCTGAAGCGCCCCGTCAGGAAACCCCGCCCGAGGGGGCTGTAGGCTACGAACCCTATCCCCAGTTCGCGGCACACCCGAAGGATCTGGTCTTCCGGGTCCCTGCTCCACAGCGAGTATTCGGTCTGCAGGGCGGAGATGGGATGGACGGCATGGGCGCGGCGGATCGTCGTCGGGCCAGCCTCCGACAAACCGAGATAGCGCACCTTGCCTTCACGCACCAGTTCCCCCATGGCGCCGACCGTGTCCTCGATCGGGATCTCAGGATCTACCCGGTGCTGGTAGTAGAGGTCGATTACTTCCACTCCGAGCCGCCGAAGAGATCCCTCACAGGAGTCTCGCACGTACGCCGGCTTTCCCGAGACCCCGCGTCGGGTCGGATCGCTGGGATCGCGGACGATTCCAAACTTGGTGGCGAGCACCACGGCGTCTCGCCGCCCTCGAATCGCCCGGCCTAGGAGCTCCTCGTTGACATAGGGACCGTACATGTCTGCCGTGTCGAGGAACGTCACGCCGAGCTCGAGCGCGCGATGGATCGTCGCGAGGGACTCCACGTCATCCCGGCCGGAATAGAACTCGGACATCCCCATGCATCCGAGCCCTTCGGCCGAAACCCGGAGCCCTTGCCGTCCGAGAGACCGGGAGGCGATCACCATCTGTCCTCCGGTGGGGCGGCTTCACCGGCGCGTGTGGAGTCCGTTCCCGCGGGGGTCGGTGGTCCGGACGCCGTGTCGCCTCGCGCACTGGGTGGCGACCGGCTCGAGTCCGGTGTCAACGAGTCCGGCATCACCGGGACCAGCGAATCGAGCGCCGTCGAATCGGGGATGGTGGTCACGGCCGAGTCCGCCGGCAGGCCGCTGGCTCCTTCTTCCTCCGGCCTCGGGACCTCCACCTGCTCTCCGTGCATCCGGCGGAGAATGAGATCCTGCCGCCAGTGCATCCGCCCCGGTCGGCGATCGGGGTTCGAGTAGAGTGGAAACGGCAGCGTCCCCGCGAGCGCCGCCGCCTCCTCGTCGGAGAGTGACCTCGCGCGGTGCCCGAAGTACAGCTCGCTTGCGGCATCGACACCCCACACATTATCGCCCAGTTCGACGGTGTTGAGGTACAGTTCCATGATCCGTCGCTTGCCAAGCACGGCCTCGAGGCGCCAGGCGATCACGGCTTCCTTGAGCTTGCGGAGCGGGTTTCTGGACGGCGAGAGGTACAGGTTCTTGGCGAGCTGCTGGGTGATCGTGCTGGCGCCGCGCAGTCGGTCCCGGTTCTTCCAGGCGGCGGGGAGCAGGCCCAGTAATTCACGGCGTTCACGTGGATTGCGCCAGTCAAACGTCTGCCGGGTGTAGCCCAGCGCCTGCGCTAGGGCCACGTAGTCGATCCCGCTGTGCAGCATGAAGCGATCGTCCTCCCCGATCATGGCAGCGTCACGCATCGCGGGCGCGATGGAATCGAGGGGGACGGGGTGGTACAGTCGGCCCCGGGCGAGGGCCTTGGCCGTGGCGGGGATCGGCAGGGGGCGAGACATGAACGCGGTCTCGCGCGGCCAATGCGTGCGATACCAGTAGGGTGGCGGCCAGACCGCCAGCAGCCAGGCGGCGAAGACAGCGGCGCCGATTGCGAGCCACTTGAGGAATCGACGCATCCGCGGCGATCAGCGAAGGAGCGTCATCCCGAGGAAAGTCCGCTCCCGCGCCGGTACCGACTGCCCGACACTAGGGATTGTCACCACCAGCCGCGTTGCTCGCGCTCCGACGACAGAAACCACCCTGCCGTCAGGCGTGATGTGGTAGGTGAGCGTGTCGGTGCCGGAGGCCTGCAGAGTGATCTGCTGGCCGAACTGAACCCCCTGGCCGGTCGCGGTGCGTACCCGCCCCACCAGGATCGGTAACGTGCCTGGGACCGTGTCCGCGGGCTCGGCGTGGGCCGTGATGGTGCCCGACTCGGTGGCCGCGAACGCCCCGACCCGGGCGGGTCCGGTGCTGGAATCGGTCCAACTCTCTCCGGGTCGCGCCCCCGCCGCGGGGAGCGTCGGGAACAGCAGTTCCAGTTGGTCTCGGAGTTGGTCTGCGACAAGGGATGGAACTCCCCCCTGGAGGTGCAGCAGCCGTCCCCTCGGGTCCCGCAACGCGGTCCACCGCGCCGCCCGAGCGCTGTCAAGGAACGGCGTAAAGCCGCTGAGTCCGCTGTCAGGAACCAGCGAATCCACCTTTGCGGTGAGCTGAGAGCCGCTGTCGCTCGCGACCCAGGTGATGGTGACGAATGCCGTGCGTCCGAAGAGCTGGACCTGGCTGTCGCCGGTCGGCATCGTGATGATCACCGAGTCCCGTCGAACGAACGCGTAGCGGGCGATCCCTCCCCCGGCCCGTGGATACGCGACGACGAGGTTGCCGGCCGCGGTGGCGTGGAGCGGATCGGTCGACGTAGACGCCGGCGTGGTGGCGGATGGCCCCGGCGTGGTGACCGGCGCGGGGCTCGAAGGGGAGGGTGCGGAGGCACAGGCCGCCACACCGACAACCCAGATCGCTCGCCAGGATGCGGCCATCGCCCCTACCTGAGCAGCGTGGCGCTGCCCTCGGAGGTGACCGTCACGGGAATCGGCTCCGGGATGTTCGCCATGGTCACGGAAATCTTCTGGCTCGCCGAATGCTTGGAGGAGAGACAGGTACCGTCGCCCGCCACCACCCACGTGGTCATGCCGGTGCCGGTGCCATCGATGTTGAGCGTGCCCTGCGGTCCCTGCTGCTCGCCGGACATCGCGCTGCTGAACGCACCTGCC
>DATJVM010000044.1:0-10025 GCA_035501775.1 Gemmatimonadales bacterium | reverse complement strand
ACGAGACGCGGGCGGCCTGACCGGGCCGCCCGCGCTGTTTTGGGGTAGTTCAGTTGGCGCGCACCGCGGTGGGCGAGGAGCGGGACGGCCCGGTGGAGCCATCGCCGACCTGGCCCCGGTCGTCCCGGCCCCAGCAGAAGGCCTGCCCACCGCCGGCCATGGCGCAGGTGTGCCCGGCGCCCGCCGAGATCGAAACGTAGGGGCCGCCCGAGACCGGCACCGGCTTGGAGCGACTTGCGGTGGACCCATCGCCCAGTTGGCCGGCTCGATTGAAGCCCCAGCAGGACGCCTGCCCGGACGAGGTCAGGGCGCAGGCGTGGTTGTTCCCGACCGCGATCTCGCTGAAGGTCTGCGACGCACTGACCGGCCGGGGCTTGTTCGCGTCGTCGGTGGAGCCATCGCCCAGCTGGCCGAACTTGTTGCTCCCCCAACAGAAGGCCTTGCCGGCGGCGTTGAGCGCGCAGGTGAACTCCTGGCCCGCCGCAATCCGACTCCACTTCTGATCACTGGACACCTCCGTGGGGTCGGATTCGCTTTCCGTCCCGCCGAACCCGAGCTCGCCGGAGAATCCATCGCCCCAACAGAGCGCCTTGCCGGACGTGGTCACCGCGCAGCTGTGACTCCCCCCGGCGGCGATGGAAACCAGCTGCTCTCCGCTGTGAACCGGCGTCGGCTTGTCGCGATCGCTGGTGCCACCGTCCCCGATCTGGCCCTCATGACCCTTGCCCCAGCAGTAGCCCTTGCCACCTGAGATGCCGCAGGTGTGGCCCCCACCCGCGGAAATGAAAGTGAAGCTGAGGTTCCCAGCGACGGGCACCGCGACCGGCGAGTCCTTGGTGGTGCCATTGCCCAGCTGCCCGGCCCGGTTCTCTCCCCAGCAGACAACCTGGCCGCCCGACTGGAGCGCGCAGGCATGGCCGCCTCCCACCGCCACCTGCGTCACACCGGCGGTGCCCTGGATCGCCGTGGGCTGAGGGTGGAGCCCGCCCCAGCAGACCGCACCACCGGCCTGGGTGATGCCGCAGGAGAACCCGCCGGCCACCGCGGCCCGGCTCGGGAGCAATGCGTTGCCCGCCGCGGAAGGCGCCGGCGCGGCCGGCACCGCCGGCGTGGTGGGCGCGGGCGCGGGGGCCGGTGCGGGGGCTGCGGCCACGGTGAGCTTCTCGCTCACCGTCTTCCCCTCGACCGAGGCGGTGATCATAGCGGTGCCCGGCCCGACGGCGGTGATCTGCCCGTTGTCGTTCACCGTGGCCACCTGCTGGGCACTGGACGTCCAGGCGATGGTCCGGCCCTGGAGTTCCTTTCCTTTAGGATCGCGGGGTACCGCGCTCCAGCTCGCCGTTTCTCCGACCTTGAGGCTCCGCTCCGGCGCGTTGATCGCCACGCTTCCCACGGGGACGGTCGCCGGCTCGACGCTCAGCTCGACCGAGGCGGATTGCTTCTCGGCCGAAGCCATGATCGTCACGGTGCCCTTCTCCAGGGCGTTCACCGTCCCGTCCGGCCCCACGCGGGCTACCCGCTCGTTGCTGGACTTCCAGGTGATGGTACTCCCATCAATGGCGCGCTTCTTCGAGTCCAGCGCCCGGGCCGAGAGCTGGATCGACTGCCCCGCGACCACCGTGGAGGACGGCGCATGCAGTTCCACACTGGCCACGGTCACCGGTGCGGGCGCGGGCGGCGGGGCCGGAGCCGGCTTGGGCGGCGGTGGCTGGTTGACGGTGATCTTCGCCTCCGCGCGCTGGTTCTCGCTGTTGGCGTAGATCGAAGTGGTCCCCGGCCCGCGTGCGGTCACGAGACCGGTGGAGTTGACGGTCGCGACGTCGGGGTCGGTCTGGCTCCAGGCTACCCGGCGGTCGGTGAGGACGTTGCCCTTTGCATCCTTCGCCACCGCCGTGAGCTGGGTAGTCTGGCCCACGTCGAGCGACTTTCCGCCGCCGCTCACCTCGATGGCCGCTACCGCGGCAGGCTGCTCGCCCCCGGCGGGCTGCACGGTGAGCTGGACGGTACCGCTATGTCCTTCGCTGGCGGCGGTGATGGTGACCGTTCCCGACTTCCGGCCGGTGATGGCGCCGAGCGGTGATACCGCGGCTACCGTTGAGTCACTGGAAGTCCACACCACACCGCGGCCGGGAAGCTCATTCCCCGCCGCATCCTTGACGACGACCGCGGTCTGTCGGGTGTGGCCGACGGACAGCGGCCCCGCCTCGGTCAGAATGGCGACAGAGGCGACCTGGACCGGTGGCGGCGTCGGCCCAGGGTGCGGCGCCGGGGCCGGGCTCGGTGAGCGGTGCAGCGCGAGGAACGCTCCCACGGCCACGACCGCGAGGCCCACCACGGCTCCGATCAACTTGCCGCGCCCGCCGGAAGGGGCGGGCGCCGGCTTCTCGACCGGTCTGGTCTCGCGCCTGGGCTCGATCACCTCGGTCTTGGCGGCCGGAGCCGGAGGCTCCATCACCTCGGTCGCCGCGACCGCCGCCGCCGCCGCGGCCACAGGAGCCGCGGCCGTCACGGTGAGCCTCCGCTCGGCCTTCTTCCCTTCGATGGTGGCGGAGATCGTCGCTTCGCCCGCGGAGCGAGCGGTCACCACGCCCTGCGCATTGACCGGGAGGACCTTGGGCGCACTCGAAACCCAGGAGGCTTCGCGGCCAACGAGCACTGCGCCTCTGGCGTCCTTCGCGATCGCCTTGAGCGCGGCGGTTCCACCGACGGTGAGCGGCTCGCTCCAGCCTTCGATGGTCACGGCAGCGACTGGCACCGGCTGCACCGTGACGGTCGCGGTGGCGCTCTTCCCCTCGCACTCCGCGGTGATCTTGGCCGACCCGGCGGCCATGCCGGTAAGGTGACCATCGGCGGTGACCGTGGCCACGCCCGGTGAGGAGGAGGTCCATTTGATAGCTCGACCCGTCAGGGCCTTGCCCTTGGCATCCCGGGTCTCCGCCTCGAGCGCCACCCGATCGCCCACCACAACGGGCTTGAGCGCGGCGATCACGACCTGACTCACCGGCGCGGCCGTCACCTTCACCTGCGCCGTGGCCTTCTGCCCCGCCACTTCGCAGGTGATTGCCGCGGCGCCCTCGGCGATGCCCGTCACCACGCCGCGCTCCGACACGGTGGCGATATCCGGCTTGGACGAAGTCCAGGCCGCACCCTTGATCGGCACCTTGTTCGAGCGCTTGTCCAGGGCCGTGGCCTCGAGCGTCACCGTGAGGCCGGCCACGACCGACGCCTCGACAGGCGCCACGGTCACTCGAGCAATGGCGGCCGGGGCGATGGTGAGCCGCGCCGTTCCCTTGATCCCTTCGCACTCGGCGGTGATCTCCGCCTTCCCTTCCCGCACCGCGGTGGCGAGGCCATTCGCACCTATCGTGGCAGTGCTGGCCGGCGCGGCGCTCCACCGCACCGTGCGATCGGTGAGCGCCGCTCCGTGCGCGTCTCGCAGCGTGACGCGGAATTGAAGCTCATCTCCGGCCGGGAGGTCACTCTCGGCGGGTTCCACCAGGACGGCATGCACGGGGACCGGCGTGACCGAGACCTGCGCCGTGCCGCTCACCGCCTCGCAGCGGGCGGTGATGCTGGCATTCCCCGGCGCGAGCGCGGTGACGAGGCCCGTCGCGGTTACGCCGGCGATGGCCGGGTCGCTCGAGGCCCACTCGATCTTTCCCGCTGCCGCCGTGCCGCCGGAGGAGCGCGGCGTGGCAGTGAGCTGCATGGTGTCGCCCACGTGGAGATCGCTCCGTGCCGGCACGATGGCGACGCTCAGCACCCGCTGCGCCGGGATCGGCGTCGTGGCCTGCTCCGCCATCGGGCGGGTCTTGTGCGCGGGCGGGACCGGGCTGGTGGGCGGCGGCGTGAGCTGCCGGAGCAGGTCGCCGCTGCTCCCCTTCTTGGCCAGCTCGATCAGGCGGAGCCGGATGGGATCTTCATGCGCCAGCGGTTGGGCGTTGAGCGCCGAAACCATCTCTTCCATGGAGGGCCAACGGCGGTCGGGCGCTTTCTCCAGCATCCGCATCACCGTGGTGGCCAGGTCGGGCGGACAGTCACCCCGGCTGTCGGTCAGCGCCTTGGGCTGCTCGTGGAAATGGGCGAACATGATGGCCATCGCCGAGTCGCCCTCGAAGGGCTGCTTCCCGGTCAACATCTCGTAGGCCACCACGCCCAGCGAGTACTGGTCCGACTTGCCGGTGATGTCCTTGGCCGCGCACTGCTCCGGGCTCATGTACGACGGCGTGCCGACCGCGATCCCCGTCATGGTGAGCCCGCGGTTCTCCGCCACCTTGGCGATGCCGAAGTCGGTCACGACCGACCAGCCTTCTTCGTCGATCATGATGTTGGCGGGCTTCACGTCGCGGTGCACGATGCCGTGCCGGTGGGCGTAGCCGAGCGCGCTCCCGACCTGCTGCAGGATGGCCTTGACCATCGGGATGGGCATCGGGCCGATGTCCTTGATGATCGCCTCGAGCGACCGGCCCGCGATGAACTTCATGATGAAGTACAGCGACTTGCCGCTGCCCTTCACCGTGTAGATCGGGATGATGTTGGGGTGACTGAGACTGGCCGCCGTCCGGGCCTCGCGCTTGAAGCGCTCGGTCATCCCCTCGCCCATGAGGAGCAGCGCCGGCGACATGACCTTGATGGCGACCTTGCGATCGAGCGCGATATCATGGGCCAGGTAGACGGTGGCCATTCCGCCGCGCCCCAGCTCCTTCAGGATCTCGTAGTCGCCGATCGTCGCCTGCCGGAGCATCTCCAGCACGGCTTCGTTCACGTCGCGCTCCGGCGCGGCCGGCATCATCGCGGTCGCGGCCGTGCCCTGTTCACCCGAAACGTCGGAGCCACACTTCATGCAGAAGCGTGCCCCGGCGGCGACGGGTTCCCCACAACGGGCGCAGATTGGGCTCGAAGGTGCAGTCATGAACGATGCAAGTCGCTGGACGACCTCAATCTAGCACATCGGCTACTCGCTTCAACGTGACAGGCATTTTTCGGGCCCAGCGGCCACCATGCAGCCCCGCTCCTCCCGCACCAGGCCGCGCAGCTCCAGCGCGCTCAGGGCGGCCAGGGCCTCGGCCGCGGTTCGCCCCGAGCGGGCGACCAGTTGGTCTACGGACCCCGGACCGGAAGCGAGCGACTCGAGCAGCAGTTGCTCGAGTGGCGGTAGATCCAGCCGCGGGGCCGCCGCGGACCCTGCCGGCAGTGGAGCGTCGGGACGCCGGAGACCTTCGAAGTGAGCCAGCAGATCTCCCAGTTCGAGGAGCGGCTCGGCGCCGTCCCGGATCAACTGGTTGGCGCCGACCGAGGTGGGACTCGTGATGTTACCCGGTACCGCCATGACGTCCTTTCCCTGGGCCAGCGCGGTGCCCACGGTGATGAGCGCGCCGGAGCCGGTGGCGGCCTCGATCACGACCGTCACCCGGGCCAGGCCGCTGATGAGCCGGTTCCGTCTCGGAAAGGCCCCGAGCCCCGGCCGCTCTCCGGGTGCGAACTCGGTGAGCAGGAGCCCGCGCTGTGCCATCAGCTCGTAGAGCGCGCGGTTGGCCGCGGGGTAGACCACGCCGAGTCCGTTTCCGAGGATCCCGATGGTGGCGCCGCCCGCATCGAGGGCGGCCCGGTGCGCCGCCGCGTCGAGGCCTCGCGCCATGCCACTCACGATGCAAAGTCCGGCGGCCGCGGCCCCTCCGGCGATGGCCCGGCAGACCTCCGCCCCATACGCCGAATTGTCTCGGCTCCCCACCACGGCTACCGCCGGGCGTCCGAGCAAAGCGAGGTCTCCCATCACGAAGAGGAGGGGCGGTGGATCGGGGATCTCGCGCAGGGCGGCAGGAAAGCCAGGGTCGGTGGCGAGGAGGCACGCGCCACCCTGTTCCTCCGCGGCGGCGATGGCTTTCACGCCCTGTTCGAGCGTGGCGTTCGCCACCGCGCTCGCGGCGGCGCGGGTGAGACCGGGAACGGTACCCAGAAACGCGAACGGCGCCGAAAGAGCGCCGAGCGCCGAACCGAACCGATCGAGAAGCGCGGCGAGGCGGACGGCGCCGATCCCGGGGGTGAGCGCCAGGGCCACGTAGGCCGCGCGCTCTTCGGCTAGGTCCATTCGTCCTCGTCTGGCGGCAGATCGTATCTGCCGGCCTCGGTCGCATCCAGGGACCGCGCCGCCTCGACTGCTTTCCATAGATACTCCTTCAGCTCCTCGAGGCCGGCCCGGGCTACGGAAGAGAACGCCAGGGTGGCGTTCGCGCCCGGGGTATCCAGCGTTGGCAGCGGTTGGCCGGCAGGAAGGAGGTCGCGCTTGGAGAGGAGGACCACGTGCGGCTTGACCGAAAGGGCCGGGCTGTAGGCCTCGATCTCGCGGCGCAACTGGTCGTAGACCGCCTGTGGGTCGGGTGCGTCGAGGGGAATTACGAAGGCGAGGAGCCGGGTCCGCTCCACGTGGCGCAGGAACTTGAGCCCGAGCCCCTTCCCCTGGTGGGCTCCCTCGATGATGCCGGGGATATCGGCGAGGACGAAGCTCCGGTGGTCGGAGAGCCCCACCACCCCGAGGTAGGGTTCGAGCGTGGTGAAGGGGTAGTCAGCGATCTTGGGGCGCGCGGCCGACACCACGGAAAGCAGTGTGCTCTTGCCCGCGTTGGGCTCGCCCACCAGTCCGACATCCGCGATGAGCTTGAGGGTCAGTTCGAGCTGCCGGTGTTCGCCCTCCTCGCCTGGCTCCCACTCCCGCGGAGCGCGATGAGTGGGCGTCGCGAAGCGCGCGTTGCCGCGCCCGCCCCGCCCGCCCCTGGCCACGCGCAGGGTGTCGCCGTCGTGGAGGATTTCGCCGAGCAGCTCGCCGGACCCGGCGTTCCGCACCTCGGTACCGGGGGGCACCGGGAGATACAGGTCCTCGCCGGAGCGGCCGGTCATCGTCTTCCCCTTGCCGTGAAGCCCGCGCTGCGCCTTCCACGCCGTCTGGTACCGGTAGTCGAGGAGGGTGGCGAGGTTGCCGTCCCCGCGCACGTAGACCGACCCGCCGTTCCCACCGTCTCCACCGTCGGGGCCGCCCTTGGGCTTGTACTTGAACCGCGCGAACGACGACGCTCCGGAGCCGCCCGTGCCCGCGGTGACGCTGATGGTGACGTGGTCGATGAACATGTCGTGATGGATTCAGGGCGGCGCCTACTCGACCGGCTCCCAGCCTTCCCGTACCGTCTGCCAGAGGTCCTTCACACCTCTCCACTGATCGTACGAGAGGAGGGTGTTCACCACCGAGAGCACCGCCTCCACCTGCTCGAAGGTCGCGCCGGCGTTGAGCGCGCCTCGCAAGTGGGAGTGGAGCTGACGGGGCACGTCGATCATCGCCGTCTGGGCCACGGTGCAGAGCTCGCGGCGCATCAGGTCGAGGCCGGGGCGGGACATCGTCCGCCCGTATCCTTCGGTGATCATCCAGACATCGAGCGCCGGATGCAGCTCCCGCACGTTCTCGCGGAGCCGCCGGTAGTTGGCACCGTAGACCGTGGCGCAGGTCTCCTCGCCGTGAGCGGTCCACTCCGCCACGGCGCGATAGTCGGCCTCCGAGTCGGAGACCGGCGCGGCCACATGCCCCAGCTTGCGCCAGATGCCGAACGCGACCAGCGTGCGCGGGTAGCCCACCATGAGGAGCGACTGGAGCAGCAGCTCCTCGACCCAGGCTACCGGCACCTGGGCGCCGCGGCATTCGGCGACCCGCTCCTTCAGATCAGGCTCGTACCCTTTGGCGATGGCCGCGGCCAGCCGCACCAGCTGCCAGGTTTCCGTGTCCAGCGGTTCGGGCTTCGCCATGAGTCTATCGTCCCCCGGGTTCGGCCAGGAATCGGCTCGCCGCGAAGCTAATCCAGAAAACGCAGGGCGCCGGTGACGTGCAGTACGCCCGTCTCAGCGCCCCGGGTATTGAGGATGGGCACGCGGGCCTGCCGGAGCACGCTCGCCGGTAAGGTGGCGGGATCGAACCCCAACGCGGCTCGCGAGGCCAGGTCCCGAAGCACCGCAAGTAATGCTGGCCCCGCGGCTCGCATGTCGCCGTCTTCCACCTTGAGGGCAAGGCCGAGGCCGGCCGCGGGAAGGCTCGCGCAGTAGATGCCGTCGGCCCCGACCTTGGCGATCACCCTGCCGCCCAGCGCACGGCCCAACTCGGTTTCCAACCGACCGGCGCCGGCGATGAGCTCCGGATGTCCGCTCATCGCCTCGCGGAGGCGCACTGCTCCCGGGCTGGTGGACACGCCGAACCGTGCGTAGGCCAATGCCATCGCCGCGAGCGGGAGCCCGAAGCTCACCACCGTGCAGCCGTCCACCCCGAGGACCAGCCGATCGGCGGGGACATCGGTCCAGCGCTCAATCTCAGAGACGATCCGCTCCTGGACCGGGTGTTCCAGCCTCTGGTACCCCGGCGTGGGCCATTCATTATAGAGAGCAAGCGCCAGCATCCCGGCGTGCTTCCCGGAGCAGTTGCTCCAGACCGGCGTGAGCCGCGTCCCCTCGCGAATCACCTGTTCCGCGAGCTCGGGGGAAAGCGGAGGATGCGGCCCGCAGGCGAGCGCCTCCTCGCTCAGCCGGAGTTTCCGAAGCATGCCGTGGGCGAGGTCTCGATGCACGGGCTCGCTCGAGTGGGAGGCGCAGGCCAGGGCCAGCTCCGGGAGGCCAAAGCCGAAGTGGTCCGCCGCTCCATCCTCGACCATGGGCATGGCCTGAAAGGGCTTGGCGGCCGAGCGCCAGAAGGTGACCAGGGCGGGATCGCCGGAGCGCGCCAGCAGGCGGCCCGCGGCATCGACGACGGCGGCGGAAACCCGGTGCGAGGATTCCACGATTCCGCCGCGCGTTGCCGCTACCCGGAGGTCCGTCATGGGGGCGGAAGATAACGTTCCATCGTATCTTTGCCCGATGCGCGTTTCCCTATTCGTCGCGCTCGGGCTCGCCCTCTCGACCCGGCTCGCGGCACAGGGCTCTCCCTACATTCCGCTCGACGATCCCCGGCTCCCCGCCTTCGAGCATCTGGTGGCGGCGGGCGACGTGCCGGACCCGTCTCCCTTTGTCCGCCCGTTCCGCCGGGTCGATGCACTGCGCGCGCTCGACTCGGCGCTCACGGCCGGCACCGCGCGAGACACGGCGCTCGTGGCCGAGCTCAGGCAGGCCTGGCGGGAGGATACCGCGGCAGCCCGTTGGGAAGTGGAGGGCCATGCGGGTGGGGAGGCGTACTCGAACGGCAATCTCGATCCGCTGCACCCGGCCGGCCCCTCCAAGGCCCGTCCTTATGTGGACCTGGGGCTCACCGCGGTCTTCGGCAATGTCGTGCTCGCCAGCCGGCCCGCCATCGAGACGCGGCTGCTCGACGACCCAAACTGGCCGGGCCGGAAGAATCTCTCCGTCACGGGGCGCGAAGTGGAGGCGTACGTATCGGCCCAGTTCCGGTTCGCTTCCTTGTATTACGGCGAGATGGACCAGAACTGGGGGCCGGTGGGACTGCCGGGGATCGGGGTCAGCAACTACGGCTACCCGCACCCCAACCTGGCACTCCAGGTCGGGAACGGGCGGTTCCGCCTCATGGCCCAGGCGTCAGAGCTGGCGGACACCACCGACTCGCTGGGACAGGTCGAGCACCGGTACTTCTTTGCGCACCGGATCGATGCCCGGCTCACGCATCGCTTCAATCTCGGACTCTGGGAGACGGTGGTCATCGGCGGGCCCGACCGGAACTTCGACGCCCGCTACCGGAACCCGGTGAGCCTCCTGCTTCTCACCAACCAGTATGGCCTGGGCGACACCGGCAATCTGCTCCTCGGCCTCGACATGAGCTGGCGCGTAGGCCAACGAGTAACGCTCCAGGCCCAGCTCGGGCTGGACGACATCCAGTACAAGAACACCTCGGGCCCAACCCGCTACCCCGACCGGTACGCATTCACATTGATGGCCACCGGTCCGCTGCTCGACCGGATGGCGTGGCGCGCCTATTACACGCAGGCCTCGAGCCTCGTGTTCCGCACCTCGAATCCGATCGAGAACTTCACCGACCAGGGGATCGGACT
>DATJVM010000043.1:0-5612 GCA_035501775.1 Gemmatimonadales bacterium | reverse complement strand
GCTGATCTCACCGCAGGCGTGGTGGCGGTAGAGCACCGGCGGTCCCGCTTCGCCGGCGAGCCACTTGTCGCCCCAGTTCCTCATCACCATCAACAAGTCGACGAGATCGGCGCCCTTCTCCGTCAGCACGTACTCGTACCGCGGCCGCGTGTCGTACGGCCGGCGCTCGAGGACGCCTTGATCCACGAGGTGGTTGAGCCGCTCGGTCAGCACCTTCCGCGAGATGCCCAGATCGGCCTGGAGCTGGTCGAACCGGTTGATCCCGACCCAGACGTCCCGCAGGACGAGGGGCGACCAGGGCTCTCCGATCACGTCGAGCGTGCGCGCGATCGAGCAGGCCATCTCGCCGAAGTTCGTGCGTTGCATGCGTGCGAGTCTAGCAATTGGGGTTCCCTTAGGGAACTTCTAGTGCTACGGTCACAGAGTCTCTTGAAGGAACCCTGAGCCCTCTCGGAAGGAGCACAGAGATGAGCAAGGTATTCAGCGCCCTGGCGGTCTCGGTGGACGGCTACATCACCGGCCGCTACCCCGCTCCCGGGCGAGGGCTCGGCGACGGCGGGATGCTCTTCGACTGGTACTTCGAGGGCGACGTGGCCAGTCAAGTGTTTGAAGGCTTCAAGCTCAGCGAGCCCAGCGCCCGGGTCTTCGACGCCCTCGCCGGGCGGGTGGGCGCCTCGATCGCGGGCCGCAACACCTACGACGACTCCGGCCGCTTCGGCGACGACGGCGGCCCACACCCGACCGCACCGCTGTTCGTGCTTAGCCACCGCCCGGCGCCGCAGATGCACGGGCGGCAGAAGCTGGTCACCACCGGCATCGCGGACGCCGTCGCCGCCGCGCGGGAGGCCGCCGGCGACAAGGACGTCGCCCTCATGGGCGGTGGCGTCGTGACAGAGGCCCTGAAGGCGGGGCTGGTCGACGAGCTCGTCCTCCACCAGGTGCCCGTCGTGCTCGGCGGTGGCCGTCCGTACTTCCAAGACCTTCCCGGCCACGTCCGGCTGCGTCTCGTCGAAGCCGTCCCCACCCCCAGCGTCACCCACCTGCACTACGAGGTTCTCCGATGACCCAGGTCGTCGGCCTCGCTAGGAGAACACGATGAACCGCAACGATGTCACCGAAACGCTCACCAATCCGATCTCGCAGCAGCTGCTCGCGTCGTCGATCCCGGCGCGCCTGGCCTATGTCGGCACCGACGGCGCCCCCCGAGCGATCCCGATCGCCTTCGTCTGGACCGGCGAGCATCTCGTCATGGCCACCGTGCCCGGATCAGCCAAGGTACGGGCCCTGCAGACGAACCCGAGGGCGGCGATCACCATCGACACCCAAGATCAATGGCCGCCCCGCGCACTGCTGATCCGGGGAGCGGCCCACGTCGAACTGGTTGACGGAATCCCGGACGCCTACATCCAGGCGTCCCGGAAGGCGATTCCAGCAAAGGACTTCGACGCCTGGGAACAGGCCGTGCGCAGCCTCTACGACCAGATGGCCGTTATTACCATCGAGCCCGATTGGGCCAAACTGCTGGACTTCGAGACCACACTCCCCAAGGCGATCGAGGACCTGGCGCGGAGGCGCCAGGCCGCCGAGTAACGCGGATCAGCCGCGGCAGAGTCCGCCAGCACCCATCGACCCTTGAGGCGCGACGTGGACCTTGTCAACGGTCCGCGCAGCCACGGTCGGCATACGTCGCAGCAAGGTTCGTCAGCTTCGCATACGCCGTCGGACGATCCGGCACCGTCCCCACCGTCCGTGGCGTTCTCCGGACGACTCTTCAACAAGGCCACCGGTGTCGACCACCAGGCCGGCGTCCCGCAGCACTCTCAGGTGCCGGGAAGTCCTGGGTTCCCTATCCACCGCACAAGCAGCTATCCGCTTCCGCCGCTGATGGGAGTCTTGGTCCCCGTTACAGGGTTCCACCCTGGGACTGATCCGCCCGGCAGAACGTAGAACTTGAAGTACAGCACCTTTGCGGTACCTCGGCGGTTGACGTAGAAGTCCGCCATCGTCCGGTACGACGGCTGGCCGTTGTGGGCCAGGATGTCTTGCAGGCGCACCGTGACCGTGTATGTGGTCGGGTGCCAGCCGGAGATCGGGCCTGGCCGCGGCCAGTAGATGTCGAGCTTGCCTTTCGCCCATGCCCGGGGGCCACCCCAGTTCCGCCAGGCCAGCTGCCGGGCAATCGGCGCTCCGCCCATGCCCACGTAGATGTGCTCAGGGCGCTGAACCATCCCGGACCAGCCGACTGCGTTTGCCTGCACCCGCACCGGGACGTCAGCCGCGCTGGCCGGGCGCGCCGCGACCGGGTGGGCGCTCGTGCTGGGCATGCCGCACGCAGCCAGCCCAGCCGCAAGAACGGCGGCTGCGGTGATGCGCAAGATCTTGGGTGTGCTGCTCAACTGAAGATTCATTCCCCCTGTCCTGTTCAAGGACACGCCCTGGCGGAGCGCCACGCAAGGGCCGGAAGGCCCCCGACGGTCACCGGACGCCAAGCCTGATGGCACAAGCAGCTCAGCATCACAGCCAGGCGCTGCGGGGGGTGGAGCGCCGGAAACTCCGCATTACCGCGGAGAACGGGCGTTGTATTCACCCAGATGAGTTTTTCAAGCTAGATCCGCCGGGGACTACGGATGCTTTCACCCCCGCTCTATCCCTCTGCCATAAACGGGCCTACTGCCTCGATTGATCAGACTCATCCGCAGGCGTCTGTCAAGGGTGGGATTACCGGCGGTTTTAATAGCGGCGTCTGCGCCATGCAGGACGCAGACCGTCGGCCGGACGGAATACGCTGGTAACGCAGCGATCCCGCGGCGCGGCCAGACGCGTGGATCGGGACGCGGCAAATCATCCCCATCAGAGGCGATTCGCATCACCCATCAGAGTCGCGTTGCTTCGGGAATCTCCCAACCTGCCCAACCGCTCCGCAAACGGGCAGTCAGACGCACTCACATGAGCCTGGCCGAGTGCACTCTTCCGCTGTCCGCGTGCTGGTGATGCCGGGCGGGCATCCGGTGACCATGCTCGCGCAGCCCAGTTTGTCAGGGCCGGCCCCGATACTGGTTACCGGACCAGAGGCTGGGCAAAGGGGCCGGGTGATGGTGGCTGATCCACGGCGCGGCCGGGTGATGGCGGCATGCGGCGCCAAGCCAGGAGCGGCAGAGGACTACCCGTTCGGTGATGAGGTGGCCGTCTTCAAGGTCGCCGGGAAGATGTTCGCGCTGGTGCCGCTGGGCCCGGCGCCCGGCAGTGTCAGCCTCAAGTGCGATCCTGGCCTGGCGGCCGGCCTGCGCGGCCGTTATGCGGCCATCACCCCGGGCTACCACCTGAACAAGCGGCACTGGAACACCGTGACCCTCGACGGTTCGGTGCCCGACGATGAAGTGCTGGAACTGGTCGATCATTCCTACGACCTGGTGCTGGCGGCCCTGACCAGGGCGCAGCGGAACAAGCTGATCACCTGACCGGCAGCCCGGCTGCCGCCATGCACGAAGATCCCGAAGGGCGAGCGCTGGATCAGCGCATGCTTATGTGCTGATCCGCATGTTCGCTCCTGCCCTGAGGCAGATTCCGGGATCCGTGATCTTGGGGGGGGTCGGCGTCACGGCAGCGCACGAAACGCCGACTCGGGCGCGATGGGAGTCTCGATCCCGGCCGCCGTTCTGTCGGGGGTTAATGACCGGGGGCGTCAGCGTTCCTGCCGAAGTGTGTTCACCTTCTGCTGCACGAGAGGGAGGAAGACGTCGTCGACGATCTCGGTGATGACGCGCCTGGAAGGCGGGGTGCGCCGGATGAGCAGCTCATGGCGGAACAGGTCGGTGGGTAGCGAGTTGACCCTCGGGCTGATCCCTTGCCTCACCTCGCCGCGCTCTTCGGCGTGCTTGAGGATGGTGGCCATCACCCCGGCCCCGATGTGGAGCACCTGGTCCTGGAACGCTGCGACCGACTCAGTGTCCGCGAAGTAGTCGCCGAGGATGCCGTAGAGGGTCTCCGGGCCAAGCTCGGTCAGGCGGGCCGACACCCGGGTGAGCAGCGCGAGGACATCGCCGCGCAGGCTGCCGGTGTCGGGCACCTCGCCCGAGAGCATCGGCCGGTGCCGGCGTATGGCGGTGATGACCATCTCGGCGCGGTTGCGCCACCGTCGGTAGAGAACGGCGCGGCTGGTCCCAGCACGATCCGCCACCGCCTCCATCGTGAGGTTGGGATACCCGACCTCTTGGAGCTCAGCCCACGCCGCGTCAAGGAGCGCCTCTTCGAGGGCCGCGCCCCGGCGCCGGGTCTTGCCACCGCTGTGCTGCTGTCGCTCGGACTCTTTCGCCACGCCGACTCCTTTAGGGACATTGTATCGTAACCTGAATTTAGATACACCGTCCCTTACGAAACGGAGAGGCGAGGCCATGCGATCCACCCCAGCGATCTCCGGCCCGACCGCTGCTCACCGGCCCCAGCTGGCGGGCTGGTGGCCGCTCGTGGTGATCGCCTCGGCCCACCTCATGGCGATCCTCGACACCACCGTCATGTTCGTCGCCCTGCCCTCGGTGCAGAAGGGGCTCCACATGTCGGTCACGAGCCGCGAGTGGGTGGTGACCGCTTACACGCTGGCGCTCGCGGGTCTGCTTCTGCTCGGCGGGCGTCTGGCCGACCGCTTTGGCGCCCGGCGCACCCTGCTCACCGGGGTGGCCGGCTTCGCGCTGGCGTCGGCCATCGGGGGTGCGTCGGTCGACGGGGCCATGATCATCGCCGCTCGTGCCGTCCAAGGTGCGTTCGGCGCCGTCTTGATCTCATCGACCAAGTCGCTCCTCGTCAGGGTCTACTCCGACGAGGACGAGCGCGCCAAGGTGATGGGGGTCTTCACCGCCACCCTGACTGCCGGCGCGGCGATCGGTCTCGTCCTCGGCGGCGTGCTCACCAGCGAGCTGAACTGGCGATGGTGTCTGTACGTGAACGTAGCCCTGTCCCTCGTCGCGCTTATCGGCGGGCCCCGGGTGCTGCCGAATCTCCCCGGTCGCAGGGAGGTGCAGATCGACGTCCGGAGCGCCGTGCTCGCCTCGGTGGGCATGGCGGCCCTCGTCTACGCGCTGGGCGAGGCCTCCTCGCTCGGATGGGACTCCGCCCAGATCGCCGGCTCCCTCGCCGCCGCCGTCGTCCTTCTCAGCGCGTTCGTGGCCCGTCAGGTCGGCCACTCCGACCGGCTCCTGCCGCTCCGCGTGGTGCTGGACCGCAGCCGCGGCTGGGCGATGGTCGGGCTGATCGTCAACGGGCTGTCCACCTTCGGCATGTTCCTGATCCTCACCTACCAGCTCCAGTCGGTCATGAGGTTCTCGGCGCTGCGGACCGGGCTCGCCCTCATCCCCTTTGCCCTCGCCGGCGTCCTCGGTTCTGCGCTCCTCGCTCATTTGCTCATGGTCCGGGTGCCGCCTCGCTGGCTCATCACCGGGAGCATCGTGGTCGAAGCCGCCGGGCTGGTCCCGCTCATCTGGCTCACCCCGCACAGCCACTACCTGCCACTCGTCCTTCTCGCCACGATCATTGAAGGCGTCGGCACCGGCGTCGCCGGTCCCGCCACACTCAACACCGCCCTCGGCGGCGTCCTCCCCTCCGACGCCGGCGCGGCCGGT
>DATJVM010000042.1:0-121968 GCA_035501775.1 Gemmatimonadales bacterium | reverse complement strand
CAACATCTGCATGGACTACGAGGGCGTGGAAGTGAAGTACACCCGCGGTCAGCCGTACGTCGGCGCGATCGTGCGGATGTTCCCCGGCCCGGGCGGCAACCGTGGCGCCTTCATCGCCTGGGATCCGATGGCGGGCAAGGTCGTCTGGTCGGACAAGGAAAACCTGGCCGCCTACGGCGGCGCCCTGACGACCGCCGGCGGCCTGGTCTTCTACGGCACGATGGAAGGCTGGCTCAAGGCCGTGGATCAGAAGACCGGCAAGCTGCTGTGGAAGTTCAAGACCCCTTCGGGCATCATTGGCAACCCGATGACCTACAAGGGACCTGATGGCAAGCAGTACGTCGCGGTGCTGTCCGGCATCGGTGGCTGGGCGGGCATCGGCGTGGCCGCGGGTATTGGCGCTGAGGACCCCACCGCGGGTCTTGGCGCGCTGGGCGCCTTCGGTGACGTCGGCCAGTTCTCCACCCAGGGTGGCGTGCTGACCGTCTTCTCGCTCTAACCGCTGGAACGGTGGCAGGGGTGGTCGCAGTTGGCCGCCCCTGCAACCGGTTGCTCAGTTCGGGTAGCTTCAAAGACAGGGGCGGGGTCAAAGTGACCCGCCCCTGTCCTGTCGGTCGATGGCCGACCCTTGGGCGGCGGAGCCGCCTACCGCTTTCTTGGCGTAGATGCTTTTCGCGCCGCACGGGGTGTATGCTGTGACTGCCTTCTCCCATTTCCATCGGTTCCTGACATTCCCCGCGGTCGCCGTCGCCCTCGTGGCGAGTCCGGTGGCCGCGCAGCGCCCGTCTCCCATGGTGCCGGGCGTTCTCCGCGTCTGCGCCGACCCGGACAACCTGCCCGGATCGAACACGGCCGGAGAGGGTTACGAAAACAAGCTCGCCGAACTGCTGGCGCAGACCTGGAATTCCAAGCTCGAGTACATCTGGTGGGCCGCCCCGCGGGGCGAGATCCGCATGCTCAATGGGATGTATTGCGACGTCATGCTCGAAGCGCCGGCAGGCTACGACCTCGCTGGGGTCACCAGACCCTACTTCCGCACGGGCTACGTCGTCGTTCAGCGGGCGGACGCGTCGCACAAGGTGACCAGCCTGGATGATCCGGCCCTGAAAAAGATGCGGATCGGCGTGCACCTCTACGCGGCCGATAACGAGAATTCCCCGCCGGCCATGGCGCTGTCCGCCCACGGTGTCGTCGGCAATCTGGTTGGGTTCAGCACGGTCTATACGGATGTTCGCAATCATCCGGATGACATCATCAAGGCTGTAATCTCCGACTCTGTGGACCTCGCCATCGTATGGGGGCCGGTAGCCGGCTACTATGTCAAGCAACTCGGCGCCAACCTGACCCTGACTCCGCTTCCGGACGACACGCTCACCGGCATTCCCTTTGTGTACAGCATGGGATTCGCCACCCGCCGGCGGGAGCATGAGTTTAGAGACAGCCTTCAGAAGTTCCTGGACACGAAGGCGCCGGAGATCCACGCCCTGCTTGAGCGCTATGGCATCCCGCTGTTCTCGATTCCAGCCGACACCGGACAGGCGCCCCAGTCCGCTGGCCCGGCCCGCTAGCACCGCGGCGGTTTGGGGGTGGCCGCCGCCCTTTTGAAAGGACCCTGGACGGCAATGAAAACGTGGATGATGATCGCCTTGAGCCTTCTGGCCGGGGCCGGGTCTGCCAGTGCGCAGGAGCTGCACGACCAATGGCACCCGCCACCGCACGACACGCTGGACAACGACACCTACCAGGGGTGGAAGCAGTTCGAGCTCAACTGCTCCCGTTGCCACGGCGAGTACGCCGTCGGCACCTCGTTTGCACCCGCATTGGTGGTGTCACTCCGCGAGGGGGGTACCATCCCCACCAAGGAAGTGTTCATCACAACCGTCTGCGCCGGTCGCCTAGACAAGGGAATGCCCTCCTGGTGCGCCCTGGGCCTTGAGATGGAGAAGATCCAAGAGATCTATCTCTACGTGAAAGGACGGGCGGACGGGAAGATCGCCGCGGGGAGACCCGCTCTACGAGGCGATAGCTAAGGGCAGGCTCGCGGGCTACATTGACGGGGTCGCGGAGTGTCCGCGGCCCCGTGCCTTTTACCCGATCAGGGGCCCGCATGAACCGCACGAGTGTCCTCGCAGTCCTGATCCTCCTGGCTCCCGCCGGACTCGGTGCCCAAGTAACGGACTCCATGCCCATGATGGGGGCCGCCGGCGGCCCCGCAGCCATGCGTCCGCCTGCCGAGTCCCTCAAGACCGCCGAGCAGGTCAAGGCGTACATCGCGGCGGTCCCGGAAGGCACCGTCCCCAACCTCTCAGGCCTGGACCTGCACGGCCTGGATCTGCGCCACGTGAACTTCAAGAAGGCCAACCTGACGGGCGCGGACCTCACCGGAGCACAGCTCGACAGCGCCACCCTCTTCTCGGCTGACCTGACCGACGCACGAGCGGAGGGCGCATCGCTGGTCGGCACGAACCTGGACGTCTCGACCCTCCGGCGGGCCGATCTCCAGCACGCCAAACTCCAGGGCGCAAGCCTGTTTGCGACGATTATCGAGGAAGCGAAGCTGCAGGGAGCCGACCTTCGAGATACCCGGATCATCGGCTACCTGCGCAAGGCCAACCTCGCCGGGGCAACACTGGCCGGCGCCAACATCGGCGCAGATCCCAGCAACCAGTCCATGGGAGTGATGCGCGCCCAGTTCAACAATGCCGACCTGACGGGGGCCAACCTGGCCGGCGCCAACCTCTACAAGGCTGACTTTTCCTTCGCCTCGCTCGTCGGGGCCGATCTCTCCGGCGCGAATCTGCGCAATGCGGATCTGATCGGAACCGATTTCACCAAGGCCAACCTGACCAACGCGGACGTGCATGACGCCGACATCAATGGCGCCACCTTCACCGACGCCCGCGGCCTCGACACCATCAAGGGGCTCGACGAGACCCGACACCGCAACCAAGCCAAGTTTTGACAGGCACACTCCATGATGCGCACGCTCATTGCCGTAATGGCACTATGTCTCGCATGCACTACTCCACCCGCCGCCGGATTAACCCCGCGACCTGACACCGCCAGCACCCCCACGGCCCTGCGCCAGCCCGTGGACACGCCGCCGCCGGCTCCAGCGGTGACAGACACCGTGGACACGGCCGTGGCTGCCGGCGGAGCGTGGTACGAGAAGTACCACCCGGCCCCGCGTGACACTCTGGACTCCACTACGTATGATGGATGGAAGCAGTTCGAGCTCAACTGTTCGCGCTGCCATGGCGAGTATGCGGTAGGGACCTCCTTCGCACCGGCTTTGGTGCAGTCGCTCAAGAAGGGTGGAACCATCCCGACCGAGCAAGTGTTCATCGCCACCGTCTGCGCCGGCCGTCCGGACAAAGGCATGCCCTCGTGGTGCACCCTAGGGCTCGCGATGTCGACGATCCAGGAGATCTATCAGTACGTAAAAGGGCGCGCCGACGGCCAGATCGCCATCGGGCGCCCGGGTCTTCGCGAGTGAACATCTAACAGCGCTTCAAGGAATCCCCTGAGATGATACGCCGCATTCGATATGCCGGTCTAGCCCTGCTCGGGCTGGCCGCCTGCAACAAGCCGGAAGCCAAGCCGCCCGAAGCCTCGGTACCCGCAGCCTCCGCCTCCGGACCTCAACAGCTCGTATATGTCTCGAATGAGGGCTCGCAGAACCTGACAGTCATTGATGCATCCACGGACAGCGTCGTCGCGACGATCGACGTGGGCACGCGCCCGCGCGGTGTGGAGGTGAGCCCCGATGGCCGCACCGTCTACGTCGCCCTGAGCGGCTCCCCCCGCTGCCCTCCGACGATGCCGGACTCGGAGTGCGAGAAGCTCAAGGCTGACCGCTCCAAAGACGGCATCGCCGTGGTGGACGTCGCCAGTCGCAAGACCGTCAAGATCTACCCCTCGGGACTCGATCCGGAGACCTTTGACCTGAGCCGAGATGGCAAGACTCTCTTCATCTCGAATGAGGACGCGGATTCGGCCACGATCGTCAACCTCGTGACGGGCAAGGCCGTCGCCAACGTCAAGGTCGGGAAGGAGCCGGAGGGAGTCGCGGTTGCCCCTGACGGCAAGACCGTATGGGTCACGGGTGAAACCGCTCACAATATCACGGGCATCGACGTAGCGACCGGCAAGGAGATCGCCCAGATCGACATCCTCGGCCAGCGACCCCGAGGAATCAGGTTCCTCCCCGATGGATCCCGTGCCTACGTGACCAATGAGGTGAGCGGAACGGTATCGGTGGTGGACATGGCCACCAGAAAGACCATCAAGCAGATCGTCATGCCCGAGGGCTCGCGGCCGATGGGCATTCTCATTACGCCGGACGGCAAGCGCATCTACATCACGACCGGGCGCGGCAAGTCCGTGTGCATCATCGACCCTGCGACCGACTCCGTCATCGCGACTGCGGAAGTCGGGGACCGGCCATGGGGAATCGGCATGACCGCGGACGGGACCAAGCTCTACACCGCCAACGGGATCAGCAACGACGTCAGCGTCATCGACGCGGCCACCCTCAAGGTGCTCAAGCGCATACCGGCCGGATCACTGCCCTGGGGAATCGCCCTGGGTCCCAAGCTCTGAAGAACGAGACCTGACAATCAGGCGGGGGGTGGAGCCGAAGCTCCGCCCCCCGCCTTGGCTCGTCAGCCGGCCATCAGCTGAAAGGTCGGCGCGCCAGCAGCGACCCCGGCCAGCGCCAGACGATCCATGCATCGAGGCCCCAGGCGCGACCGGAGCGCGCGAAGAAAAGAACCACCATGCAGATGACCAGCATGTAGTGGAACCCCAGCGCGGCCGACGACATGTGCGCCGAGGCCAGCCCGTAGTTGACGCTGAGCCAGAGGCCCCCCAGCGCGCCCAGTCCGGCCAGGCAGCCCAGAACCAGAGAAAGGCCTACCAGAACCTCCCCCCACGCCGTGAACTGGGCGAACAGCGCGCTATGTGTCAGCACCGTCTGCTCGAGGAATCCCTTGTACCAGAGCAGGGGGTTCTGCGCGGCCTGCTTGGTTACCAGGTCCGGCATGGTCGCGACCCAGCGCGGGGAGGCGCCGATGAAGGGAAAGAAGCCGCCCAGCAGCACGAAGGCCATCTTGCTCCAAAGTGCCTTCACGAACCAGATGCCGACCACAATCCGCAGGACCGCGAGCCATTGGCTCGGGTTTGCCATGTCGACACGCGTTGGAGAGGGCGAGGAGGAAGTCATCACTTGATATCCGGACTGGGGAAGAGGGGAGGGAAACAGAACCTACTGCGCCTCTGGCGGGTCCGATAGAGGACGCCACCGAACGCCCAGTTCGTGAGCGATAAACGTCCACATATCCGTCAGCTCCTCCAGCACCTTGGACACCGGTTTTCCGGCCCCGTGCCCCGCCCGGGCCTCGAGGCGCAGCAGCACCGGGTGATCCGAGGCTGTGGCGGCCTGCAGGCGAGCGGCCATCTTCCGGGCATGCAGCGGGTCGACCCGTGTATCGCTCTCCGCGGTCGCCAGCAGCACCGCCGGGTAGGGCACACCGTCTCGCACCTGATGGTAGGGAGAGTAGGCCCGCAGCCAGCGGAACTGCTCCGGGTCTTCCGCCGATCCGTACTCCGGAATCCAGAGCCTTGCGATGAGGAACCGGTGGTAGCGCAGCATATCCAGCAGGGGAACCTGAATGACTACGGCCCGGAAGAGCTCGGGCCGCTGCGTCAGCACCGCGCCCATCAGCAGCCCGCCGTTGGAGCCGCCCGCGATTGCCAGGTAGTCAGCCGAGGTGAGTCCCTCGCGGATCAGATACTCCGCGGCACCGATGAAATCGTCGAAGGTGTTCTGTTTCTCCCCCAGCATGCCCGCCTGATGCCAGGCCTCCCCGTACTCGCCCCCGCCCCGCAGGTTGGGCACCGCGACCAGGCCACCCTGCTCCAGCCAGGCCAGGAGCGACCGGGAGAATCCCGGCGTCATGGGGATGTTGAAGCCACCATAGCCAGTGAGGTAAGTGGGCCTGGCGCCCGTCTGGAGCGCGTCACGCAGGTGGACGAGGAACATGGAGATGGCCGTCCCATCCTTCGAGGCATAGTGCACCTGTCGCACCAGGTACCGCTCCGGATCGACCGCCGCATCCACCCGCTGCCAGAGTTCCTGATGCAAGTCCGGAAGCTCCACCCGGTAGATGCTCGGAGGTACCGCATAGGAGGAGAAGCCGTAGAACAGCTCCTCGCCCTCCGGCTCGGCGCCCCACCCGAACACGCTGCCGAGCGTCACCAATGGAAGTTCGCGGGCGACTCCTCCCTCGAGGCCCACGACTCGGAGCCGGGAGGCAGCCCCCTCGAGGTAGGACAGGGCGATCGCCTCCCGCGCCACCATGAAGCCGTCGAGCACGGCCTCGTTCCGCGGGGGGACAATCTCTCGCCAGTGCTCCGGCGTGGGTGACTCAGGGTTCGCCATGTACAGGCGGTACTTCGATGCGCCCTCGTTGGTGCGCACATAGAGGCGGTCATGCACTACCTGCGCATCGTAGGCGTGGGGACGGTCCCGAACCACCTCCGCAAGCGGTGTTCCGGCCCGCAGGTCCTGCAGATAGATGTCCGTCTGGTCGAACGTCCGGGAGACGCTGATCACCAGCCACCGCCCGTCGCTCGACAGGTCCACCTGCGGCCAGTGCTCCTTGGCCAACGGCTTGAATACAAGCTCATCCCGCGTCGCATCCTCACCCAGGGCGTGGTAGTAGACGGCGCGGTGGTATTGCAGCTCCTCGTCGGGGACCTCGCCCTTCCGCGGATACCGAGTGTAGTAGAAGCCCCGCGCGTCCGGGCGCCAAGCCAGATCGCAGGCACGGGTGCGTTCGATGCGGTCCGTGAGCCGCTCCCCGCTTGTGACGTCGAGGACGTGGAGGGTGCTGTCTTCGCTGCCATCCTCCGAAAGGCCATGGGCGAGGAGCCGGCCATCCCAACTCGGGAAATACCAGTCGAGCGCGGTCGTTCCCTCCGGATTGAGGACGTTGGGATCCAGCAACGCTCGGTCCGCACCCTGGAGCCCGTCACGGACGTAGAGGATCGGTTGGTTCTCGTTCTGCCGACGCCGTGAGTAGAAGTAGCGACCCCCGGCCGGAGTCGGGGCGCCCAGAGCATCGATGGTCAGTAGCTGCCGCAGGCGATCCCGGATGATCTCGCGATCGCCGGCCGCCACCAGGTAGCGCTGGGTCAGCGCGTTCTGGGCCGCGGTCCAGACCTGCACCTCCGGGCTGTTCGAGTCCTCCAGCCAGCGGTAGGGATCGGGAATCGACTCGCCGTGCAGCAGGTCAACGACACGGTCGATGCGGGTCGCCGGATAGGGAAGTCGTGTCATCTGGAGCGTGAGGTGGGTCAGGGGATCGGCGCCCGCGGGGCCGCGCGATGGTCAGTCGCCGAGGCTGATTCCGAGTTCGCGGGCGGTAAGGACGGTGTCCGAATCCAGAGGGACGGGTTTGGGGCGGCCGATCATATCCTGCAAGGGCACTCGTGAGAGTTCGGGAGGGTTGTACCCGATCATGACCCCAAAGGCTTGATCTCCCACCGCGCGGACCGCCGCGGAGCCAAGCCTGAGGCCGAGCATGCGGTCGAACGTAGTAGGGGAGCCCCCCCGCTGGATGTGGCCCAAGACGAGGCTGCGCGTCTCCTTGCCGGTCCGCTCGGCGATGGCGGCAGCGACCAGTGAGCCAATGCCACCCAGGCGATCCACCGTGCCCGTATTGCGCCGCTCCAGAAGCACCAGGTCCCCATCCTTCGGTCGAGCGCCCTCCCCTACCACCACGATGCTGAAGTGGCGTCCGGCCTCTTCCCGGGCGCGGATCTTGGCCACGACCCGGTCAAGGTCGAACGGGATCTCGGGCAGCAGAATCACATCCGCACTGGCGGCGAGACCGCTGTGCAGGGCAATCCAGCCGGCGTCCCGGCCCATCAGCTCAACCACCATGACGCGCTCATGGCTCTCGGCCGTGGAATGGAGCTTGTCTATGGCCTCGGTGGCGGTGGCCACGGCGGTATCAAAGCCGAAGGACTGGAGGGTCCCGCTGACATCATTGTCGATCGTCTTCGGCACGCCGACTACCGGCAGTCCCTTGCGCCACAGATCGTAGGCGATCTTGAGACTGCCATCCCCTCCGATCGCGATCAGCGCATCGAACCCGCTGGCACTGAAGGCGGCGATCAAGTCGTCCGAACGGTCCACCTCTCTGGCGTTCCCCACCGCGTCCCGCATGGCCCATCGAAAGGGGTTGCCACGGTTCGTCGTTCCGAGGATAGTACCACCCAGGTGGGTGATCCCACGAACCTTGTCTGGTGTCAGGGTCATCACGCCGTCGTCGCCTAACAGTCCGCCGAACCCCCGTCGGATGCCATAAGTCTGCCACCCCCGGGTATGCGCGGCGAGCACGATGGCCCGAATGACGGCGTTGAGCCCGGGGGCGTCACCTCCGCCGGTGGAGATCGCGATTCGCATGACGGCCAGTTACTTCCTGTCTCGGATCAATTGGAGTACCTCGCCCGGCGCCGCATGTCGTCCCAGCTTCTTCTTGGAAAAGACCACGCTCCCGTCTACCGTCACCTCAAAGGCCCCGCCAGACGATTTCACCAGGCGCAGCTCCGCTTCCGGGAACGCCTGCCTGAGCTCGGCCGCCAGACCGGCAGCCCGCGGTTCATAGCTTCAAACCACGCAGTATTCGATGGCGATCTTCATGAGCGGGTGCGATTTAGGGTGCGAGGAGATCTCTAAGTATCGACAGACTCGGCCTTTGGCAAAAGGTAATGACCCGAGGGAGGGGCGCCAAAGCCAGGTTAACCCCCTTGCGGTCCTCCAAATCGGCCGGCAGAATCAAGCTTAGCTGTCACGTTTCTTGCTGACCTGAGTGGCAAATGCGCCGATATCACCAGTTCGCGGTGTTCCTGCTGGGCTCCCTGACCGCCCCCCTCCAAGCGCAGCGGCTCTATCGCTTCGAGGTCGGCGTCTCCGGGGGATACAACGTCTACGCCAGCGAGTTGGAACTCTCCTCCGCCCTCGGGGCCACTCTCCGGGCCGGCTATTGGATCCACGGCCCACTCTCGGTCGAGGCGGACGCGACGTTTGTCCAGCCAAAGACTACAGGGGTGCCCCAGACATCGGTCAGTGCCTCGAGCGTGAGTCTCTGGGGGCTCGGTAACTTCCCGATCGGAACGGTCAGCACCTTTTTCATCAAGGGAGGCGTGGGACACGTCAGCTACGGCAGCTGCCCCAAGGTCTCGGTGGCGGGTGCGGGCCCCTGCGGCGGAGCCGGAATCCTGCAGGCCGGGGCGGGGGTACGGCTGCCGATCCGCCCGACCATCTTCATGCGCTACGAAGCCAGTATGAACCGTAGCATGGGCTCAACGAACGTCTCGAACTTCACCGTGCAGGCCGGCGTGAGCGTCATGCTCAAGAGCGAGCCACTCAAGGATTCGGACGGAGACGGTGTCTACGATCGTTATGACCTCTGCCCGAACACCCCACTCGGCGCGCTGGTGGACAAGCACGGCTGCCCAACGGACCAGGACGGCGATGGGGTACCAGACGGCATCGACCGGTGTCCCAACACGCCTCCGGGGGCGATCGTCGATGCGGTGGGCTGCCCGATGGACTCGGATGGAGACGGGGTGATCGACGGGCTCGACAAGTGCCCGGATACCCCGAAGGGCGCCTTGGTGGACGATGTCGGCTGCCCAATCGACAGCGACCAGGACGGTGTCCCGGATGGGATCGACCGTTGCCCACTCACGCCCCGTGGGGCGGTGGTGGACTCGATGGGTTGCCCGATCGATACCGACGGGGACGGCGTACCCGACGGTCTCGACAAGTGCCCCAACACGCCGCCGGGTACACCCGTCGATGCCGACGGATGCCCGACGGGACCCGGCATCGCCGCAGTCGACACCCTCGCCACAGAGCTCCATTACACCTTGCCAGGCACGGTGTGGAGACTCCGAAGTGCGAAGCTCGAACCGGAGTCGTATCCGGTGCTCGATTCGATTGTGGCCGTGATGGAGGCAACACCCGCCGCCACGGCGGAGGTGAACGGGTACGCTCAAGATCGGCTTGTTCCAATAGACAACACACGCCTCTCCAAGGAGCGGGCCGAGGCTGTTCGGGACTACCTGGTCAAGAAGGGAATTGAGGTGAGCCGTATCACGGTCTTCGGTCGCGGCTCGACCGTGCTGGTCGTGCCGGACACCACCGAAGCCGCACGCACCACTAACCGCCGCGTCGAAATTCGCGTCATCCGCAGTCCTTAGACACCGCTACGCGCATACGATTTGCCCGATCACCTGGGGGCGGGTCCTGGATCCGCCCCCAGGTCGTTGTGGCTGTTGCATCTGGCGTCTTTCGCCGGGGAGATCGTCATGCGTCGCGCAATCGTCATCGCGTTCGGCCTGATCATGTGTGCGTCACCCGTGGCAGCCCAGTGGCAGGAGGGGAGCTGGGGGGACGAGCTTCCGCCCACCACCCCTCTGGACCTGCCCGGTCCTGGGGCGCCGGTGTCGGCCCAGACCCTCGACTGGCCCGCGCCACCTCTGGATCGCCCGCCGGTTCAAGTGCGCGCCATCTACGTCAACGCCTGGGCCTTTGGCAGCTCCAGATTCTGGGACCTGATCCGACTGGCCGACACGACCGAGGTCAACAGCTTCGTGATCGACGTCAAAGACGATACCGGCTATCTCACCTATCGCTCCGAGGTCCCGACCGCAATCGCGATCGGCGCCAATGGGAAGCTCCGGGCCAAGGATACCGCCGCTCGCCTTCGAGCGCTGCACGCGCATGGGATTCACGCCATTGCCCGCATCGTCGTCGCCAAGGACCCCCTGCTAGCGAGCCAGAAGCCCGCCTGGTCCATACGGGACAAGGATGGCGGGCTCTGGCGGGATCGCCTCAACTTCGCGTGGGTTGATGCCTATAACGACTCGGTCTGGGTGTATGCCGCCCAGCTGGCTGCGGAAGCCGTGCGGATGGGGTTCGGTGAGGTCCAGTTCGACTATGTGCGCTTCCCTGATGAACCGCGGGCACGGATGGCGCGCGCAGTCTTCCCCGCCCGCCGGCCGGGCGAGACCAACCGGGAGGGCGTCCGGCGCCATCTCGCGCTACTCCGGGACCGCATCCGCCCGCTCGGGGTGCCCTTCACCATCGACGTCTTCGGGATGACGACGAATGTCGAGGCGGACCTTGGGATCGGCCAGATCTGGGAGGACCTGGTCACCACGGCCGATGTGGTGCTTCCCATGGTCTATCCGAGCCATTACTACCACGCCATGTATGGGGTCGCGCACCCCAACAGTGCGCCGTATCGCATCGTGCAGGGTGCGCTCGAGGATGCCCTGAGGCGCAATGAACGGCTGGCGGGCCCCCACGGGGATGTTCGCCCTTACCTGCAGGCGTTCACGCTGGGACGCCCACGCTACACTCCGGAGTACGTCCGAGACCAGATCCAGGCCGCGGCGGACCTGGGGATCCACAGCTGGGTGCTCTGGAATGCCCGGTCCGTCTACGATGCCCGTATCTTCGCCAAGCCACACCACACCGTCCCCCGCGATTTCGCAGCGGGCAGTCTCCCGGAGGCGTCCATTGGCCATCTGGCGGCGCGTTGAGGCGGGCCCAGAGGCGAGAAAGAGCGGGAGCGTTGGGACGCTTCTAGATTTCCGGGGCCGCTGACCACCGAGAGGTCATTGCGTGTCTGGCCCCGCACTTGAAAGGTCAATGTTCCGTACCACCGGCACCCCCGGCGTCGCTGGCATTGCTGTTCTTCTTGCCGTCGCCTTGGGTCTTTCAGGACCGGCCCTGTCGGGGCAAGCCCAGAGCCCGGCCACCCGACTGGCCCGCGCCGCCAGTGATGATGTCTTTCTGGCCCACCTCAAGTACCTATCCGATGACCTGATGGAGGGGCGGGCGCCGGCCACCCGAGGAGGCGAGCTCGCCGCCAAGTACGTCGCGGCGCAGTTCCTTCGTCTTGGACTGGAGCCAGCCGGCGACAGCGGCACCTACTTCCATCACATCTCGATCATCGCCCATACCCCTGATCCCTCGCTCCGGCCGATAGGGGCGGACAGCCAGCCCTTGCGGTATCGCGATGACTACGTCCTGTGGTCCATGCGCAATGAGGAACAGGTCGGGGTGACGGCTCCGGCCGTGTTCGTCGGCTACGGCATCGTCGCGCCGGAGTGGCAGTGGAACGACTATGCCGGCGCGGATATGAAGGGGAAGATCGTCGTCTGTCTGGTCAACGACCCAGGGCTCCAGGATCCCACGCTCTTTCGAGGAAGGATCCTGACCTACTACGGACGGTGGACGTATAAGATCGAGGAAGCGCAGCGCCAGGGCGCCGCGGGGATCATCATGATTCACTCGGACTCGAGCGCCACGTACCCCTGGAGCACCGTCACCGGCTCATGGACCGGCGAGCAGGTGCGGCTGGAGGAGCCCGCTTCGTCTCTGGTGGTGGCGGGGTGGGTCCGGGACTCGGTCGCGGCGCGGTTGTTTCGCGAGGGCGGACTCGATCTGCCACGGCTGATGAACCAGGCCGCCCAGCGGGGGTTTCGCGCCGTTCCCCTGCCGTTCGGATTCGGGGCCTCGGTCCACAGCGTGATTCGCCGCTCCTCCACCTCGAATGTCGTGGCGCGCCTGCCAGGTCACGGTCACCTAGCGGACGAAGCAGTCATCATCGGGGGGCACTACGACCACCTGGGGATCCGCGCGCCCGTGCGCGGAGACTCGATCTACAACGGAGCCGAGGATAATGCTTCGGGAACCTCGGCCGTCTTGACGGCGGCAGAGGCCTTCACGCGGAGTGGGGTCCGCCCCGACCGCTCGGTTCTCTTCATCGCCTTCGGAGCGGAGGAGAGCGGGCTCTTAGGGTCCGAGGCCTTCGCCGCTCGACCGAGCGTCCCGCTCCGACGGATTGCAGCGGTGCTCAACATGGACGTCATGAACCTCTACGGGCAGACGCGCGATATCTCGGCTCTCGGGACCGACCAGTCCTCCCTGGGGACAACGTTCGCCAATGCGGCGCTGGCGGAGGGGCTCAAGGTCATCGTGGATTCGGGCGGGTTGATCCGGGGCTCCTTCTTCCGATCAGATCACTTCTCGTTCGCGAGGGCCGGCGTCCCGGCCCTGTCCCTCGAGCGCGGCGAGGATTTCATCGGGCGCCCGACAGGATGGGGGAAGGAACAACAGCAGGTCTATACCCAGCAGCGCTATCACCAGCCGCAGGATGAGCTCCTTCCCTGGTTCACCATGGACGGGGCGATCCAACAGGTCCGCGTAATCCTGCGTACGGCCTACGCCGTAGCCATTGCTCCCACTCAGCCAGCCTGGAACCCCAATTCGGAGTTCCGTGCGGCCGGAGAAGCGCGGCTCAAGCAGCCGTGAGACACCTTTCACTTGGTCGGAGAACCGATGTCGAAGCGCGAGGACCAGAAGCTGGCAGCCCTCATCAAGAAGCACGCGGGCAAGACGCCGCCACCGCGGAAGGACCGCGGCGTGCAGTACGACGACACCCTGCGTCAGCGTCCTGCCGAGCGGAGTGACGAGACCGAGAAGCTGTTCAAGGAGATGAAGCGCCGGGAATTCTAGCAACCCGGTCCCACGCAACGGGTTACGGTCGACAGGGCACCTGCGGTGGCGGAACACGCCCCCCGCCGCTATAATTTGCGCCCGATTTTTCCCGACCTCGAATCTTCCGCTTGCGGGGGCGCTCTGGACCTCCCGAACACGCACCGAATCCCAGTGGGCTGGCTTCTGGCCCACGGCGGTGAGGTGATCCGCTATCGAACCTTCGCCGAATTGGCTCTCCCCGGGACCATCGCGCAGGAGACGATCGACAGCGCCCTGGCGGGCGTTGAGCCAAGCCGCGCCGTCCAGGCGGTCATCAAGAAGCAGAAGGAGAACGGCACCTGGGGCGGCAATCTCCTCGGCGTAAGCGCCTCCGCTTCGTTGGGAATCAAAGACGTCGGGACGGTGCCGCAGTACCGTCGCCTGATTCAACTCGGGCTTCCGGCCTCGGCGCGTCCGTTCAAACTCACCGACAGGCTGCTCTTCCGGCTCCTCTCGCGCGACGAGGACCCCGCTCTCCTGTTCGAGTTCCAGAAACCGGCCAAGGGAGAGGAGCCGTTCGGGCAGTGGACTCGCGGCCTGGTGCGCGAGGCGGCGACAACGGCCTTGGCTGAAGCGGGAAACATCGAGGATCCCAGAGTACGCGGTGCGGCACACAAGATCGCTTCGGACGTCTCGGAATTTCTGCGCAGCCCGCTCTCGCAGAAGCCGTTCGTCCGTTCCGGATCCTCGACCGCGCTCCACCCGGAGGCGAATCCACCGAACTGGTACTCCCTGGCCATGATAGCAGCGATGCCGAACCTCCAGCGCGAACGGGCCGGATTCCGTGATAGGCTGGTGAATTACCTCTCAGCGGCGCAGCCCAAGAAGCCGTACGTGCTCGCGTTGGGGAAGAAGCGGGTCAAGCCCTCGCACATTCTCCTCGGTGACCCGATCGAGGCGGACAGCAAGGGCCTGCCAAAGGACATTCCCCTGGCTCTTCACTTCCTGGAGCTCCTCGCTCGGCTTGGGGGCGTATCGCAATCCCCCGCGGCGACCAAGGTGCTGAGCCGCCTGCTCAAGGACTGCGATGCCAACGGGGTGTGGAGCCCGAAGGGCCTGCGTGGTGCCCCGAAGGCGGTCAGCACCGCCAGCTACCATATGTTCCCGCTCGACTTGGAATCCAAGGCCCCTGAGTGGAAACAGGTCGATGTTACCTTCCGCCTTTCTCTCATCGCCAAGCTCATGGGGTGGAGTCTCGAGTACGTCTAGGATAGCCGAGCTCTCTGGTAGTCATTGCTTGGTCAAAGACAGTATCCGATACTACTACCATGCAGATCGACCTCACGCCGTTCGGGTTCACCCCGACGGAAAGCAGGATCTATGAGGTCCTCTTGGCCGATGGGCCAGGAACCGGCTATGCCGTGGCTCGAAGCGCCGGCTTGGCTCGCGCCAATGCGTACAGCGCACTTGAAGGCCTGGTGGCCAAGGGCGCCGCGCGCTCCGACGAGCGACAGCCGAAGGTGTTTCGCGCCGAGCCACCGTCGAGTGTGCTGGCGCGGATAGCCAACGCTCAGGGAGAGGCATTGGAGCAGCTGTCCCGGGCGCTGGACGGATTTGGGGCCCCGGCTTCTCCCAGCGTAGTGGAAATCTCGAGTCCGAAGGGACTGCTCCAAGTGCTCTCCAACGAGACCGGCCGGGCTCAACAGTCGATCCGTCTTCTCGCACCCTCCGAGGCATACCCCATCCTCGCTCCGCCGCTCCGGCGCGCGGTCGGCGCGGCCCTGGACGTCGTCCTGCTCGCGGAACGCTCCGTCGAACTCCCGTTCGTGCAGGTGGAGTCCGTCGCCAGCCAGGTGAACTGGCCGGGCCTCCCCCTGGTGGCCGTATTCGACGATCGAAGCGCGGTCCTCGCCTCACGGGATGGGGCGGAAGTCCATGGCCACTGGAGCAGCGCTCCGACCTTCGTGGCGGCGGCGCGCGTCACCTTCGACCACCTGCGGACGGCGCCATGACCGGTTCCCTGAACGATGCTCTCGCCGAACTGAGGCGCGAGTACCTGTTCGACGCCCCCGGGCGCCTTGCGGAGCTCCGCAAGGACGTAGCGGCCTTCCGGGCCGGCGAGTCGGATGCCGCGCTCTCCCTGGTCCAGCGTTTTCACCGCCTGTCCGGTTCGGGTGGCTCCTACGGCTTTCCGGAGATCAGCGAGATCGCACGGGGCGCCGAGCGCTGGTTGAAGACCGAGCTTCCGGAACCGGGGGAGGCGGCCGCGGCGAGGCTGGACGAGCAGGTGGACCGGCTCGCCGCGGCCTTCGACCTGGCCGCTCGGGAGCTGGGGCTGCCTGCCCGGGGCCCCGCGGTGACCGAGTTCGGATGGCGTGCCCTAGTCATTGGTCGAGACGGAGCGCTTGGCCAGGGCGTACGGACCGCGCTCGTAAATTCCGGCTTCCTGGTCCGCACCGAATCCGGGGCTGGCGAGCCCCGCGAGGTCAAGCTGTCGGAGCGACCCGACCTCATTGTCGTGATGCAGGACGGAGAGGCGGCGGATCCGCTCGCCATCGCTACGGCTTGGGCCGGAGCGGGCCCGGTCCGCCCCCGCTCCATCGTCCTGATCGGGCGCCCGGACGCCATCGATCGAGTCCGGGCTCTGGCCTCCGGAATCGACACAATCATCCCGCCGGAGCGTGTCGCGGTCGATCTGCCCACCTATGCCAAGACGCTGGCCCGGATCGGTAGCCCACCTCCCAGGGTGCTTCTGATCGAGAGCGACTCGGCTCGCGCCGACACGATCACGCACTGGCTGGAGCAGGCCAACGCCAAGGTGACGCATTGCCCGGACGGAGTCAGCGCTCGCGAAGCGATGGTTCGCGAGACGCCGGACCTGATCCTGACGGACACCAGGCTGCCGGGTATCGACGGGCTCTCCCTGGCGCGACTGGTGCGCCAGGACAGCCGGTTCGCATTGACTCCCATCGTCTTCCTCACCGACCACGATACGGTCGCCGACCAGATCGAGGCGCTGTCTGCCGGGGCCGACCACTTTCTCACCGAACCGGTCGACCGGGAACTGCTGACGCACCTGGTGGTCAATCGGGCGGAGCGCGGGCGGCGTCTCAGAGAGATGGTGCATCGCGACGGCCTGACCGGGCTCCTTAACCATGCTACACTGATGGCCGAGTTGGAGCATGCCATCGAATACGCCCGACGACACGGGGAGTCGTTCGCATTCCTGATGATAGACGTGGATCATTTCAAACGGGTCAATGACCGCTACGGGCACCTGGCCGGCGATCAGGTGCTGCTGCACGTGGCGCGGGTATTCCAGACCACCGCCCGTGCAAGCGACCTGATCGGGCGGTACGGCGGCGAGGAATTCGGCATGATTCTCAGGCGTACCGACCGGACGGGAGCGGGCACCTTGGCCGGCAAGCTGAGGACTGCTCTGGTCGAGCAGCCGGCCGTCATCGGCGCGGGTGAATCTATTCCGATCCGGGTCTGCATCGGTATCGCCGCCTATCCCGACGATGCGACCACTGCCGCGGAGCTGGCCCAGCTAGCCGACGCGGCGCTGTACCGGGCCAAGGCAGCTGGGCGGGACCGTGTGGAGTTCACCCAGGGGATGCGTGTGGAGAGCGCATAACTGGTTGGAGAGGCTCGGCGGGACTATGTTTTCAGCCAGTCGGTTGATTCCATGGACCTCCGATGACTCACCGCGGGCCCGGCGCTCCTGAGCGTCTGCTGCAATCCGCCCTCTCCGAATTCGCGCGCCATGGACCAGGGGGCGCGCGAACCGATCGGATTGCGGACCGCGCCGGCGTCAACAAGCAGCTGATTCACTACTACTTCCACTCCAAGGCCGGCCTGTACGAGGCGGCGGTGCGTCACGCCGCGTCAGCCGTGGCCGATCAGCTCTCCCGAATACCGCTGGTTGGACTCACTGCGGTCGAACGGCTGCGGCGGCTGGTACTGGCACAGTTCCACTTCCTGCGTGAACATCCGGATCACACCACCCTACTGCTCGGTGCCCCGGACGGGGGAACCTGGGGCGATGTAGCCCTGGCGCCGCTGACAGCCCTGTTGCACGAGGGACAGGCAACCGGCTTCTTCCGCGACGATCTCGACCCCGAGAGCCACGCCCGGCTTGCCCTGCTACTGACCCTCGGGTACTTCGCGTCCCGGGGTCTTGCCGCGCGCTGGGGCGAGCCGGAAAAATGGGCCGAGCGCGCCGCCGAGCTGATCGTGCGAGGATCGAGCTGGTAGCGCGCCCGGCGGTGTGGTCGGACTAGTGATGATAGGCCTGAAGCGGGGCGACATCGCCCGGCTTCTGGTCGCTGAACAACAGCTTCCCTTCCCTGAACGATGCGCCGCGAAGTGTCAGCGCCAGAACCTGCCCCAGGTTCTCGACCGGGTAGATCGAGAGCCCGCTGCGGACTTCTTCCGGAAGATCCTCGAGATCCGGCTCGTTCTTCTTGGGAAGGACGATCGTGGTAATGCCGGCTCGGACCGCCCCCAGCACCTTCTCCTTTACTCCGCCGATGGGCAGCACTTCGCCTCGCAGCGTGATCTCCCCGGTCATTGCCACATCGTTCCGAACGGGGCGTCCGGACAAAACAGACACGAGAGCGGTGGCCATCGTGACCCCGGCCGACGGCCCATCCTTGGGAATCGCCCCCGCGGGCACGTGGACGTGGACATCGCGTTCACCAAAAACTTCTTCGCGGATGCCCAGGCCGGCCGCATGTGACCGGGCGTAGGTGAGCGCCGCCCGCGCGGACTCCTTCATCACGTCTCCGAGCTGGCCCGTCAGCACTAACTCCCCCTTGCCACGCATCACCGAGGCCTCGACGAACATGATGTCGCCGCCGGCAGGCGTGTAGTACATGCCGGTCGCGACGCCGATCTGGTCCTCGCGCGCGGCACGCTCGGGGTGCACCTTGGGCCGCCCAAGCAGGTCGTCCACCATCTCCCGCGTGACGGTCAGTCGCTCGATTTCCTTGGCGGCGAGCCGACGCGCAACCTTGCGGCAGAGCTTCCCGATCTCCCGCTCCAGCTGCCGGACGCCGGCCTCACGGGTGTAGCCCGTGATGACTTCACTCACTGCCTCGTCCGGCAGCTCGATCTGGTCGGCGGCCAGCCCATGTTCGGTCAGCTGACGCGGGATCAGGTAGTTCCGGGCAATCATCAGCTTTTCCCGCTCCGTGTAACCCGTGAAGTCCACCACCTCCATCCGGTCCAGCAGCGGCGCCGGAATGTTCTGGAGGAAGTTGGCGGTGCAGATGAACAGCACTTCACTGAGGTCGAACGGGACCCCCAGGTAGTGATCGACAAAGCTGTCGTTCTGGGCAGGATCGAGGACCTCCAGCAAGGCGCTCGCCGGATCTCCCTGGAAGGAGATTCCCAGCTTGTCCACCTCATCCAGGAGAAAGACGGGGTTCTTCGTTCCTGCCTGCTTCATGCCCTGCAGAATCCGCCCCGGCATCGCACCGACGTAGGTCCGCCGATGGCCGCGGATGTCCGCCTCATCCCGCGCGCCGCCCAGGGAGATCCGGACGTATCTCCGTCCCATCGCCCGGGCAATCGACTTGGCCACCGACGTCTTCCCAACCCCGGGAGGACCAACGAAGAGCAGGATCGGAGCCTTGGCCGCCTTCTCGTCGCTATTGCCGCGCGGCGCATCGGCCGGATGCTCCGCCGTGACGGCGGCGTCTTCCGCCGCTGCCGGCGTCTCGCTCTCGCCGGTCTGGGCCCGGGCCTTCTCGGCCTCGGCCTTCAGCTGGCGGACGGCGAGAAACTCCAGCACCCGGTCCTTGACGTCCCCCAAGGCGTAATGGTCCTGATCGAGAATGGTCTGCGCCTTGGCCAGGTCGAGCGATTCGTCGCTGCGGAGGTTCCATGGCAGCTCGGCCACGGTATCGAGGTAGGTCCGGATCACCTGCGCCTCCATCGACTCGCGACCGATTCGCTCGAGCCTTGAGAGCTCACGGTCGACTTCCTTACGGGCATCGGGTGGCAAGCTCAAGGCATCAAGCTTCTCCCGCAGCTCCTCGAGATCGCCGCGTTCGTCGTCCTCGCCCAACTCGCGCCGGATCTGTTTGAGCTGCTCCCGCAGGAACATCTCGCGCTGTCGCTCCCCCAGCTCCTCCTGAACCTGTGACTTGATCTCCTCCTGCGCTTCCAGCACGGAGATCTGCCTCTGCATGTGCACCAGGACGCGACGCAGCCGCTCCTCGACCGAGAGAGTCTCGAGCAGCGCCTGACGCTCTGGCGGAGCGATATCCAGGTATCCCGCCACCAGGTCGGCGAACTTCCCCGGTTCGTGCACACCCGCCAGCACCTGCTGCACCACCTCTTCGGGTAGTCCGGACTTCTGCCCCAGCTCGGCAGCCCGGGCCCGGGCCTCGCGATACAGCGCCACGAAAGCCGCATCATCGGGATCGAGCGGGGCAAGCTCCTCCGCGTCGCGGACGATGCTCTCGAGGTAGCCATTCTTCTCGCCCACATGCATGGCGATCCCACGGCGTTCGCCGTGGAGCAGCAACTGCATGCCGGCCAGGCCGCGCTGCATCTGTCCGATACGCGCGATCGTGCCGATCGTGTAGAGACCTTCCGGGCTGACCTGCTCCATATTCTGGCGCTGAGACACCGCGAAAATCAGGCGATCGGGCGTGGCGAGCGCGGCTTCGATCGCGCGGAGCGTCGCGGGCCGACCGGCGCCGATGGGCGCAGTCGTTCCGGGGAACAGCACCACCTCCCGAAGCGGGAGGACGGGTAGCACAAGTCGTTCACTGCGATCAGTCATTTCCACTCCAGCCTGCTGGCGGTTTGGCAGAACTCCACAATACCGCACTTGGGGAGTGCACCCCATGTGCCAGCGAGCTCGGCCGGTCAGGCGCACCGCTGGAAGTCACGTCGCGGCATGAGCATACGTCGAAGAAGCGGTCCCAACCTCCGTGCCGCAACGAAACGTGGAGGGCTGCCAGAAAGTCCGCGGCGATCTCACAAATCTGCCGAAGTGTCCCGATGGCTCGAAATGTGGGGGGATGGTGACCAGTGGTGGCTTGTCCGCCCCGTCCGGTGATGCTAAATCTATGACGCTCATTCGGATACTAGATGACCGAACCGACTTCCGCCCTTGCGCCGCGACTCGCCGAAGCTCTAGGAGGCGCCTTCACAGTTGAAGGCGAGATCGGGCGTGGGGGAATGGGCGTAGTCTATCGGGCTCGCGACGAGCGGCTCAAGCGACGAGTCGCGATCAAGGTCCTGCCCCCCGAACTGGCCTTTCAAGCCGAAATCCGCGCGCGGTTCACTCGCGAGGCGGAAACGGCAGCCCGCCTGTCTCACCCGCACATCGTCCCGATCTACACCGTCGGTGAGGGAAGCGGGCTGGTGTATTTCGTCATGGGCTACGTGGACGGTGAATCGCTGGCCGCGAGACTCAAGCGCCGCGGCAAGCTGCCGGTGGAGGAGTGCCGTCGCATCATGAAGGAAGTGGCGGACGCGCTCAGCGCGGCCCACGCGCTCTCGGTCATCCACCGCGACATCAAGCCGGACAACATTCTACTGGACGGGACCCGCAGCCGCGTGATGGTGACTGATTTCGGCATCGCCAAGGCGATGTCCGCCGGCTCCGGAGCCACCCTGACCAGTGCCGGCGTGGCCATCGGCACTCCCCAGTATATGAGCCCCGAGCAGGCGGCGGGGGAGAAGGAGATTGACGGCCGGAGCGACCTGTACAGTCTCGGGATCGTCAGCTACCAGATGCTCACCGGTGAGCTTCCGTTCAGCGCCCCAACGGTCGCCGGCATCCTGATGAAGCAGATTACCGAGATGCCGCCATCGCTGGAGCAGCGCCGGCCCGACTGCCCCGAGGATCTTCTCCTGGCCGTGATGCGCTGCCTGGAGAAGGATCCGGAGAACCGGTGGCCATCGGCCGATGCCCTTCGGCGGGCGCTGGAGTCCCGCGTGGTCACCGGCTATCGCCCGACCGGGCAGACCAAACGGGGCGCCGGCCCGCGACCGTCCCGCCCCCTGGACGCCCCGCGGCGCAACTCCGGGCGTGGAGCGGGACTGGGAGAGTCCGCGGCACCGCCCCCCGCAGCACGTTCGCTAGCCGGAGACGACTGGCGCGATCGCCTCGACCGGCACATGGAACGGGCCAGTCAGCGCATGGAACGCGCGAATCGGCGCGTTGCCCGGAGCAGCCGCAGCGAGGACACGCCCCTCCCGGTGCCGGACACTGGGGAACCGCGCATCGTGCAGAGAACCCGGGCACACTTCGCCAAGTGGGCAGCCTGGTCGGCCGGCACCTTCATGATCAACCTGGCCACATCGCACCTCGACCCGCCATGGTTCCTGTTTGTCGCCGGCGTCATGGGAATTCGGCTGGTGAAGGACTACCAGATGCTCTGGCAGGCGGGCTACACCTGGCGGGACGTGCTCAACCGCCCTCCCGCGCCGGACGCCATCCTGGCCCCGGGTGGGAAGGGAAAGGCTCCACGACAGATCCCGCCGCCGCGCGCCGACGAGTACGGGCAGCAGGTGGGGGCCGTGCTCCAGGCCCACACCGATCGAGGGGCGATCCTCAAGCTGCTAGACCGGATGACTCCCGCCGAGCGCCAGATGCTCCCGGATGATGTCCGGGACACAGTGGACGCGCTGTACCGCCGGGCGACGGAACTGGCCAAGACGCTGGCCGCGATGGACGGCAGCATGGACCTGGAAGGGGTCGATCGCATCGACCAGCGCCTGAAGGCGCTCGAGCGCGAGCCGGCCGACGAAGAGCGGCAGCGCCGAATGGACCTGCTGCAGCGCCAGAAGAAGACTTTGGGCGACCTGCGCGGGCGGCGGGACCAGATCGCAAGCCAGCTCGAGAGTTGTGTCCTGGCAATGCAGAATGTCCGGTTCGACCTCCTGCGGCTGCGGTCGGCGGACGCCGCAGCGGCCCTGGGCGATCTCACCAACGCAACCCAACAGGCTCGGGCCCTATCCCGCGACGTCGATAACGCGATCGTCGCGGCCAGCGAGATCCGGGAGGTCCTGGGCCGCCCGGAGTAACCCGACCCCTCAGATCCTATGCGATCCGGGGTGGCTTCGAGACCGTCGCCGGATGTCACGCCTTGCGTGGCGCCGGTGCGCCCGACGGAGCGAGCGGCGGTGGCCTCTGCGCCGGTGGCGTCGGGCGGCGCGGCGTCGGGCTTGGCGGCCGGAACGCGGTCCGGCCTCCGGAGCCCGCATCGAGGAACGGCTTGGGACCGATTGGGAACTCGGTTCGGGCGGTGCCTGCCCGAGAAGGCTAGGCGCGCCCAGCAGGGTCAGAAGTAGCAGAGCGAGTCCAGCTGCCAGGCGCTTCATGATTCTCCCCCCTTACAAAGTCGAGGCCAACCCTCTGTGTGGAGGGACGCAGGTTTCTTGGCGGCGTTAAGCCAGAGGGCGGTCAGATGGGTCAGTACGCGCGGAGTCGCAGCATCGCGTCGCGGAGATCGGCCACCTGCGGGAGGATCACATCCTCCAACTCGGGGGCGTACGCGACGAACGTATCGGTCGCGGCGACCCGAGCCACCGGTGCGTCGAGCCATTCAAAGACCTCTTCCGCGATTCGGGCCGAGATTTCCGCCCCATATCCCCAGGATAGGGAGTCCTCGTAAGCCACGATGACGCGATTGGTCTTGCGGATGGACTGGAAGACCGTTGCCCAGTCCACAGGCGAGAGCGACCGGAGGTCGATCACCTCGACGGATTGCCCCGTCTGGTCCTCGAATTCCTTGGCCGCCACCAAAGCACGCTGCACTACCGCACCGTAGGTCACCACTGTCAGGTTCTTCCCCTCCCGCACCACCTTCGCTTTGCCGAAGGGGATCATGAAATTGGGGCCGGGATTGGGCGCCTTGTTGTAGGTCTGGCGGTACAGGTGCTTGTGCTCCAGAAAGAGCACCGGGTCCTCGCAGCGGATGGCAGTGCGCAGAAGGCCATTGGCATCCAGCGCGGTCGAAGGGCAGACCACACGCAAGCCCGGGACACCGGTGAACACCGCGGCCCCGGTCTGGGAGTGATAGACGGCGCCACCCTTGAGGTATCCGCCGTAGGTGACCCGAACGACCACCGGCGAGCTGAACGCGTTGTTGGAGCGCCACCGCATCAAGGCCAGCTCGTTCCTCAGTTGCATGTAGGCGGGCCAGATGTAATCGAAGAACTGGATTTCTACGACCGGCTTGAGTCCGCGGGTGGCGAGCCCGATCGCCCGGCCGATGATATTGGCCTCGGCCAAGGGCGAGTTGTAGACCCGGTCGGACCCGTAGGTCCGCTGAAGCCCCCAAGTGACCTTGAAGACCCCCCCCTTCCCTTTGACCAGCTCCAGGTTCTGGGCCCGGCTGGCGTCCGCCACGTCCTCGCCAAACACCACGATGCGTGGATCGCGAGCCATCTCATCCTTGAGGCAGGCGTTCAGGAGATCCACCATGGTGGTCGGATCCCCCGTGAACCGTGGATCATCCTCGGTATCGAAGCCATCCGCCGTGGGGTCCACGTCCGGCGAATAGACATACTGGTAGACGCTGTCGGTCGGCGGCTGGGGCGCAGCCAGCGCCGTTTCCGCCGCGATCCTCACTTCTTCCTCGACGTGCTCCCGGATCGCCTCGATCTCGGCCTCAGTGGCAAAGCCCTCCTCGATCAGGTACCGCGGGAAGCGAGTGACCGGATCGCGCTCCACTTCGGCCTTTCGCTCCACGGCGGGACGGTAGAGCACTTCGTCGTCGGACAGCGAATGGCTGTAGGGTCGGATCACGTGCGCATGGATCAGGGCCGGCCCGTTCCGCTCGCGGCAGTAGTCCACCGCCCGCTGGACCACCTCGAAGGATGCGACCGGGTCACAGCCATCCACCTCTTGGATGAATAGATTGGGGAAACCACGGACCAGCTTTGAGATGGAGCCGCCGGCGGTATTGACCTCGACCGGGACGGAGATCGCGTATCCGTTGTCCTCGACGAGGAAGACAACGGGAAGTCTCAGATTGCAGGCGCTGTTGAGCGCCTCCCAGAACTCCCCCTCGCTGGTTGTGCCATCGCCGCACGAGACGAAGACCACTTCGTCTCCCTGCGGGCCGGTGACACTGTCCGCCATTCCCTGCACCCGCGAGTACCTCAGCCACGCCTCCGCGCAGCCGACCGCCTGGAGGAACTGCGTGCCGGTCGGGCTGGAGGCGCTGACGATATTCAGGTCCTTGTGCCCGAAGTGCGACGGCATCTGGCGGCCGCCGGAATTCGGATCGTCCGCCGCGCCGACCGCCGAGAGGAACATCTCCGTGGCGGTCATGCCGAGGCCGAGACACAGCGCCCGGTCACGATAGTAGGTGTAGAACCAGTCGTACGAGGGACGAAATACCTTGGACGCCGCGGCCAGAACGGCTTCGTGCCCGGCCCCCGAAATCTGGAAGAAGATCCGATTCTGCCGTTTGAGCTGGATTTCCTTGTCGTCGATGCGTCGGGAGAGAAGGATCAGGCTGTAGATGTCGAGAAGCTCAGCCTTGGAGAGGGTTCGGGCGACTTTCGGTGTAGACTGAGCGCGAGTGGCCATGGTTCAAAGATCGTGCGTGGATCCGGTGGACGGAAGGTGTGGCGGGCCGACGGCAGCGTTACTGGAGCTTCCGTCCGTCTCCCGCCAGAAGCTCCGACAGCCTGGGCCAATACGCCATGGCGGCCTGAATATCGGGATCGTTGCGCGTACGAAACTCGTCTCCGCCTTCGGGCCCCCAGCGTACTTCCGCGACCCGATAGGCCAAAATGCGTCCCAATCGTGCGGCAAGCGCGGAGTCCACATGAGCCGTGACGCCCAGTCGACTCCGAACCCGAAGCAAGAAGGGTTCCACGAGCTGGCGCTGCCATTCCTCTCGCGCCTCGAGCCATCGGGACCGTGCCCCGGCATCCTTACCGAGCTCGCCGGCGACGCTGTCACTCACGGCCTCAGGCCAGCCGCTGTCGGCGGCTATGGTGAACCAGACCGGAAGATCAGCGGTTCGGGGCAGAGGCACGTCGGGGGCGATGCCACCGCCCCCGCGAACAGGGCGGCCATGGTCGGTGTGAAAGACCTCGGTGGTATCCGCCGCGGCCCCAGTCCGCCCGGCAAAACTGTAGTACTGTCCGGGGCGAAGGCCCCGGTAGGCGCGTTGAATCAGGCGACCACTCGGCGAGATCACGCGCCCGACAGTCAGCCAGACCAGGTCTCCCTGGGGCGGTATGGGAAAGGCCTGCTGGATGAGTGCCTTTCCGAAGCTCCGACGGCCGAGTACCAAGGCGCGGTCGTGGTCCTGAAGCGAGGCGGCGAATGCTTCGGCGGCGCTAGCAGTGCTCTGGTCGATCAGGAGGATCAGGGGAAGGTCCCGAAACGGTCCGGAGCGCTGGGTTCGGTCGAAATCCAGCACGCGACCGCCACGGCCTTCGACCCGGAAGACCAGAGTCTGCTCAGGAAGGAACAGGGCTGCGATCTCTACGGCCTCCGGAACGAAGCCGCCGGGATTCCCTCGCAAATCGAGGAGAAGCTGGGTTGCGCCCCTTCCCTGCAGATCCTTCACGGCATGCTCTACCTCGTCTCCGCCCTTGAAGTTGAAGCCCGTGAGCTCGATGTACCCTGTGGCAGGGGTGACGAGTCGAACGGCGCCAACACTGCTCGGGGCGAGGAAATCGCACTTGATGCGGACTTGCACGGTGTCGGGACCGAGCCGAGGTCCACGTTCAAACAACAACTGAATCTTGCGCCCCTTGTCCCCGAGGAGTCGGGACGAGGCCTCGTAGGAACTCAGTCCGTCCACCGTCGTGTCATCTATGGAAAGGAGACGGTCGCCCGGAGAGATGCCAGCACGCGCGGCCGGGCTGTTCGGGAGCAGACTCAGAACGGTAAGCGCGCCATCGACGTCTTCCAGCACGATCCCGGTGCCGCCGAGTTTGCCGCTCTGGTAGGCAAGCTCGCGTTCCGCCATGGTGCGCGACTCGAAGCGACTGTGTGGGTCGAGCGATGACAGCACGCCGTTGATGGCGGCATGCACGAGCTGCGCGTACGTAACCGTGTCGACGTAACTCATCCGGATCTGGTTGATGAGGCTCGAGAACGTCTGGAGCTGCTCGTAGGTCGAGGCCTGCCCCTGCGCACGAGGCGCCAGAGCCGCGCTAAGCAGCACGGCGATCACGCCACATCTGCTCCGAAGGAAGCGCACTTGGGACCCCTACTGAAGATGGGCGAGGCAGCTCCCCATGACCGTGACCCGCCTGTGGCATCGCCGTGCCGACAGTTCTTGGAGCCGAATCACGGAGGTTCGGACCTTGGTCGTCTCGCCCGGGTCGGCACGGTCGACGGTGTCATACACCAGCGGATCGCGCGGGTCGGTGAGCCACAGGGGCAGGCTGATCCGCCGGGCAACGACCCGGAAGGGTGCCCGCAGCTACGGCGCCACGGCAGTGGCACCCCGTGACCGTCTCATGGCGGGGCGGAACCCGAGAGAGTGGCTAGCCGCGCCCTGGCGTCGGCGATTTGCCCCGCAAATCGACTCGGGGCAATCTCGAGAAACCGGGTGTAGGCTTCACGAGCCCGCGCGGAATCACCTGTCGCATCGGCCAGGATGCCCTCGAAATACGGCCCTCGGGCATCACGGGGGTTAGATCTTTCCGCCTGAACGACAGCTGCTTCCGCCTCATTCACCTTGTTGGCTCTGGAGAGCGTCTCGGCAAGATCGATCAGGAGATCGGGGTCGTCCTGATCTGCATCCAGGGCGAGACGACGCTCGGTGAGGGCTGAATCCAGTTGACCCTGGTCCTCGTACATCCGGGCCATCTGAACATGCGCCTCGTAGAGACCTAGATCGAACTCCAGCGCACGCCGGAACACGTGGATCGCTTCGTCATACCGGTGGGCCAGATAGAGCATACTCGCCATCAAGTACCGATACTCGTTGGTTTGGAGTGGCAGCCAATTCGCCCCCCCCGAACGGGTCGAATCCTGCTCCGCGGCATAGGCGCGACCCGTCAGGAGAGCGAAGTCTCGTGCCGCTGCGTCGAACTTCATGACGTGAGCCGCCGCCAGCCCGTGAAACCAGAGGACCAGGCCAGGAAGGTTGCGATCGTCCCCTCGGAAGCGGGGGTCGGCGGCGACGGCCTGCAGGCGCGTAAAGGCCGACTCGTATTGCTCCCCCCGCAGATCATCCACGCCCTTGCGCAAATCGCCGTACCACCATGGCTCACGTAGAGGGATGATCATCGTGCGACCTCGGGCGGCAACAACGTATGACCCATTCCACCTATCCAGCCTGCCGAGTACCCCAAGCTTGACCAGTGGGTCGATCTCGAATGCGCGGCGGATGTGCGCCAAGCTCTCCAGCATGACCGCCTCGACCGTATCGCGGCCCTGCTCCTTGAGACGCTTCTTCCAGTAATCGTCGCCCCGCCGAGCCGGAAGGACGCCAATCGCAAGATGCGCCTCCGCATAGTTGGGCGCGAGTTTTAGCGCTTCACGCAAGGACCGGTCGGCGTCGTCCCACTGCTCCTTGTCCCAATAGGCCATCGCGAGACGGTAGTGCACCGTCGCATCGTTCGAGTCGTGCAGGGCTGCGGCCTGAAGATCCTTCATGGAGGGGGCGGGAGGCTGGTTCTGTTGGGCACTCGCAGATGTGCCCAACCAGATGACTGCGGAAGCCAGCAGAACGGCTTGGTGCATTGGATCAGGTAGTGATCCGTTGCTTCGAGTATGCAGCCTGTGAGCGAAAATCGCTAGGGAATTCTGGAATACACTACCCGGCCACCGACGATCGTGGCGCGCACCTGAACAGCCTCGATGGAGTCGGGAGGGATTGTGAAGAGGTCCCGGTCGAGCAGCACGAGATCGGCGCGATACCCGGGATGGATCATTCCCCGGCTGTGTTCGGCAAAGACGCTGTACGCGCCGCCGGCGGTGTAGGCCCGAAGCGCCTCCTCGACGGAGATCTTCTGGGCGGGCAGCCAGCCATCGGGGTTTTTGCCGTCGAGGGTGCGGCGCGTCACGGCCGCATAGATGCCGAGGATGGGGTCGATCGGTGCGACAGTCCAATCCGAGCCAAAGGCCAGATGGGTATGATCGTCGAGGAGCGATCGGAAGACGTAGCTCTCGCTTATTCTCGGGCCAAGCCGCTTGGCGGCCCACCGGCCGTCGTCGATGGCGTGGTACGGCTGCATCGAAGCCACTACGCCAAGCTGGGCAAATCGGGGGATGTCCTGAGGCCTCAGGTGCTGCGCATGCTCCACCCGGAATCGCCGGTCGCGCGTGCCGTGGGCCTTGGCGACGCTGTCATAAATGTCCAGGATCAGGGCATTGGCCCGGTCGCCGATCGCGTGGACAGCGACCTGGAGCCCGGCCGAATCGGCGAGGCCGATATCGGTGCGCAGCGTGGACTCGGGCGTCACCAGGAGCCCGCTGGTCGTGGGGTCGTCCGTGTACGGAGCGAAAAGCAGCGCCGTGGCTGACCCCAGCGAGCCATCCACGAAAGCTTTCACCCCCGCCAGGCGAATCCAGTCATTCCCCGGGCCGCGCCTCGCGACGCTGTCGGCGACGCGGCGCCAGTCCGCCAGGGGCGGGTACAGCGCAACGCGAAGGGTGAGGGTCCCATTCCGCTCCGCGCGGAGCAGGCCAGCCACCTGGGGCCAGCTCGCGTTCACCGAGGCCACAGCGGTCACGCCTTTGGACGCGACGAACTGCATGGCCCGCTGCAGGGCGGTGTCCACCTGGGAAGCCGTGGGCTCGGGAATCACGGCGTAGACCGGGTCCATTGCATCGTCCTTCAGCACCCCCGTCGGGACGCCGGTCCGCGGGTCCCGCACGATCGTTCCACCCGTGATGTCCGGGCTCTCCTTCCGGAGGCCGGCGGCCTCGAGTGCAAGGCTGTTGGCGAGCCCCATGTGGCCATCCAGCCGAGAAACGAACACCGGGTTGCGCCTGGTGACGGAATCGATCCAATCGCGCCGCGGCAAGGGAGCGCCCGGCCAGCGCTCATGGTCCCAGTCACCGCCCAGAATCCACTCCCCGGCCGGCCTGGTCCGGGCGAACGCCGCAATCCGCCTCACGAACTCGGCCGGCGAATCCGCATCCCGGAGATTCACGCTGACGAGCTGGAAGCCACCGTCGAGGAGGTGCACATGCGCGTCCATGAGCCCCGGTGCGACCAGGGCGGCGCCGTTTCGAAGCACACGAGTGCGGGGGCCGACCAGCGAGGAAACCGCCGAGCTGTCTCCGACCGCGACAATCGTGTCGCCACGGGTGGCAACCGCGGCGGCGAAAGGCCGGGTCGAGTCTCCGGTCCACACCCGGCCAAAGACCGCCAGATCGGCCTCAGGCGGGCGGCCGCAGCCGGCGATCGCCAGGAGCGCAAACCACCGGCACTGGATTCGCATCACGCCCCGCCTCGACCCGGGAGCGCCGGGCGCGCCGAGAAGAGATCACGGATGTCGAGCAGGACCTCAAGCATCAGCTGATCTCTCTGGTAACCGGCATCCAGCTCGGCCATACGATGCGACTGGTCTTGTTGCTTTGCCTGGTCAAACTGCTCGCGATAGGTCACTTCCAGATTGTCCAGGATCTGTTCACGGGAGCGCATGGTTCGAGACTCGGGGTGGACGGCTCGGCGACATTATCCGGAGAGTGTAGCTTATAGCGATCCTGCCACCACTGCCACTATGCGATCCTTTCTGGTTCTTGCCCTGACCGCGACGACCGTCGTTGCCCAGTCGAAGCCTCGCGCGCGCGACCTCGGAGTCCCGTTCGACGGGACACCCGGGCCACTCAATGCCATCACGGATGTAGCAGGAGTAGAAGTGGGCCAGGTCACCCTGATTCGCGGGGACGGGCCGCTGGTGGTCGGGAAGGGTCCCGTGCGGACCGGCGTGACCGCGATCTTCCCGCGGGGGCGGAACTCCTCCGATCCCGTCATGGGTGCCTGGTGGACCCTGAACGGAAATGGCGAAATGACAGGAACGACCTGGCTCCAGGAGTCGGGATTCCTCTGGGGACCGGTCGCCATCACTAACACCCTGTCCGTAGGGGTGGTGCGGGACGCGGTCATCGCCTGGGCCCTGGATCGCAAGTTCGACGACTTTCTGTGGGCGCTCCCTGTAGTGGCGGAGACCTGGGACGGCGGCCTCAACGATATCGACGGAATGCACGTGACCCGCGCCGATGCCTTCCGCGCCCTGGACAGCGCCCACGGCGGCCCGGTGACCGAGGGCGATGTGGGCGGGGGGACCGGGATGGTCTGCCACGAATTCAAGGGAGGCATCGGAACCGCCTCGCGCCGCCTTCCCGAAGCCCAGGGCGGGTTCACGGTGGGTGTGCTGGTGCAGTGCAATTACGGCACTCGCAACCGCCTGACGATCGCAGGCGTGCCGGTGGGAAAGGAAATCCCCGATCTCAAACCGTGCTACGCGACCGCGGTGCCGAAGGCGCCGGCGCGTGACTACCCGGTCTGCGGCGCGCCAGACGGACACTCGGGGGGGCGCGAGGCCACCGAGCAGGGGTCGATCATCATCGTCGTCGCCACAGACGCCCCGTTGCTGCCGCATCAGCTCAAGCGTCTGGCCAAGCGGGCGGCGCTTGGAGTAGGGCGGTCCGGGGGCGTGGGCGGGGACTCCTCCGGGGACATCTTCATCGCGTTCTCAGTCGCCAATCCCGGAGCGGCCGTGGCCGACAGCGGGATTCGGACCGTCCGGATGTGGCCCAACGACCGCATGAACCCGCTGTTCGAGGCGGTAGTGGGCGCCACGGAAGAGGCCATCGCCAATGCGCTGGTCGCGGCGGAGACCATGACCGGGGCCAATGGCTTCCGGGTATTTGCGCTGCCGCACGACCGGCTCGTCGCGGCGCTCCAGAAGTACGGGCGGCATTCGTGAACACTCAGGGCCGCCCCGTCGCACTGGTTACTGGAGCATCGGGGGGGATCGGACTCGAGCTGGCCCGCCTCTGCGCGAAGGGCGGGCATGATCTCATTCTGGTAGCCCGCAGTGAAGGCAAGCTTGCCGAGATCGCGAAGTATCTCTCCGGGATGTACCAGATTGGGGTTGAGACGCTCGCGGTCGATCTCGCCTCGCCCGATGCGGTGGATCGGATTGCCGCCACTCTCGATAGTCGGGAATTTTCCATCGATGTCCTGGTAAACAACGCCGGATTTGGCGAGTGGGGGCTCTTCGGTCGGGCAGATATCGAACGCCAGGTCCGGATGATCCAGGTGAATGTGGTAGCCCTGACCCGCCTGACCCGACTGGTCCTGCCAACGATGGTGCGCCGCCGCCGCGGCCGGATCCTCAATGTCGCGTCCACGGCCGGGTTTGTTCCCGGCCCCCTGATGGCGGTGTACTACGCCACTAAAGCCTTCGTGATCTCCTTCTCGGACGCTATCGGCAATGAGCTCAAGGGCACCGGGATCACCGTCACCGCGCTCTGTCCCGGTCCAACCCGGACATCGTTTGCGGAGCGGGCCGGGATCTCGGAGACCAATCTCTTCACCGGACCGAACGTGATGGGAGCGGCGTCCGTAGCCGAGGCCGGGTACCGCGCGATGATGCGCGGCCGCGCCGTAGCGATTCCAGGTCTGGCCAACAAGCTGCTTATTCAGAGCCTCCGGATCGCTCCGCGCTGGCTGGTCGTGCGGTTGACGCGACAGTTCCAGGAACGGAGGTCGTGATGTCACTCGAGGGTCGGAAGGTCCTGATCTTTGCCGCACCGCTGTATGAGGAACTCGAGTTGTGGTACCCCAAGATCCGTCTGGAGGAGGAAGGAGCCACGACCACCGTGGCGGGAATCGGAGACCCGGTGTACTACGGGAAGCGTGGGTCCTACCCCGTCACGGTCGACGTCCACGTGGACAGCGTCCGGGCCGAGGATTTCGAGGGCCTGGTGATTCCCGGAGGGTTCGCTCCGGACCAGCTTCGGCGCGTGCCGAGGGTGCTGTCGCTCACGCGGGAGATCTTCGAGGCCGGGAAGCCCCTGGCGTTCATCTGTCACGCCGGTTGGGTACCCATCAGCGCGGGAATCCTCCGCGGCCGCCGGGGAACGAGCGTCGGGGCCATCCGTGATGACCTGGTCAACGCGGGCCTTCACTGGGAGGACGCCGCCGTCGTCGTGGACGGTAACCTCATCTCCTCCCGCACCCCAGCCGATCTGCCGGCGTTCATGAAGGCCCTCATCGCCGCCTTGGGCCGCCGAGGATAGGCGCCGCGCGTTCCGCGCCGATTTCTGCGGCAATCTCCCATGCCTAGCGAGAATGCCATGCCGTTCAAGGAAGCCCAGCGTCGGGTCGATGGCTGGATCGGTCAGTTCGAAGAAGGTTATTTCGATCCCCTCACCAACATGGCCCGGCTCGCCGAAGAGGTGGGGGAGCTGGCACGCGAGGTGAACCACCGCTTCGGGCGGAAGACCAAGAAGCAGGAGGAGCCAGAGGGCGACATGGCCATGGAGATGGCCGACATCATATTCGTCCTCATCTGCATGGCCAATCGTGAAGGGGTCGACCTCGACCAGGCCTTTGACCGAATGATGCAGAAGGTCGAGCAGCGAGACGCGAGCCGGTGGACGAAGAAGCGTTGATCGGTGCGTTGCTCGGAACGGGAGGGCGAACCGCGGGCTGCCGTCGCTACTCCCAGGCTTTCGGGATCCCCTTGAGCTCGGCGAGCAGCGCGGCATAACTCGCGTGCCGGTCCGCCGCGACCTGGCCTCCCGCCACTGCCTGGAGCACCGCGCACTTCGGCTCGTGAGTGTGGCTGCAGTCAGGAAACCGGCACCGGTCGATCAGCGGACGAAATTCCGGAAAACAGGCCGCCAGTTCCCGCGGCGCGAGGCCCCACAGACCCACTTCGCTGAAGCCCGGGGTGTCCACCAGAAAGCCTCCGTCGCCAAGAGGCACCATCACCGCGCTCACCGTAGTATTGACCCCGCGGCCGATTCGTCGGCTCACCGTTCCGGTCCTGAGCCTGAGACCGGGCTCGAGGGCGTTGAGCAGACTCGACTTCCCGGCACCGCTCGGACCCGTGATAACGGTTTCCCGGCCGGTCAGCCTGTCTCGCAATGGCTCGAGGCCGACGTCCCTCGTCACGCTGACCCGATATACCGGATACCCGGCCTTGAGGAATCGCTCGGCAAGCGCCTCGCCGGGATCCAAGTCTACTTTGTTGAGGACTACACCGGCGGGCAGGTGATTCGCTTCGGCAATGACCAGCAGTCGATCGAGGAGCTGGGGAATCGGGTCGGGGTGACGGGTGGCGGCGACCACAAGCACCTGGTCAACGTTGGCTGCGACCGGCCTCACCCCGCGTCCCTCCGGAACTCGACGCGCCAGCAGGCTGGTCCGTTCCAGCACCGCCGCGATACCGAGGATGCCATGAACTCCGTCGAGATCGAGACGCACCCGGTCACCGACCACCACCTTGGGAGCCTGACGCTTCATCTTTCCACGGAGCACCGCGCGCACCTCCCCGTCGGCCGTGAGGATCCGGTAGGAGGAACCCTCGCGTTCCAGCACCGTCCCTGTCACCATTCACCGGGAGCCCGGCCGATGGCTTCGTCGAGCGCGGCCTTCACGTCGTAGAGCGACAGAGCCTTGATGCGGTCCTCGGCCTCTTCCGCGGTCCGGCCCACCGCAAGTATCTCGGATTCGACATGCCCCACCGGGCGGTCGCCGGCCGAGCCCCACTGGACGAAGAGCAGAGAGGCGGCAAACCGTCCAACGGCGTCGGGTTCTTCTTCGACGAAGACGTCCACCGAGTAGGCCTTGCCGTCGCTTCCCGTGAACGCGGGCGCCCGGCCATGACGGGCCATGTAGCCGCCCAGTGTCGCCTCGCTCATGCTGGACCGCGAACCGCCTCGCGCACCACATTCCCGAGAATGAAGGCGATGTTCGCCGGCCGCTCGGCCAAACGGCGCATCAGGTAGGGATACCATTGAGTGCCGAACGGCACGTAGACGCGGACGTTGAAGCCATCCTTGCGGAGAGCTTGCTGCAGGTCACGCCTTACGCCGTAGAGCATCTGGAACTCGAATCGCTCCGGCCCGATTGCCTTTTCGCGGACGAATTGCCGGGCCCGGGCGATGATCGACGGGTCGTGGGTGGCGAGGCCTGGATAGCGGCCCCGTTCCAGCAACCGCCCCATCAGGCGGATGTAGGCCGAGTCGACGTCTGCCTTGTCGGGGAAAGCCACCTCCGCCGGCTCGAGGTACGCTCCCTTGCAGAGCCGGACGCGCGCCCCAGCATCGATCAGGGCGTCGACGTCTGACTCGGATCGCCTCAGGCACGATTGAATCACCACTCCGACGTGGGGCCCGTAGGTCGGGAAGACCTTCTGGAAAAAGAAATCCAGCGTGCGTTGAGTATAGGCCGAACCCTCCATGTCGATCCGGATGAAGTTCTGGAGCGCCTTGGCCTTCTCCAGCATCGCCGTCATATTGTCGAGGCAGACCCGCTCCTCCACGTCGATTCCCATCTGGGTCAGCTTCACGGAGACGTTGGCCTCGACTCCGTTCTGGGCGATCTGGTCAAGCATCTTCAGGTAGGTGTCGCGGGCCTGGACGGTATCCCTCTCGTGGCTGACGCTCTCGCCGAGGAGATCCAGCGTCGCTACGATCCGCTGGCGATTGAGATCTCGCGCCGCCTCGATCGCCGATTCGACGGTCTCGCCGGCGACGAAGCGCGACGCCAGCCGCCGCGCAACGCCGTTGCGCCGGAGGAAACGATCGATCTGCTGCCGCTCAGACAGCCAGAGGAGCCCGGTGCGCATCATGAGGACTGGTCCTTGCCTCGAGGGGAAAGCCGGCAGAACGATATCCGTCGCAGGGGAGGGCTACAAGCCGTGAATATGTATGCGCTTCGGTGGCGCGCTCCGGTCTACGCGGGGAACCTCTGGTGACCCACCCGATCCGGATCGCGATGTGGTCGGGACCGAGAAACATCTCGACCGCCATGCTTCGGGCCTGGGAGAACCGCCCCGATACGTGGGTCGTCGACGAACCGCTCTACGCCCATTACCTGACCCAGGTGACCGTGAACCATCCCGGCGTGGAGGAAGTGATCGCCCATCATGAGACGGACTGGCAACGGGTGGTCCGGGAGCTCACCGGCCCGATCCCGCACGGCCGCCAGATCTACTATCAGAAGCACATGGCGCACCACTGGCTTCCCCACCTCCGAGGGGACTGGGTCCTCGAGCTCCGGAACGCTTTCCTGATACGCCACCCGGCCGAGGTGCTGCCCTCACTGGCGGAGCGAATGGGCCTGCCTTCGCTCAGGGACACGGGGCTTCCTCAGCAGGTGGAGCTCTTCGAACTGGTGCGCGCCCGAACCGGCGCGATTCCCCCGGTGCTGGATGCAGGGGACGTCCTCCAGGACCCGCGCTCGGCATTGAGCCGCCTGACCGCGGCCCTCGGTGTACCGATGAGCGAGGCGATGCTCGCCTGGCCCGCGGGGTCACGGCCCACCGACGGGATCTGGGCGAAATACTGGTATGATGCAGTGGAGCGATCGACTGGATTCGAAGCGCCGCGACCCAAGGCCCATGTCGTGCCGCCCGATTTGCAGCCGCTTCTCCAAGAATGCATCCCGCTTTACGAGACGCTTGCGGTGCATCGACTGCTCGCCGCGTGAAACAGCCATGACTCGCGGCACACCGCTCCCAGAAGTCACGACGTTCACGGGAGACTTCGGGCCGGCACGGCCGGCGGCCCTCGAAGGAACCACGGGCGACACCGCGGTCCGGCACCCGCCTTCGCTCGCGAACTCCGAACCCGGATTGCGCTGATGCAGCAGACCTTCAATCCGCAGAATCGGGACCTGCTGGTAAACATCAACGGCACGCTGGTGCACCGCGACCAGGCCGGCATCAGTCCGTTCGACTCCGCGGTTCAGGGAGGCGACGCAGTCTGGGAAGGGCTTCGGTTGTACGCTGGTCGCATTTTTCGACTGGAGCAGCACCTGGAGCGGTTACGCCATTCGGCGATGGCGCTGGCCTTTGCCCAGATACCGTCCGCCGCGGCGATCACAGCGGAGATCCGGAAGACCCTGGCCGCGAACGCCATGCACGATGGCGTGCACATCCGCCTCACCCTGACGCGGGGGGTGAAGATCACGTCCGGCATGGACCCCCGACTCAACCAGGGCGGCCCGACCTTGATCGTTCTGGCCGAGTACAAGCCGCCGGTTTACAGCCGGGGCGGCATCTCGCTCGTCACCAGCTCGGTTCGCCGGTTCCCCCCCGACTGCCTCGACCCCAAAATCCACCATTGCAATCTCCTGCAGTCGATCCTCGCCAAGATCGAAGCGAACATCGCGGGCGCGGACGACGCCCTAATGCTTGATACCCGCGGCTTCGTCGCGGAGACCAACGCGACCCACCTCTTCTTCGTAGAGCGCGGCGTAACCCGCACCAGCCGTACTGTCGCCTGTCCGGAAGGGATCACCCGGGGGGCGGTGCTGGAGATCCTCGCGGAGCATGGAATGCCTTACGAGGTGCGCGACATCTCCCCTGCAGAGGTCTACCGGGCCGAGGAGGCGTTCTGCACGGGGACGATGGGCGAGCTGGCCGCGGTGACGCGAATCGATGGTCGAGTCATTGGCGAGGCAAAGCCGGGGCCGATCACTGAACGACTGACAGCACTCTTCCGGGACCTTACCGTCCGGGAGGGAACCCCCGTCGCATAGCACCCAATCAGGGCAGGAAGCGGCTCCGGAGCTCCGGGGGCAGGAAAGGGCAGGACTCAGCGGGCCTGGCGAACAACGCCCTCCGGACTCGCGCCACACCATCGTAGCCCAGATCCAGAAGCCAGCGAGGCAGCAGTCCGAGGAGCCGGGCCGTCGCACGCCACGGTCCACCGAGTCTCTCCCCGATGTGCAGGATGGCCGCCGACCGCACCAGGGTTCGGCCGTCCGCCGTCCGGATCACCACGCTGTCCGGCAGGTCGAGGCCGCGACCTGTCCCCTGGAAGGTGTCGGCAAAGGTATCCCCGGCGAGCGGCGCGAATCGGAAGCGGGTCCCCTGGCGGTCGCGCCCTACGACGAACGTCACCAACCGGTGGCACAATCCACAGGTGCCATCGTAGAAGAGAAGATCAGCCCGGTCGTCCGCCATCACGCTAAGTATATTCAACCGACCGCATGACAACGGCCAACCCCCTCGGCATCCTCGATCTCTCCGACCGCGGCGCGGGCTTCGTCCGTCGCCGCCAGTTCAGCTACCTGGCGGAGGATGGGGACCTCTACGTTGCCCCTCGGCTCGTCAGTCAGTACGGCCTGCGGACGGGGGATGAGCTCTGGGGCGACGTCGGGCGCTCCCCCGGAAGAGGCAAGGCCCCGCCGGTAGAGAAGCTCATGCTGGTGAACGGCCTGCCAGCGGACCGCGCCAGACACCGCCCGGCCTTTGGGTCGCTCGGCGCGATTCACCCGGATACTCCGCTCCGGCTCGATTGCGGGCTGCGACGGTTCGGCCAGCCGGATTACACCAACCGGGTGATCGACCTCCTGTGCCCGTTCGGGAAGGGCCAGCGTGCATTGATCGTCGCGCCCGCGAAGGCCGGCAAGACGATGGTGCTTCAATCGGTCGCCGAAGGGGTAGCGAAGAACTATCCGGAGGCCCTGCTGCTGATTCTCCTGGTCGATGAGCGGCCCGAGGAGGTGACCGAGATGGAGATGATCAGATGCGGTGAGGTCGTCTCCTCCAGCTTCGATTTCCCGGCCGAGCGCCACATCGCGGTCGCCGAACTGACCCTGGAGCGCGCCCGGCGCCGGGTGGAACAGGGCGACGACGTCGTCCTGATCCTGGATTCGATCACGCGGCTGGCACGGGCTTACAACGCGGTCGAACGGGGCACGGGCCGCACCATGAGCGGCGGCCTCGATTCCAATGCACTCGAGAAGCCCAAGCGATTTCTGGGCAGCGCTCGGCGGATCGACGAGGCTAAGGGTGGCGGCTCGCTGACGATCATTGGAACCGCCCTCATCGATACCGGATCGAAGATGGACCAGGTGATCTTCGAGGAATTCAAGGGGACGGGCAATAGCGAGCTCACGCTGAGCCGCGAGCTGGCCGAGCGGCGGATCTTCCCGGCCATTGACCTGAAGGCAAGCGGGACCCGACGGGAGGAGCTGCTGCTGTCGGCCCCCATGCTCAGGGTCGCGCAGACCTTGCGCGCACGGCTCGCACCGATGGCTCCGACGGACGCCATGCAGCAGGTGCTTACGCTGATGCGACGCTCGGCGACGAACGACGACCTGATTGGGGAGGTGTCCTGAGATTGGATTCCGGGTCCGGCCCCATCAACTCGGGGTCGACCAGGCGAGGCTGCGCATACTCGGCGGCGAGGTGCGACCCGGCCAGCGCGGCTTTGACCCGCTGCAACACGACCTGCCCCGCACCCAGAGGCAGGTAAAAGGCCCGCAGATACTCCTCGACCGCCCGCTCGACCGGCAGGTATCCCTCCAACAACTCGGCGAAGGCGTGCGCGTTATTCACGTGCGTCGCGGTGACCGCTTCCGCCGCCCGCGCTCCGACCATCCGCGCCAGCGTCAGCGTCCGCTCGTGGTAGGCCCTCCGGAAGCGGAGAACCTTGATGGCGAGATCGAGACGCAGCAGCCGCCAACCGCGGAGGGTGGGGAGCGGGGAACGGATCGGCAAGTCATCCAGTTCGAGGGTGGCGAGGGTACGGGTGCGGACCGGCTCCTGCATCGCCTCGGGCACCGGCACGACAGCGAAGTACAGCTCGAGAGCCTCGAGCGGGCTGGTCCGGCTCGCAAACTCCCCGATGAATTGATGGGCTTGAGCCGCGTGGGTCTCGACGATCGCTTCCCACGCCACCGCATAGGCCACGCGGATCCGGGCCCGGAGTCCGCGCGGGAAGTGGCGAATGGGCATCTGGCTGGGGACTGGCACGGCGTGATTCCTCGCACCGGTCGAGTATCGGGCAGCCCAAGAGTGACTGCGACGGACTCAAGCTAGGATCGGGCCACGCCGGCGCAATGGCGGACGACCCGCCAGCCTGCACGCCTCCCCTCGGGCGATGAGAGCCAGAGCGACGCGCAGTTGGCTAAGCTCTTTTCCTGCGGCGTCTTACACAACAGAGCCAGCTCGGCGCGACGCGGCCGGTTCGCTTCTCCGACCCGGGGGCCGTGGTGTCGACTCCTGACCGGTGTGGCGACGTCTCATCGCCGGCCGACGGGGGCAACGCCGCGCCACTCGCGACTGGAAACGTGGACCCATATGTAGGAGCACGGAGCGCTTCAGATAGGCAGCTACCGAGTGCGAGGTGCGGGCCCCGGTCGCACTGGCGAAGGCGGATGGCGGTCTCTTAGGGCTCAGCGTCCGCCGGGCTCAGTCGATGAGGGTGGAAACGGAACGACGGCCTGCCTCACACAAGAACGCCCGTGCCCTCCTTACGCGGGGTAGAACCGCTCGCCACGCTCAGCCATGGCCACGAGGCTCTCCGCAGGGCGGAACCGCTGGCCGAAGGAACGCTCGAGGTCGCGCAGCGCCTCGACAACGCGGCCAGCCCCGAGGTGATCGAGATACCGCAGCGGACCGCCGCGGAAGGGTGGGTAGCCGATTCCGAAGATTGCGCCGAGATCGCCGTCACGCGGCGAGCGGACGACGCCTTCGCCGGCCGCCATCGCCGCTTCGTTGAGAAGGCTGTACACCAGGCGGCGCTCGATGGTTTCCGTCGAGGCGGGAGCACGGGGACGGAGCCCAAGCAGATCGTACGCGCTTTCATCCGGCCCGGTCTTCTGTCCCTTGTGGTAGAGATAGAATCCCTTCCCGTTCTTGCGCCCCATGCGCTGGTCGGCGAGCAGCTTGCCGATGAGATCCGACGGCTTGAGGCGGTCCCCGAACGCGCCGTACATGACCTTGCACGCCTTGGCGGCGACATCCAGGCCAACCTCGTCGAGCAGGGTGATTGGCCCCACCGGGAACCCGAAGCGCGTCATGATCCGATCGATGACATCCATCGGAACGCCCTCTTCGAAAACATACCCCGCCTCGTTGAGATAGGGCGTGAGTATCCGATTGACCCAGAAGCCGGGGCGGTCGCGGACGACGATGACCGTCTTCCCGAGCTTCTTGCCGAACTGGACGGCGGTGGCGACGCTGTCCGGAGCGGTGCGGTCGGTGGGGATGACCTCGAGCAACGGCATTCGGTCGACCGGCGAGAAGAAGTGCATCCCCAGAATCTGTTGCGGCCGGAGTGCCTCCGCCGCGATATCGGCTATCGGGATCGTCGATGTGTTGGTCGCGAAGATGGTCGAGGGCGGGGTGGCCGCCTCGGTCTCGGCGAGCACCTTTCGCTTGATCGCAAGGTCCTCGAAGACGGCTTCGATCACGAGGCCGGCACGGGCAAAGCCGGCGAAGTCGGTGCCCCCGGACAGCAGCGCTGACTCACGCGCGAATTCGTACCTGGTTATGCGGCGCCGCTTGAGCCGCCCCGCCAGGATGTCGGTAGCGGACTTCAGGCCCTTTCCCACCCGGGGGAACTCCGTGTCCTTCAGGCGGACCGGGATCCCCGCGGTGGCCACCGCGGTCCCCGCGATACCCGCGCCCATGAAGCCGGAGCCGATCACGGCCAGGTGCTCGACCGGTTGGGCGTGTGCGATCGTTCCGGGCGGGACGCCATCGTCCTTCTTGAGAGCGTTCGTGGCGAAGAAGATTCCGACCAGGTTCTTTGAGACCTCGGTGGTCGCCAGCTCTCCGAACTTCCGATGCTCGACCACGAACCCACGCCGCGCCCCGCGCTCGAGTCCGGTCCGGACGGCCTCCAGAGCGGCCAGGGGAGCGGGGTAGTTCCCCCGAGTCTGCCTCAAGGTGTCTTTGCGCGCCTTCCAGTAGACAAAGCGTCGGCCGAGCGGGTTGCGCTCAAGCAGGGCTCGGCCCAATCCGCCGCGAGGGCGGCGGTGCGGGAAACCGGAGGCAACCAGGCGATCGGCGGCCGCCAGCGCGGTGGCGAGCAGAATGCTTCTGGGGACCACTTCGTCGACCAGGCCGAGTTTCAGGGCCTTGAGCGCCGGCTCGCTGCGCCCCGGCAGGATGATCCCCAGAGCCGCGGTGAGGCCAATGAGGCGCGGTAGCCGCTGGCAACCGCCGGCCGCCGGAAGGAGTCCCAATTGGACCTCGGGCAGTCCCAGTTGGGTCTTGGGATGGTCGGTGGCAATGCGCCAGTCGGCGGCCAAGGCCAGTTCGAGGCCGCCGCCGACGCAGGACCCGTGAATGGCCACCACCACCGGCTTGGGGAAATCGTCCAGACGCTGCAGCATCTCCTGCCCTTCGCGGGCGAGGCGCTCGAACTCCTCCCGCGTGGACAGGCGCGTAAACTCCTCAATATCTGCGCCGGCGATGAAGACGTCGGGCTTTCCGGAGATGATCACGACCGCCTTCACAGACGGGTCGTCCTGCAGCCCCTTGAGTGCTTCCTCGAACTCCCTCTTGACCCGGGCGGTGAGCTTGTTGACCGGCTCGCCCGGCAAGTCCAGCGTGAGCACGGCCGTCGTGCCATGGTTGGCGGACATCAATGCAGACAGCGGAGGCATCCGGTGCTCCTTAGGCCCGTTCCAGGACCATGGCGAAGCCCATGCCGCCCTGGGCGCAGATTGAAATAAGCCCGAACTGGACATCGCGCTTCACCATCTCGTTGGCGAGCGTCGTGGCGAGGCGCGCCCCGGTTGCGCCGAATGGATGCCCGATGGCGATCGACCCTCCATGCACGTTAGCGCGGGCCCAGTCCACCTCCCCGACCGGAGCGCTCCGTCCCAGCTTCTCAGCCCAGGCCTTGGACCCCCAGGCTTCGACATTCGACAGGACTTGTGAGGCAAACGCCTCGTGTATCTCGACGAGGCCAAGATCCTTCCATGCTAGACCCGCGCGGTCCAGCGCCTTGGGGACCGCGTACGCCGGTCCCATGAGGAGCTGCCATCCGGGATCCACCGCGGCAACAGCATAGCTGCGCACAGCCACCAGCGGCCGATACCCGAGCGCCCGAGCCTTCTGCTCCTCCATCACCAGGACAACCGCGGCTCCATCGGTAAGCGGCGAGGAATTGCCCGCGGTGACAGAACCATAGCGACGATCGAAGACCGGCTTGAGCTGGCCCAGGGCTTCGAGAGACGTATCCCCCCGGATGAGGTTGTCCGCGGTGACCACCTGGTCCATGCCGGGCCCGCCAAACCACGGAGCGATTTCCTCCGCGAACCGGCCGCTCGCGGTGGCCGCGGCCGCCCGCTCGTGGCTCATGAGGGCGTAGCGGTCCTGCGCGAGGCGCGTAATGCCGTTCTCCTTCGCCATCTTCTCCGCGGACTGCCCCATCGATTCGCCCGTGCTGGGCTCGGCAATGGCGGGTGACACCGGGACCAGGTCGCGCGGACGCACTTTCGAAAAGATGCCAAGCCGCTGGCCGAGCGTCTTTGCCTTGCTGGCGTCGACCAGAATCTGACTCATGCGCCGGGAGTGCAGGATTGGAATATCGGAAAGGGACTCCGTTCCGCCGGCGAGAACCACGTCGGCGTGCCCCAGCGAGATCTGGTCGGCCGCATAGCTCAGCGCCTGCCCGGCGGATGCGCACGCGCGGTTGACGGTCACGGCGGGGATGGTTCGCGGGAGCTGGGGCAGGAGGCTCACCTCGCGCGCAACGTTCGGCGCGAGCACGGATGGGATGACCTGGCCGAAGGCGACCTCGGAGACCTCCGCCCCATCCAGTCCGGTCCGTTCAAGGAGTTCCTGGGTCGCCCGGCGGGCGAGTTGGACGGCCGTCACATCCCGGAAGACCGTTCCACTCCGAGCGAAAGGTGTTCGGATTCCGGCGACGATGCAGGGGCGGCGTGAACTTGACATGGTATATCTTTCGGGCGCGCGCCGACGCCACCGGGTCGCCAGCTACGCCAAGGGCCTCATGGCGGCGACACTTGCGACGGCGCGCACCTTGTTGCTGTCGATCGGCTCGAACACTTCCCGGCCGTGCAGGGCCTCGAAGGGGGAAATCAGCCGGGCCAACTCGCCTGGAGCGAGCAGGTGCTCGTCTCGGGTTGGTCCCCAGCCCAGGGCCCGCTGCCATTCCAGATACGTCTCCATCAGGAGAATGCCGCCCGGCGTGACGACCCGCTTGATGTCCTCCATGCGAGACCGGTCAAGATAATTGAATACCAGAACGACATCGAAGGTCCCGAAGGCCGGCCAGGGGCCGGCCAGATCCACAACCCGGAAGTCCACATCCACGCCGAGCCGGCTCGCGGATTCGCGCCCGGACTCGACCTTGGATTCGTCGCTGTCCACCGCGGTGACCGACGCGCCCCATTGGGCTGCCCTGACGGCGTGGCGTCCCTCGCCGCAGGCCAGATCCAGCACCGTGACGCCCGCACGGAAGAGGTAATCATGCCACGTGAGCCACGTGCTGGGGCGCGGGAGGAACAGAGCGTGGGGCGAGCTACTGCGCGTGAGATCTGGCATCGCTCCTCGGTCGAACGGCTGCGGGCGGCCCCGGCCGATCTCCTGATCATCGGGGGCGGTATCACAGGAGCCGGCATCGCCCGCGATGCCGCCATGCGCGGCCTGCGAACGATCCTGGTCGATCAGCACGACCTCGGCTTCGGGACCAGCTCACGCTCCAGCCGCCTGATCCATGGCGGGCTGCGCTACCTCGAGGAACACGACCTGGGCCTGGTCTTCGAATCGCTCCGCGAGCGCCGGGTCCTGCTCAGCATCGCTCCCCACCTCGTGCATCCACTGCCCTTCGTCTTTCCGGTCCACCGGGGGGACCGGGTTCCGCTGTGGAAGGTCTGGGCGGGGATCTGGGTGTATGACCTGCTCGCGGCCTTCCGCAATGTGCGGTGGCATCGGTTCCTCGGCAAGCGCGCCCTGCTCCGCGAGGAGCCCATGGTTCGGGAAAAGGGACTCGAGGGCGGCATCCGGTACTATGACGCCCAGTGCGACGATGCACGGCTGGTAGTGGCCACGGCGCGGAGCGCCATGAGACACGGGGCGCTGGTGGCGAACTACATGGCGGTCGAGGATCTGCTGCGCGCGGAGGGCCGGGTGCAAGGCGCTCGGCTCCGCGATCGCCTGACCGGGGAGAGCGGATCGGTGCACGCGCACGTGGTGGTGAATGCCACCGGGCCCTGGTGCGATGAGCTGCGGCGCCTCGAGTCTCCTGAAGCCGCGCCCCTGCTGCGGCCCACCAAGGGCGTGCACGTGCTGCTCAGGCGGGAGCGACTGGGCAATCATGCCGCCATCACCCTGACCAGTCCCATCGACGGCCGCATCATGTTTGTCCTGCCGTGGGGCGAACTCAGCTACATCGGCACGACCGATACCGACAGCACGGAGCATCCCGATCGCGTGCGCGTCAACCATGAGGATGTGGTCTATCTCCTCCGCTCGGTGAACGCCGCGTTCCCCAATGCCCACCTAAGCGAGAGTGACCTGCTCGCCGCCTGGGCCGGCCTTCGGCCGCTGGTGGCCCCGGCCGCGGCGGTCGGCGCATCCCAGATCCCGCGTGAACATCTCATTCATGCCGGCCCCGGAGAAATGCTGACGATCGCGGGCGGCAAGCTCACGACCTACCGGGTCATGGGCGCGGAGCTGGTGGATCGGGTCGTGGCCGTGCTCCACGCGCTCGACGGCCGGCCTCGCGTATCGCGCCCGCCCACCGACGTCGAGCCGCTCCCTGGAGGCGAGGCCCGCGACCTCGCTCCCTTGGGCCAGCCCGGGCACGAGCTGGGGCTGCCGGCGGCCACTGTCGATCATGTGGTTCGTACCTACGGGACGGAGTGCGCGGCCGTGTTCAACCTGGCCCGCGAACATCGCGAGCTGGCCGAACCCTTGAGCCCCGATCATCCGGCCATCGCCGCCGAGGTGGTTCATCTCGCGCGGCGCGAGCTGGTGTGCCGGGTCGAGGACGTTTTGATTCGCCGCATTCACCCGTATTACGAAACGCCGGACCACGGGCGCAGCGCGGCCGCGCGGACGGCGCAGTTGCTCGCCCGCGAGTTGAACTGGAGCGCAGACCGCTCGGCTGACGAAGTTCGCGCCTACCTGGCACTGGTAGAGCGGGAACAGGAGGCGCTGGGGCGCTAGAGGGGCGTTGTGCTCCTTTCCCGCGCCGCGCGCCCGCCGGTTATGTTTAGACCGGACAGGGCCTTAGCGCGAAAGGCAGTGATAGCCCCGTGGAACCCAACGTGTTTGAAACGGCCAACGCAGGCTTCGCACAGATCATGTACGAGGAGTACCTGCGCGATCCGTCCTCGGTTTCCGAGCAGTGGCGTCGGTATTTCGAGAAGGGAATCGCAGGACTGCCGCCGGAAAACGGCAATGGCGCCGCCGAACCGGTCTCCACTCCCACTCGCTCCACCCCGCAGCAGATCAAGACCCCCGGCGGAGAAGCACCCTCCGCGCCGTCAGTCGCGCCCGAGGCGATCCCCATCACGGGACCGGCGGCCAAGCTCGTCGCGAACATGAACGAGAGCCGGTCGATGCCGACAGCCACGTCGTTCCGCGAGCTGCCGGTGTCGGTGCTCGAGTCCCGACGGCGCGAGCTCAACAACGCGCTGCGGGGGGCGGGAAGATCAGAAAAGGTGTCGTTCACCCACCTGATCGGCTTCGCCGCGGTCAACTCCGCGGCCAGGCACACCACGCTGACCTCGGTTTATCAGGAGGTCGACGGCGCCCCCTATCGCCGTCCCGGCGGCCCCGTGCACCTTGGCATCGCGGTGGATGTAGAGCGCAAGGATGGAACTCGCGGCTTGGTCGTCCCCGTCATCCGTGATGCCGCGGCCAAGTCATTCGCGGAGTTCCATTCGGTTTACGAATCCCTGGTGGAGAAGGCCCGCGCCAACAAACTCCTCCCGGACGCGTTCGTGGGGGCCAATCTCACGCTCACCAATCCAGGCGGAATCGGCACCGTGGCCTCGGTCCCGCGCCTGATGCCGGGCCAGGGCTGCATCGTCGCGGTCGGCGCCATCGATTACCCACCGGCCTTCAGCGATGTCTCTGACGACCGGCTGCGTGAACTGGGCGTCTCCAAAGTGATGACGGTGACCAGTACGTACGACCACCGCATCATCCAGGGCGCGGAGTCAGGCGAGTTCCTGCGGACCCTGGATGAACTCCTCCAGGGGGACGACCAGTTCTACGAGGGAGTCTTCCAGAGCCTAGGGCTGTCGCTCGAGGCGGCGCTGCCGGCGCCGCCACCCGGTCGGCCCTCGCGGGCGGGGTCGATGCCCGTCATCGAGTCACAGGCCGACCTCTACCACGTCGCCGCGGCCATGGCCCTGGTGAAGGCGCACCGTACGCACGGCCATCTCGCGGCCCGGCTGGACCCACTGGGCAGCGAACCAATCGGGGACCCGGCCCTGGACCCCGTGCCGCTGGGGCTCACCCCGGAGGTGATGGCGACCATCCCGACGGCGGTGCTTCGGATTTCCACGCCGGGGCAGACCTTGGCCGAAGCGCTGCCCCGGCTGCACGAAGCCTACTGCGGCACGATGGCCTACGAGTTGGAGCACATCTCCAATCACGGTGAACGCGTCTGGCTCCGACAGATGATCGAGAGCGGTCATCACCGCCAGCCGCTCAGCCCGGAGGACCAGAAGTGGCTCTACGGGCGACTGATCGATGTCGAGGCGTTCGAGCGGTTCCTGCACAAGGCCTATCTGGGGCAGAAGCGCTTCTCCATCGAAGGTGTGGACATGCTGGTCCCCATGCTCGACCTCACGATCGAGCTGGCCGCCCGCCAGGGCGCGCGTCATGTGGTGGTAGGCATGGCGCACCGGGGCCGACTCAATGTGCTGGCCCATACCGTGGGCCGCCCATACGAAACGATCTTCGCGGAATTCGAGGGAGCCAAGAACCTCGAAGGCGCGCTCGGCCCCGATGGAGGTACCGGCGACGTGAAGTACCACCTGGGTGCCGATGGGGCCTACAAGACGCGGAGCGGGAAGGTCCTGACCGTGACACTCTCCCCGAACCCCAGCCACCTCGAGTTCGTGAGCCCCGTCGTGGACGGGCGGGCACGGGCGGAACAGACCAACCGGAAGGGCCGCGAGGCTCACTACGATCCGACCGCTGCACTTCCCGTGATCATCCATGGCGACGCGGCGTTCGCCGGGCAGGGTGTCGTGAGCGAGACACTCAACCTCGGGGCGCTGCTGGGCTACCGCACAGGCGGGACGATCCATCTGATCACCAACAACCAGATCGGCTTCACCACCGACATGGGGGACGCTCGCTCGACCCGTCACGCCAGCGACCTGGCCAAGGGGTTCGACGTCCCGATCATCCACGTCAACGCGGACGACGCGGAAGCGTGCCTCTCGGCCATCCGTCTCGCGATGGCGTACCGGGAGCGGTTCCAGGAAGACGTTCTGATCGACCTCGTGGGATACCGCCGCCACGGACACAACGAGGGGGACGAGCCTTCCTACACCCAACCCCTCATGTACGAGCGCATCAGGCAGCTGCCGACGGTCCGGCAGCAGTACGCCGCCCTCCTGGCAAACCGCGGCCTGCTCACAGAGGCGGAGGCCGAGCACCTCTATGAGGCGGGGTACCAGCGGCTGACGGACCTGCAGCAGGCCTTCAAGTCCGGGATGGGAAAGCCCGCCGCGCCGGAGCCGATCAAGGTGCTGGACCGCTCGTCAGGGGTCGGGCCGGAGACGGCGCTCGAAGCCGGCTTTCTCCGCTCCTTGAACGAACAGCTGCTCACCTGGCCCGAGGGGTTCACCGTCAATCCCAAGCTGGCCAAGCAACTTGAGCGACGGCGGACGGCAATGGGGTCGGAAGGCGGAATCGACTGGGCCCACGCCGAGGCCCTGGCCCTCGCCGGACTGTTGGTCGAAGGAGTACCGATCCGACTGACGGGCCAAGACACGGAGCGAGGCACCTTCAGCCAGCGTCACCTGGTGCTTCACGATGCCGTCACCGGGACCAGCTATACGCCCCTCAAGCATCTGGCCAGCACGCTGGCGAGCCTGGAGCTGCACAACAGTCCGCTCTCGGAGCTCGCCACGCTCGGCTTCGAGTATGGGTACAGCGCGGCCGCGCCCGAGACACTGGTCATCTGGGAGGCTCAGTTCGGGGATTTCGTGAACGGTGCCCAGGTGGTCATCGATCAGTTCATCGTATCCGGGCTGTCCAAGTGGGGCCTCACGACACGGCTCACGCTCCTTCTCCCCCATGGTTATGAGGGTCAGGGCCCCGAACACTCCAGTGCGCGGGTCGAGCGCTTCCTGCAGTTGTGCGCGGAGGGGAACATCCGAGTGGCCAATCCGACCACCCCGGCCCAGTACTTTCATCTGCTGCGCCGGCAGGCGAAACGGAATCGCCAACGCCCACTGATCATTCTCACGCCCAAGAGCCTGCTGCGCCTGCCCCAGGCGACCAGCCGACTGGAGGACCTCAGTGCCGGCCACTTCCAGCCCGTTCTCGACGACCCGGTTGCGCAGAGCTACCGAGACCAGGTCAAGCGTCTCATCCTGTGTTCGGGGAAGGTGTACTACGACCTCCAGAGCGCCGCGGCCGGCGCGGACCGCTCACGCATGGCCCTCGTGCGGCTGGAGCAACTTTATAGCTTCCCGGAAGAAGAGCTGCGGGACCTGACAGCCCGATATCCCAATCTGAACGAGGTGGTCTGGGTGCAGGAGGAGCCGCGGAACATGGGCGCGTGGACCTACGTGGAACCTCGGCTCCGGGCAATCCTGCCGCCGGGATTGGCGCTCCGGTATTCGGGGCGTCCGGAGCGCGCCAGTCCGGCCGAGGGGTATCCTTCCGCCCACGCCCTCGAGCAGAAGCGCATCACCGAAGATGCCCTCCGCTCGAGTTAGTGCCGCCCGTTACCGTGATGGGGAACGAACTGGGTGCGGTTCGAAGGCAACCAGTCGCGGGCCGAGGCCTGCCGGATCATGTCCTTCACCCAATCGGAGAGGTGCTCTCCATAGTGGAGCAGAAAGACGCCGCGAGCCCGCTTCTGCGCGATGAACGCGAGAAACGGGGTGTCGGCCTTGGCGGAATTGCATGGCTGGCAGGCGATGACCAGGTTGTCAGGCCGGTCGTAGGCAGTCTGTCCCTTGCGGGGATAAACGTGGTCCAGCGTGGTACGGTCTTCGGGAATCTCCGATCCACAGTAGGCGCACACCGAGCCATACTTGTCGATGAGCCACCGGCGGTGGGCATCCATGGAGCGACGGCCTAAGCTGCGATCTCTACGAGGTGGGGGCGATGATGGACGGCGACGATCTGCTCGTGACACAACTATTCCTTACAGTGACAGGGTCCAGCGAACGGGTACAGGGGGTCCCTCCGCGTTATCGGATGGTGCAAATCTAGACTGAAGCGTCACTTCCGGCTAGTGCCGGCCCCCCCGAAGTCCGATTCCCCCCGCACGACCGATTCAACTTCCGACAGCCATTCGAGTTCGACCTCCCACTGCCGGATCACCAACCGGACCATCAGCGAGGCAACGCGCACCATCGGCCCCGTGTCGGCCAGGATGGCCTCAAGGGTCGCGCGCTCCCGGGCCAGCTGCTCCTCAAGGTAGCTCCGGCGACGCTGAACCAGGCGCACCCGGTCTGCCGGGTGCGCAAACGGGGACAGGGCAAGCCAGGTGAGGAACGGCGGGGGCGGGCGCTGAACGACCCACTCCTCCCGCCCCAGTGCCTTCACCAACTCCCGATGCCCGGCCCGGGAAAGGCGCCAGACCTGGCGCTCCGGTCCCTGACGCTCACCCTCCTGCCGGGCGGTGACTACCCGACCGCCTTTGGCCAGCTTTCGCAGAGAATAGTAGACCTGCGGGCGAGAAATCCCGGCCCAGTCCCGCACTTCACGCCGCTCCAACTCCTGATTGAGTTCGTAGCCATGCATGGGCCGCTCCGCCAGGAGGCAGAGCACCACGAGGTCGGGAAGGGTGAGCGCCAGTGACATGGGTTGACAGGAAGCTAATGTAGTTTATACTATATACAAGTATCAATAATACTAGTCGGCACCATTGTCCGCACCGACCCCTCCCCGGAGGCCTTCATGTCCCAGCCCGCCCTCATCGGCCGCCTGACCCCCGTCCTTTTCGTGGACCGCATCGGACCCTGCCTGCCCTTCTGGACCGAGCGTCTCGGCTTCGAGGTGACCGCGCAGGTCCCCGGCCCGGATGGAGAGGCCCAGTTCGTGATTCTAGCTCGGGATGGAATCGAGGTGATGTACCAAACGTGGGCCGCAACCGCGGCGGAGTCCCAGGCTCTCGTCGCCGCGCCGCGTGGCCACTCGGTCGCTCTGTTCGTCGAGGTGGCCGATATCGAGCGCATTGATCGCGCGCTCGCAGGTATACACCGGGAGGTCGAACGGCATCGCACGTTCTACGGAATGGACGAGCTGTCCGTCCGCGAGCCGGGGGGAGCCGTCGTCACCTTCGCCATGCGGGTAGCGGATGGTTCGTGACCCGTGATCGCCCGGGTGATGCGCGCGGAACTCCAGGCCATCAGCCAGGCATACGCCAGGGGCAGTAGCAGAGCTCCGCCGGGTGGGAGGTGAAAGAGCGCGCTCAGCCGGAGCGCCAGCCGGTCCAGTGGCGCCCAGGGAAGGATCGCAAGCAGCACCACCCACGCGAGCGCCGCCCCGAAGGCCGGCACCAGAGGAGGCGTAGTTCGCCTGAGCAGCTGCCACAAGGCGGCCACGGCCGGCACCGCCCACCAGCCCCCGAACCAGGTGCCGAGGCCCATCGCCAAGGCGGCAAGCAGCGCCTCCAGAGCCCGTCGCTGAGTCATGAACCGGGTCGAAGCTCGAGATCACTCACGGTCCGGCTGCCGGCCTCCCGAGCCGACCGCGGGACGAACAGCGTATCCAATCGACCCGCCGACCACTGGGCGACACGGTCCACATAGTGGGAGCTCGCCGGGTTGCCCGACTGTCCGCCGGGATAGGTGCCCCATGCGCGGATCCGTGGAGCGAGCTCCACGACCATGCGCCAGCTTGAGCCAAAGGTGCCCGCGCCACTCGAGGGATTGAGGGTCCCCTGGCCGCCCTGGATCGGAATGTCCACCGCCGAGAGAGCCTTGATGCGGAGCAGGTGCAGCACGTTGGCGTGACGAATGCGATCCCAGCGCCACTTGCCGCCGTCCGGCGGGCCGAATCGTCGCACCGTCTCTCGGTACCCCTCGACCAAGGCGTCCGCCAGCAGGCGGTCGCGGTCTTCCACAACATCCGGTGTCGCCCGGTTGTCCCACCAGCGATTCGATGGGTCCTGCAGGAGTGCGGCCACGATAGACAGCGCGGGCGTTACGGGCGGGGGCAACCTGGAGTTGCCAGGTTCCGACAGCTCGTCCCACAGCAGCACCTGCAACTGGCGTATCGCCGCCTCGTAGAGCACGGCCCGGGTGTTGTCGGGGGTATACCGACGGTCCCATTGGGCGAGAAGCTGAGCAGCGGTCTGGAGTGAGTCCCGCCCGGGATAGCGGCGTGCCGCACGAAAGAAGGCCGGCACAAAGAGGTCCGCCGCCGGGCTCCCGGGGTCGGTCTGGAAGCGACGCATGTCGTCGGGTGTGACTGCGCTGTCGGCGCGGAGCAGCTGGTTGATCCGGATCGCGCGCCACGGCGCGTACCAGTTCGCCCCGAGATACCGTGGATTGACCCGCGGGTCGAGCGGCTCCTGGTTGGCGGAGGCCAGGTAGCCCTGGACGGGATCAACCGCCTGGGGCAGCGCGGCGAGCGGCCAGTCGCCCGACCAATCCGCGGCCGATGTGTCCCCGCGCTGTATGAGGTCCCCGCGAACCACGGGCCGTATGGGGAACCGGCCGGTCGAGCGGATCGCGATCATCCCCGTTCGGTCCGCGACCAGCATGTTCTGCGGCGGGGCTTGATAGACCGCCATCGAATCGAGCCAGCCCTGCGCCGTCCGGGCACGTGCGGCGCGCGAGAAAGCCGCGAGCTCGGATCCCGTTTCGAGAACGGTCCAACGGGTCGAGAGCCACTGCCCCGATTCGTCCCGGGTCAGAGGTCCGCGATGGGTAAAACGCAGGGTGTCGGTCTCGATCGGTTTGCCGTCGGGTGAGAGGTAGCGCTCCTCCGCGAGCCGCAGCGGTCGCCAGACGCCGTCCACGCGGTACTGGCGCGGACGGGTGGTGTCGTCAACGGTTTCCGCGTACCGATCCTCGACATCCGCCTCCGTGTTCGTGAAGGTCCAGGCAACATCCTGGTTGAACCCGATGACCACGCACGGCGCACCAGGGATAGTGACGCCGTAGACATCGAGGGAGTCCGGGACGACGAGCTGGACTTCATACCAGATGGACGGCAGGTCGAGATCGAGATGCTGGTCGCCGGCAAGCAGGGCGTAGCCGCCGGCCGTTCGAGAGGGAGCCACCGCCCAGTTGTTGCTCCCATATTCGTCCACAGGATCCGGGAGGGTCGCCCCGGCCACCGGGGTGGAATCGGAACCGGCCGCGGAGGAGCCGGGTGGCGCCGGCGGTGGGATCGGCACCCGGTCGTACCGCGCCGCCGTCTGCCCATTGGGGACGATCGGCTCCTGAATCGGGGCGTGTATGGGATAGAGCGCGTCGGCGGCCGCGGCGCCGACGCGGGCCCGGGCGCGCTCCTGTTGGGCCTCGAGATCGCTGGACGCGAGCGTCCAGCCCATGCGCCCGAAAAGGTAGAGACTGTTGATGGGTCGCCAAGGGGAGGGCCGCCGGCCCAGCAGCCGATACTCGAGGGGGATGTCGCTCGGATCCAGCTGGTCGATGCGGGCCTCGACGCCGGCCGCGAAGGCCTCGAGCTGCCTCCGCATCGGTGCATCCGGAGGGAGATCCCGGAAGTGCCTCTCGGCGGCATCGGCCAGGCCCAGCTCCCTGCTCCGCCGGTCGACGTCCAGAAGATCCCGGCCCAGGAGTTCGGTCAGGCGTCCCGCGCCGGCCCGCCACTCGACCTCCATCTGGAAGAGCCGGTCCCGAGCCACGACGTACCCGAGCGCCCGGACCGCGTCCAACTCATTGGCCGCAAAGATGTGAGGCACGGCGCGGTCATCGTACTGCACGGCCACCGGCGCGACGAGGCCCGGAATGGCCACCGTGACCTCGTGGGGGAACTCCGCGTGGGCTGCCACGGTCCATACCCCGTGCACGGGGTCGAAGAACCCCCCAAGCCGGGGCAAGGGCCCCACGTGCCAGAGGCTCGACCCGCCCAGCGCACCCAGGACGACCATGGCTAGAATCGTCCCGGGCAGTGGCCGCTTCACCGGTGGAACCGCCCCTTGAGCAAGCGATCCCAACCCCAGCTTACTCCCGCGACCTTGGTGGGCTGGCCGCTGTCGGCGCTCAGGGGGTAGCCCTCGTTAGCCCACCGGAAGAGGCCGCCCTCCAGGCTCGATACCCGCGTGAAGCCAGCCTGTCCCAGTGCCACAGCCATCGCGGCTCCCCCGACTCCGGTCGCGTCGTACGCGACAACCGGCTGATCTCGGGGAACGTGCGCGAGGACAGCAAGGTCGGGCGTCACGGGATCGAGGCGCACCGCGGCTGCGATGTGGCTCAGCGCGTAATCTGCTTCCGGGCGAGCATCGACAATGAGTGGCGGCGGGCGGGTGGGGTCGCGCATCCAGGCGACCAGGGCCGAGGGACTGACCTCCCGAACGTCCTTAAACTTGAAGTGCACCGCCTCACGCACCAGCAACCCGCCGAGCGGCGAGCCATCCCAGAACAACCCGCCGAGGAGGAAGGCGACCACGATCAAGAAGCCGACGGTCCGCCCCGTTATGCGCCGATGCGGACGATTGGAGTGAGGCATCGTTCCGTTGGGAATCGGGGACCTGTAAGCTAGGACCACGGCTGTCGGGCGTAAGAGGGCCCGATCACAGCCCCGGGAACACCTGGCTCACGAAATCGACGATTCGGGCCGGTTTTCCGACTTCCTTTCTACACCAGAGCCTACCGCCGGCCGCCCCCGCCCCCACCGGGACCGCGGCCTCCACGATCCCGGTCATCGGATTTGCGGGATTTGGCGAACTGCTCCGCCTGCTGGGCCGCCCGGCGGATCATTCGTTCCGGACTTTCCGCCTTCATGATGGGACGCGACGGGCCGGCGGTGAAGTTCACCTTTCCCTCCGAGATGTCCGGAACGAGCGGCCGTCCGGTGGTGAGCTCGAAGCAACCCAGGACATTCTCTCCGGCACCCTGCGCAGCCTTGACGCGCTCGGCGAGCGCCTCACGGTTGGGCAGCCCCTCGAGCGAGACCGGTGGCTCGCCAAACGGGGTGATGGGTTGGACCAGCACGGCCACTTTGGCGCCCGTGAGGAAGGCCGACACACGCACGTCTTTGCCGCCCACCTCGCGCGCCCACCGCAGTGCGGCCCGTTCGGCGGGGGTCGGCGGTCCGGCTTTGACCGAGGGGCGCTCAGGCGGTCGCGGCGTCTCCGAGCGGCGCTCCTGGGAGCGCCGGATGGCTTTGAGGTACTCTGGTTCGTCGTTCGACACGGGCAAGCTCCGCACCAGCTGAGGTACGAATGGGGGAGCAGAATTTACACCCGAAGCACGGTGTCACGGGAGGGATTCGAAATCCCGCCCCTGCCGCAATCAGGCTGGGACGTGGGGGAGGCCGCCCCCCTCACATGGGCCGCGGCCCCGCGCTATCTTGAGCGGTCCCAACCGGAGTCTCACCCTGACCAGACCGGCTACCGCGCCGCGCCCGGCAGCGGATCCCGCCATGTCCGACCCGGCTTGGCCAACCATCAACAGCTTGCGCGTGCTCGCCATGGACGCGGTGGAGCGTGCCCAATCAGGACACCCGGGCACGCCGATGGCGCTCGCCCCGGCGGCTTACGTGCTGTGGGACCGATTCTTCCAGTTCGACCCAGCCAACCCGGACTGGCCCAACAGGGATCGCTTCGTGCTGTCGTGCGGCCACGCCTCGATGCTGATCTACGGGCTACTCCACCTCAGCGGGTTTGACCTGTCACTCGAAGACATCCGGCAGTTCCGCCAGTGGGGTTCCCGCACACCGGGGCATCCCGAGCGTGGGCACACTCCCGGCGTTGAGACCACGACGGGGCCCCTGGGCCAGGGGGTGGGCAATGCCGTCGGAATGGCCATCGCCGAACGGATCCTCGCTGAGCGGTTCAACCGTGCGGGGTTCGAGGTTGTCGGGCACCGAGTCTGGGCGTTTGTGAGCGATGGCGATCTGATGGAAGGCGTCGCGAGCGAAGCCGCGTCGCTCGCCGGGCACCTCCGGCTGGGCAAGCTCAACCTCATCTATGACGACAACCGCATCACTATTGACGGTGCCACCGACCTCAGCTTTTCCGAGGACGTCGCGTTGCGGTTCCAGGCCTATGGGTGGCACACGCTGCATGTGACCGAGGGCAACGACCTCGAGGCGATCGGTGCCGCGCTGGCAGCAGCACGTGACGAGCAGGCACGTCCATCGTTGATCCTCCTCAGGACCCGGATCGGTGATCCGGCGCCAACCAAGGGGGGCACCGCCGCCGTCCACGGCTCCCCACTCGGAAAAGAGGAGGTAGCCCAGACGAAGGCGATTCTGGGCTGGCCCGAAACCCCTTTTTCGGTGGCCCCGGAGGCGGCAGTCTGGCGAGAACGGTGTCGCGCGCGCGGAGGCGAGCGGTACACCGCGTGGAGCGAACTCTTCGCGCGATACCGTGTCGCCCACCCTGCTCAGGCCGCCGAATGGGAGCAATGGATCGGCGGGGCGCTCCCGTCCGGTTGGGACGCCGGTTTGCCGGACTTCACGCCTAAGGATGGCACCATGGCGACGCGGCAGGCCGGAGCGCGGGTCCTCAACGTCCTCGCCAGCCGCATCACCAATCTGGTGGGGGGGTCGGCGGATCTTGCGGAAAGCACCGGCGCCGAGATCAAGGGTGGCGGGACCCTCTCGGCCGACACAGTGGGGCGTAACATCCACTGGGGCATCCGGGAGCATGCCATGGCTGCCTCCCTCAACGGAATCGCCGCGCACGGCGGGCTCCGTCCTTACGGCACCACCTTCCTGATCTTCCTCGACTACTGCAAGCCGGCGCTCCGCCTGTCGGGCCTCATGGGGCTCCCAGTCGTCTATGTCGGCACTCACGACTCGATCGGGCTTGGCGAGGACGGCCCCACGCACCAGCCCATCGAGCAGCTTGCCATGCTCCGCGCCACGCCGAACGTGACGGTGATCCGACCCGCCGATGCGACGGAAACGGTCGAGGCCTGGAAGGTCGCGGTGCTTCGGCGGGATGGGCCGACGGTTCTGGCGTTGTCTCGTCAGAAGCTCCCGGTGCTGGACCGGGCGGTTCTGGCCCCGGCAAGCGGCCTGACTCAAGGGGGCTACATCCTGCTCGAAGCGCCCGATGGCCGCCCGTCGGTGTTGCTGATCGCCACCGGCGCAGAGGTGCATCTGGCCCTTGCGGCAGGTCGCCAGCTTCACGCCGAGGGGATTCAGGCACGAGTAGTGTCGTTGCCATCGTGGGAGCTGTTCGGGGCCCAGCCCGAGTCGTATCGCGACCGGGTGTTGCCGCCGCGGGTAACGGCCCGGGTTGCAATCGAGGCAGCCGCCAGCTTTGGCTGGGAACGATGGGTGGGGACGGCGGGAGAGATCATCGCTCTGGACCGCTTCGGGGCCTCCGCGCCCGCGGAGCGGCTCTTTCTGGAATTCGGATTCACCCCCGATCGGATCGTGGCCGCCGCCAAGCGGCAGCTGGGCCGCTCGATGAGCTAATGGGAGATACCCTGATGGCGAACCCCCTGGTCCGTCTCGGCCAGCTCGGGCAGAGTCCCTGGTACGATTTCATCACGCGGGACCTGATCGTCTCCGGAGAACTGTCTCGACTCATTGTCGAGGACGGGCTTCGTGGAATGACGACCAACCCGACGATCTTCGAGAAGGCGGTGCAGGGAAGCGACCTGTACGACGAGGACATCCGCCGGCTCGCCACAGAGGGGTCCCAGTCGGCGGAGATCTTCGAGGCCCTGGCCGTCAGTGACGTGCGGGCGGCCTGCGACCTCTTTCTGCCGCTTCACCGGGCAAGCGGCGGTCGGGACGGCCTGGTCTCGATCGAGGTCTCACCGCTCCTCGCCAACAACACGATCGGAACGATCGCCGAGGCGGAGAGGTTGTGGTCGAGAATCTCCCGGCCGAACGTCATGATCAAGATCCCCGGAACGCGCGAGGGGTTGGCTGCCATCTCCCACGCTCTGGCCCAGGGCATCAATGTGAACGTGACGCTGCTGTTTGCGGTGGCCCGTTACCGCGAAGTCGTGGATGCTTTCTTTACCGGGCTGGAGCGTCGCGTGCGCGCCGGGCACCCTGTCGGCGGGATCGCCTCGGTCGCGTCCTTCTTCGTATCGCGCGTGGATACCAAGGTCGATCCGCTGCTTGACGGGCTCGGTAGTGCCGGCTCGACCAAGGCGGCGGCGCTCCGTTCCCACGCCGCGATCGCCAACGCCCGCGCGGCGTATGCCGCATTCGAAGAGCTGTTCGCATCGCCTCGGTGGCGCGCCCTGGCCGGAAAGGGTGCCATGGTCCAACGGCCTCTGTGGGCCTCCACCAGCACCAAGGACCCATCTCTTCCGGACGTCTATTACGTCGAGGCGCTGGTCGGGGAACAGACGGTGAACACCCTGCCGCCCGCCACCTTTGCCGCCTACCGAGACCACGGCCGGCCCGAGCTCCGCATCGGAGGAGGGCGGGGCGCTGATGATCGGACCCTGGATCAGCTGACCTCCCTGGGCATCTCGCTCGAAGAGCTCACGCAGGCGCTGGAGGTCGAGGGCGTCAAGGCGTTCGTGGCGTCGTTCGTCTCGCTGCTCCGGGTGATCGAGCAGAAGGCCGCCGCCCTGGTGTAGCCGGTCGTCCGTCTCTCATGCCAGGAAGAGCCGGTACGCCGGGTTTCGGCTCTCGTCCACCCACGGATACCCCAGTCCTTCCAGGAACCGTCGAAAGGCCGGCATCTCCTCCGGCGGCACCTGCATCCCCACCAGGACGCGGCCGTAGTCGGCACCGTGATTGCGATAGTGGAAGAGGCTGATGTTCCAGTCGGAGCGCATCGAGTTCAGAAACTCCATGAGCGCGCCAGGCCGCTCGGGGAATTCAAACCGGTAGAGCAGCTCGTGGCTGGCGAGCGGAGCATGGCCGCCGACCAGGTACCGCACGTGCAACTTCGCCATCTCGTTCCGGGACAGGTCGAGAGTCGGGAAGCCCCGGCGCTCGAGCCGCCGCGCGACTTCCCGGGCCTCTCCCCGCCCTTGTACCTCGAGCCCGACGAAGACCCGTGCGATGTCCGCATCGGCCATCCGGTAGTTGAATTCCGTCACGTTCCGTGGACCGATCGTCGAACAGAAGGCCTTGAAGCTGCCGGGGCGCTCGGGGATCGTGACGGCGAGGATCGCCTCCCGCTGCTCCCCCACCTCCGCCCGCTCGGCCACGAAGCGCAGCCGGTCGAAGTTGATGTTGGCGCCGCTCGCGATGGCTACGAGCTCCCGGCCCCGCGCGCGGTGGTGGGCGACCCAGGCCTTCACGCCGGCCACCGCCAGTGCGCCGGCCGGCTCGAGGATGCGACGAGTATCCTCGAACACATCCTTGATCGCGGCGCAGATCGCGTCGTTGTCGACGCGGATCATTTCGTCCACCAATTGTCGGGCCAGCCGGAACGGCTCCTGGCCGACTCGGCGGACGGCGACGCCGTCGGCAAACAGTCCGGCATGGCGCAAGGTGATGCGTCGACCGATCTCGAGAGACTGGGCCATCGCGTCGGCATCCACCGGCTCGACGCCGATGATGCGAACCGACGGCTGGAGCTGCTTGATGCAGGCGGCCACCCCGGCGATCAGGCCGCCGCCCCCTACAGGCACGAATACGGCATCCACGGGGCGCGACGCCTGGCGGAGGATCTCGAGGCCGATCGTTCCCTGCCCGGCGATCACTTCCGGATCATCGTAAGGGTGGACGAAGGTGAGCTTCCGCCGGCGCGCGATTGACCGCGCCTGCGTGTAGGCCTCGTCGTAGGTGTCACCGTGCAGGACCACCTGCGCCCCGCGCGATCGGACGGCGTTCACCTTGATCCGTGGCGTCGTCACCGGCATCACGATCGTCGCCCGGCACCCCAGGCGCTGGGCCGCCAATGCGACCCCCTGGGCGTGATTGCCGGCGGAGGCGGCGATGACCCCGCGCCGCCGGGCATCGGCCTTGAGCTGGACCATCCGGTTGTATGCGCCACGCAGCTTGAAGGAGAAGACGGGTTGCATGTCCTCCCGCTTGAGCAGCACCCGGTTGCCGAGCCGGTCGGAGAGTATGGGCGCGAGTTCGAGCGGCGTCTCCGACGCCACGTCGTAGACGCGGGCATTGAGAATCCGGCGGAGGTAATCGCGGGGCATGAGGAACCCGGGCACAGGACTTGGCGAACCGGAGGCCGCGGACCGGCCTCGCAGGCTCGAACCGTCGAACGCTAGCCGGACATGGGGGACCCCGGTAGCGGTGGTCCGGATCCACCGACATACTTTACGCGCCTTTCGATCGGGCCTACCCCAACCCCAGACTCGGAATGTTCGCCTTCCTCCGTCGCCTGTCCCTGACCAGCTGGATCGTCATCGCCATGATCACCGGCGTGGTGGTCGGGTATCTCGACCACAGCGTGTGGCACGGGGCCGACCTCGGGCCGATTCTCCAGCCGCTGTCGTCGATCTTCCTGCGAATGATCAAGTCGATCGTCGCCCCCCTGGTGTTCTCGAGCCTGGTCGTGGGGATCGCCGGCCATGGCGACGATCTGCGTCGAGTGGGGAGACTGGCCTTCCGCTCGATCCTCTACTTCGAGATCGTGACCACCGTGGCGTTGATGGTGGGACTGGGAGCCGTCAATCTCGCCCGCCCCGGCGACGGCGTTCAACTCGCGGCCAGCGCCGACACCACCCAGATCCAGCGGCTTTCCACGGAGCAGCCAACCCTGGCCGGCGTACTCGAGCACACCGTGCCGGCCAGCATCGTGGAAGCCGCCGCTCGCAACGAAGTGCTGCAGATCGTCTTCTTCGCCGTGTTGTTTTCCATCGGGCTGGCGCAGGCCAAGGGGAAGCACAAGCAGACGGTGCTGTCGTTCTTCGAGGGCCTCGCGGAGGTGATGTTCAAGGTGACCGGCCTGGTCATGAAGTTCGCGCCCATCGGCATTGGCGCGGCCATCGCGGTCACAATCGGCCATGGCGGCCTCGGCGTACTGGGAAGTCTCGCGAAACTGGTCGGCACTCTCTACGTCGCGCTGGTCGTCTTCCTCCTGGTGGGCCTGCTCCCGATCGCACTGCTCTTCCGGATACCACTGCGCGAGTTCTGGCGCCACGTGAAGGAGCCCTGGCTGATCGCCTTCTCCACGGCCTCGTCGGAAGCCGCACTCCCGGTTGCGATGGAGAACCTCGAGCGCTTCGGCGTGCCCAAGCGGATCGTCTCGTTCGTCCTGCCGACGGGTTATTCGTTCAACCTCGACGGCTCGACGCTGTATCTCGCCGTGGCTTCTGTTTTCATCGCGCAGGCCGCCGGGGTAAGCCTTACGCTCGGTAACCAACTTGTCATGATGCTCACCCTGATGCTCACCAGCAAGGGCGTCGCCGCGGTCCCGAGGGCCTCGCTGGTGATTCTCTCCGGCACGCTCGCCACCTTCCACCTGCCGCTGGAGGGCGTAGCGGTGATCCTCGGGGTGGACGCCCTGATGGACATGGCGCGCACCTCCGTCAATCTGCTGGGCAACTGCCTCGCCTCGGCGGCGATGGCCCGTTGGGAAGGAGAGTGGGGGGAGCAGGCTGCGGTGTGAGAGCGGGGCGCGCGGCCCGAGGGGCCACGTCTGCAACTTTTTCGGCAGCTGCCGCGTCTATACCCGAACTCCTCGACAAGGATCTGACGTCCCATGCTGCTCCGCCTCGCCGTCCTGGCGTTGGGTGCCGGGAGCCCCGCCGTCTCCGCGCCCATCAGCAATATTCAGTACGACATCACCTTCAACCGCCAGACGGCGGCACGGCATTCGCTCAGCGTGAGCATGCGATTCGACGTCTCGGGTAGCGGAGATGTTCTGCTCTCCCTCCCCAGCTGGACCCCGGGCGCCTATGAGATCGACAACTTTGCACGCTGGGTCTCGGCCTTTCAGGCCACCGCGTCAGGGTCGCCGCTCCACTGGGACAAGCTCGATTACGACACCTGGCGCATCCGGCCGGCGGGGGCCAGGCAGGTCACCGTCGCATTTGACTACCTGGCCGATTCCCTCGACAACGCCATTGCGTGGAGCCGCCCAGACTTCGCGTTCTTCAACGGGACCAACGTTCTGCTCTACCCGGAAGGTCGCAGCCTGGACTTCCCCGCCACGGTCCGGATTCACACCGAGAGCGACTGGATGGTCGCCAGCGGCATGCATGGGGCTCCGGCGGGCGGATTGTCCGAAAAGAACTACCACGATCTGGTCGACATGCCGTTCTTCATCGGCCGGTTCGACTATGACAGCAACATGGTGGGCTCGATCGAGGTCCGCTTGGCCACCTACCCCGCCGGAAAGCTCTCCGGTTCGGCACGGACCGCGTTCTGGGACGAGTACCGGCGATTGTTCGCTCCGCAGGCCGCGGTGTTCGGCGAAACCCCCTACGACAACTACACCACGTTAATGGTCTTCTCCGACCAGTACGGCGGCGGGTCCGCGCTCGAGCACCAGAGCTCGCACCTGGCGATCTATACACCGGCCGGGATTGGACAGCCATGGCTCGTGTCGGTCACAGCCCACGAGATGTTTCACGCCTACAACGTGAAGCGGCTCCGCCCGGCGGACATGGTGCCGTATCGCTATGACGTCGCGGAACCGACGGTGTGGCTCTGGGTCAGCGAAGGAATCACCGACTACTACGCCGACCTGACCCTACTCCGTGCGGGCATCGGGGACTCGACCGCGTTCCTTGAAACGACCGGCAATAAGATCGCCACGGTCGACGCCGCTCCGCCCGTGGCGCTCGAAGACGCCTCACTCTCGACCTGGATCCATCCGACGGACGGCACAGGCTATCTCTATTACCCCAAGGGCTCGCTCGCCGGGTTCATGCTGGACATCCTGATTCGCGATGCCAGCGACAACCACCGCTCGCTGGATGATGTGATGCGGTCGCTCTACCGGGACACCTACAAGCACGGACGCGGGTTCGGCATGCAGGACTGGTGGGGCGCGGTGAGCCGTGCGGCCGGCGGCAGGAAGTTCGACACCTTCTACGCCCGCTTCGTCGATGGCCGGGAGCCGTTCCCATGGGACAGCATCCTGCCGCTCGCCGGCCTGCGAGCTCGCACCGATACGATCCGAGACCCGCGCCTGGGCATCAACACGACGGCGGACACGGCCGGCATCCACGTTACGCTGGTGGCGCCCGGGACGGCCGCCGAGGCGGCCGGGCTTCAGCCGGGAGACATCCTCCTCGCGCTGGGCGAAGTCCCGGTGCAGGGTGACTCGTCGTTCGACCGATTCCGGGCGTTCTACGCTGACAAGGATGGCGTGGATCTTCCCATTCGCGTGCGACGGGAGGGCCGTGACACGGTTCTCTCAGGCAAGGTGCGGCTCGTGGCGCGCACCGAGATGCACCTGGAGGCAGATCCCAATGCCTCTGCCAAGGCGGTCCAGATCCGACACGGAATCTTTGCCGGGGTGACGACTCCCTGACTGCCAGAGCCCCGGTTGGTCAGGCCCGCGTCACAACCTCGAGGGCGTCGGCGAGCGGGATTGGTCGGTCGTGGGGACGGACTCCCAGGGCACACAGCACCCGGCCAAACAGCGCCCCCGGCGAGAGGCCCGAGCGGCGCAGCTCCTCGATGCTCGTGTCCCCGGACGCTTTGCTGAGCTTCGCCCCGTCCGCCCGCCGAAGGAGGGGGTGATGAAGGAACCAGGGTGGGTCCCGGCGGCCCAGCATGCGCGCCAGCAGGATCTGGCGCCCTGTTGACTCCAGCAGGTCAGCGCCACGGATAACGAGATCAATCTCATGGCGCAGGTCGTCCACGACGACCGCGAACTGATAAGTCCAATTGCCTGACCGGTCCCTGAGGAGCAGATCCCCGCACTGCCGGGCAGGAATCTGGGTCTGCCATCCCATTCGCAGATCGTCGAAGCGCTCTTCGTTGTCGTCGAGGACCAGACGGAGCCCGCGTCCGGGGCCTGGCTGGAGAGCGCGGTGGCGGCAGCGGCCTGGGTAGGGGGACTCGCGGTCAGGCACGTCGCCAGTCTCCGTGGAAAGCCCCTTCCGCGAGCAGTCGCAGGCGTAGACCCGATACCCACGCTCTACCAGGACCTCGGTGAAGCGCTGGTACACGTCGCCGTTGTCACGCTGCCTGAGTGGCGAGGGGCCGGATCGGAAGGTGTCCGTGGAGTCGAGGTCGGGGACGAAACCCAGCCAGTCGAGATCGTCGAGAAGCGCCCGCTCGTACTCGGGCCGGCAGCGCTGGCGATCGTGGTCCTCGATGCGGAGCACCACCTGAGCGGAGCGCGCGCGGGCTTCACCCCACACGTACATTGCGTTTGCGACATGTCCGAGATGGAGATACCCGGTGGGAGCCGGCGCAAATCGAGTGCGCAGCGACTTACTCCGCGGAACTGATGCTCACCGCAACACCGGCGCGCAGTGTCTGGGCCACCACACAATACCGCTCGGTCAGTTCCAGGAGCCGCGGCAGCTGTTCGGGGGAAGCGTCGGAGTCCAGATCGAACCGGAGCTGGATGGCGGTAAGTCCGACGGGAACCTCCCGGCTCACCCCCAAGGTGCCGCGGGCGTCCCAGGTTCCTTCGGCGTGAATGCGGCCGGACCGGATCGTGATCCCCATGGCCGTTGCCACCGCCTGCAGCGTCACGCCGGCACAAGCCACCAGAGCGTCGAGCACCAGGTCGGCGGAGCAGGCGAGGGATCCATCGCCGCCCGTTGCCGGGTGGAGCCCGGCGCGCACCTTCCGAGCTCCTGACTCTACGTCGACCGCGATCGCGTTGGGCACCAAGTCCGCGTCCGCATGCGACGTGACGACCGCGGTCGCGGGATCACCACGGTACCGATTCTTGAGCGGGGCCTGCAAGGCACGAAGTTCGGCGGCGTTCACAATCCGATCCGGGGAGGCGTCAACTCGAAACGTGTCGACGGCGGGCACGAATCGGAAGCGGCGCCATCAGGCTTCGGCTGCGGCCTCCCGGGTGGCTGCATCCTCCTGACGGCGCAGGTCCGAGAGCGCGGTCTGAATCCGGTCGGTGACCCGCCGCTCCTCCCGCAACGTCTCAAGCAGGCCCTCGACCCGGCGCGTTTCCAGCGAAAGGGCCTGCGCCTTCTCGAGGAAGTGGTCCACCTGCGCCTTCTGCGCGAGAATCAGCTCCAGTGACGCGCGAACGTCCGCCAGCAGGGTATCCGCATGCGCCAAGCGCTCCTCCGTCCGATCGAGCTGGCGTCGCCGTTCATCGAGGGTGTGGAGAATCCCGTCGCTATCGCCCAGCCGATCGAGGAGCGCATCCAGCTCCGCGCGGGTTCGCGCCAGCCGCGGCTGGGCGTCCGCGACCGCGCGTGCGTCAGCCTGCGTCCGTTCCGCCACTTCGAACAGCGCTCGAATCTCGCCTTGGAGCGCCGACACCGTGGCCTGCCGCATCGCGGCCTGCTCCATCGATTGGGCCAGCTGCTGCTCCGCTCCCCGCCATTCGCTCATCCTGGCATCGAACCCGTCGATGCGCTCCTTCAGCGTCGCCAGCGACCCAAGCCGTTCCTCGAGCTCCTCCGAAAGCGCCGAGCACCGTTCGAGACGACCGTCGGCGCCCTCAAGGAGGTCGTGGATATCCCGAGCCCGTTCTGCCAGGGCGTGGGCCGCCTCCGCGGCCTCCTGCCGCATCGCCACTGCCCGGTCGAGGTGTTCCATAGTGCGGGCCACCGCGTTCTGACGCTGTTCCACTTCCCTGGCCAAGTCCTGCATCCGGCCACCGAGGGCGCTCAGTTCCTCGGCGCGCTCCTCCAGCCCATCCATAGTGCCCTGAACACCGCGGATGCGCTGCTCCACCTCACGCAGATCGGCTCCAAGGGCCAGCAACTGGTGCCCAACCCGTCCGGCGTCCTCGAGGCTCGGGCCAAGGCTCTCCAGCTGCAGCTCGGCCGTCGTCAGCCGGTCGGCGAACGACCGCGCACGGTCCTCTATCGTTGACGCAACCGACGCGGCGTCCAGGACCCGCCGCTGCACGTCCTCCACCATGTCGCGGCGGGCCTCCACGATGTCCGTGGACGCGGCCAACTGCTGGACTTCGCGGCGCAGGTCGTCCACGGTGGCGCGCATCCGATCCAGCCCAGCGACATCCTGCTGAAGCGCCGCCATCTGCCGCTCGGTCTCCGTAAGCCACCCGCGGGCAGCTTCGGCGCGCCCTCGGCTATCCGCGAGCTCCTGACGGGCTGCGCGAAGCTGCTCCAGTGCGTCCTGGATCGCCTCGTCCGTCGCGGTAAGGGATTGCAGGTCCCGGACGGTGCGGTCGAGGAGCGGCCGCATCTCTTCGATTCGACAGGTTCGCTCGGTCAGACCCGCCACATTCTCCTCGAGACGTTCGAGGTCGTTGAGGCCGGCCCGGGCCCGGTGCCCGAGTTCGGCCACCCGCGAGAACTCCCCGCTGAGCCCCGCGACCTGGGCTCCCAGAGAATCGGCCCGGGCGGCGGCCGTGGTGATCGCCTCGGCGCTCGCGGCGAGGGAATTGAAGCGGCCTTCCCACTCGTTGAGGCTGCGGCGCAGGTCTCCAATGCGTTGAGCAACCCCCTCGATGCTCCGGCTCTCCAGCGCGAGTCGTTCAACGCTCTGATCCAGCCCTTCCCGGATCAGCAAGAGATTCCGCTCCCCCGCCCCCTGGCCCGCTTCGATCCGGTCGATGCGCTCCGCGGTCCCCCGGGCCCGTTGCTCAAGGCCGGCCTGACTCTCGTTGAGCTGGTCGAGCTGCATGCGGAGATCGCTCAGGGTCCGGACGATGTCCGCCTGCCGCTCCAGACCGGCGTCCGCGAGCTGCATGAGTGCGGTGAGGTGCTCCAGCTTGGCGGTCGCGCGGTCGATCTGGTCACGCTGCTGTTCGAGAAGCGCCACCTTCTGGCCCAGCTGATCGGCGGCGGTGCGAGCGCCGGTGAGCTGCCGTCGGGTCTGAGCCACGCCCTCCGCGACCGGAGCCATGTCAGCCATGAGTTGCTCCAGGCCGGCGATCCGGTGTTCCGCTTCGGTCAGCGTGCGCGCCACCCGCTGCCAGTCCGTGTCGAACGCCTCGATCCGCCCCGAAGCTGCCCGATACTGGCTCTGTGTCTTGTCGTGCTGGTCACGGAGTCGGACCAAGTCCGCGCGCAGCGATTCGCTATGCGACTGCAGGCCATCCATGTCCGCGCGCAATTGACGGAAGGGGCCCTCGAGCACCAGGAAGGCGCTCAGGTCCTCCTTGAGCGCCAGGCTTCGCGCAGCGACCTCCGCGGCGGTGGTGGCCTCGGTTCTTGTAGCTTCCACCGACCGAGCGGTTTCCTCGAGGGCCGCTTCGAGTCTCTGATGGGTACCAGCGAGACCGGCCAGCCGACTCTCCACCGCGTCCAGGCGGGCCACCGTCTGCTCCATGCCCGCGAGGTGGTGCTCCAGGGCGTTCACACGCTCGCCCAGAGTGCCGAGGCGCTGCAACTGTCCAATGGAGCGGTCGGCGTGCTGTACCAACTGCTCGAGGGATTGCTTCTGAGCGTCCAGACGGGTCACAATCTGCTGCAACTCCATGAGATCCTCGGAGGAGGCGCTCTTCCGAAGGCTGCGAAGAAAGGTGCTCATGGTGAAACTCCGCGACAGGCGTATTTCCGAAGGGCACGGGATGGCCGGGCTGATTCGGGATGGACGACTACTCTAGGTGGGCGTCGCGCCGGGTGCCGGTGGCGCAGGTCACAGGGAACTGCTACACCCGAGACGTGGATCTAAGTGTTGGGTCAGGCTGGCGTTGCGGAGGGAACTGTTGCACGAAAGAGGCGCCGACCGGAGTCGAACCGGTGATGGAGGTTTTGCAGACCTCTGCCTTACCACTTGGCTACGGCGCCGGGCCCGAAAACCTAGCGCGGTGGTGCGTTCGGCGGAAGCCGGCACGCACCCCTTCCCGTCGTCGCGCGGAGCGTGCATCCGGGGTACAATACCCGCGCGCCACCCGAAATGCGCGGGACCAATCCGAGAGGGGCCATGCTCCCACCCAACGTTGCACTCTGGCTGGTGCGCGCCGCCGAAGTCTACCTGACGATCGGCCTCTTATTCGCCATCGGCTTTGCGTTCCGCTGGGTCAGTCGAATTGACCGGGTGGCGGCTCACGGCACGATCCCATTCCGGTTTCTCCTGCTGCCGGGAGCCGCCTTGCTCTGGCCCCTCCTCCTCCCGCGCGTGCTCCGTGGCGTAAGTGGGCCGCCAATGGAGCGGAGCGCGCACCGGTGGCCCGCGCCGTGATCCGCCGACTCCGCGACCGGCATCGGTGGATGGTACCGACGGTGGCATTGCTCACCGGAGTGCTGGTGTTCTGGGCGCTGGTGTGGAGGACACCGTGAGCGCCCTCTACCGGGCGGTCAACTGGAATCGGCAGAAGTTCATCTACGACGGCCTGCTCGTCGGCTTCGTGGCTGGGTACCTGGCGCTGTTCGTCGGGCTCACCCTGACTCGCGATCCGAACGCAACAGCCGAGACCGCCATGATCCGTGGCCTGGGCACCGCGGCTTTCCTTCTTCTCACGATCATCCTGGCCATCGGACCGCTGGCGCGACTCTCCCCCGCATTTCTCCCCATCCTCTATAACCGCCGCCACCTGGGTGTCACGATGGCGCTGCTGGCGCTGGCCCACGCCACCTTCGCCCTTGTCCAGTTCCATGCGCTGGGCGACACCAATCCCTTCGTGAGCCTGCTGACCGGTGCCGCCGACATTCGCCACGCGCGCACCTTCCCGTTCGAACTGGCCGGCCTGCTCGCCCTCGGGATCCTCATTCTGATGGCGGCGACCAGTCACGATTTCTGGCTCGCCACTCTGACCGCGCCGGTCTGGAAGGCGCTGCATATGCTGGTGTATGTCGCCTACGGGCTCGTCGTAGTCCATCTGGCGTTCGGGAGCCTTCAGGAAGAGGCGGGTCCACCGGCCCGGATCGTGATTCTCCTGTGCGCGTTGACGGTCGCCGCTCTCCACGTGCTCAGCGGACGCCGGGAGCGAACTCTCGATCGAAAGGAGGCTCATCCGGACGGAGAAGGGTGGGTAGAGGTGGCCCGGGTCCGGGATATCCCGGAGGGGCGGGCCCGCGTGGCCACCGTCGGGGGGGAACGTGTAGCGGTGTTCCGCTACGAGGGACGCGTTTCCTGTGTCTCGAACGTCTGTCAGCACCAGAACGGGCCGCTCGGAGAGGGCCGGATCGTCGACGGCTGCATCACCTGCCCCTGGCACGGGTACCAGTACAGCCCTGACAGCGGGCGTTCGCCTCCGCCATTTACGGAGATGATCCCCACTTTCAACGTTCGAATCCTCGAGGGGCGGGTCTTCGTGTATCGAACCCCGAATCCTCCCGGAACTCGGGTTGAGCCGGCTCGGATCACGCCATGATCGATCGGGACGCGTTCTACGTCGGCTACCACCCCATGGCGCCGGAGCCCGTCGCCCGCAGAACACGAATCATCGTGGCCGCGCTGGCGGCCCTCGTTGTCGCGACGGCCGTTGTCCTGGCCCTCTCCATGCGCCCCGCGGGCCCCGGGATCTTCGAGTACGGACACCCGCGTACCTACCGCGGGGTCGTCAGCGAGTTCCCCTATCCATCCCTCCTCGTGCCCGGCCACAGCCCCGCTGACCGGGACGAGGCATACACCAGGTACCTGTTGGTGGCACAGGGTAAGCATGGGGGAGGACCGCTGGTCCGGGGGATGGATGGGCGCTGGGTAGACCTTGCCGGCACTCGGATCGCCCGCCCCGATGGGGAAATGCTCGAGATCGTCCCCGATGGCGTCAGGCTGGCAGCGGACTCCGTCTCCACCGCGAGCCGCTACCTTCCACCCATCGAGCAGCTGGGACGCGAGACATTGTCAGGTGAAATCGTCGACAGCAAGTGCTGGCTGGGGGTGATGAAGCCCGCGACAGGGAATGTCCATCGCGGGTGCGGTGCCCGATGCGTGCACGGAGGCATTCCGCCCTTCCTGATGACCACTGGGCCGGAGGGAGCGGTACAACACTATCTCCTGACCGACGCCCAGGGACGTGCCGCCCCGGCATGGTTCGCGGGACTGGTGAGTCGACGAGTGACGCTGACGGGTGAGGTGAGCCTGGAAGTGGGTCTGCGCGTGATGCGCGTGGAGACCGCGACGGTGAACTGGCCCTAGGGACCGACCGCCGCAACACTGTCGACGAAGTAGCGCGTGTCACCGAAGCAACTGGACGGAATTCCACGATGCTCGGTGTAGTGCAGGCGGACGTTCTTGCCCACGAGGGTCTCGAGCTGGTGCGCAACGCGGTCGCTCCGGACCGTGAAGAGCCAGATGTTGTCCTTGTTGGGCACCACGTTGCCGAACACCGATTGCCATAACTCGCCCTCGTGCGTCTTACAGATCCAGCCCTTCTGCGAGAACTTCTGCAGCTGACCGCTCCGGTAGCCATTCGAGTAATCCCAGTTCACGACAAACCAGCTGTAAGCGGCAGACAGGAGGAGCACGGCCAGGAGGAACAGGATCAGGTAGCGGCGCCAGTGCCAACGATGCCGCGGGCCTGGGGCGGAGACGGGGGCGGGGGAGGCGGCATCCGTGGGGGTTGTCATGGGCCCTTAAGGTAGCTTTCCACAACTCGCGCCGCCACGACGCCTCGTCGCGCCCCTACTGCCGGAACTGGGTGCTGAAGACCAGGCCGGATGAGATTACGAACAACCAGCCTGCCCGCTGCGCATCGTTCTTGAAGCGATAGGCAAAGTCCAGACGAGTCGGGTTGGCGTTGGCCGCACGAGAGGGGCCGATCCGGATTCCCAACCCGACGTCCGTTCCGGTCCGTCGGCCCTCGTAGTTCCACCACGCGCCGCCATGGTCGGCAAAGGCCGCGACGCCGAGGTCAATCGCCTTCCAGATGTCCTCCCCCAGCATGTAGCGGTACTCGGTGGTCGCGAAGTAGGTCCGGTCCCCGGTGAAGGCGTGCAGCGGAAAGCCGCGCGGGCCAATGAGGAACCCGAGGTCGAACTCTGTCCCGGGCAACGGGTTCTTGAGCCATCCGATGTCGGCGTGAGCGATCAGCACATGGTGGATGTTCGGCGTGTACACGAAGGTGCCGGCCAGGGTGGCGGACCCGGAGTCCAGCCCCGCCGAGGTGACGACACCATTCACCCGTGCGTCGATCCAGGCGAAGCCCCTGGAGAGGCGCGTGCCCACGCGGGCGAGCGCCAAGCCGCCAATACCATCTCGCGGATAGCCCAGGGCCGCGGGCGCCGCGAAGAGCCCGATTCGCCCATAGTTGCTGACATCCACGTCCTCGGCTCGTCCCATGCGGTAAAAGCCGCGGGAGACCACGTAATTCGCGCGCCGCCACTCGAGAAAGGGGCCGAACATGGCGGTCACGCTTCGGCTGGTCGTGTTGGCGGGCCACGGGGCGTAGTCATCCCGACGGACCTGGGCGTCCAGACCCAATCGCAGATAGCCCCGCGTCCCGGCCGAGAGGGCAATCGCGCCCTCGGCCTGCCCGATCGTGTATCGCCGCCGCAGGGAATCGGCTGCGGTCCCTGATCCATCCCTGAACTGCAGGACCTGTTCGTTGCGGATATCAAAAACCGTGGTGAGTCCCGCCTTGTCCTCGAGCGAGTAGAACGGGCGCTGCACCAGGACCTGCCCCCGTTTGCCGGCGGTCTGGGACTCGTACCGGAGGCCGATGCCAAGGTGACGCAGCAGAAACCGCTGCTGCATGAACTGGAAGTTGATCGAGTTGCGGTCCGGCGTATGGTGGTAGCGCGTGACGAAAAGGCTCGCAGTGCCGAGCAGGTTGCCCTCCGAGAGCGACACCTGCCAGTCCGTCTGGTGCCCGGCGCTACGGAAGCTGAGGTCGGCCTGAGTGGACCACCCGTCCTGGACAAACACCTTCATCACGAAGCCCGAGTCGGTCGTCGTGCTGTCGATTCTGACCTTCCGGAACACCCCGAGCGCCCGGAGATTGCGCGTGGTCTCGGCGACTTTGGCGGAATCATAAGGCTCACCCTCGTGAAAGAGGATTTCGCGGGTGACCACGCTGGGGAGCGTGGTAATGTGAAGGGCGTTCATGGCCCGCGTCAGGAATCCCTTCACCTCCGCCGAATCGAAGATGTTGGCTCGGCGGACCTCGATGTACTTGATGATTGGTCGGCCGAGGGAGTCGGTCGGGACCTCGATCTCGGGGTGGAGCCCCAGGGAATCGCGCAGCGTGTCGTTGGAAGGAACGAGGAACAACGGGTGGAGGCCCACCGAGTCCCGAAGGGAATCCATCCCGGGAACGACAGGCAGGGGATGCTGACCCACCGAGTCGCGCGGCAGCTCCCGATGGGTCGTGTCGCGGGGCGGCAGACTGTCCTGCGCGCGGAGCGCGCAGGGAGCGAGCAGCGCCAGGCCGAACAGCACGAGGCGCCAGGACAGGGAGCTCAGTGGGATCATGGCGGCGCGAATCATAAACCGCAGAAAGGAGAGCGCGGAAGGGTGTAGCGACGTCGCAAGCCCAAGACTACCTTCGGCCCGTGACCGACCGCGTGGCCCTCTTCAATACGCACTTCCTGCCCTACTCCCAGACGTTCGTCTACGAGGAGATCCGACGGCATACCCGGTACACGGTGGAAGTCTTCTGCCGAACCCGAGAACTCGCGGACCGCTTCCCGTTTGAGCCGGTCCATGTCGGGGGGCCCCTCTATGCGCTCACGCGCCGGTCGGGCGCATTCGATGCCCGGTTTCGCGAGGCGGGATTCGCGCTGGTCCATGCGCACTTCGGCGTCGGCGCCGTGTATGCCCACCCCTTCGCGCGTCGGCACCGCCTCCCGCTGGTCGTCACCTTTCATGGGTATGACGTGCCGGTCCTGGCGAGCCCCACGCGTTGGTTGCCGCGGCACCTGCGATACGCCCTGCTCGGACCCCACGTGCTCCGCGACATGACGCTGGGACTGTGTGCATCGGCCGACCTCAGGAATCTCCTCGAGGCCCACGGGGTGCCGGCCGAGCGCCTGCGGGTGCACCGCCTGGGCATCGACCTGGAGCGCTTCGCGCGGGGAGCACGCACCCCGAACCGGTTCGACGTCATCATGATCGGTCGCCTCGTGCCCAAGAAAGGGTTTCGATATGGCCTCGAGGCCTTCGCGGCCGTGGCGCGCACCCACCCGGCGCTCCGGCTCACGATCGTGGGAGAAGGTCCCGAGCATGGAGCCTTGCAACGCGTGGCCCGCAGCCTTGGCTTGGCCGACCGAGTGGCCTTCACCGGCGCCGTGGCGCCGGCGCGGGTGGCGAGCCTTCTCGCCGCCAGTCATGTCCTCCTCGCGCCCAGCGTGACCGAGTGGTCCGGCAACCGGGAGTCCGGCTTGATCGTCGCGAAGGAGGCAAGCGCGTGCGAGACGGTCCCGATCGGCACCCTGCACGGCGGCATTCCCGAGATCATTGAGGATGGCGAAACGGGCTTCCTGGTGGCCGAGCGAGACGTCGCCTCAATGGCGGAGCGCCTCGAGCGCCTGACTCGGGACCCGGCGCTCCGCGACCGGCTGGGACGTGCTGCCTCGGCCAAGATGCGCCGGGAATACGACAATGTGGAGCGAGTCCGTGCGCTCGAAGAGCGCTACGACGAGGCCCGGCAGTTGTACAGGAACCGGCCGTAGCCCTCAGGTCTCGCGCTGCGGCAGGAGATCACGAGAGCGAAGGTGCAGTACCCTCCGCAGGTAGATCGCGTGCGTCCCGAGCGCGACCAGGATCAGCACCGCAAGCGACAGGATCGGAGATGCCAGCACTTGCCGGAGCTGAGTCGCCGCCGCAAGGGCGCCCGTCACCAGGGCAAGCCCGAGGAGGGAGGGCCCAAGGTCCTGCACCAGGCCACGTACGGTGATCGGCGCGCAGGCTCGAACCATCAGGAAGTCGGCGGTCAGCGCGACCGGATAGGTGAGGAGCCACGCCCAGGCGACCCACAGCACTTTACTGTCGGTCGGGGCCAAGACCAGCGCGAGCACGAACCCGGACACCAGGGCGAGTCCCGTGATGACCGCGTCGTACACCGCAAACTCGGGCCGGCCGGTGGCGAGAAAGAGCTGGGGGAAAAGAAGCCCCAAGCCGCGCAGCAGGCTGGCCCACGCCAGCACCTGGACCATGGGAAGGGCGGCGAGCCAGTGGCCGCTCGCCACCACGGTCAGCACGTCGCGGCTCGCAAACGTAAGCAGCGCCGCGACCGGGCCCACCACCAGCAGCAGCGACCGGGCGCTTTGAAAGAAGGCATCCCGGAGCTCCGCGCCCAACCCCTGCAGCTTTGCGTAGATGGGAAATTGGACCCGGTTGACCACCCGCACTACGGTTTCGAGAGGCGTCATCCCCAGGTCGAACGCCACCCGATAGACTCCCAGCGCCGCCTCGCCCAGTACCCGCCCCAAGAGCAGAAAATCGGCGTTCCGGTAGGCGTTGTAGATAATGTCCGACGCCGCGACATGCAGCCCAAAGCGAATTGACTCGGCCGTTGAGCGTACAGCGAGCGCGAACTGGGGTCGAAACGGCGAGAACCAGAGCAGCGCGATGAACAGAAAGAAGCCCCGAGCCGTGTTCGCCACCACCAGGCTCCAGGCCCCGAACCCGGCCAGGATCAGCACGGCCTTGGTGACCGCCTCGCCGAGGCTGGCGAGAGTCTGCACGGCGCCGGATTCCCGGAACTGAAGATCGCGCGAGAGGAGCTGGAGGGGGACCAGCGAGGCGCCGACGAAGATCAGCTTCGCCGCGCTCACCACGAACATCGGTGCCAGCTCGGGATGATGATAGAAAGCCGCGAGCCACGGCCCCGCGAGGTAGATCAGGCCGGTCGCGGCCGCCCCCAGAAGGGTCGCGAACCAGAACAGGCCGCTCAGTTCGTGGTGGGAAAGATCGGCCCGCCGAACCACTACCGCGCCCACCCCCAGGCCGTTGAAGGCTTCGAGCACCACCGCCACGCTCCAGCTGGTCGTGGCTACGCCCACCTGCTCCTTGGATAGGAACTGGAGGACCAGGAAGGTGCCCACCAGGTCGAGCACGCGCATGGCGACCGTGGCACCACCCATCCACCAGAGGCCGCGCTTCAATTCATGACGAGCGTCGATGGGCGAGTCCGGCATCTGGCTCCGCGCAATCTGCGCTGGCGGGTGCGGGGATGGTCCCCTACCTTGCTCGCCCGTGCGCATCGTGTACTCGTACGATACGGCGATCCCGGACACGGGCGCCGACACCGAGCAGGTCGTCAATACGGTAGCCGCGCTGGCCCGTCACGGAGAGTCTCTTACGCTCCTGGTGCCCGGCGTACGCGCCGGCTCCGGCGACGCCAGCCTCATCCGCGATTACTACCACGTCCAAGGCGATTTCGACATCGAACAGCTGCGGCGCGGTGCCGGACCGCGGCTGTTCCAGAAGTGGTCCCATGCGCTCCACGCCCCACAGCATCCCGCCGTGGCCGCGGCGGATCTCGCATATACCAGGAACCTTCCCGGTGCCTGGTGCCTGCTCCGCGCCGGGCGTCGAGTGGCCTATGAGCACTTCCGTCCGTGGGGCGATCAGATTCCCCCGCTCCAGCCGGCGCTGCGCGCGATCCTCAGGCACCCCAACCTAGTAGCAGCGGTCTTCCACTCCCAGCACACCCTGGCCAGCTACCATCGGCTGGGCGTTCCCGATGATCGAATGCTGGTCGCGCACAACGGATGGGACCCGGCTCGCATGGAACCGCGCCTGTCGGTGGCCGAGGCGCGCGCAAAACTGGGCCTCGCTCCAGAACGGCAGACGGCCGTGTACACCGGGCGGCTCAACCTCCGGAAGGGGCTCGATGTCATCCTGGCTGCGGCGCGGCTGGCGCCCGAGATCGCGTTCGTCCTCGTCGGATCCGAGGGAGAGGGCCCGGTCGAGGTCTCGGCCCGCGCGCTTGGCAACGTGAAAGTGGTGGCCTGGCGACCGTTCGCTGAGCTCGCACCCTGGCTGTACGCCGCCGACGTCCTGCTCATCCCGCCCAGTCTCGCCCCGCTTGAGCGCCACGGGAATACCGTGCTTCCGCTCAAGCTGTTCCAGTACCTCGCCGCCGGCAGGGTGGTGCTGGCGCCCAGGGCACCCGACACCGCGGAGCTCCTAAGCGACGGCGAGAATGCAGTCATTGTGCCGCCGGGAGACGCGGCTGAGCTCGTCGCGACCCTGCGCCGACTGGCCGCTGCCCCGGAGCTCGCTCGGCGACTCGCCGAAGGCGCCAGACGATCGGCCGAAGGCCTGACCTGGGACGCCAGGGCCGGGAGGATCATGGCGTTCCTTCAGCAGCGGCTGGCGGCACCTGCTTCCAGGCCGGGGCCCGATCCCTGGCGCGCACCGGCATGGCTCCGCGAAACCGCGCGTTGGGCTCTCTGGCTCAGCTAGGCGCGGAACCTGCTGCTGGATGGCCGCTTTGCCGGGCGGGGCTGGGCTCCGCCGGCGACCCTGACCGCCGAATCCGACGCCAAGGTATTGCCGCACAGTGACTTGTGCGACGCGGATTGGGCGCGTCATTGCGTTACACCACTACGATGGAAGTGTGATGAAAGCACACGCTGCGCTGGACAGCTTGACACGTCTTCGTCGCCCCGAGGTCGATTCTGTCCGGGCCCTCCCGGAGCCATCGTCGGCCGAGGAGGGTGAGCTGACGCTCCTCTGCCCGGGGCCGGTGACCTGTTCTCCGCGCGTGAGGCAGGCGCTCACCCGGGGCGACATGGCGCACCGCGATCGCGCATTTGTCGATACCCTCGCAGAGACCGTGGAGCGGCTCCGTCGAGCCGCCGGCGCGCCGGACTACGATGTCCTTCTGCTGGGCGGCGGGGCCACTGGAGCCACGGAGGCCGCGCTCGCCTCATTTGTCTCCCTCACCGAACGGCTGCTCGTCGTCTCGAACGGGGCGTTCGGGGAGCGGATCGCCGAAATGGCGCAGTGCCTGGGCATCCCGATGAGTCATCTGCGGTACGATTGGGGCGAACCGATCGTGCTCGAGCAGTTGCAGGGCATGCTGGATGGCGACCCACGCATCAAGGCGGTGGCGATGGTCCACCACGAGACCAGCGTGGGTCATCTCAATCCGGTCAACGAGGTGGGCCGCTTGCTGGCCCCTCGACACATCCGGTACTTCGTCGACATCGTGTCGAGCCTGGGAGGCGAGGAATTCGACATGGTGCGGAGCCGGGCGTCGGTCGCGATTGGCAGCGGCAACAAGTGCCTGCATGGCGTGGCTGGCGCGGCCTTCGTGATCGTGCGGCGGGAACTCTGGGAGGAGACGGCGCACGCACGGCCGCATTCGATGTACCTGGATCTGCGGCGCTACCGGGCAGCGTTCCGCGAGACCGGCCAGACGCCGTTCACCCCCGCGGTGCCGGCGGTAGTGGCACTCGAGGAGGCGCTGCGCGAACTGGAAGACCAGGGAGGAGTAGCGGCCCGCCGCGCGCACTATCAGTTGCTCAATGCCCGTCTCCGTGCCGGCCTGATCGGCCTTGGCCTGCGCCTCCGCAACACCGGGCCCCAGAGCGCGAGCTCGCTCACCGTGGCACAACTGCCGCCGGGCCTGACCTTCGACGTCTTCTACGACGACCTGCGCGCACGCGGCTTCCTGGTCTACCGAGGAAAGGGGCCGGTGAGCCACGACTCCTTCCTGGTGGCGAACATGGGGCACCTCGACATCGCCACGATCGACCGCTTTCTGGAGGCCGTCGCGGAGATCGCCGGCGTTCCCATCCCCGAGTAGTGAACCTCACCGCCGTCATCCTCGCCGCGGGCTCCGGCTCGCGGCTCAGGCCGCTCACGGAGCGGACGCCGAAGTGCCTCCTGGATGTCGGCGGGCGGACGATCCTTGAACGACAACTCGAGCGCATCGCGGCCGCCGGCATTCCGCAGGCGGTCGTCGTCACCGGCCATCTGGCGGACGAGGTCGCCCGCCACCTCACGGCCGCGCCACCGCCGCTGCCGGTGCGACTCGCCCCCAATGCCGAGTATGCGACGACCGGCAACTGCATGAGCGTGTTGGCCGCGCGACCTCAAGCAGACGCTCCGGGGATCGTTCTCTGCGACGGCGACGTGGTCCTGACCGGCGATGCGCTGGAACGGCTGGCGCGCGACCCGGCGCCGTCCGCCCTGCTCCTCGACGCGGACGTGCCCCTGGCCGAGGAGGAGATGAAGGTCCTGCTCGACGGACAGGGAAACGTGCGGCGGCTCTCCAAGGCGCTGGCCCCCGCAGACTGCGCAGGAGAATCCATCGGGGTCCAGAAGATCTCGGGCCCGGCTCTCCCCATCCTGTGGGCGACACTCGAGGCCATGCGCGAGGCGGGCGATACCAGCGGCTACTATGAGGACGCCTTCCAGCGGATGATCCAGACCGGCGTTACCTTCCGGACCGTTGCGATCGGCCACCACGAATGGACCGAGATCGATGACGTCGCCGACCTCGAGGATGCCCGCGCCCGCTTCAGGTGAAACCCCGGCGGCCCGGTCCGCCGGTCCTACCCGGCCCACCAAGCCGCGAGAGGTCGAGGAACTGATCGACGAGTATCTGCACCGGCCGCTGGCGCGCGTGCTGGTCCGGGTCTTGGTCCGCACCCCCATCACCCCGAATCAGGTCACCCTCATCTCCGGACTGCTCGGGGTCACTTCGGGAGTTGGGATTGCCTTGGGCGCCCACGAACCGAGCTGGCGATTGCTCGGAGCGATGCTGCTCTTTCTTTCGGTGGTCTTTGACTGTTGCGATGGCCAGCTGGCACGAGCCAGAGGCATCTCCTCGACCACCGGCGCAATCCTCGATGGCATCAGCGACTATGCGGTCGGTGTTTCGGTCGGGGTAGGAGCCTCGTATTTCCTGGTTACCGTCTCCGGATCACCGTGGTATTGGCTGTTAGGGCTCGGCGGCATCGCCAGTTCCGCCGCGCAAGCAGCCCTGTTCGATCACGCCAAGACCCGCTACATCGCCCGCGTGTCGGGAGGGTACTCGGAGCGCGAGGAGGATGTCGGCCGCGTGGCGGACGACCGGCGTCGGGCTATCGACGCTGGCAGGTACCTCGACGCTTTTCTACTCTGGGTCTATGAGCACTATTCCAGGGCGCAGCATGCGACCCTCCGGATTCCACCAGTCTCCGACCCGATCGCCTACCGCGCCGCGCACGCCCGCCGCATGCGCCTCTGGACCTTTCTCGGCATTGGGACGCACTTCGCTCTGGCCTACCTCCTCATGGCTGCGACCTACTGGTCGGTGTGGGCCGCCGCCGCGTACTTCATCATCTGCCTGACGCTGCTGAACGCGCTGCTCCTCGTGTTGATGTCGATCGAGGCAAGCCGGGGGTCAGAGTGACCCGGCGGGCAAGACTTACCTCGCCGGCGGCGGGAGACCCCTTCGCCCGCGTGGCGGGCATGACGGTCCTCCTCAGGCAGCTCCTGTCACTGCAGGATGCAGGGATCGATGAAGTGGACGTCGAAGGCATTCCTGCAGATCGCCTGCCGACCGATCTCCGGCTCCGGCTGGCCGTCCGCCCAGTGGACACCGCGAGCCCAGCCCCCCGATCGACCGGCGAAACCGTTCTCCGCGCGCGCCTGGGATTGGTCTGGCACCGCCTTCTGGCCAAGCGCCTGGTGCGCATCGGTTATGTCGGAGACCTGGAAGCCGCGCCTCTGGAGCCGGATGAATTCGTCGTGGCGGTCACGGATGCGGCCAGCGCCCAATGCGCGGAGGAGAGCCTCTTTCAGTCGCTGCTCAAAGCCACCGATGGGCTCATCTCCCGTGCCATCAACCGCCGGATCTCACTGCCGATCACCCGGGCGCTGATCGACACATCGATCACACCCAACCAGATGACTGCCTTCGCGGCAGCCGTGGGATTCGCGGCTATTGCGATCGTGCTGTGGGGTGGAGTTCCGTGGCTCGTGGGGGGAGCGCTGCTCCTGCAGACTCAATCGATTCTCGACGGCTGCGACGGGGAGATCTCCCGACTCAAGTACATCCGTTCCAGACTCGGCGAGTGGCTCGACCAGGTACTGGACGATCTCGTCAATCTCGGGTTTTTCTGGGCTACCGGATGGGCCCTCTACCGGGACGGCTCCAGCACCGCGCTCCCGATCACCGTCGCCGGAACGACTTCGCACATCGTCTACCAGATCTGCCTGTATGCGGCTCTGCTCACCCGCGGAGGAGGCAGTGGTTCGGTCGCCAGCATCCGGTGGTGGGGCCAGATTGACGAAAGCCGGCGCCGTCCGCTCGACCAGCCGCGTGGCGTCCTTCGCACCGTCAAAGAGACGCTCGAGCTGGCCGGGAGACGGGACTTCTTCACCTTCTTCTATCTGCCCGCCGCTCTGATCGGTCTCCCCCAGATCGCCCTGTGGTTGTGCGCCGTCATCTATTTCCTGTCCGCCCTAAGCACTACTCTGGAGTGGCTGCTCAAGGGCGGCCCACAGCCGGCCGCCAGGGCCTCCTGAGCAAAGCGAAAGCGGCGGGAGGAAGTTCCTCCCGCCGCTCGGTTCATCTTCCGCGGGTCCGCGGAGTTCAGGCCGCGCCCACCTCGCATTCGCGGCTCCGACGACGCTGGGCTCCCAGCAGGAGCTCGGCCTTTGCCATATCCTCTGGCGTATCCACGTCGGTCCACCGAACGCCCATCAGACCCACGCCCATAAGTTGGCGTTCCGCGATCAGCCTCCGCATCCCGTGGGTCACCGAAGGAGGCTCGTTCCGGGCGGCGTCGTCTAGCGCCTGGAAAACCCGCCGATCAAGGCGGAAGCACCCTGTGTCGACCGCGTCGTAGCGATCGAGTTCCTTGCCGATCGCCGTGATGAGCCCGTCCCGAGCGCGCACTTTGGTGGCGTCCAGTTCGTCCAGGTTGACTGGGTGGAAGTCGACGAGCAGGCGCAGCGGCTCCTCCGGTAGGATACTCCCCCGATCGAGGAGTTGCAGCACCGGCCGGGCGAAGACGTGATCCGCCATCTGGAGGTAGAAGGACCCTCGAACGTAGGGTTCGGCGCACAGCAGGGAGACGCCGTTCGGCTCGTGGAAGCGGGAGTTATGGACCAGCCTGAGACTCAGGGCGGTCTCTACCGACTCGAGGTGCGCCTCGAGTTGGTCGGCCCCGTTCCCCGTGACGATAATCGCTTCCTGCACGCCAGCGGCCTCGGCCTGATCCAGGGCATGCTCGATGAGCGTCCGGCCAGCCACGCGCACCAGCGGCTTGGGAAGCCCGCTTCGCGTTGCTGAGAGTCGGGAGCCATTGCCCGCCGCGAGAATCACCGTCTGCATGCCGATTGCACCCCGAGCCAAGTGATTGCCGGACAGAAATCGCCCCCGTCCTCGCAACAAGCAGGCCTATCTGGGCGCGGCGGGCTGGAGCTCGGGTCTGACTCATTTCCTGCAGTACAAGTCACTGCAATACTTGGAGTTGCACTTGCAGGCCTGCCTCGCCATGGGTGGCCGTCCTAGCGGTGCCGGAGCTACCCGGGGCTGCAGCGTGTCATTCTATCCCGTGTCACTTCGGCGAGCGCGGCGCACGTACACGAATCCATCCGGCGCCTTGTAGGCCAGCTGGTACCGCGACCGAATGAGATCGGCGAGGTACGGGAAGCTGTCCATGGGGTAGCGGGGGATGGCGCGAGCCGCGTCCGTATCCACGATGTAAGTCGGTGGGTGCAGCGCGAAGTCGTGGGCGAGGTTGTCCCACGCCCCCGGGGCGATCCGTTTCGAAGTGTCAAAGTGGGGGTCCCAGCTCTCCGGAGCGCCGAAGATGTACCCGGTGAGCGGGAAGGAAGCGAAGTACCGTGACGCAGGCCGGCAGCCTGACTCGAAGTAGAAGTAGGGGTCCTGTCCCCACACGAAGAGCCGGTCGCCCGGTGCGGCATGGGCGCGGATCCATTCCGTCGCCGGCGACTGGTGCGGCGGGAGGACCATGCCGTCGTAGGCCGCGATGCTAAAAGAGACCAGCACACTCACCGCCGTCCATCCCAGCGTAACCGCGCGGACCCGGCGCGCCCCCGGTGGCTCCCCTGTCGAGGTCCAGCATTCGCTCAGTGCAGGCGCCGCCAACAGGGCCAGCGGCGGGAGGAGTTGGAGGTAGTAGTGGTTGAAGAAGTGTCCGCTCGCCGCCGTACCGATGAGGGAGGCAAGCGCAAAGACAATCAGGGTGTCCCGCTCCGCCCGGAGCCCCTGCCACCGGTCGGTCGACTGGCCAAGCGCGAGCCAGGTCCCGACCAGGAGCGGGCCACAGAAGAGCACGAACTGTCCCCCGCTAATGGCGGCCCGTTCCCAGAAGAATGGATCGAGCGGGCCATGCGGCACATCGTGGTTCTGGACCGTCCAGTACCAGGCTTCCCCGAGGATGCCCTCCCGGTAGAGCAGCAGTCCCGTGGCCCCGAGCACCAGCGCGAAGCCGAGGCCAATTAGGGTGGCGTGGAACCAGCCCACCCATGGTGCAAGTGACCGGCGCTGCCGATACGCGGGGTGGATGCAGTAGACGCCGAGCGGCAGCAGCACGATGCCGGCCGGCTGCTTGAGCAGGAACGACGCCGCCGCGAGCCCGCCAGCGGCCACCAGATCCAGGCGCAGTGCCCGGGTGTTGGGGCGGAGAACGAGGTACACGGCCCCTACCACCGGGAGGTTCATCAGGAGCTCGCCGTTGAGCGCCAGGTTGGTGATCGTGAGGTACGGCAGGAAGAGGCCGTAGAGCAGCGCCGCGAAGGCGCCGGTCCAGGGCCCCAAGAGCAGCCGGCCGATCTGGTACAGGATGGCCATCGTGGCGAGCGTCCAGAGGAGCGCCACCAGGTGCACCGCGTGCCAGTTGGGATATCCCGCGAGACGGAAGATCGCCCAGAAGACGCCGTAGAGAAGCGGGGGCTTCCGGTCAACGGCGTCACGATACGGCAAGCCGCCGTGCAGCATCTCGTTGGCCACGACCCCGTAATAGGCCTCATCGCTGATCGCGCGAGGATAGACGAGGCTGGGCACCCGCAGCAGCGAGACGAGAAGTACCGTAGTCAGGAGAAACCGCTGCAGTGCCTGGCGATCGGGCATCGGCGAGGTGCCGTGTCGGCTGGAGGGCGGCCGCATCATACCCAGAGAGTCAGGTGCGGTCCAGCCGATTGCCTCCGTGGCCCTGCGGGGTCACATTCCGGCTCATGCTATTCTCCTTGCTTGCCCTGACCGCCTTCCACGCCGGCGCGATCGATTCCTCCGATCGCGTCATGACGCTGGCGCCTGACGAATCCCTGCACGTCACCATCGACGGCCCGGTGGATGGCCCGCCCGTCGTGATCGTGCCCGGGATCGTGAGCCCGGCCTACGCCTTCCGTCACGTGCTCCCTCCGCTCGCCGCCGCGGGGGTGCGGGCGGTAGTGATCGAGCCGCTCGGCTTCGGCGGCTCTTCCCGTCCGGGAGACGCGGATTACTCCCACACGCGACAGGCGGAACGGGTCGCCGCCGTCATGGATTCACTCCACATCAGCCACGCGGTCGTAATGGGGCAGGCAGTGGGGGCGCCGATCACGCTTCGGCTGGCGCTGGCGCGGCCCGATCTGATCTCACGCCTCCTCATCGTGGAAGAGGGGGCCATCGAGAGCCCCGCGGTCCCTGGCGTCCAGACCGCGCTCAAGTTCGCTTTCTTCATCCGGCTGTTCGCCGGCCGGGGACGGCTTCGCAAGGAACTTCGCAAAGGCCTCGTGGCCAGCTCGGGCGATACCAGCTGGGTCACCGACCAGGTGGTCGACGCCTATACCGAGGGGGCCGCGGGCGACGTGGGGGCGGTGCTCCGCGGACTCAAGGGGATGCAGAACTCCGTCGAACCCGATTCGCTCACGCCACGACTCAATGAGATTCAGATACCCGTCCGGTTGCTCGTCGGTGGGGCGCCGCACAAGAGCGGCATGGCTCCCGCGCGCATCCGGGACCTCGAGGAGCGGGTACCGCACTTCAGCATGGAGACGGTGCCCGGAGCGGGACTCCACATCCAGGAAGAACAGCCAGGCGTCATCGTTTCGGAGCTGCTGAAGCTGGTGCACGATGAAGCAGAGGCCAATGAGCCGCAACCCGATCGAGCTGATCGCCAGGACTCTTGAGCCCTCGGGCGGCCGCGCCTGGCATGGCGGTCCGACGCCCGTCGGTGCGCTGCGTGGGGTCGATGCCGAGGCGGCGCGGGGCCGGCCCCTGCAGGGTCGTCACAGCATCTGGGCCCTGGCCCTCCATATTGCCTACTGGAATTACGCGGTGAGACGCCGGCTCGAAGCCCAAGCGGGCAGGCGTGAGGGTCCTCGTTTTCCCCGGAGTCCCGCCAACTGGCCTTCACTGCCAAGGATCGCGGACGAAGCGGCGTGGCGGGCCGACCGCGCGCTCTTGAAGGCGGAACACGATCAGCTGATTCGCGTCATCCGGGCTTTCCCGGCGGCTCGGCTCGCCCGGCGGCCGCCGGGCGGGAAACGCTGGAGCTACGGCGAACTCATTCTCGGCGTACTGGTGCACGATGCCTATCACGCCGGACAGATTCAGCTCCTCAAGCGCCTCCTGAGTGTCCGCTAGCCCTTCGCGCCCCGCACGATCCCTGGAAGCTCCGCGACGCTGGCGATAGTGCGCTCCGGGGTGATCCCGCTGGAACGAAGCGACTCTTCCCGGAACTTGCCGGTCCGGACCAGCCAGCCCTGCATGCCCGCCGCTTGCGCACCACGCACGTCCGACCACAGGTCGTCCCCCACCATGACGACCGAGCCCGGCTCCTTGCCAAGCTCCTCCCGGGCGGCAGCGTAGAAGGACGGGCTGGGCTTACCCACCACCGTCGCGGTGCGGCCGGTGGCGTACTCGAGCCCGGCGACAAAGGGTCCCGCATCGAGCGCCAGTCGACCCTCATTCTGGAAATAGCGGTCCTTCGAGAGCGCCAGCAGCTCCGCACCATCCATCATGGCGTCGAAGGCCTGTTGCAGCAGTCCGTAGTTCCACCGCTCTCGGAGGTCGCCCACCAGGACGACGCGCGCGGCTTCTCCGCTCGACACGAGATGGAGGCCTGACAGATCCGGCAGTACGGCCTCCGGCACAAGCGCGAGGGCCGGCTCCAGGCCGCGATCCCGACAGATAGCGACGGCGGCGACTGCCGGCGTCATGATCTCTCTGGCGGCAACTGCGTACCCGTAGCCTTCCAGCCGGGCGACAAGCCCGGCGCGATCGCGGGTGGTGGTGTTGGTGACGCAGCGAAAGGGGGTACCCAGGCGTCGCAGCTCGGCGAGGGCCGCGGGGCCACCGGCCACGGCGTGGCCGTCAGTGTAGAGGGTCCCGTCGAGATCGAGCAGGAATCCGGCCGGCTTCAGTATCGGCCGAGGTAGTTCCGGGTCTCCCATTCGGTGACTTCTCGATTGAACTGCACGACTTCTTCGCGCTTGGCTTCGAGGAACCGCTCGGTCAGATGCTCGCCGAGGGCCGCCATGATCACGTCGTCCTTCTCGAACCGGTCGAGGGCCTCGTGCAGGTCGCGCGGCAGGTCGTCGATCTGGTACTTGCGCCGGTCCCGATAGCTCATGCGGAAGATGTTCCGGTTGACGGGTTCGCGGCATTCCAGTTTCCGCTCCACTCCGTCGAGGCCTGCGGCGAGCTGCACGGTGAGTGACAGGTACGGGTTGGCGGATGGATCGGGCATCCGGAGCTCGCAGCGCGTGCCGTCTCCGCGGCGTTCCGGAATGCGGACCAGGGGCGAGCGGTTTCGCATGCTCCAGGCCACGTTGACCGGCGCTTCGTATCCCGGCACCAGGCGCTTGTAGCTGTTGATGAGCGGATTGGTGATCGCGCAGAAGCCCCGGGCGTGCTGCAGGAGGCCCTCGACGTACGAGAGGGCGACGTCGCTCAGCTGGTGCTCCGTCTTGGGGTCGGAGAATGCGTTGGCGTTCTGTCGGAACAGGCTCTGGTGCGTATGCATCCCGCTCCCGGCCTGGCCAATGATGGGCTTCGGCATGAACGACGCGATCAGACCGCTCCGGTTGGCCAGGCTCCGCACCACGAATTTGAACGTGGCGATATTGTCCGCTGTGGTGAGGGCGTCCGCGTACCGGAAATCGACCTCGTGCTGGCCGGGGGCCACCTCGTGGTGGGCCGCCTCCACTTCGAACCCCATGAACTCCAGGTCCCGGACGATGTGCCGCCGCAGCTCCTCGCCCCGGTCCACCGGTGTCAGATCGAAGTAGCTGCCCGCGTCAAGCGTCGTGGTGGAGGGGTTGCCCGCCGAGTCCCGCTCGAAGAGGAAGAACTCGACTTCGCACCCAGCCATCATCGAGTAGCCCAGGCGTCGGGCCCGTTCGATCTGCCGCTTCAGCGTTAGCCGGGGACACCCGGCAAACGGCTGGTGCTCGGGGGTGTAGATGTCGCAGAGCAGCCGCCCGACCCGTCCACCCTCATCGTCGAAAGGGAGCACGCGAAACGTCGCCAGATCGGGAACCAGCAGCATGTCGCTCTCCTCGATCCGCACAAACCCTTCGATCGAGGACCCATCGAACATGATCTCCCCGTCCAGCGCCTTGCCAAACTGGCTCTTCGGTACCTCGACGTTCTTGTTGATCCCGAGGATGTCCGTGAACTGCAGCCGGATGAAGTCCACCTGGTATTCGGCGGCCAGCTTGTGGATGTCGCTCGGCGTCGCACCGGCGAGATGACGCGGGAATTCGTGGAGGGGGGGACGGGTCAGGCGAGGCTCTCTAGAATCTTCCACAGTTCGATGGGGCTGAATTCGTTGAATCGCTCGTTGATGTCCCGCTCGGTCCATTCCCGGAAGATCCAGCCGGTGCTCTTGTGCCGCGTGCCCTCGACGAAATGCAGCCTTCCCTGGGCCATGGATCCCATGGAGCGCGTCTCCAGATACACGCTCCAGCGGACCTGGCTGCGGGCCAGGTCGCCCAGATGGCGGGCCATCGGTGCATCCGGAAGGGGAACCGGCGGTGGCTGCTGCGGCTGTGCCATTACTCCTCCGGGTTATATGGACGCTAATGCTCCACGCCGAGCGGGACAAGCGGTGCAGCCCCGGGGCCGCATACCGTCCCGGCGAATCTTCCCCTAGATTCCTCGCCCCATGACCGCCACCGCCGTCTGCCCCGCCTGCCGCGCGACCCTCGCCGTGGATGCGCGCTATTGCCACCGCTGCGGCCGCGCCATCACCCAGGGCGGGAGTGGGGAGCGCACTCCCTGGATTGTCGCCTGGTCGCTCGTCCTCCTGGCGCTCGGCGGCATCACGCTGTTCGTGGTGACCAAGAACACCGCGGCCGCTGTTCCGGAGATGGCCAACGCGGGCGCCGCCGGTCCCCAGGGCGCCGCCGGGGAGACGCCTGCAGAGGGAGCCCCGCCGGACATCAGTCAGATGAGTCCGCGGGAACGTTTCCTCCGGCTGAGTGATCGGATCATGAGCGCGGCGGAAAGCGGGGACAGCACCACTGCCCGCCGGTTCGCGCCCATGGGCATCGCCGCGTACGGGATGCTCGACGGCTACGATCCTGAAGTGCAGTTCCGGGCAGGGGAGGTGCACCTCGCGCTGGGCGATTACGCCGGGGCGCTGGCCCTGGCCGATACGATCCAGGGGCAGGCCAAGGACCATCTCTTCGCCGATCTGCTCCGGGCCGAGGCGGCTCGGGTCCGGGGGGACAGCGCGGCGTTCGATCGCGGCCGCCGCGCCTTCCTCAAGCACTTTGACGAGCAGATGGCCACCGGTCGCCCCGAGTACAAGGCGCACAGCCAGATGCTGCGCGACTTCCAGCGCAAGTTCAGTTCATGACCCGCACCATCACCGTCGCCCACTCGCCCGACTCCGACGACGCGTTCATGTTCTACGCGCTAGCGGAGGGAAAGCTCGATACCGGCGACCTCCAATACGTGCATCAGCTCTCTGACATCGAGACCCTCAATCGACGGGCCTTGGCCGGCGAGTTGGAAGTCACCGCGGTCTCGATCCACGCCTACGCCTATCTCGCCAGGACGTACGCGCTCCTCAACAGTGGCTCCTCCATGGGCGACCGGTACGGACCGCGCCTGGTGGGACTGGCACCCAAACCGGCGGACCCCCGTGGAGCCGCCCGGGGATGCCGCATCGCCGTGCCCGGCACGCTGACCACGGCCTACCTCGCGCTCCGCCTCTTTCAGCCCGAGTTCGAGGCCGTGGTCGTCCCCTTCGACCAGATCGAGGCCCGGGTTCGCCAGGGCGAAGTGGACCTGGGATTGCTGATCCACGAGGGGCAACTCACCTACCGGGACGACGGCTTCCACCTCTGGGCTGACATGGGTGAATGGTGGTTCAGCGAGACTGGCCTCCCGCTTCCCCTTGGCGGGAACGTGGTCCGTCGCGACCTCGGCCCCAAGGTCATCGCACAGGTGGCGCGGGACCTGAAGGCGAGCATCCTCTACGCCCTCGAGCACCGCGAGGCCGCCCTGGAGCACGCCAAGCGGTTCAATCGCGGGATCGGTGATGAGAAGACCGACCGCTTCGTGGACATGTATGTGAACCACTGGACCGTCGACTACGGCGATCGTGGCCGCCAGGCCGTCCGTGAACTGCTGCGGCGCGGGCACGACGCGGGGGTGATACCGGAGGCCGTAAAGGTCGAATTCGCCGGCTGAGCCACCATCGATCCCCCTTCCCCGCCCCGTTTCAGCTGACTGGGACCGCCGATTTCGGGTCCCTATGGCATCCCCGCAACAATTTTTATATTGTTCGTTTTCATAGGCTTAGCTATTCGACGGCCCTTCAATTCGTCCGGGAGCCAAGGTGCCGCTTGCCGATGCCCCGATCAGCATCCTCGTTGTCGATGACGAAGAGCCGATCCGGAATGCGCTCAAGAAGTTCCTGACGCAACAGGGCTATGACGTCGTGACCGCGGCGTCAGGGGACGAGGCGTTGCGCGTCCTCCAGCGGCAGAAGATCTCGGTCATTCTCCTGGACGTCCGGATGCCCGGACGGAGCGGGATCGACCTGGTCCCGCTGGTGCTCGAGGCGGAGCCCTCGATCGCCATTCTGATGCTCACCGCGGTCAATGATGCCACCACCGCGGCGCTCTGCATGCAGCGGGGCGCGATGGATTATCTCACCAAACCCATCGACCTCTCCGACTTGGCGCGCGCCATACTGCGGGCCATCCGGCGGCGGGACGGACAGATCGAGCAGGCCAATCTCAACCAATGGCTCAAGGAAGAGGTGGCCGTCCGGACCGCGGAGCTCCGCCGGGAGCGCGCCAAGCTGGAGCGGCTCTCCATTGCGACCCTGGAAGCCTTGGTGAACGCCCTCGAGGCGAAGGATCCCTTCATCCGCGGCCACAGCGCGCGAGTGGCTGACATGGCGGCCATGATCGCCTCGGAACTCGACCTCTCGGACGAGGACGTGGAGGCCGTGCGGATGGCCGGCCGGCTGCATGACATCGGGAAGATCGGGATCCGGGAAGAGATCCTCACCAAGGAGGGCCCGCTCACCTCCGAGGAGTACGAGCAGGTCAAGGCCCACGTCGTCATCGGGTCGCAGATCCTGGCACCGCTGGCGCACCTGGGGGACATCATCGCCTTTGTGCGGAGCCACCACGAGCGCTGGGACGGCCAGGGCTATCCCGATCACCTCAAGGCGGACGAGATCCCCCTGGGCGCCCGGATTCTGGCCGCGGCCGAGATCTACGACGCGCTCACCACGGCACGTCCCTATCAGGAGAAGATGCCGCCGGAAGTGGCGGTGGAACGAATGCGCGACCTGGCCGGCAGCGTGCTCGATCCGGCGGTCTACCGCGCGCTGGAGGCGGCCGTCCGCCGCCGCCAGGCACTGGTCTTCCTGGACGATGCTCGCACCTGAGCGTCCCTGGCCAGCGACCCCCCGGACCTGGAAGGCCGCAGCGGGCGGCCTTTTGTCGTTTTGTGATGTGGAGGAGAGGACATGACCCGATGTGTCCTCGTGATCGATGACGATCCCGATCAGCGCCGGTGGGTCGAACGCCTGGCCGCTGCCAGCGGCTGGAAGGTGCTCACCGCGGCCGATGGCGAGGCCGGCCTCGGGACAGCGCAGGAGCAACAACCCAGCATCATCGTGCTGGATGTCATGATGCCGCGCCTCAACGGGTTCCAGACCTGCCGGCGGCTCAAGGCCGATCCCCGGACCAAGGACATTCCCGTAATCATCGTCACGGCCAAAGACCAGCCCGCGGACGAATTCTGGGCGGGAGAAGTCGGGGCCGCGGCCTACCTGGCCAAGCCCGTTGATGCCCGGGACCTCCTCGACCTGCTGGAACGCCTGACGGAGCGCGCGTGACCCTGCTCCAGGTCATTCTCATCTTTGCCGCCGCCGTCGTCGCGGTCGGCTGCCTGGCCATTCTCGCCTGGCTCATCTACGCCGCCTGGCTGACCCGCGTAGAGCGGCGCCTGGCACGCCGCAAGGGTCTCTATCGCGACACCGTGGCCGGCCTGGCGCAGCGGGAGCGCGTGCTCCTCGAGCCGGAGATTCGGCAGCTCCACACCCTGCGCGATTTCGAGGCCTTGGAAGCCCTGCTCGAGGAACAGGCCCGGGGATCCACCGAGCGTCCCGACTGGCTGCTCGATGCCTACGACCGGCTCGGCCTGGTTGACAAGTACGTCAACCAGCTCCGGACCGCCAAGCGCTGGCGGGAGCGGGCCTTCGCGGCCGAGTTGCTGGGGCGAGTCGGAAACGCCAAGGCCGTCCCCGCCCTGCTGGAGACGATCCAGGCGACCCGCACCGAGGACGCCGACGTCCGCGAGATCGCGCTGCGCGCGCTGGCGCGTATCGGCGATGCCCGGGCGGTCGAGCCCCTGGTCGAGGCACTCAAGCAGGCGGAGAACTGGCTGGCCCCACGGGTTGCCGACATCCTGGTCCGGCACGGCGATCCCGTCGTGCAGCCTATGATCGCCTTCCTGCAGGAGCAGTCCCGCCACCCCGCCCGGGCTTGGGCGGCCAACATTCTGGGCGAACTCCACCCGCAGCGCGCCTTCCCGACCCTGGTCGCGGCTCTCAAGGATCTCGACGACGAGGTCCGGGCCAAATCAGCCGGGGCGCTGGGTAAGCTCGGGGACCGCCGCGCGGTGACCTACCTGCTCGACCATCTGCTCTCCGACCCCGCGCCGTTCGTCCGCGCCCGGATCGCCGGCGCGCTCGGTCAATTCGCGGACCGCGAGGTCATCGAGCGCCTGGTGCGTGCCCTGGGAGATCCTGCCTGGTGGGTCCGGATGCGGAGTGTCGAAGCGCTCGAACAGATCGGCCCCATGGCCGAGGAGCCGCTCACGGTCGCCCTGGACGACCCCGATCCCGAGATCCGGATCCGGGCCGCCGTCGCGCTGGAACGACTGGGTGTCCCGGCGCGACTCATGGGCCTCATCGAGCGAGGTGAGGAGACGGCGGAAACCGACGCCATGCTCACCAAGTTCGGTATCGCCGGCGCCCGAGAGCTCCTGGCCGAGCACCTGCAGCATCCTTCGGCCCGGGTGCGCAACGCGGTGGTTCTGGCCATTCGGGACGCCGACCGGAAGGACCTCGTCCCGGAGCTGATCGAGCGTGCACTGCAGGAAACCGATTCCGGCGTGCGCGCCGCCATCCTCCAGGCCCTGCATGCGCTGGGGGCGCGTGAGGCGGTGCCTTCCGCCCTCGACGCTCTGGGCGACGCCGACGAGCGGGTTCGGGCGGCCGCCACGTCTCTGATCGGTGATCTCGGAGGGGATGGCCTCGCTGATGTCATTCAGCCTCGGACCACCGACCGTGAGCCGCTGGTCCGCGCGGCTGCTGCCCGCGCGCTCGGTCTCGTGCACGCCACGGGCGCGGAACGTGAGTTCACCCGGCTCCTGCGTGATCCCGATGCCGGGGTTCGGACCGCCGCCGCCGAGGGGGTGGCGGAGGCCGGCTGGCATGGGGCCACGCCGCTGCTGGTCGAATTGCTGTCCGATCCGCATGAGGACGTGCGCACGGCTGCGGCCAAGGCTCTGGGGGAGCTGCGTGAACCCGAAGCGGTTCCCGCCCTGATCCGCGCCTATCACGACGCCACCGCCACCTTTGCGGACGCGATCACGAGCGCCCTCGCGCGGATCAACCGGGACGCCCTCGGCGAGCTCATCGACATTCTGCTCGAGCGCGGCGACGCGCCGAGTCGGGTGCGGCTGGTAAGGACCATCGGCGGGCTCCGCCCGCCCTATCCCCTTCGGCTCCTGGAATCCATGTTCCGAGACCGCGATCCCGAGGTGCGAACCGCCGCGGTCGAGGTCCTGGGAAAGACCGACGAGCCGGTAGGGCCGCTGCTGTCCGCCGAAGGGCTGGCGGATCCTGACGACCGCGTCCGCGCGGCGGTAGTGGATGCCCTGGTCCGGCTCTCCTACGACGCGGCCGCCCCGCGCCTGCTGCAGCTGCTGCGGGATGATCCATCGCCTCTCGTCAGGGAACGCGCGGCGCTGGCTACGGGGCTCTTCCGCCCCGCGGGCGGCGAGGTCCAGCTGCTGGCTCTCTGCCATCAGCAGGAGCCGATATCGGTGCGAGCCGCGGCTCTTCTCGCCATCGGCGCCTTCGACCAGGAGAGCCTGGTGGCCCGGGTGCTCGAGATGGCGGACGAAGCCCAGGTGCGGGACACCCTCCGCGAGCGCCTGAGACAGGATGCGGAGTTCCGGCTGCTCGGCCTCAGACTCCGGGACGCGCGGCATGTGGAGCTTCGAGCCCTGGGAAGCACCAGCCGTGATCAGATGGAGCAGACCCTGGCGGAGGGGATGCGCGGCGTGCTGTCGCCCGAGCAACGCGTGCGACTCGTGGCCGGCCTCCGCGCATTCCAGGGAGAGCGCAGTCGCAGCGCCTTACTGGCCGTCCTGCGAGGCGACCCGAGCCCCGAAGTCCGCGCGGCCGCTCTCACCGCCGTGGGCGGCATGCTCGATGCCGATGAGCTCCACCTCACCGCGACTCGCGCGCTCGCCGATCCGCACAAGTCGGTCCGGCATGCCGCCGTGGCCTTGTTCCAGCGGATCTCGCCCGAGAAGGGACTCCCCGGCCTGCTACGCCTGCTGCAATCGGAGGAAGATCCGGTGGTCCTCCAGGCAGTGGCACAGCAGGCCGAGGCGGCATTCCAGACCTTCCTCGATCTGGCGCTGGCACTGGACCTCCACGGGCCGGAGGCGATCCTGCTGGTGCGGGTCGCCCGCTACATGCACCATCCCGATCTCAAGCGTGTGTTGACCATGGTTGGCCGCAGCCAGACCGCGCCGGTGCGGGAAGCGGTCGCCGACCTGTGGGCGGCTCGGCCCGACCTGATGGACGAGGTGGCGCTGGCCTCCATGACCGTGGATCCTTCGGTCGCGGTGCGCCGGGCGGCGGTCGCGGCCTGGGGCGCGGCGCACCGCTTTGAACGCCTCACCGCCATGCTGGGCGATCCGGATCCGGGCGTGCGCCAGGACATCGCGTTCGCATGCCTGGACGCGAAGGACACCACGCCGCTCGAGGCGCTGTTCCTCGATCCGGACGAAATGGTGCGCGCCGCGCTCTTCGTGGTGCGTCTGCTGCGTGGCGAGTGGACCGAGCCGCCCGCGAATGCGGCCATCTCACGCTCCGCGGCCGCCACGGCGGTGCGCCGCGCCATGCCGGTCGATACCCTGCGCGACATCGCCCGCTCGGATCGCGACCCTGCCCGCCGCCTGCCGGCGGCCCTGGCGCTCGCCGTGCTGGGCGACGAGGCCGCCTACACCGTCATGCGGACTGACCCCATCTGGGCGGTCCGCGACCGGGTGGGTCGCATGCTGGCGAGCTGGCGCGAGCCACCGGACGCGCGTCACTCGGCATGATCGGACACCACCTCGCCGCCATCGCCTCGGCGATCGGCCTCGTGTTGCAGCCGGTATTCCTCGGGTACTTCCTCCTGTACAACGGATACCTGCTGCTCCTCATCGCCCTGTCGGCCCGACAGGTGCGGCGCCGCGTGGCCGGTCACTTCATCGAGGATCTCGACCTGATCGACGAAAGCGACTATACCAAGCCGCTGACCATGGTAGTGCCGGCGTTCAACGAAGAAGTGACGATCGTCGACAGCGTCACTAACCTCATCAACTGCGACTATCCGCGGTTCGAGGTGGTCGTGGTGAACGACGGCTCCAGTGACCGGACCCTCGCCGTGCTCAAGCAGGCGTTCCGCCTGCGTCGGACCGACCTGCCCTATCGCGACGCCATCGGGACCTCGCGGGTCCGGGCCATGTACCTGGCGACAATCCCGCTCCCAGCCAACGTCTCCCAGCTGGTGGTCCTCGACAAGGACAACGCCGGAAAGGCGGATGCGCTCAACGCCGGCATCAATGCCTCGACGGCGCCGTATTTCGTGAGCCTCGACGCCGACAGCATCCTGGATCAGCGGGCCCTGAAGGAGCTGATGCGGATGGTGCAGGAGGATCCTCGTATCGTCGCCGTCGGGGGGCAGGTGGCGATCGCCAATGGGTGCACCATCCGGGGCGGCAGGGTGGTGAGCGTGGGCCTGCCGTCTCATCCCTGGTCCCGGTTCCAGATGGTGGAATACCTCCGTTCGTTCACGACCGGACGCACGGCCCTCGACCGGCTCGATGCCATCCTCATTCTCTCCGGCGTGTTTGCCGTCTTCGAGAAGGAGACGGTCATCCGGGCGGGTGGCTACCTCACGCCGCTCGTGCAGCACCGGCTGGTGGGGGAGTACGTCGGTGGCACCGCGGGAACGGTCTGCGAGGACATGGAGATCATCGTCCGCCTGCATCGCTTCGTCCGGGACAAGAACCGTCCCAGGCGGATTGCCTTTCTCCCCCATCCGGTCGCGTGGACGGAAGTGCCGGAGCGACTCGAGTCCCTGCGCAAACAACGGGGCCGCTGGTACCGCGGTCTCCGCGAATCGCTCTTCTACCACCGCGACATGATGTTCCGGCGCAAGTTCGGTCGCATCGGCTGGTTTGCCCTTCCCACCTTCTGGGTGTTCGAGTACTACGGCCCGGTCCTGGAGGCGCTGGGGTACGTCTTCATCGTCGTGTTCATGATCGTAGGCTCGCTCTTCGGACTGCAGATCCTCAACAAGCAGTACGCCGTGGCCTTCCTCCTCGCCTCCCTGGGCTGGGGAACGCTGGTCAACGTGTTCGCCGTCCTGGTGGGCGCCTGGCGCTTCCGCTACGGCCTCGCCGACCGCCTGCAGCGCGGCCTCCTGCCATTCAACCGCAAGCGTGACGTCCTCGTCCTGCTGGGGTACGCGGTCCTGGAGAACTTCTTCTGGCGCTTCCTCACGTTGTACTGGCGGCTGCGCGGCCTGTGGGATGCCTGGCGCGGCAAGAGCGGATGGGAGAAGTTCGCGCGGCAGGGGTTCCAGAAGCTCCCCGAGGCGGTGCGTGCCGCCTGAGATGCCGTTCCGGATCCTTGCCGTTGATGATGATCCCGCCTACCTGCGCCTCATCGCCACGGTAGTCGAGCACGCCGGTTTCGGGCCTCCGGCTACCGCCACGAGTGCCAACGAAGCGCTGCGGATCGCGCCCGAGGTCGACCTGGTCCTGCTCGACCATCACCTGCCGGACGGTGAAGGGCTGAGTTTGCTCCCCGCCTTCCGCGCGATGGCCGGCCAGCCGGCGGTCATTCTGGTGACCGCTCACGGCAACGAGGCGCTGGCGGCCGGCGCGCTTCGAGCCGGAGTCGACGATTATCTGATCAAGGACGCGTCGCTCCCGAGTCTTCTGCCGGAAGTCATCGAGCGTACCCGGCGCCATCGTGCGCTGCAGGAGGCGCTGGCCGCCGCCGAACGGGACCTGGTCCACGCCGAGCGGATGACCGCTATCGCCCAATTGAACGTGGCGCTGTCTCACAACATCAACAACCCGCTGCAGGCTGCCTTCGCGGAGACCGAGCTGCTGCTCGCGGACCCGGCGCTCGCGTCCGAGCACCGGGCCTCGCTCCTCTCCATCAAGCAGAGCCTGCAGCGGGTTCACGAGATCATGCATCGGGTCGGCTCCCTCCGGCACGATCATACCACCGAATACGTGGGCGGGGTGGAGATGATCGACCTCTCGCGGCGGACCCGCCCCACCCCGGTCCATACCGGCGACGCCCTCCTCTGGCTTCCGGACGAGAGCCTGGCGCGCATCGTCGGCTCGCTCCTCAAGCACGCGGGGTTCGCGGTCGAACGATGCGAGGACGCGGCCGGGCTCACGGCACGGGCCGCTCGCCCCGGCGTCGCGGTAGTCGTCATTCTCGCCACGGACACGCCGCTGGCGGGGCCGCTCGGCGGCTTCCTGCCGCCGGAGGAGCGGCGCTTCACGCTGGTCACCCTGGTGAGCGGAGACGGTGCCGCCGCCCGGAACGCGGGAGCGGACTACGTGGTCGCCCTCCCCTTCGATCCCGGCACATTCACAAGCGAACTCTTCGCCGCGATGCGGGCGTAGCCGCGACCGGGACCGGCAGGTCACCTGAGCAGGAATCCCAGCTCCTCGTCGGCGGAACAATCCCTGGGCGGCCGCCCGGCCTCGAATACACGCATGGGCGCCGGCCCGTGGAGGGTGAGTCGATCCTCCTCGAGCCGAAGCCATGTCCCTTCGCGAAGGCCGATTACGCGGACCGTGGGATGCAGGGCCACGAACTCCGCGATCCGATCGTCCCGACTCTCTCCTCCGTGATTGGGGATAGCCTGATCGGTGTAGTGAGGATTGATCTGGAAGGGTACCAGCCCAAGGCCGCCGAAGGACGCGGGCTCCACGATCGGCATGTCGTTGGTGGTGCGGATGGTCGGGCACGCGAGATTGGACCCGGCGCTCCAGGCCAGATACGGCACTCCGGCACGGACCCGGGCCCGGAGCGCACGCAACAAGCCGGCCGCGCTCAGCCGGTGCAGCAGGTGGAAAGTGTTCCCTCCTCCCACGGCGACGGCTGGCGCCATGCGCAGCACGTCAACACCGTTCCGGCCTTCGGGCAGGGGCCGGACCCGGATCGCAAGCGGTCGGAGCGTTGCTTGGATGAATTCGGTGTAGCCGACGGCGCTCATCCGCACCGCGGCAAAGGGCACGAACACGAGTTCCCGGATCTGTCCGAGAAACGCGTCGATCGCCCCCATGGCGTGCGCCAGAGGGGCCTGACCCGGCTTGGTCGAATTGGAGAGCAGCAAGAGTCGCAGCCGCGGTGGGCGCGCACCCATGATCACCCCTGCGCCGGGAGCGCTCCGGCCTGCTTCGCGAACTGGTACCCCATCCCACGGAGCCGCGCGATTCGGAGGCGGATCGGAGGATGGCTGGCGAAGATGTCGCCGAATAGCCCCTCGTGATCCGAAAGCTGGCTCGGACTCGGGTCGACGATGCAGAGGTGCGCGGCACCCTGGGTAATGCTCCGAGTGGGTTCCGCCGCCTGATCCAGCTTCTCGAGCGCGGAGGCAAGCGCCAGCGGGTTGCGCGTGAGCGTCGCCCCCGTGGCATCCGCCAGATACTCCCGCTTTCGGCTGACGGCCATCGCCAGCAGGCGCGAAACGACTGGCGCGATCAGCAGGGTGAGAAGCCACAGGATCAGGACCACGATGGCAAGCGGGTTCCCATTCTTCCCGCGCCCCTCGCCTCCTCCCCGACCCGTCACGTTCCCGTAGCGTACGATGCGCCCCATGCCGTCAGACATCAGGGCGATAGCTCCGATCATCGCGGCCAGCAAGGTCATCAGCCGGGTGTCGAAGTTCTGCACGTGGGCCATCTCATGGGCCACCACCGCCTGCAGCTCGTCTCGATTGAGCGTTCGAAGCAGGCCATCAGTCACCGCGATACACGCCTTGTCGGGCGTGATCCCGGTGGCGAAGGCGTTCGGGTCGGGATCGGGAATGACGAAGATGCGGGGACGGGGAAGGCCGGCGGCGATCGCCATCTCCTCGACGACATTGATGAGGCGCTGTTCCTGCTCGTTGGTGGGCTCGAAGACTTCCTTCGCTCCGGTGGCCCAGAGCACCCGGTCGGCCCCGCTCCGCCAGGAGTACCAGCAGATGCCGCCAGCCACGAGGGTGGCGAAGATCCCCAGCAGCGGGATCGTGTGCGGCGAGGGGCCCGCGCCCGCCGCCGGTCCCGGGGTCCCAGGCCGGCTGGTCATGAGGTACCACGCGATGTCTCCGCCGAAACCCACCCAGGCGAAGAACAGCACAAAGCCGACGATCAGCCAGACCGAGCGTCGCCGGTTGGATTCCTGCTGCTCGAAGAGATTGCCGAATTCGGGCATGGCCTGCGGCAGCCGCGGTGGCTCGCCCGCTCAGCCCATCTTGAGGTCCACGTTCGGCACGGCGCGATCGCCGGTGTCCTCGATCTGCCACAGCTCCGCGGGTGATGCCTTGGCGAGGCCCGCCATGAGGTTTGTCGGAAACTGCTGCTGGGCCGTGTTGTAGGATGTCGCCACGTCGTTGTACAGCTGCCTGGCAAACCCCACCTTGTTCTCGGTACCCGTCAGTTCCTCCTGAAGCTGCTGGATGTTCGCCGTCGCCTTGAGCGTCGGGTAGTTCTCCGACAGCGCGAACAGGCGCCCCAGCGCCTGGGTCAACTCTCCCTCCGCCTTGGCCACTTGGGCCACGCCTCCTCCCGACGCACTCACCGCCTTGTTGCGCGCCGAGATCACCGCCTCCAGGGTCGACTTCTCGAAGTCCATCGCCCCTTTCACCGCGTTTACCAGGTTCGGAATGAGATCATGACGCCGCTTCAGCTGCACGTCGATCTGCTTCCACCCGTTCGCGACCTGATTCTTGAGGGAAATCAACCGGTTGTAGGCCATTACCATCCACAGCAGGATGAGGCCGATGACGGCGAGCAGCACAATGCCCATGAATCATCCTCTGGCAGGGGGATGGTGAATCTTAAGACGGCGTGAGGCGGCGGGCTATGCCCGGTCGCCCTGGGGTTCCAGTGCGCGGCGGAAGAGCTCTGCGATTCGTTCGTCGTCCATGGTGTCGAAGAGCGGGTTACGGTCGTCGAGCAGCAGTTCCGCCCCCGGCCCGAGCGTGACCCGGCGCAACAACTGACCGCGCCCCCGGCGGGGCGAGAGCGGCCCGTCGTGGCTTGCCCAAGCGACCAAGGCCCGCCCGACCTTCCCCCGCGGGGCTCCCTCCGGAACGGTGAGCGGCAGCTGATCGGGCGGAGGCAACCGACTGCCAAGCGACGCGGCCACGCGGCGCTCCACGACATCACCGGGCAGGCCGCCCAGCTCCGTCACCAAGGTATCGAGCGTGGCACCCTCCATCTGCTGCAGTTTGATCGCCAGCACCTGCAGCAGGTGCCGGTACCCGTAGGTCGCGGCGGTGCCGCGACCCTCCGGCGGGCTCACCAGCTTCCGGGTCACGTAAAACCGGATCGTCCGCTCACTTGGGCGGGCGCTCGCCGCCGCGTTCACCGGATAGACGGAAGAGGACTCCAGGATGGCCCCCGCAAGGGCCGAGAGATCACGCAGGCTCCAAGGTGCCAGCGCCGCGTACTGCCTGAGCGTGGCCAAGGCATCCGCGGTGACGGGAGGAGCAGATACGGCTACGGTCACGGGAACGCGATCCAGAAGGAGGTGGACGGCGCTAGTATGTCCCGCGGGACGGGCGAGGGCAAGACCGGGTCGGCTGGGCGTTGGTTCGTACCGGACTGCGCCATCCCGGTCCGGGGTCGGCCCTCCGCGTGGCTATCGTCGGGGCATGTCCCGGGGGTTCTCACTGATCGAGCTTCTGCTCGCCATGGCCATGGCGGCCATCCTGCTGCTTATCGCCTACCCGGGTTGGGGCGCACTTCGAGACCGGATCGCTGTCAACCGTGCTGTCGACCTGCTCGTGGCCGCTCACGCGAGAGCCAGGCTCATTGCCGCCTCGGAACAGCGAGCCTCACTGCTGGCGCTAACAGCCGATTCGCTCGTGCTCCGCGTGCCGGAATCGGAGGCGGACACGGTCGAGCGCTGGCGGGCCCCAGGTCCGCTGCAGGATGGCGTGAGTGTGACCGGGATGCCCAAGCTGGTCCGCTTCGCCCCGAGCGGTGCTACCCTGGGTGCCGCGAATGCCACCTATGAGCTGTCTCGCGGCGTTGCAAGAAGGCAGGTCGTCGTTTCGCGCTACGGGCGAATCCGCGTCAACTAGGCCACGCGATCCAGGCTGGCGTGCCAAGAGTTGTTCGCCCGAGTCGAACCGGCGCGTGACCGTTGGAACATGACTGCCCCAGGGAACGGGGCAGCACGGCCCACGGCGAGCGCCGGCTGCGACGACCCTGGATCTCTCAGTCGCCGTCGGCTTCGCCGTTCAGGCCGAACTTTCGAACCTTGGCGAGAAGAGTGGAACGTGCGATCCCCAGCAGGTGAGCCGCACGTCGCTTGTTGCCACGAGTATAGGCAAGCGTCCGGGCGATGTGCCGGCGCTCGACGTCATCCAGCGGTTCAGGCTCGACCGGTTGGCTGGGAGCCAGTGCCTCGCGAAACAGGGTCTGGTCGAGACCAGGAGCCGCCAAGGCGACGACAGCCAAGTCGAGGCCGGGGACCGCCAGCGCTCGGGCAGCCTCCGCAGGATCGCCAACCACAACTGGAAGGTTACCCGAAACCTTGAGCGCGTTGACCAGAGCCTCCCGGCGGGAGGGGTCCGTGTCGAGAACGAGGATATGAGAAGGTTTCATCTTTTCTATTACTCCGGGTCTGCGTCCCGCGTTGGAGGCAGGGCCGCCATTCGGCCGGGCGCCTCGCAGCGCCAACCTGACTCCTGCTCGCCCGTCACCTTGGAGACGCGGGGCCGTGTCAGGCCGACACGGAGCGGATCCTCGGATGCCGGGACACTGGAGATCGGCCCGTGACCCACTGCCCCCTGCGGGACCTCTCGATCGGGGCCAGGGTTCAGGGCCCATTCATCGTTACCGATGTGGAGGTCCGAGGCGGTGATACCCCGCACACCATCCTCACGTTCGGTGACCGTACCGGCCGCCTTGAGAGCGCCCCTTTCTGGCCATCCGACGCGACAAAGGTGGCGGGCATTTCCCGAGGGGATGTGGTCCAGGTAACAGGAACCGTCGGCAGCTATCGCGACCGCCGCCAACTCGTTGTGGCCTCGATCCGTGTCCTCTCCAGGGATCAGGTGGACTGGCGGGCCTTGATGCCCAGCGTCGGGGACGTCGACCGGTACTGGAAGGTGTTGGATCGGTGGCGGAGCGACATTCGGGGGCCGCGCCTCGTCCGGACCCTCGGGCTCTTCTTCGATGATCCCGATTTCCGCGCTCGCTTTGAGCAATGCCCGGCGAGCCCGCACGGTCACCACGCGGCCTTGGGCGGACTGCTCAAGCACACCTGCGAAGTTGGCCATATCGCCCTGGCCATCGCCCGGCTCCATTCCGCCGCCGACCTGGCTCTCCTGCTGGCGGGTGTGCTGCTTCACGATATCGGCAAGGTGGAGTGCTATCGTTGGGACGCGGCGTTCGACGTCACCGTGCCCGGGTTCGTACTCGGTCACGTGGCATGCGGAGCCCTCCTGCTCGACCGGAGGGCGCGAGCGCTTGAGCCGATGCCATGCACGGAGACGGAACTGCTCGCGCTGCTGCACCTGGTGCTCTCACACCATGGCCGACTCGAGTTCGGCGCACCGGTGGCCCCGATGACGCTCGAAGCCGAGATCCTCCACTACGCCGACAATGCCAGTGCGAAAGCCGCGAGCTTGGACCAAGCCCTGCAGGATCCGGAGAACTTCGTTCCAGGCTCGCCAATAACCGCGCGCCCGCTCTGGCAGCTCGAGAAGCGCCGACTCTGGCGCCAAGCCAGCGACTGGGGCGCCGAGGGAACGCATGCCTCTCCGGGCGACTTCACCGCGACGGCCGGACAAAGCGAAACGGCCGCCGGGCTCGGGGGCCCGGCGGCCGCTTCTCACCTTGTTGCCCAGCCCGGATGGCCATCCTGACTGAGCGGACAGTGCGAGCGCTGCGAGTCGGATCGAGTCGCGGACCGATCCCTCACACGGCATCCCGAGGCGCTACATCGGGACGGGCAGGGCACGCGACTGGCCCTGCCTGTCTGAGCCGGCGTGATCACCAGGATCTCGGACCACCTGAGCCCTTGCCGACTTGGGTGGCCTCCCCTGAATTACCGCCCAGACCCGCCAGTGGTCGCTTGTGGAACCGGGGGTCCCACTGCGCTTCCGCCTGACGCTTCGCCAAAGATAGGGCGCGCGTAGGCGTGCGCAAGTGCCTGTCTTTATTCGGGTTACGTAACTTCGTGGTACTTCGGTGTGGAAAGCTAAGCGGTGCTGTTGTTGGGATTCGACCGGCTCTCCACAGGATGTGGATTTGTGAATCCACATCCGTCCACAACCCGCCTATTGAGCGGCTTCACGCTCCACCCGCGCATCACCGGAGTAGACCCGGCCCAGAGCCGCCACGAAGTAGGGGCGGACCGCCGCCTCGTAGCTGCGTATTGCCTCCTGTACACGGGCTGCCCGCCCGATCCCGTAGTCCCGGAGCTCCTCCGCCTTGTCGCTCGTGGTCAGCCCGTCGAAGTCTCTGGCGCAGCGATCGAGATCTTCCTTCAGCGCGGCCAGCCGTTCCAGCACTCGCAGCCGGGTACGCTTGGGATCGGGGTTCGGCCGGGCCGTCTGCTCGACAACCGCGCGAGCCGTCGCGGCGCTTCGCGACGCCGCCAAGCAGTTCGAGGCCATGGTGCGGGCACGGGCCTGCAGGACCGCGTCGCTCGAGGTTTGCCGGTCACGCGGCATTCTCGCTGCCGCCGCATCGACCAGCGCAAGATCGTCCCGCAGAATCAGAATGGTGTTGCCGATTCGGGTCTGGGTCGAGTCGGCCCTCGGAGGTCGAGGGTCCGCGGACTGGGCAGCGGCGACAGAACGCCCGCCCGCGAGCAGGAGACCCGCGAGCACAGTGGTAGCCGGGAGCTTCACGGTTCGATTCCTACCTCGATATAGCGGTAGTTCAACTCGTCGTCGGTGGAGGACAGCAGACACCCACCCGCGGACGCCGCGAACCAGCCTCCGACGAGCGTTCGCGGTACGTCCAGTTCGCCAAGGATGGGCCCCAGCCACCGGCGCAGGTGGCGGATTTCGGGGGCCCGGCGGCCCATGATGGCGAGCAGGGCCCCCGCGCCGTTGGTGGCGCGGAGGAAATGCGCCAGGGCATGCGCGCGTTGAGAGAACTCCACGGCCTTCACCCCGGGCTCGTCGAACAGGACCTTCCCCTCGAACACGTCCATGGGCGGCGCGTCAAGGCGTGGGCCCAGATAGATGTACTGACGCTGCCCGTCCACCTTGCGCTCGATCACGGCGGCCGCGGTCTCGCTGGTGAGTCGCGCCGCGTGCAGCAGGTCTTCGTCGGGCAGCACACCTACCGCGCGGGTCCACTCCAGGGCGGCCAGCGCAATCTCCAGCGGGCACCCGACGGCATCATCGAAAGCCAGCAGGCGCGGCGCCTCTCCGGCGCGAAGGATGAAGTGCGCCAGCGCCTCCGCCTTGTCGGTGAAGGTGCGCACGCTCACGGTTTGGGGAGCAGACATAAGGGGAATGTAATAGCTCGACCGCGCGCCCGTTCCGGCGCTCCCGGGCTGGCGCGGGGGAGAACGCGCCGCCAGCCCCTTCTTGACAACTTCCGGACCGGGCTGAACCTTAACCGCCGTGGGCGATGCAATCCGCACCGTCCCCCCCTCCCAGATCCGCAGTCATCGCCCGTCCCACTGGGACTGGGGAGCGTGTTCTACCCCGGTCATTCCGATTCGGGGGCAATACCGGAGCCGGTGAGCTCCCACATCCGAGGTCGAAGCAATGGCGAAGGGCACCGTGAAGTGGTTCAACGACGCGAAGGGGTTCGGCTTCATCGCGCAGGAAGGTGGGAAGGATGTCTTCGTCCACCACACCGCCATCGTGATGGAGGGGTTCCGCTCGCTGGCGGAGGGGGACCAGGTGGAATTCGACATCGTCGAGGGGCCGAAGGGACTGCAAGCGTCGAACGTACGGAAGGCGTAAGAACGCGGTGCCCCTTCTCGCGGGCCCCGAGGCCAGCGCGGGCCGGATCCGCGCCTCCTCGGGGCCTGTGCTTTTCGCCCGAGGGCTCCCGCGCCCGGGACCTTCTGGTGATCCTTCCCTCTGATGAGCACTGCCAATTACCGGCTGGGCCTGGCCCTTGTACTGCTCGCCGCGGCCCGCCCAGGCGCCGGCCAGGAGGCTCAGCTGCCGGCCCTGGCCTTCCTCGGGTTTGAGGCTGGCGCTCCGTTAGCGTCGATCGACCGCCAGGTGGCAGCGTTGGGTGGCTCAAAGCTGCGCTGCAATCGGGCGCGTCGTGACCGTCGAGTCCAGGAATGCCGCGGCCAGGTGACCGACCCCGTGTCACGCCGCTCAGTCGAACTCTGGCTCTCGGCGATCGATAGCGCGACCGGCGTGCTGACCATCTCCTCCCCGTTGAGCGGCGTCGAGCTGGACGCGTGGCGGCGCACGCTGGAGACGCAATTCGGCCCGGTGGGCGCGACGGTCATGGGGCCGCAATGGTCCCTTCAATGGGTGCGAGGCGGACGGATGCTGCGCCTCACCTGGCGGATCGACAACGGGGCGAAAGTCGCTTCGGTGAGCCTGGTAGATGGCCACGTCCTGGACGCCTGGGGCCGGGAGCGGGCCCAGGCGACGCGCCGACATCCGCCCCGCCCCCGCGCCGCTAGCCCTTGAGGCGCACGAGATAGCTCCCCTCGCTCTCCTCCAGCACATAGTCCCGAACGATCCGACTCTCCGCCTGGAGGCGCTTGAGCAGGGTGCGTACGCGAGTCCGAATCGGCGCGCCGCCGCCCAACCTACCTCGACCAGTGATCAGGCGTACCGTGCCACCCCGGCGCACTCGCGCCTGCACCTGGAGGAAGCGCTCCACGTTGCTCGCCGCCTCCGCCACGCCCTGACCGTGCAGGTCAAACACGGCATCCGGGGCACGCATCGTCCAATCGGGCATGCCGCAAGATAGTCTTGCGGGATTGCCCACCGTCCTCGCCGCGGCTAGCGTTGTCACGGCAGCGTACCTCGCCCCGGGAGACCCGCGTGAAGCACCTTCTGCGCCGGCGGACCTCCGGTGTCAGCGCTCTTGCATTCCTCATGGCGGCCCTGTTCGCCTGCCGTCCCGACAGCGGCCCGATCTTGATCGGGTTGGCGGGGCCGTTCACCGATTCGGTGGGCGCTCCGATGCTTCGCGCCGCGCGGCTTGCGGTGCAGCAGATCAACGGCGCCGGAGGGATTCGAGGCCGGCCCGTTCAGCTCGTTGCCAGAGACGATTTCGGCGACCCCGACTCCGCGGTCAGCGTCGCCAGCTACCTGGTCGGGCGCGGGGTCGTGGCCGTCGTGGGTGATGTCTACTCCGGGACCACCTTGGCCGCCGCCCCGGTGTACAACGGTGCCGGCATACTGCAGATCTCCCCGTCGTCCACGGCGCCGCAACTTTCCCAGGCCGGCAAGTGGACCTTCCGGGTCTGTCCCAGCGATGTGCGGCAGGCGCGGGCACTGGCCCGCTTCGCCGTCGACCGCCTGGGTCTCCACAAAGGCACGATCCTGTATCTGAACACGGACTACGGGCGCGGCTTGCGCCATATGTTCGACGAGGAGTTCAGCCGGCTGGGCGGTCAGATCGATGCCGAAGCGCCCTATCTCGCCCCGCATCCCGAGGTCGCGGCGTATCTGGAGCGGGCCGCCCGTCGCGATCGCAGCGACTTCATCTTCCTCGCCGGAAACCAGGACGAGGCCGCGGCGATCCTGGAGCAGGCGCGAACCCTCAAGATCGCGATGCCCTTCCTGGGCGGGGACGGGCTCGAAGGCCTGCAGCGGCTGGGACCCGTCGGCAATGGCACCTACATATCGAACGGATACCTCTCCGACTTCGACAGCCCCGAGAACCACCGGTTCGTCGCCGAGTACGAGACCGCGTATCCCCGCGCCGGACCGCCGTCGCAGGCGGCTGCCGCCACGTTTGACGTGCTCCATCTCCTGCAACGGGAGATGACCTGGGTGGGGACCGATCGCCGGAAGCTGCGCGACGCGGTGGCCGAGGTGGGACGTCAGCGCCCGGCCTTCCACGGCGTGACCGGCGACATCGCCTTTGACGAGCACGGTGATGTGCCGGAGCAGCGTGTCGTGATCGGCCAGGTCGCCAACGGCGCCATCCGCGCCGTCGAGGGCCTGTGAGTTACTTCCGCAGCCTGCGCCGGATGAATGCGGCCGCGGTGGCGTGTTCCGTCCTGCTGGTGGTAGCGATGGCCGCTCTCGGGGTCACTTCCCTGCGACAGATCACCCACCGGATGGCTGGCGACATCGCGACGCTCGAACGCGAAGCAGAACTCGGCGGGTCGCTCGTCGTCGCCGTGCTCGGTGAGTTTCGTGCCGCCCAGGAGTACCTGCTGATTCCGAGCCTGGGCGTGCGGGCGGCGTTCCTCGAAAGCGGCGATTCGGCCTACAGCTTCCAGCAGGCCTTGCGCAGCATTCCGTCCCTCAACAACGACGACCGACACCTCCTCAACCTGATCGCCTCGAGCCAGGCCAAGCTCGAGGTGGAGTATGCCACCGCCCACGCCCTCGTCGATCTCGGCCGCCAGGACGAGGCCAAGCTGATCGCGGCCCGGTCTGCCGGAGCGGCCGACAGCCTGATCGCGATCGTCCGTCGATTCAATGTCGAGCAGGCGAGCCGCGCGGTGGACCGCTCACGGGATTTGCAGGACCGGGCCGTATCCTACCAGCGGCTGCTCATCCTGTGCGCCGTGCTGGCCCTGGGTGTCGGGGTGAGCGCCGGGCTGGGTCTCTTGCGGGTCGTGGATCGGCATACCGGCCGCCTGAGCGCCGCGGTCGAGCGCTTCGGATCCGGCGACCTCCGACCGGTGCAGATCCGCTCGATGCCTGACGAGCTCGCGCGCCTCGCCACCGCGCTGGACGAAATGTCGGGCAGGCTGCGCGGGATAGTGGCCGCGGTCAGCCGCGAGTCGGAACAGCTGTCGGCCAGCGCGGGCGACTTTTCCGCCATGAGCGAGGAGATCGCCGCCTCGAGCGGCGAGATTTCCGCCGCCATGGTGAAGATCGCTACCGGCGCCGACCAGCAGGTGAAAGGCTCCACCGAGGCCGATCAGCTCCTGATCCGCCTCCGAGAGGTGTCGGCCCGGACCACCGAGGCCGCCCAGCGCGCCGTCCGCCAGGCGGAAGAGATCCGCCGCACGGCCCTCCGCTATCGGCAGGACATCGAAGCGGCACGAACCACCCTGCTCGATGTCCGCGGCGTGGTGCGCACCTCGTCGGAGCAGGTCGGCGCCCTGGTACGTCAATCGGAGTCGATTACCGAGTTCATCGATCTCATGAAGCGCATCTCCACCCAGACCAACCTTCTGGCCCTCAATGCCGCCATCGAAGCGGCCCGGGCGGGTGAGCACGGGAGAGGCTTTGGGGTCGTCGCGGACGAAGTGCGGCTGCTCGCCGACTCCAGTGCCCGCGCCGCCGGCGAGGTGACAAAGACGGTCGAATTCCTCCGGGTGCAGATCCGGGAGATCGCGGAAACGATGCAGCACGGAACCACCAAGGTGACGGGGATCGAGACCGTGGCCCAGGCGGTCGTTCACGGGCTCGATGCCATCGGTTCGGCAATCGGCGAGGTTCAGACCGCGGCTGGGGGAGTCGCGCAAGAGGCGGGCAAGACCCGGGACACCGTCGCGGAACTGGCGGAGCGAACCGCGCTGGTCTCCCGGGCGGCTTCAGAGCATGCCGCAGCCAGCGAGGAAGTATCCGCGGCGGCAGAGGAACAAAGCGCCTCCACCGAAGACATGGCCGCCTCCGCCACCGGGCTGCTCGACGCGAGCATGCGGCTCAAGAAGCTGATGGAGGGATTCCGGACGTAAGAACGGGCGCCGCTGAGGCGCCCGTCATTTCCGCTTGCGGACCGCTTTCTTGCTCGCCTTGGGGCGAGGTTTCGGTTTGCCCTTCGACCGAACCACCCGTTCCTTTTCCGCTACCTTTTCCGCGCGCCGCTGGGCAGCCTCGCGTACCTCGGCGAGAACCCGCTCCCCTTCGTCGTTGCCAACCAGTCCGCGGCGCGTCGCATAGCGAATCAACTCGTCCGCGTCCGCGAGCTGGAACTCGCCAACCCGGGCCGCCGCCCGGATGATGTTGAGCAGCGCATCAGCGACAGGACTCCGGAGCACGTTGGCAATGCCCGGCAGCGCTTCCAGCAGCGTCGAGATCTGGGAGGCGCCAAGTTCCGAAGCCAACACACCCTCCGAGTGCAGTCCACCTGGTCCGAGTCGACGACTCTCGCCGACTCAATGGGCGGCAACGTACCATTGGCGGCCGGGAGCAGTCAAGAATTGGGGGGGAAACTCAGGCGGAGGCGTGTCACACGAGCCGCAGGTTCGCCAGTAGTAGCAGCTACTACCGCTCGCCTATGGCCTTAGAACGCGTACCGGAGGAGGCCGCTCAGCGCCCAGCCTGTAACCGAGCTGCTGGTGGGAGCCGAAGGGGGGCGTATCCGCCCGATGTCGAAGCGCCCAGCGGGGATGAACGCAAAGTGGGGGTCGATGTTGAACCGGACCCCGGTGCCGGCCCCGAACAGGCTGCCGGCGCCGAACTTGGGAGACCATATCCGCGCCTCGGCGATAGGCTCGAGTGAAACGGTCCGGGAAAGCGGGAAGGAGCCGTTCACGCCGGCGGTCAGGATATTCTCCCGCACGCCCGCCGACCCAGCGGTGGTGTCGGCGCTCGCCGACGTACTGCGATAGTAGTCCCAGAGATAGAACCCAACTGTCCCGCTCCCCGCAGGACTCAGCAGGCCCACATCCACGAGGAACCGGCTGCCTGGATCGTAGGCGCCGCTGGTGAGCGCGCCGCCGCTCAACTGGTCATTGCTGAAGGTGCTGAACGTCAGGCCGAGCTGGAATCGGCTGGAGCCGATGAGGCGGTCGACGGCTCCCCGGATCCGGGTTTCGACTCCGGGCTGATACCGAATGGCCGCGTTGTCGCTGAAGGGCGAGTAGGTCGCGCTCACCCGGACGCTCGCCGCCAAGCCCAGGTTCCAGTCCCCCGCAGTGGCCGCGGCGGCCACCCCGGGCGTCACCGAGAAGCCCGCTCCGTACGTGTTGACCGGAAAGAGCAGGAAGTTCGAAGATGCGCTGGAAGTGATGCTGAAGTTGCTCAGCGAGGTCGTCTCCTGGCCGGTGGGGAGGTTCACCATGACGCTGGCCACCAGCGCATCGTTGCCGAAGGTATAGGAGCCCCGAAGCTGGGTGTCGGTGAAGCCGGAGAACGTCTGGTTCCCGCCCGAAGACGCGGGTACTCCGACCGTCGTGACGGCGTAGTTGCTCCCGATGTCGAACGAGAATCTCTGGCCGACCGGAACCGAGACGCCGACCGGGAACGCAACCTGGCGCAGGAAATTCACCCCGAACCCGGAGCCGAAGGAATACTGGCGGGCTTCGACGCCGCCGACCGCGATGGCCTGGGAAACCAGGTTCTGCTGGGCCCCGAGCCGAGTGGCGGGGACGGCGGCGAGGAGTACGAGCGCGACGATCGGGGGGGTCCGCATCAGGGTCGCGTGATGATGATGATGATCGTCCCGATCAGCCCGGCTGGCTGACCGGCGTTGTCGCTCCCGAGCGCCTCCGGAAGCTGGGGCCGAGTGGCCGGCTGCCGGGAGACGGGGCCGTCCCCGCCTCCCGTCGATGCCGCGAGGGTGCCGCCGAAGCTGGGAACTGTGTAGAGCACGCCGCTCTGCAGTACGCCCAGCCGCCCCGGCCCGGCCGCGGTAGTGGGCGGGCCTCCAGCGGGTCCGCCAAGGGACGCGCCGCCGGAAATCCCGGCCAGCACCATCGGGCTCACGGACTGGGCCTGCGCCGCCTGCTGGGCGGTGGCCTGACGTTCCTTGGCCGCCCGGAAATTGGGATCGCGGGCAACCGCGGCCGAGTAGTCAGCCGCCGCCGCTGCGTAGTCCCCCCGGTCTTCGTCCTCGAGCCCGCGGCTGTACGCCAGGAACGCCTGCAGATCCGCGGTCGGGCGCTCGCTCAGTGCCCGGCGTTCCGCGGGAGTGATGGCAATCCCCATCTGATCCAGCAGGTGGAACAGCACCTGTTTCTCTACATCGAGAATCTGCTGCAGCTGATCGGTGCCGGACCCGCTCGCCACCACCGAGGCGTTCGTGGCGTCCACTACGGTCGCGTCGAGCTTCAGGTCCGTCTTGCCGGGGACATCCTGCAGCGAGCCCTGGACGACCCGAGCCGCGCGCAGCAGGCGCCCCGAACGCGCGCCGGTTCCCGGGTCCACCCGACCCGAATCGGTCAGTGCCATCTCGTCGACCAGGGCCTGAACTCGTTCGCGTTCGAGCAGGGTGAGCCTCGGCAGCTTGCCCAGGTCGGTGACCATCACTTCAGTCAGCCCGCGGCTCAGCGGCTGGAGATCGCTATTGGAGCCGACGTAGCGAAAGGGAAAGACCGCGATGGCGTTGGGGGTCGGAGGGGCGCGAGAGAGGGTCGCTTCCTGCGCGATAGCGTCCTGTGCCGCCTGATGCAGCTCGAGCCTGGTCAGCAGCGTCAGTCGATCCTCGATCTCACTGCGCTGCCGGGCACTCCTCGCCTGGGCGGACGCCGCGGTGTAACTCACCCGGGCCGAGTCGTACTTGGCCAGCTTTTCGTAGGTGAGGCCGAGATAGACGTTGGCCGTGTAGTTCTGTCCATCGATGGCGAGGGCGCTGTTGAGGACATCACGCGCGCGCGGATACTGCTTGGCGTCGTAGTAGGCGATGCCCAGCCGGGTCAGCACCCCAGTGTCCCGTGGGTGCTGCTGCTGATCCGCCTCCAGCGCAGGCAGATTGGCGGGCGCCGGACTCTGAGGCGCCGGGTTTCCAGCGCAGGCACCCAGCAGCGCTCCCGCGAGCACCAGTGCCGGCGCCGAAAATCTCGTCCGCATACAGTCCCTGAGGGTACGGGGGTCGAAGGCTCAATGTACGGGCCGCCAGCGGATTGGGAAGGGGCCCGGATCGAAGTGGGGTGTCCGAGGCGACCGAGGGGAGCCAACCACCCGTCATCGAAGGATCAGCACCCCGGCCATTCGATACGAGATGTGGGTCACACTCAGAAACCGGTATTGGCCCTTGGGCAGATCTGGCACGATGATGCGGAACCGGGCACCTGCACCCCTCAACACCGGTCCACGCAGGGGGCCCGTGTGCTCCGGCAGGGCCTGGTCGAGCAGCAGTCGGTCACGATCCGACAGCCCCTCCGGCTCGAACCCGACAACGTAGGGTCCGCCGCTGGTCACGACGAACTGCACGACATCTCCGGGCCTGACGTTCACGCGGGACGGCTCGAAGGAGTAGCCCTGCCTGCCGCCTTGCACCAGCCGGATCTCGTGGGTTTGCTGGGCCCCGAGTGCCGCCGGGCTAGTCAGCAGACACGCCGCCACCCCCAGAATCCTGACAATCATGGTTTGCGCCCCCTCCGAGCGATCTGTAGATTTGCGGACGGCGGGTGGGCGGTCCCGAGCCGACGGCGCCCGCCGAAAGGGTGGTCCGTGGGACGTCGCGGGATCAAGGAGTATCGCGCTGCAGAGGCCCTCGTTCTGATCGCGGCCGACCGCGACCATAAACCGCTGGTGTGCCCCAGTTGCAACGCCTCGACGATCGAACGCAACCCCAAACGTAACGAAGAGCCCGCTGGCCGCGTCACGCTCACCTGCCGCGGGTGTGGACGGGTCGCGTCCTACCTCGTCCGCGCTTCCGTCAGCACTCCGGAAGAGCCCCGCCGGCGATAGATTGTCGGGATGATCGCGGCATCCCTGCTCATCTTCATCACCGTCTTTGTCGATCTCATCGGGTTCGGGATCGTCCTGCCGCTCCTTCCGAGCTACGCGGCCGCGTTTCACGCCGGAGATGCCGCAATCGGGCTCCTGGTGGCGAGCTTCTCGTTCATGCAGTTCCTCCTGGCTCACTGGTGGGGCCGGCTCTCGGATCGGGTGGGTCGTCGCCCGGTCCTGCTCGTCGGACTGCTCGGGAGCTCGCTCTCCTACCTCCTGTTCGGGCTCGCGACGAGCTTCTGGGTGCTCCTGCTCTCCCGGGTGCTGGCTGGAGGCATGGGAGCAAATGTCAACGTGGCCCAGGCCTACCTCGCCGATGTGACCCCGCCTGAGCGGCGGGCCCGCGCCATGGGCCTGATCGGTGCCGCCTTCGGACTCGGCTTCGTGGTCGGCCCCGCGCTGGGGGGGATTGCCAGCCGTTTCGGAAACGGGGCGCCCGGGTTCCTCGCGGCGGCTCTGAGCGGCCTCAATCTTCTGCTCGCGCTTCGGTGGCTGCCGGAGACCCGCGCGCACGTCGCGCAGACGGTCGAGCGCGTTCGCGTGCACTGGTCACGCTTTCTGATGGCGTTTGCCGCCGTCGCCTGCTCCACCGGCGCCTTCACGGTGCTGTACGTAGTCTTCCCGCTGCAGGTCGAGCGCGCGCTCGGGCTCGACCGGCACCATTCTGCGTTCTTCTTCGTGCTGATGGGCGTGGTTAGTGCCGTGATCCAGGGAGGCCTGGTGGGACGCCTGGTTCCGAGGGTCGGCGAGCGCGCCCTCCTCGTCACCGGGCCGCTGCTCCTCGCCCTCGGCCTGGGTCTGCTCCCGGTAGCGTTCGAGGCCGGACCGCACCGCGGGCTCGCAATGCTGTATGTCGCGCTGCTCGTTCTCTCGGCGGGGTGGGGATTCATCAGTCCGAGCGCCGCCGCCTTCGTGAGCCGCGTGGCACCGGCGGATGAGCAGGGAAGAGCGCTGGGGCTGCTGCAGAGCACGGGAGCGGTCGCGCGGATCGTGGGCCCCGTGATGGCCGGCACCGTGGCCGCTCACGCCGGCGCCGACGCCGCGTTCGTGGTGGCGAGCGGAGCCGCGCTGCTCGCGGGCCTGTCCGCGCTGTTCTATCCGGTCTGGGGAGGGTGGATCAGCCTCAGCGGGGCCGCGTGAAGATCCGGTTCCAGCGGATGGCGGTGAGGGCGGGAAGCATCTTCCAGCTGTTGGGGTCGTAGCTGTAGTAGATGATGAGCGGAGTGCCGCGCACATTGCCCCTCGGCAAGAACCCCCAGTAGCGCCCGTCGTAGGAGAGGTCCCGGTTGTCCCCCATCATGAAGAACGAGTCCGGTGGCACTACGATCGGCCCCCAGTCCTGGAGGTCCGGGGTGTACCCGGTCGTGTCTCCCACGAGGTGCTTCACCTGCCAGTCGTGCATCTTCTGCCGGTACTCCGGCGACTCCGATTTGCCGGGATTGTCATGCCGCACATACGGCTCATCCAACCGGCGGCCATCCCGGTAGAGGACGCCGCCTTTCATCGCAAGGGTGTCGCCCGGCATGCCGATCAGCCGCTTGACGACCTTGAGCCCCTCTTCCTCGACCGAATCGAAAACGAGGATGTCGTCCCGCACCGGCTCTCGAAACACGGGCAGGTGCAGTCCCGTGTAGGGGATTTCGGCGCCATAGATCGCCTTGTTGACGAAGAGAAAGTCCCCGATGAGGAGCGTGTTCTCCATGCTACCCGATGGGATCCGGAAGGCTTCCACCAGGAAGGTCCGCAGGACCAGCCAGACAACGACCGCGACCAGAATGGACTTGGTCCATTCCCGGACGGCCTCGCGCGCCGACTGCGGGCCCTGAGTCGGCTCTGTCATGGGCCCCGCGTCACCCGTTTGCCCCATCTGACCTCGCTGGCTACCGCGGCACGGTGAAGATCCGGCGCCACCGCGCGGCGGTTATGAGGGGGAGCACCTTCCAACTCGACGGGTCGTAGCTGTAGTACACGAACAATGGTGACCCTCGGAGGTTCTCCCTGGGCAGAAGGCCCCAGAAGCGTCCGTCCCACGAGGAATCGCGGTTGTCGCCCATGACGAACAGCGAGTCGGGCGGCACCACGATCGGCCCCCAGTTGTTGCGATCCGGATTGTAGGGCCCGTCGTGAGAGCCGATGAGCCGGGGCTCCTGCCAGCGCCGCATGAGTGCGCGGTACTCGGGCGGATCCTGCCCAGCGGGGTCGGTCCGCTTGGCGTAGGGCTCCACCAGCGCCCCGCCGTCGCGAAAGACCGTGCCGGCCCGCATGGCCAGCGTGTCCCCGGGCAGGCCGATCACTCGCTTGACGACGTCGAGCCCAGGCGTCTCGACCGACTCGAACACCACGATGTCCCCGTGGCGCGGCTCGCGCAGGGCCGGCAGGTGGTGATGCGTGAACGGCACCTCGGCGCCGTACAGCGGCCGGGCGACGAAGAGCACGTCGCCCGTCAGAATCGTGTCCTCCATGCTGCCGGAGGTGACGTGGAAGGCGGCGATCACGAAGGTGCGCAGCAGCAGCCAGGCACCCAGGGCGAGAAGCAGGCTGCGGACCCACTCGCCAAGCCGGGTACGGAGCTCGAGCGCGTTCATGCCGCTCGGTGCGGCGTGCGAGTGGAGGCCCCCGGAGCTGCACGGCGGAGGCGCGGAGTGAAGGGCAAGTCGGACCCGAATTCCATTGGGGCCGAAGGATAATCGCAGACCCGCGCGGGGTGCAGGGCGACAACACATCAGCAAAGCAGAAGGGCCAGGGGGTCCCTGGCCCTTCCTTGAACGGTTGATCGAAACGGCGTCAGGCTAGTTGGTCCTGGTCAATTCGACCCGACGGTTCGCCGCGCGACCCGCCGCGGTCTTGTTGCTCGCCACGGGATTCTCCGGCCCATATCCCCTGGCCGTGACCCGCGACGCCGCCACGCCCTTGCTGATCAGATAGCCCCGCACCGTAAAGGCTCGCGCCTGTGACAGCCGCAGGTTGGCGGCTCGCGACCCGCGACTGTCCGTATAGCCACCCACCTCGACGTTGACACCGGGGTTGTCGATAAGCGACTGGGCCACCTTGTCGAGAACGACCTGGGACTCCGACAGGAGGGTCGCTTTCCCGGTCTCGAAGTTGACGCCCTGGAGAACCAGTGCCTTGCCAGGCTCCGCGAACAGTGCCGGACAGCCCACTGCATCGACCTTGGCGCCAGGCGGGGTGTTGGGGCACTTGTCGAGATAGTCCGGCACCCCGTCGCCATCGCTGTCCTTGGGGCACCCGTTGACGTCCACTGCGGCGCCGGCCGGAGTGTTCGGGCACTTGTCCTTGTAGTCCGGCACGCCGTCGTTGTCGCTGTCCTTGGGGCAGCCGTTCACATCGACCGCCACGCCAGCCGGCGTGTCGGGGCACTTGTCCTGGTAGTCCGGCACGCCGTCGGCATCGCTGTCCTTGGGGCAGCCATTCGCATCGACCGCCACCCCCGACGGAGTGTTCGGGCACTTGTCCTGGTAATCCGGCACGCCGTCGCCGTCACTGTCCTTGGGACAGCCGTTGGCATCCACCGCCACGCCCGCCGGGGTATTGGGGCACTTGTCGAGGTTGTCCGGCACTCCATCCCCGTCGCTGTCCTTCGGCAACGGGCAGCCGTTGGCATCCACCCGCTCCCCGGCGGGCGTGTTGGGACACTTGTCGAGGTTGTCAGGCACCCCGTCGTGGTCCTGATCGCCATTACGCCGGTTCCCGATGAGCAGCGACAGGCCGGCCTGGACTCCCCAATGCCAGTTGGACTTGACCTGCTGGATGCCTGCCAACTGCGCCGGGAGGGTCGAGCTCTCCGCCGTCGGGATGTAATCGCCCGTCCCCTCGAGCCGAAGCGAAACCAAGCCACGCCCAATCCGCAGACCGGCGAGCCCACCGGCCCCGCTCCGCGTCTCGCGATACCCCTGGCGGAAGAGCTGATCGGTGTAGCCGGCGCCGAGCAGGAATGCGGCCTGGTCTCCCAACGGAAGGTTGTAGACGAGTCGCGCGTGGAACGGCTCGGCGCGGAGGGAGGTGTTGCCCTGGCTGTGAGTCTGGGTGTAGCTCCCGTCCGCCTCGATGGCGAGGTTCCGCACAATGAAGACGCCCAGCCGACCGCCGGCACCGACCTTGTTCGTGAAGTGCAGATGCTTGTCGAACCAGGTGTACCGCCCGAACCCGCCGAGCTCGAATGTTCCCGCAGACTGACCGACCAGCGGGGCGCTGCCTAACAGAAGAAGCAGCCCTCCAATGACCGCATGCCGTTTCGGCATAGTTTCCTCCGCACGATGGGATCCCAACTCGGGCTCAGGGCCGAGAGTAGTCGGGTCCCGACGGCGAGTCAACGCGCCGTTTGCTAGCCTGTGACCGGGATCACACGCCGCGATCCCTCAGGGCCGCTAGCACTTCCTGGGCGTGCCCCTTGGGCTTGACCTTCGGGAACACCGCCTGGATCCGGCCCCGCTCATCGATGATGAATGTGCTGCGCAGGATTCCCATGTAGCTGCGGCCGTACATCCGCTTCTCCCCCCAAGCGCCGTAGGCCGCCGCCACCGAATGATCCACGTCCGCCAGAAGAGGAAAAGGCAGCTTGTACTTCCGCCGGAACCGCTCGTGCGAGGCGGTGCCGTCCGGCGACACGCCGAGCACGGCTGCTCCGGCTCGCTTCACGGCGGCCCACTGGTCCCGAAACTCGCAGGCCTCGGTGGTACACCCGCTGGTGTCATCCTTGGGGTAGAAGTACAAGACGACCTTCTTGCCCCGGAGATCCGCGAGTCGCACGGTCTCGCCCTCGTCGGAGGGCAGGGCAAAGTCGGGAGCGGAATCGCCGATCTGGAGCATCGTTCAATCCGTCGAAGGGAGGGTGAGTTCATTCAACGAGCGTGGCCGGCGTCGTGACCGGGGCGAGGACGCGGAGCACCGGCGCCTCCTGGCCGCGCCTCAGATCGCGGTCGAGGTAGTTCCATGTCGCGAAGCCGTCCTCCGAGTCCGGTTCGAGCAGGTAGGCGGCAAAGACCCCGAGGCGCTGGTCGGTGGGCACGTAGAACCAGCCCGCCCCCGCCTGCGCTTCCCGCGGAAGCCAGCGGCCCTGCACGCTGACGGTGCGGTGGCCCTCGAAGACAAACTGCGCCGCGGCGATGCTGTCGACCATGAACCCCTCCGCCTGTCCGGACCACGGCGCGGTGAGGCGCTGGACCACAACGCCCTGGATCCGGAGCAGGGAGACCAGGTCGGCGTGCTGGGGAGGCAGCAGGTACCCGGCACGACGCGGCGTCCGTTCCACGGCAACAAAGCGGTCGAAGACCGGCATGCGGATCGTCTTGAAGACCCCGGTGCGCCGCCGCCGAGCGTAGCCGTTGCTGCCGTCTCCGTCGTTCTGCGTGATCTCCGCGATCACGTCCTGCTGTGTGGGTGGGGCGAGCTCGGACCGGATGGTCACGGAGTCCGGCCGCCACAGCGCCGATGCTCCGACCACTCGCTTCACGGCGGCGCGTTCCTCGGCCGCCAGCGAGAGGATCTCCCGCACGAACAGGTAGGTGGAGCGGATGCGCACCGGGAAGGGGTCGTTGCTGTAGGCCTCGCTCAGAATGGCGATCCGTCCCCGCATTCCCATCGCGTTGGTACCGAACCGGGGCCGAGGGTCGTAGGTCTCCCAGCCGAGGATCAGCGAATCCGGCTCCTGATTCCTGAAGTTCCCGTACGGGAACGTCTCCAGGTGGTCCCGCTTGCGAAGCCGGTCCCGGAGAAGTGGAAGGAAGTGATCACGTACGTAGTCGTTGGCCGGGCTCGAGTTGGGATTGAGCCCTGGAGACCAGGTCACGGCGTAGCCGTGGTAGCTTCCGTCGGTGGTGTGCAGATCAACGAACAAGTCGGGTTGCCAGGCATCGAGGAAAGCGTAAGCCGCGCGGCTCTCCGGCGCCTCCAGCTTCACGTAGTCACGGTTCAGGTCCAGCCCCTGGCCGTTGGCGCGGCGGCCCACGATGGCGGGGCCGTTCTGGCCGGGCCGGTTCTGGTCCCCGGGTGCGAAACGTTCATTGCCGTCGATATTGTAGATTGGGACCACCAGCAGCACGAGGCTGTCGAGCAGCGGTGCCAGAGGGCCGATCGTCAGATCCCGGAGCAGCATCTGGGCGGCCTCCTTGCCTTCGACTTCGCCGGCATGGATGTTGGCTTGGATGTAGATGATCGGCTTCCCCGTTCGCTGGGCATCGCCCGGCGAGTCGACCAGCGGGCGCGAGGCAATGACGAAAGGGATGGGCCGGCCCTCCGGACTTCGGCCGAGGATCCCGATCCGCACCGGTGCGCCCCGGTCGGCTAGCGAATCGAGGAAGCTCAGAACATCGGCGTAAGAGGACGTTTCCGCGCCCTTGGTCAGTTCGGCGCGGGTCTCCTGGGCCATGGCGCCACGCGGAAGCGCGGCAACGAATAGTCCGCCCGACAGCAGCAGCCAAAGATGAAAGCGAGTCATTGGACGGCCGACACGAAAGAGGAGTGATCCGAGACACGTGGTCGGGACAAAGGCCTAGTTCATGCTATTATATCGGCTGAAACCAGCGGGCCGCGCCAGCGCGGAGCCGGCATCTGAACGGAGGCAAAAGTATGCAGGACGCAGCCTTGGGTCACGTACGCCGCCCGGCGTTCCCCCTGATCGACCGGCTTGGTCAGCTGTGCATCAGCGGAAAGGACAGTGCCGCATATCTCTGGCAGGTGCCAGATGACGAGGCCATGCGGACCGAGATCGGACGGAAACTCGTCGAAATCCGGCAGGAATGCGACCGCCAGAACCGGCGCGAGATGAACCGCATCGTGGGCGAGCTCGAGACCGCGCTGGCCGCGAGCCCCAGCCCGCAGCAGGTCGAGATTCTGCAGGACGGCTTCGACCGGCTGGTGAAACTCTGGCAGGCCGCGAAGTCCGGGCTGCTCTAGAGTACTCACGCCCTTCCACTCACGAAAGCAACGCCGGCCCGCGGACGCGGCCGGCGTTTGTCCTAGTCGTAGCTGCCGCACTCAGCCTATTGACAACCTGTTGGCAAAGCGGACAATAGAGTCGTCCCTCCCACGATCCGGACGATGCCCGTGCCCAGAGTCCTGCCCCATCCGAGCAGCGCGGTGCACCGTGCCTGGCGCGCGATCCTCGTCATCTGTTGTTCGATTCCTCTCGTCACCTGCTCCGAGGATACGCCCGTAGGACCGCATGGGTTCGGGTTCGGGACGGTGCGGGTCACGCCGGCCTTCAATGCCAACGCATCGCTGGTGCCGCTCACGCTCGATCAGGTTCAGGTCATTGTCGTGCGCCCGGCCGCCGAGACGCTCAAGGTCGTCAATCAATCGTTCGACCAGGATAGCACGCAGGTCCACGTCCAGGTGTCGGATATCCAGCTCCGGGGAACGAGTGAGGACCTGGATGTGACGATCCGGCTCTTGGCCGGCCCGACGCTTCTGTTCAGCGGGACCCAGACGGTTCACGTCACTTCGGGCGCCGCGCCGCCCCCAACCTCGATCCCGGTTGTCTACGAAGGCCCCGGCGCGAACGTGGCCGCCATTCAGATCGGGCCACGGGATTCCACGCTGCTCCTCGGCGCCTCGTTCAGCTATCGGGCCACCGCGACCGACTCGCAGAGCGCGCCGGTGACGCAATTCTACGTCTCGTGGGGTTCCTCGGCGGGGAAGATCAACGCGGCCGGTACCTTCACCGCCCCGAGCCAGCGCGGCAAGATCGTCATTCGTGCGGCCACGCCGAGCGGGGCCAAGGACAGCACCACCGTGTCGATCACGGCGCCGGCCGCGTCGCTCGCCAAGTCCGGTGGCGACGCCCAGAGTGCACTCGCCGGCAGCCGGCTGCCGCAGCTCCTCGCCGTCGAGGTGGTTGGCTCGGATGGCCTCCCGGTTTCCGGTGTCGCGGTCGGCTTCGCGACCACGAGCGGCGGAAGCGTGGACAGCGCCACGGCCAAGTCGGACTCCCTTGGCATCGCCAGAACCGGCGCGGTGCTGGGACTGGTGCCCGGCCCGCAGACCTTCACGGCCAGCGCGACCGGGCTCGCGTCGGTCACCTTCAACGAAACGGCCACTGCGGGCCTGACCCGGACCTGGACCGGAGCCGTGAGCACCGACTGGAGCACGGCGGGCAACTGGAACCCCTCCGCGATTCCGGACAACACGGTGGACGTGGTGATTCCGTCCGGGCTGTCCCGCTATCCGACGCTCACCGCGGCGGGATCCGCCAAGACCGTTACCGTCAACACGGGGGCGACGCTGGGCCTTGGCGCCCTGAACCTGCAGGTGGGCGGGAACGTCTTCGCCGACGGCGCGATCACCGGTGGCGGAGCCGTCCAGATCGCGGCCAGCGCGCAGGTGCGGGGGAGCATCTCCAACCTCATCCTGAGTGGCGCCGTGGCGGCCAGCGGCGCCCTGACCGTCAGTAGCAACATCACGGTGACCGGGGCTACCGGCAACTTCTTGGTGAACAGCCAGACGGTCACGGTGGGCGGAGCGGTCACCACCCAGGGTGGTGGACTGCTGACGATGACCAATGCGCTCGATCAGCTCAGCATCACGGGTGACGCGGCATTCGGCGGCGGAGCGGAGACGGGCCTCCTTACGGCCGGTGTCCTGCGCATCGGAGGCAACTTCAGCCAGACGGTAACGGGCACGAGCTTCGCCGCGAGCGGCACGCACCTGACAACCTTCACGGGCACCGGCGCTCACACGGTGAGCTTCGCCAACCCGACGACCTCGCAGTTCCAGGGACTGGACCTCTCCCAGGCCACCGGCGGCGTCACGCTGCTCTCCGACGCCAAGGCGGCCGGCCAGCTCACCTCGACGCCGGCCTCCGGCACCCCGCTGGTCACCACCACGGCGACCCCGCGGGTCTTCACGGTGGGCGGCGTGAACGTCACCGGACTGCGCGTGGACAAGATGGAGCTGGTGATCGGCTCGGGAACCGTGGGCTCGTTCAACAATGTGCAGTTCACCAACTCGCCGACCACGTCCCCGCAGCTCGCCATTTCGAACCCCGGGGCCGCGACGGCGTACACGTTCATCAACGTGAGCTTCGCCACCACGCCCACCGCGCCGAACGGGTTCTACATCAGCGCCACCGACGTGAACACCGGCGATGGGCTGCCGCTCGTGATCAACATGATCGCGCCGACGCCCGCTGCGCCGGGCGCGTTCGTCAGCACCGCCGGCGGCGCCACGGTGAACTGGCCGGGCGGCATCATCTGGACTGGCGCGGTCTCCAGCAACTGGTCCACCGCGGGTAATTGGAGTTCCGGCACCGTGCCGACCGCGGCGGACAACGTCACCATCCCGTCCGGTACGCCCAACAGTCCGGTCCTCACCGCGGCGAGCGCGGTGAATGGCGTCACCGTCCTCGCAGGCGGGTCGCTCAACCTGGGCGGGTTTACGCTCACGACCAACGGCAACGTCCTGGTGAGCAGCCCGATCACCAACGGAACGCTGGCCATGGCGGGTGCCGGGCAGCTGAGCGGGTCGGTCCCGACGCTCAACGTCAACGCCGCGGTTACCGCCATCGGCAACGTGACCGTCACCGGAACGCTGACCATTTCCGGCGCCACCGCGGGCTACACCGTGGGTGGGCACACGACCACCGTGACCGGCAGCATCCAGACGGCCTCCGGTGGCACGCTCACCATGACCAATGCCGCCGATTCCGTCATCGTCATCAACAGCGTCTCGATGAACGGCGGGGCCACGACCGGGCTCCTGACCAACGGCGTCATGATCGTGGAGGGCAACTTCACTCAGCTCGGGGCGGCCACCTTCGCCGCCTCGGGCAGTCACAAGACGGTGCTCTCCTGGTCGGGCCTGGGCGCAGTGCCGATCGTGAGCTTCGCCGATCCGGTCAACAGCCACTTCCAGGATCTCGATGCCACGCTGGCAAACCGAGACTCGCTGCTCACCAATGTGTCCGTGCTCGGCCGGCTGATCTCGACGCCCAGCGCCACGCCGTCCACATTCAAGTCAGTGGCGGGCGCGGCGGTTTCGGCGGCCGGAGTCGATGTTACCGGGCTCACCTTGGACGGCGTGACGCTGAGCATCGGCTCGGGAGCGATCACGGCATTCAGCGGTGTCACGTTCCAGAACCAGTCCGCTACGGCCACGCAGCTCACGGTCAACAACCCGGGCCAGGCCGCGGCGTTCACTTTCACCAACCTCAAGTTCCTCACCGCGCCGAGCACCGGCCTCTACCTCAAGGCCACGGACGCCGACGGTGCGACGCCGAATGTCCTCGTCATCAACATGGTCAACGCCAGCCCCTACCAGGGCGGCGCGTTCTTCCAGGTCGCGAATGGCGCCATTGTGAACTGGCCGCCGGCGCCGGTCTGGGTCGGAACAGCGGATAACAACTGGAGCAACGCCTCGAACTGGAGCTTCGGCGCCGTGCCGCAGGCTACCGACAGCGTGGTCATCGGGCCGGCCACGAACCAGCCGTCACTCTCGCAGAACGTCTCGGTAGCGGCGGTGAACGTGACGAGCGGGACGCTCACTCTGAACACGCACTCCCTCACGGTGGCGCGTACCTTCGCCCCCACGGGGAGCGGGACCCTCAAGATGGTTAATACCGCCGACACCCTGAC
>DATJVM010000041.1:0-46570 GCA_035501775.1 Gemmatimonadales bacterium | reverse complement strand
CCGCGCGGCAATGGTCTCCAACCACAACTGCTTCCGGCTGCGTGGGGCCCTCCGCGAGGTCGCCAAGGTCCACGGCCGCCCGGCCGGCGAGATCCGGGAGATCACCCGCCGCTTCCCCTGGTTCATGGACGAAGGGGAACTTGGCGAAGTGCTCGCGAAGCATCCCAACTTCCAGGGCCTCGATCTCCCCCGGATCTGGCAGGATCTTGCCCGACTCGCGCAGCCGCTGGTCGGCATGCCACGGCACCTCTCGCTTCATCCCGGCGGCGTGGTGATCGTCCCCGATGCGCTCACCGAGTACGTGCCGGTAGAGCCCGCCGCCAAGCAGCTCGAGCCCTGCCCCGACCTCACCGTACCGGTGATTCAGTTCGAGAAGGACGGCACCGAGGATGCCGGCCTCGTGAAGATCGACCTGCTCGGCAACCGCTCCCTCGCGGTGATCCGCGACGCGATCGCCGAGGTCCGGGCCCACACCGGCCGGCAGATCGACTACACCTCGAGCGACCCGGAAGACGACGAGCCCACCAGGTCCCTCTTCCGCGCCGGGCGGACCATGGGGGTCTTCTACACCGAGAGCCCGGCCTCGCGCCTGCTCTGCGCCAAGTCCCGGGCCGACACCTTCGAGCTGCTGGTGCTCAACACCAGCATCATCCGGCCGGCTTCCAACCGTTTCATCCGCATCTACCTCGAGCGCCTTCACGGCGCCGCGTACGAGCCGCTCGACCCGTCGCTCCGCGACACTCTTGCGGACACCTTCGGCGTCATGGTCTATCAGGAGGACGTCGTGAATGTCTGCGCCACCTTCGCCGGCATGCCGCTCGCCACCGGCGACGGGCTCCGGAAGGCGCTCTCCAAGAAGCGGCCCGTCAAGCAACTCGCCGCCTACGCCGAGGAGTTCTTCGCCGGAGCCAGCGCCCTAGGGCGCGACATGGCCACCGCCGCCCGGGTCTGGGAGATGGTGATGTCGTTCGCGGGTTACAGCTTCTGCAAGGGCCACTCCTGCTCTTACATCCAGGTGGCGCAGCACTCGTGCTATCTGCGGGCCCATTATCCCGCCGAGTTCATGGCCGCGGTGCTCGCCAACGGAGGGGGCTTCTATCATCCCTTCGCCTACGTCGCCGAGGCGATGCGGATGGGGCTCACCGTCCTCCCGCCCGACGTCAACGCCAGCCGGGCGCGCACGGCGGGCCGGGGCCGCGAGGTCCGGATCGGCTATCAATTCATCAAGGGGCTCTCGGCCGACGCGGTGGAGCGGATCGAGGTCACCCGTCCCGTGGGGAACCCCTTCATCTCCCTCGACGATCTCCGGCGCCGCACCGGCCTCAGAATGGATGATCTCCGCCTGCTCGCGAAGGTGGGGGCGCTGGACTCGATAGCGGGAGGTATGACGCGGCCGATGCTCCTGTGGGCGATCGACAGGGAAATGGGAGAAAGGGAAAAGGGGGAAAGGGGGAAAGGGGAAGAAGGGCGGGCGAAGGGAGTTACCCTCCCTTTCCCCTCTTCCCCCTTTCCCTCTTCCCCGACCCGGGTCCCCCGTCTCCGCGAGTACGACGCGGATCGGAGGCGGCGGGCCGAGTACGAGTCGCTAGGCTTCACGACGGACTGTCACCCGATGGCCCTGTACCGGGACCGGCTGGCCCGCCTTCGCATCGTGTCGAGCACGGAGCTCCCGAAGCACGTCGGTCATTCGGTGCTGTGTGCCGGCATGCTTACCACCGCCAAGCCGGTTCACACTGTTAAGGATGAACCGATGGAGTTTGCCACCTTCGATGATGGCGCCGGCCTGATCGAAGCGGTGCTCTTTCCAGCCGTCTACCGGTCCCGTGGCCACGTGCTTTTCGACCAGGGGCCGTTCATCTTCCGGGGAAAGGTTGAAGAAGAGTTCGGGGCGGTTACGCTCACCATCACGCACCTGGACCGACTGGAGCGCCTCCCCGATGGCGACGCCAACCGGCGAGCCGCTGGCCTTTCATCACGGGACTCCTGATGCGACACCTGTTCCTCCTCCCCCTCCTGCCGCTCGCTCTCTCCGCCCAGTCGCCGCCCCGGGATCTCGACGCCTATGTCACACAGGCGCTCTCCCGCTTCGATCAGCCCGGAGTGGCCATCGGCGTGATCCAGGATGGCAAGATCGTGTTCGCCAAAGGATGGGGCGTGCGCCGCATCGGCGACCCGGCCCCGATCACCGCCCATACGCTGTTTCAGGTGGCCAGCAACACCAAGAGCGTGACCAGCGCCGCCCTCGCGATCCTGGTCTCCGAAGGCAAGCTCCATTGGGACGATCCGGTCACCGACTATCTCCCCTGGTTCCGCCTGGGAGGCGATCCCTATGTCTCCCGGGAGCTCACGGTGCGCGATCTCCTGGTGCATCGGAGCGGGCTTTCGCTCGGCGCGGGGGACCTGCTGTGGTTTCACTCGACGCTCACCCGCGAGGAGATCGCGCACCGCCTCAGGTTCATCGCGCCCGGGGCCAGCTTCCGGAGCGGCTACGCGTACGACAACGTGCTCTTCATCGTCGCGGGGCTGGTGGTCGAGGCGGTATCCGGCATGAAGTGGGAGACCTTCGTCCGCGAGCGGATTCTCGGACCTATCGGAATGAACGAGACCGGGACGGATATCGGGATGTTCGGGAGCGGAGACGTCGCAAGCCCGCACGGCCGCGTGAACGGCCGGATGAAGGTGATCCCGCTCGATTCGGTGGAGAACACCGCGCCGGCGGGCGCCATCAACTCCACCATTACCGACTGGCTCGAGTGGCTCAGGGTACAGATGGATTCTGGACGGGTGGATCCGAGTCTCGGTCTCTGGGGAGAGGCCGAAACCAGGGCGATGTGGTCTCCGGGAATCTGGATCCCGACCGGCACGCCGGCGGCGGGCCTCGAGGCGCTCGCGCCGAACTTCGCGGCCTACGGACTGGGTTGGTACCTCCGCGATTATCGCGGCTTGAAGGTCGTCTTTCATGATGGCGGTCTGGCCGGGATGCTCTCCCGCGCAATCATGGTGCCGGCCAGAAAGCTGGGCATCGTCGTGTTCACCAACGCAGAAGGCGCCGCATACGAGGCGCTCGCGTGGTACGTTCTCGACTACTACCTCGGCGCGCCGAGGACCGACTGGGTGGCGGCATACCTGGCGCTCCAGCAGAACGGCACGGCGGCGGACAGCGTCTTCGAGGATTCCGCCCAGGCCGCCCGGCACCGGGAGATCGGCCCATCGGTCCCGATCGAACGCCTCGCCGGCCGGTACACCGACGATTGGTACGGCGACGCGACCTTCACCGTCGAGAATGGCCATCTGGTGATGCACTGGAGCCACTCCCCGGCGCTCACCGCCGACCTCGAGCACTGGCAGTACGACACCTTCCGCGCCCGGATGCGGGCGGCCAATGTGGCCGACGCATTTGTCACCTTCGACCTCAAGTACGACGGCACGGTGGACCGCGTTACCCTGGCACCGGTGCTGCCTTCTACGGACTTCAGCTTCGACTACCAGGACCTTCTCTTCCGACCGGGTACGTGAGAACGTGACAACGGTCACGGCGGTAGGTGTCCGCCGACCGGTTATCCTTACCCTGACATTCGCCCAGCCCAGAGTCCCCGTGCGACATCTTGCAAAAGTCTCGACGCTGCTCGCGCTGGCCGTCGTGGCGGCCTGCAGCGACACCAACAAGTCGACCGGCCCGAATGGCCCGGCAGTCAGGATCTCGAGCCCTTCCTCCGGCACGGTCGTCGTCGTGGGAACGCCCGTTACTTTCATCGGCTCCGCGACTGACCCTGCGGGCGCTCTTCCCGATTCGGCACTCTCCTGGGCCAGCTCCATCGACGGGGTGCTCGGAAAGGGAGACACGCTCAGGGACAGCACCCTGTCGATCGGTCGGCACACCATCCGCCTGACGGCGATCAATGACTCGGGGCTCAGCGCATCCGCCACGATTACCCTGACAGTCGCTGCGCCGCCGCCCAGCATGGGCCTCGATACGGTGGCAACCGGCCTCAGCAACCCCGTCTTCGTCACCGCGGCCCCGGGCGACACCTCGCGCCTCTTCGTGGTGGAGCAGACTGGCGCGATCCGGATCATCAAGAACGGCACCCTCCTGGCGACGCCATTCCTCGATCTGACCTCGGCCGTCGTGTGCTGTGGGGAAGAGGGGTTCCTCGGTCTCGCGTTCGATCCGGATTACCAGAACAACGGGCGCTTCTACGTCAGTTACGACAGCCTGCGCGTCGCGGATACCGGCGCCAAGTCGGTCATCGCCCGGTACACCGTCTCGGGAAACGCCGATATCGCCAATACGGCCGGACAGACGATCCTGTCGGTCAACCAGCCCTATTCGAACCACAAGGGCGGGATGATCGCCTTCGGGGCCGATGGCTACTTGTACATCGGGTTCGGCGACGGAGGGAGCGGCGGGGACCCCCAGGGTCACGGCCAGGATCGCACCGACCTGCTGGGCTCGATGCTCCGGCTCGACGTGAGCGGTACGGGCACCTACGCGATTCCCCCTACCAACCCCTACGCCTCGAGCGCCGTGTACCGGAAGGAGCTCTGGAACTACGGGCTTAGAAACCCGTGGCGATGGTCCTTCGACCGGCAGACCCACGACCTGTACATCGGCGATGTCGGCCAGAACCTCTACGAAGAAGTGGACGTGCAGCCGGCCTCGAGCGCCGGCGGGGAGAACTACGGTTGGAACATCATGGAGGGAACCCACTGCTACAACGCGAGCAGCTGCGATGAGACGGGCCTCACCCTGCCCGTACTCGATTTCGACCACAGCAACGCCTGCGCCATCGTCGGCGGCTATGTCTACCGGGGCTCCGCGATCCCGACACTGCAAGGCACCTACCTCTACAGCGACAACTGCGGTGGATGGCTCCACAGCTTCGTCTGGAGTGGCGGGCAGGCCACTAATCAGCAGGACCTCCCCGCGCTCGCCCCTGGCTCGGGCGTCTCGAGCTTCGGGGAGGACGGGAAGGGCGAGCTGTACCTTGCCCGCCTGGACGGGGTGATCTTCAAGATCGTCCCGCGGTAGCACCGCGAAGGGGAGTTACGCCGGTCGCCCTCGGCACGATAGCTTCCCGGCGTGCCTCCCCTTTCCCTCGATGAACTCCGGGCCCTGGCGGCCCGACTTCCCGAAGGCCTGCGGTTTGGAGCCTCCACCTGGACCTACCCTGGCTGGACGGGGGTGGTCTACCACAAGACCTATCCGAAGACCGGAGCGGCGGCGGCCATGCTCGAGGAGTACGCCCGGTATCCCCTCTTCAGGACCGTGGGGATGGACTCGAGCTTCTATGGGCCGCCTACCGCCGCGACGCTCGACCGGTATGCCCGGGCCCTCCCTGCCGGCTTCCCTGTCGTCAGCAAAGTCTGGGATCGCCTCACGGTCCTCGAGTTTCCCAAGGCGCGTTACAGGGAGCAAGCCGGCGAGCGCAACCCCGACTTCCTCAACCCGGACCTCTTCAACTCCGAGGTTCTCGACCTCTATCAGCGGCACTTCGGGGACCACGTCGGCCCCTTCGTCTTCGAGTTCCAGACCATCGGGCGGTCGGCCGGAATCACCGGCCAGGATTTCGCGAACCTGCTCGACCGCTTCTTTGGGCGGCTCCCGCGCGAGGTGCCCTACGCCGTCGAGATCCGGAATCAGGAGTTCCTGGTTCCCCCGTACTTCGCGGTGCTGCGCGAGCACAACGTGGCGCACGTGTTCAATTCGTGGACTCGCATGCCGCCGATTGGAGAGCAGCTCCGGGTACCCGGGGCCATCACCGCGCCCTTTCTCGTGGCCCGTGTGCTGCTCCGGACGGGCAGGACCTACGATGAGGCAGTCGATGCCTTCGCTCCCTACGACCGCATCCGCGAGCCCAACCCGGCGCTGCGCGCTGACGTGGCCCGGCTCATCCGTCAGGCAGCGTTGCTGCGCATTCCTGCCTATGTCCTGGTGAACAACCGGGCGGAAGGGAGCGCGCCTCTAACAATCCAGGCGATCGCCGAGCTGGTGACGCGGGAGGAAGCTGCCGGAGAGGAGTCTCGGGACCTGGCGAGCGGCGATCAGGCGTCCTGAGGGGCGCGCCGCCCGGCGGCACGACGCTTCGCGGTCGGCCGGCGCTTGCGGGGGCCGTCGTCTTGCGGGCTCTGAGCGAGGGCGTGCGCAGCGGCAGCGAGCCGGATGGCGCGACTCGCGCTCTCGCTCCCATGGATGGTCGTCTCCACCCAGCGGCCGAAAGGCGCCCGCTCCCCCGTCAGGTACGGGCGGGCATGCCGGGCGTCGAGGACGTCCTGACGCTCCGACTCGGGCAGCTTCAGAACGATCGCCTCCTCGAAGAGGAAGGCGAACATGCGGCCGAAGGTGAAGAAGGCCTCCGCGCCGAACATCCGCTTGGTGGTCACGCTGGGCATCGCCTGGATGGCGGCCTGCACCACCTCAGACGCATCGCTCCGGGCTCGGGCCACGCTCTACCTCTCCTCGCCGCTGGGTCGGGGGCCACGGACTGGCAAAAGGGTCGCAAACGTACCACGCGCCGGCATGAGGCGCTAGAACGCCCGTCCCGAACAGCGACCGTAAACGGGGACCCTCAACGACCATTGCAGAGGCAGGAATGGGGCCACGCGCAGACCAGGAGGTAACCCTTGCCGTTCCAGCGCCAGAGATCCCGCAGGCGTGGCACCCTCACCCCGTCGTGGCAGGTGGATGCGACAGCACCGTGCGAATGGGAGGAAGTCAGACGGGCAGGTCGGGCTCGACGCCAGCAACGGCACAGACCCGCAGCACCGTTTCTCCGATCTTGTTGTTGGGCGTGGATGCCCCGGCTGTGATCCCGATCGCCCGCGCATCCCGGAGCCAGTGATCCTCGATCCGCTCCTCGGCCTTGAGGCCGGGCTGGTGCCGAAGGCGGCCGGTCTCGAGATCGATTGCCGTAGCGTCCTCGATGTGGTAGGTCCGCACCCCCCGCTCCCTGGAGAGGGCGGCCAGGTGGGTGGTATTGCTGCTGTTGTAGCCCCCTACGACGAGCATCAGGTCCGGGCCCGTCTCCAGCAGCCGCACCACCGCATCCTGGCGCTCCTGCGTGGCTGAACAGATCGTATCGAAGGTGCGGAAATGCTCCGCGAGGTGCGCCTCCCCGTATCGGCGAATCATACTCATTCTGAGCTCCTCGGCGATCGCCAGCGATTCCCCGGAGAGCATCGTTGTCTGGTTAGCCACACCGATCCGCACCAGGTCCCGGTCGAACGAGAAGCCCTCCGCCATCGCAGCGGCGTATCGCCGCTCCAGCGCGGCCGCATCGCCGCGACCCTCGATGAACTCGCAGATCTCCCGCGCCTCCACCATGTCGAGCACCACGAGGTACCGCCCGGCGGGGTGGCGGGTAACCTGACTCGCCGTGGCCCGGGTCTCCTCGTGGAAGTACTTCCCGTGAATCACCGCGGTGAACCCGTCTCGGGCGTAGCTCTCCACCCGCTTCCAGACATTGAGCACCGAGCCACAGGTGGTATCAACCAGGACCGCGCCAATGGCGCGGAGCCGGTTGAAGTCCAGAACCGTGACGCCAAACGCGGGGAGGATGACCACGTCCGCCGCCGTAATCGGCGAGAAGTCGAAGCCCCCGCTCTCCGCGCGATGCAGGATCTCGACCCCCATGGCCGTGAGCTTCGCGTTCACGTGCGGGTTGTGAATGATCTCGCCCACGAGAAAGAGGCGCCGGTCCGGAAACTTGGTACGGGTCTCGTAGGCGTACTCGACGGCGCGGTCCACGCCGTAGCAGAAGCCGAACTCGCGGGCCAGGCGGAATTCGAGCGGCCCTGCGGTCAGGCGGTAGTTGCCGGCGCGAAAGGCGTCCACCACCGCGCTCGAGTAGTCAGCGGTGAGCTGGCCCTCGATCGCTGCCTTGAGACCGAACCCCTTCCGGTAGTAGGAGGTCATCGGGGAAAGCTACTGTCGTGGCGCGGCGCCGGGCACCGAATCCGCCGCGCACGGCCCGGGAGCGAGGTCGCGGGCCGAACCCGTGGCCCGGATGGTATCGCGCCCGTTCAGGGAGCGCATTCGGAAGCCGAAGGTAAGCTCGAGCCCCCGGTCGCCTCGCTCGGCCTGGATGGACCCCGAGTCCGACTGGTAGGCGACCACGGACCGCTCGGCGAACCAGCGGACCGCCCCGGCCGACCCCGGTCGATGCACGGTATCGACCCCGGGGTCGAACCCAGGATAGGTGCCTGGCGCGATGGAATCCTGTGCGGGGTAGAGGACGAGCCCGAAGCCCCTGTCGTCCTTTGTCGCCAGCACCTCCAGTCGGCGCGCGACGGGGCACCAACTGGTGCGGGCGCCCGCGACTACCCTGCCGGTATCGGACCCCGACCACGACGCGACCAGCTCGCCATGGGCGGCCGTTCCGGACCGTTTACAGGCCGCGATGGCCAGAACCAGCGTGGCCACTCCGCGCACGATGTCGACTCGCATCGCCGGGAAGCTAGGCAGAACCTCGGGCGACGGAAGCCCCGAACCGGCCCGGTGGGCTCTAGAGGAAGCCCTTGGCGGAGATGTCGAAGCGGAACCCGGCCCCATTGGACGTGATCGGGTGGCTCAGGTCGAACTGGAGGAGACCTCCCAGCAGGGACAGCCCGGCTCCGCCTCCCGCAATGGTCGGTGAGCTGAACAGCTGGCTCGCCGGCGCGGCCTGACCGACGTCCGCAAAGAACATTGGCTGCACCAGCCCCGAGGTGAGCGGCCAGTCAAGCTGCGCGGTCCAGAAGGCGGCACCACGCCTCGTTCCGTAGTCGAACCCCCGAACCGACTCGAGTCCGCCGATCTGGAAGGCCTGCTGGGGCAGCGGGTCACGGGAGGTCAGACCGGTGCGCACGGAGAGTCGCGGCGACACCCGGCCGCGCCAGAGCGCGCTGGACCAAGAAGCGAAGCCGCGCAGCGTGGCGTGATTCGTGTTCGCAAGCAGCTCCGCCCCGAGAGTCCACCGCGAGCGAAACAGCCGATGCTGCAGTTCCACCGACCCGCCGAGGAACGTCCCCTCGGCGACCGGCGGGTTGTCGGGGAAGACCCCGCTACCACCCAGAGCGTCATTCACCGCCGAGTGCGCTTGCCGACGCACCGATCGCTCCTCGTCGATGGAAAGCGTGGTGACGAGTTCGAGGCCCATGCCGGCGGAACCTTCGCGGGTGACACGGCCCCCGGTCGCGAGAAAGTAGTCCGCATCGTCGTGTGCGGCGAAGATCGCATCGAGGCTGCGGCCGAAGCTCGAGTGATTGAATGGATCGCTGGAGCGCAACTCCCGATATGCAGCGAAAGTCCAGCGCGCGCCCGGAGCTTCCCGAACTGCCGTTAGCCCCCCGACCAGCCGGTGATCGCTCAAGCCGAACCGCAGATCGGCCTGGAGTGTTGTGAACCCGTCTCCGGGCAGAACCACCCGGTACCCCAACCCCGGCGCCAGACCCTGAACACGATTGTACCGGAAGATGTCGGTCAGGCGGTCCCAGGTGAGGCCGTGGGTCTGGCGTCCGGTCAGTTCGGCGGGAAGATCGTAGGACAGCCGCTCCAGATCGGCTTCGACCAGGCGGGTCTCCCCGGCTTCGATCGGATCGTCCGCCAGTACGAGCGAGTCTCCCCAGTCGCGATAGGCGGCCAGTGAGTCGCCGGGAGCCTGATGAATCTCGTAACGCCCGTGATTCCAGCGCCCCGCCACGTCGCGTTCGGAGCCGTGCTCCCCGGAATCGGGGTCTCGTCGCCTTCGCCGACGCTCGATGCTCCGGGCGGAGTCGGCGCTTGACCCCGTGTCCGCTTCCACGCTGTCAGGCGACGCGAGCTGGAAGACCACAGCCCGACCCGTGTTGACCTGGTAGTCTTCGAAAGTCGTGGTGGCCTCGAAGGGAATGACCAGTTCCCCGAACCAGGGCAGCTCCACCCGACCGGAGACCACCTGGCGGTAAGGCATCCAGTAGCGCTGGTCCTGCAGCGCGTATTCCAAATCGGCATTGAGTGTCAGGATGCGATTGGCAACGCGGTTCACCCATCTGGCGCCTTTGTCGTCGCTCGCCTCGTCGCTCGAATCGAGCCACAGCTTCTCGCCCACGAAGCGAAAGGTGATGCGCACCACGTCGAGGCTCTCCTGGTCGAGCCAGAGGCGGCCCGCGACGAGCGACCCCCCCGTCCGTCGCGGAAGCACCTCGATGGCCAGCAGTCTGACCCGGTGCCCATCCGACGTCACGAACTGCACGCTGTCTGTCAACCGATAGCTGTACCAGAGGGGACCATCACGAGAGAGTGGATGGAGCGCGGGACGCGGCGGCAGATCGTTGCCGAACACTCGGATCGAGTCCGGCAGCGCGCGCGGGACGAACCAGGGGCGCTCGAAGCCGCTGGTGAGGCTGAGCTCGCTGTCGCGCGCGGCGGCGCGTCGCCCCAGAATGTCCACGCGAAGGTCGTTGGGCGTCGCCCACTGCACCTGCCCTTCCAGCTCCTCGACGGCGGCGTTGGGAATGCGCGACCAGCGCCGACGGCCAAGGCCGAACGAGAGCCGGTATCGGAACCGGGCCGCGTAGTCGGTAACCCGCCCGTCCTGAGCTTCGTGACGCTGGATGGCTTCGAGAATGAGGGCTTCCGTTCGCCGGTCGGCGAACGTCGGCAAGGTATCGGTGAGGGCCCGCGAAGCCGCGAGGGTCAGCGCGAGCGTCAGCAGCAAGCGACTAGGCGGGGTGCTCGACGCCCGGGCCGGTCCGGGCCCAGCGGCTTCGCCCGTCGCGGTGGAGACCGTAGGCCTTCAGACGCCGCCACAACGTGGTCCGGCTGATTCCCAGGTGCCTAGCCGTCTCGGCCAGCTTCCAGCCATGCTGATCGAGCGTCCGCACGATGGCATCCCGCTCGCGGTCCGCGAGCGTGGTCGGGCCATCGATCCCGGGGATGAACATCGCCTCCCCCAGCTCCAGCGTCCCCACCCGAAGCGGGCGAAGCCGGCCGCCCATCGCCGCCAGGCGCGGCATCAGGTGTTGGGCGTCGTCCGGACCCCCGGCAAGCTCCGCCAGCGCATCGCGAGCCTGCGAGTTGGCGTACAGGATCTTGCCCTGCGGATCGAACACCACCACGCCCTCGCTGAAACCGTCCAGCAGGGCCTTGGCAAGCGGGGAGAAGACGGAAGGGGGAGTCAGCGTCGAGTGGTCCGGCATATCTTCGGATACGGTTAGGGTTCGGCGCGGGTTTCAGCTTGCGCCCATCTCAATAGACGAGCGGCAGACTCAAAAATGGACAACGGACCTCATTCCCCAACACCCGGCTCGATCTGCACCTGGCGGCGCTGAACCCCCTCCCCCCGGATGACGAGGGCCAGCCCGAGAAAGATTCCCGCGCCGGACACGAGCGTTCGGGAATTCAGGTGCTCGCCGGGAAGGACCAGCGGCGTAGCGAGCGCGGCCAACGCCGGCTGCAGATACGTGAAACTCGCCACCGTGTTCGGCGACACCCGTCTGAGCGCCCACAGGTTGAGAAAGTAGGCGAGAATCGTCGGGCCCAGCACCAGGTATCCCACCAGGAGCCAAGTGGCGCGGCTCACGCTCTCCAAATGTGAGGCAAACAGCGCCGGCACGCCGATGGGAAGGACGCCCGCCGCCGCGAACAGCATGACGTACACACTCACGGTGACCGGATCGTAGGCAGCCACAATCGGCTTGGACAGGAGAAAATAGGCGGCGTAAGCCATCATGCCGAGCAGAATGTAGAGGTTACCGAGAGCCACACCCGGAGCGAAGGAAAGCCGTTCCGGCCCGACCAGGTAGGTTGCCCCAGCTCCGGCGAGCGCGATCCCCGCGAGTTTGAGAGGTGACGGGGTTTCTACACGAAGGAGGAGCGACCCCATCACCGTGAACACGGGTACGGTGGTCACCAGAATCGTGGCATTGAGCGCGGTTGTCTGGCGAAGCCCGAACAGGAAGAGGGCCTGGTTGGCGGTCACCCCGAGCCAGGCACAAACGGCGATTCTGGCCAGCACGGCTCGATCAGAGATCCATGGCCCGCGCCGAAACAGATTGAACAGGAGAAGGGCCAGAGCCGCGCCAAGTATACGGCAGGCCACCAGAACACCCGGCGGTACGAATGGCAGCACCAGCCGTCCAACCACCGCGAGGCTGGCAAACAGAACCTGGACGAGGATGAGAGCCAGATGGGTCACGAATGACGGCGCCTCGTCCGCCCGACCCGACTGTGCCGTCGCAGCTCCGGCTCGCCTCGGAGAGCGGCAGCAAGCGCCTCCAGCGTGTCCGCCGCGACCGCCGGATGTGCGCCGCGCATCACGGCGAACCGGATCGGTCGGTCGAGCGTGGGCAGGTCCGCGGCGGTGATCCGACGCGCCTGCCCTTCCCGCAGGTGGAGCCTCGCGACACCCTGATCGCCCTCGATCTCATACCGGATCGGCACCGTGTCGCCGAGAAGGCGAGCGCTGCTGGGAAGAGCGAGCAGTCGCTGGCGGTCGGTCTGAGGGACGATGCTGGCAGGATCGATGCGGATCCGAGTCTGCATGAAGTCATCCCACCCAGTCACCGAGGCGAGCTGTGCCAGGAGGCCCCTGCGCACCTCCTCCGGCGCCGCGCTGGACAGCCGTCCGGCGGATCGGCGCCAGAGCTCGCTTAACTCCGCGCCCGCCCGGCGGACACCGCCCTGATCGGGATGTGTCGTCTCGCCGGCCAGTAGCGCCTGCACCAGCGTGTCCCGCATGGCAGGGAGGAGCCCTGCTGGCACCCGCTCTCCCAGCCGCTCTTCGCGCGCGTCGAGCTCGAACCCGAAATAGGCGAGTCGCCGGCGGAGCAGCAGCACTGGATGTTTCCGCCCGCCGGTGAGGACAATCTCCACTGGGCCCTGCCGCGCATACCGGCGGATGAGATCGTAGGGCAGCGTGGTACCCTCGATCGCGGCGCGCGGAATGCCGAAGCGATCAGCGAAGAATCGCAGTGTACCCGCCACAGCGCCCCAGCTCCCCGCCACTGAATTGCGGGAAACTCGGGCCTCCTGCCCGTCAGCCGTGTGCTCGTCCAGCACCAGGTCGAACGGCATGATCCGCGCGACCAGGTCGACCCACTCCTCGCGCAACTCCCGACCCGCATACGGCAGCTTCTCGGGAAGCGGCATCTCAAGCGCGCGGTAAACCGACGCGGTTCCGAGCGCCACGTCCTCGATCGCCTTGACGAGAACACCGCGGTTCTCCGCCCAGCCGTCGAGGCCAGCCTCGTCGAACAGGTGTCGCGGGAGCCCGTAGACCTCGCCGAGATGGCCATGACGATTAACCGCCTCGGCAAAGAGGTTATAGGCCGTCAGGTGGTCACTGCCGTTCACTCGCACGCCCTCGAGATCGCGCTCCTCTCGCGTCATTCGGTGAAGCGAGTCGATATTCGAGCAGACCGCCACGATGGGAGCCAGGGCCGAGCCCGCGTGGACCAGCAACTCGCCCCAGGCCCGCTCCACCGGCATGGCTTCAACCTGGCGGCCGTACGGCGTCAGTCGAGCCGCTTCCACCAGTCCGCGATCGGTCAGGAGGGTCAGCGCCGCCCGGTACGCAGTCCGATCCAGTGGGACGGGTAGGTCCAGCTCGGACGCATCGACACCGAGAGCGGCGCAGGTGATGGCGACCCGTTCGGCATCCCCGGCGAGCTGGAATTCGGGCGGCGTAGGTCGGAGTCGTTCGAAAGCCAGCTCGCGGTCCGAGAGAATGAAGACCTGCCCGCCGGCTACTCGGCCATGCACCCGGCCCGCCATCTGCAGGATCTCGTTCGCGCCCAGATACATGCGGTGGAGGACATTCCTCCCGCGGTCCACCACGTTGGCGTAGCGCGCGTCGTAGATCACCACCGTGTCCAGACCCCGGATGTTGAGGGCGGACTGCCCCGCGGAGGTCATCGCGAGCAGGAAGGGGTGACGCGCGTCCCCTTCGAGAAAGGGGCGTATCACCCGGATCGGCTCGCCGCCGTGGTAGAACGCCGCGTTCAGCCGGGGCCAACGCTCACCGAGTCCACGGGCGAGCTGCTCCACTTCGGCACGCGTGGGCACAAAGACGGCGACGCCACGTTTGTCCTTTATCACGTGCCGGATGAATCGGTCGTCGAGGAACTCCTCGGCCCGAAGCGGCAGGACCTTCACCCGCGCCTTGAGACGGGGGTCGAACGCGGTGCTCTCGATCGTGGCTGCGGAATCGAGGTAGCGGGCGTAGAAGGCCGGGTCCACCGTCGCGCTCAACCAGATGAAGCGACACCCGGCCCGCTTGCCGAGGGCCAGGCACAGCTCGAGCTCGGCGGAGGTCTGATGGATCTCATCCACGATCAGGGTGTCCCGATTGGTGATGAGATCGTCCTCGAACCACCGCCGGGCAATGCCTGTCGTAACGATCACGACGTTCCAGGTCGGCGTCTCGGGCGTCGCTTCCCGCTCCCGATTCACCACCCCCACGTGGAGCGGCTCCTCCAGGATCGTCTCGGCAATCGGACGGATGCCCAGGGTCTTACCGGTCCCCGTCCCCGCCACGACGCCAAAGCCGCGGCCGGACGCCGCCATACTGCGCAACTCCCCGCCGTGCTCCCGTTCCAGGACGGTCTCAACTCCGCTGAGACCCAGCGCCAGCTCGATCGTCTCGCAGGCCGCTCGCGTCGGCGCGATGACGATGATCCTGCCACGGGGGTGGCTGGCGCGCCGGTAGGCGTCGAGATCGAGAGGGAGTTGGTGATTTCGGGTTGGCACCCGACAAATCTACTTGGCCGCCGCGGTTCCCCGGCGCCGGCGGCCGGACCACCAGGCTGCCGGACGAGGTCAGGCCAGGGCCGCTTGCAACGTCAGTTGTAGACGAAGGAGATCGTTACGAGGGACCGGATGGCCGGGCCGATCGCCCCCGCTGGCTTGGCGGGAGCGATCTGGACCGTCGCCAACCTGGGAGCGGCCACGGCCGTTGGCTGTGGCGTCTGGCCCATGGCCGCGATCAAGGCCAGGCGGCTAGGCTGAGATGAAACGACCACAGCCGCGACTTGCAGGGTGCCCTGACTCTGCGCCGCGAGCGGGCCGACCCTGACCAACAGAAGAAGGCCAGACAGTACCAATCCGATCGGAACCACTCCCTTGGCCGAGCGGCTCTCGGGCGAAGGGCCGGTTGCCGGGGCGCGCCCGGCGGGCATGTGCGGCCTAACTCCGTGTGGAATCAAGGTTTCTATCACCCGAGGAAGCTCCTGGCGTGTGCCAAGAAGTGGCTTCGATATGTCAAATATTACGACATACAGAAGTCACGTTCAGAGAACAACTTACCGCGTGAAAACATGCCTGTTTAAACACGCGGCACGTAGGTTGCCTTCCCCCGGGCCCAAGGGAACTGGCATTCCCGTTGGGATAACGAACCAGACCGGACGAAACCACCACCACGAGGGAAGGCAAATGCGCACCACCATTCGAGTATCGGCCGCGTTGGCCACAATCTTGAGTCTGACCGCTGCGACGGCCCGGGCGCAGAGTGCCAGCATCACGGCCACTGCCACGGTGTATCAGGCCATGACCGTGACCGGCGCCAGAACGCTGGACTTCCAGACCGTCTTCCCCGGCGTGGCCAAGACCGTGGCCGTGACCGCCGCCACCAGCGGTGAATTCACCCTGACCGGTCAGTCCAGCGCCAACGTCAACCTCTCGTTCACCCTCCCGACCAACCTGGTGAACGGCGCGAACAACCTGCCCATTGGCACCTGGACGGGCTGCACCAACACGTCCAACTCGACAACCGGGTGCACCGCGTTCACGCCGTCGGCCTCGGCCACTGCCAGCGCCTTCTCGGGCACCGGTAACCTCTGGGTCTGGGTCGGTGGGACGGTCACTCCGGCCGCCAATCAGGCCGCCGGCACGTATACCGGGACGGTGCAGCTGACGGCAGCCTACTTCTAAGACCCCGAACGGGGCCTCCAGGTGGCTCACGGGCGAAGGAACGCGGCTATCTTGCCGGAGATTCCGTCACCCGTGAGGCCGTCCCGGGGATCCCATTCATGCGACGATGCTTCGTACTTTCCGCCCTCGCGCTTGCCGCGTTGGCCCGACCGGTGGTGGGTCAGAACCAGGTCACCGGGATCCGGAGCCTGGCCTTCGGCGCGGTAGTCCGAGGGGTCCCCTCCTCGGTCCCGCCCAGCGACCCGATCCGGAGCGGACGCTTCTACGTGCGCTACCAGCTCAACCGACAGGTGCAGGTCAGTTTCACGCTGCCCACCCGCCTCGCAAGGGTCGGGGGAGGCGGAAACCTGACGATCAGCTTTGCCTCGACCGACGGCATCGCGCAGGGCACGGCACCCACCAGCCAGCCAGTCACCTTCAATCCAAACAACTCCATCACGTTCACGCTGGTGACCAGCGCGGACTTCTACCTCAATCTGGGTGGAACCGTCTCGCCGGCGGCAAATCAGGCCACCGGGAATTACAGCGGCACCGTCGTTCTCAACGTCAACTTCCTCTGATGCTCCGCCGATTTGCCACCGCGGGACTGCTGCTCCTTGGCATCCGCCGGAGTGCAGCCGCCCAAGGGGTCATCGTCGCGCCGCATGCGGTCTATCTCAATCATCTCACCCGCAGCGCCTCGATCATCCTCTACAATCCGGGGGCCGAACCGACCGAAGTCACGATCTCCTTGTTCTTCGGCTATCCGGTCACCGACTCGCTCGGCCACTTCACTCTGCGGGTACCCGATTCCGCCGGCACCAACATGCCATCGGCCACCGCGTGGATCGAGGCCTTTCCCCGCCGGATGATTCTGGGTCCCCTCCAGCGACAGACGGTACGGCTGCTGGCCCGCCCGCCAGAGAACCTGGCCGACGGCGAGTACTGGTCTCGCATCGCGATCGCCGCAAAAGCCGGAACGGTGCAGGTCAAGGGCGCGGATTCCGCCGGAATCCAGGTAGGGCTCACCCTTGAGGTGCGCACCATCATCCCCCTGCTCTACCGCAAGGGCCCGCTCCAGACTGGGATCAGCCTGACTAAGCTCGCCGCGGTGCGAGACGGCGATTCCCTGGATGTCCGCGCGCATCTGCAGCGCCTGGGAACCGCGGCTTACATCGGGACCGCCCAGGCGTCGCTGGTCTCGGAGCGCGGAACCACTGTCGCGAGCCTTCAACAGCCCGTGGCCATCTACTACGACGCCGACCCCGTCTTCAAGCTCGGACTGCCTCCGGCGCTACCCCCGGGACGCTATCACGTGCGCATGACGCTCACGACGGAGCGAACTGATATCGCGCCTGAACTTGTGCTCAGAGCCGCGCCTGTGGCGGACTCGACCGAAGTGGCGTGGCCATGATGGGCAGGCCGGCCCTGGTGCCGTTCCTCCTCCTGGCTATCGCAACTACCGGGCCGGCAACCCGTGAGCTTTCGGCGCAGGGCGCCGCACCCGAGAAGGTCCTGATCGAGCTGTCCCTGGGCCGCATTGCCACCCGGACGGTCGAAGCCTACCGCGTCGGTGACGACGCGCTGGTACCGCTCGGCGCCTTCTTCGATCTGGCCGAACTCCGCACCACCCGGCGGGCCGACAGCAGCTTCGAAGCCATAGTGCAGCCGGGCAACCAGCCCCTGATCGTCAACCCGGTGACGCACGCTGTGCAGCTCGGCAAGGAAAAGCTGTCGATCCAGGACCAGCAGCTCCTTACGACGCCAACCGAGGTCTACTTGAGCACTGCGGTTCTGGCGCGCGTGCTCGGGATCGAGTGGGACGTGAGTTGGCCCGATCTGCAGGTGGTAGTGGTGGACCCCAGCAACCTCCCTCTGGCCCGCCGGCTCCGCCGGGAGGCGATGCTCCAGGCCCGTGCCTCCCGGACCAACGAGAGCGAGTACACTGGCCTCGATCTCGCCCTGGAACGCCCCAAGGTCGACGGCGTGGTCTTCGACTACAGCGTCCTCGCCCCGTCGACGGGGCTGGCAGGTACCGTCTACTCATCCATGCTGGGGCTCGACGTCCTGGGTGGTTCACTCGCATTGGGTCTCCAGAGCCAGGGTGGATCGGCCACTGCCCCTCGTTCGGAGACGTCCTGGACCGGCGTGTGGCGGGAGAACCGCTGGTTGTCGGAGCTGACCATCGGTGACGGCTTTGCCACCGGACCGAACGGTCGCAACCTGCGCGGCCTTGCCCTGAGTAACAGTCCCTATGCGCGCCCCACCACCCTGGGGGACGTGCCGTTCAACGGGCAGCTCGGTGCGGGCTGGACGGTCGAGGCCTACCGCGGTGGCCGGCTGATGGGCTTCGACTCGGTCAACGCCCTCGGACAGTTCTCCTTTGATGTTCCGATCCAGTACGGAGAGAACCCGGTGGATTTCGTCGCGTACGGGCCGTTCGGGGAGGTCCGTGAGTTCAATCAGACCTACCGTGCCAACACCGACGGGCTGCCCGCTGGCAGATTCGAATACGGCGTCTCCGCTGGTCAATGCCGCACCGTGTTGTGCAGCGCGACGGGCAACCTCGACCTGCGCTACGGCCTCTCGACCCGCTGGACGCTTCGGGCCGGCGTCGACCAGTTTTGGCGGGACAGCCTGGGGAATCTCACCCATCCCTATGTTGGCGCGACCGGGACCCTCAGCAACTCCTTCATGGTCGAGGCCGAGGCCGTCGGCAACGCGGTGCTGCGCGGCGTGGTGCAGTACGAACCTTCGGTGAACCTGCAGTTCACCGCCGAAGGAGATCACTTCGCCAGCGGCGTCCAGGCCCCCATTCTGACCCCGGAAGGGCGCCAGAATCAGTGGACCTTGAGCGCGTTTTTCCGTCCCTCGAGCCAACTGGGCGCCAACTACCTCGAGGCGAGTCTCGATCGCGCCTCGACCGCTGGCTCGGACATCACGAGCGGCCGCCTGGGCGGCTCGCTCCAGTTCGCTGACCTGCGCATTCTCCCCGCTATCCGCTTTCAGCGCGAGACCGGCGCCATCCCCCAGCAGAGCCAGACCTTCTACGACCTGAACACCTTCCTGCTTCCGTGGACGAGCCTCGGAAAGTTCTTCGGCCAGATCACGGCACGAACCACCTTTGAGATACAGCAGGGGGTCGGGCCATCCAGCGCCTCCGCATACCTGGGTATCCCGCTCCTGCGGGGCCTGCGGAGTGAGGCGGGTGTGAGTTGGACCCGCGGCCTCCCCGGAGCCTCTGCCTCGTTGATGATCGCCGCGGAACTCCCGACCGTCCGGTCGTACACCACCGTGACTGGCGGAGGGCTTAACCAGACCACCGGGACCCAGTACGTCTCCGGATCGGCGATCTACAATCCCGAGCGCAACAGCGTGGACTTCTCGGCCAATACGGCTCTCTCCCGTGGCGGGGTGACGGGGCGGGTCTTCCTCGACGCGAACGGGAATGGACGCTTCGATCCGGGAGAGGAGCTTCTGCCGAATGTCCGGATTGTCGTGGGCCCCGTGTTCAGCTTCAGCGACTCCAACGGGGTCTACCGGGTCTGGGATATCCTGCCGTACGAGCCGACCTCGGTGACGGTGGACTCGGCCAGCCTGACCTCGCCCCTCTGGGTACCGGCTTTCGCGGTGGCCCGCCTCGAGCCGTCGCCGAACCGCTACCGCACGCTCGATATCCCCATCCTTCCGGGCGGGGTGATCGAGGGCAAGGTCAGTGCTCCGGCGGGCCAGCCGACCGCGGGAGTGGCCATCGTGTTGCGGCACCCGGCGAGCGGCGAGCAACGGGTCCTGACCACCTTCAGCGATGGCACCTTCTACGCGATTGGGGTGCGTCCTGGCGAGTGGGACCTCACCGTCGACCCCAAGTGCCTCCAACTGCTCAAGGCGACCGCGGCCCCCCTTCACTTCACCATGGCCGCCAGCCCGCAGGGCGCGACGGTAAGCGGGTTGGAAGTGACGCTCCACTAGACAAGAACACCCCCGCGGAGACCGCGGGGGTGTCGGCCGGAGCGGGGAGCTCCGACCTGCTGGGTGAACCGGGCACAGCGAAAGAGGCCGTAGGAAGGGTCGGTTCACCCCATCTCGGGTCGCCGGTCTCCGGCGACGTTCAGCGGTAGTACCGCCCTCCTCGTTCATAAACCATCATCTGCCGCAATCCGGGCCGACCACGATCGAACCGGTCGTAGTAGCAGTCGTGCTCTCGATCGTACCAGACCCGGACCGTCCGATAGCCGTGACGCGCGTACCAGCCGGCAGGGCGATACGCAGGATGGCGATACACCAGGATGGGAGCGGGTGGGGGGAGCGGGTGGCCGATCACGAAGCGACCGGCAACGGAGCGTTCATTGAGGGCGATGCTGGCGGCCACGGTCTGCGCGCGAGCAGCGCTGGGAATGAGAAGCGTGGTCAGGGCGGCGGCGAGCACCAGCGTGGCGCGAGTCATCGGATCCTCCGTGTTCGAGTGCGGAGGTACCCGAAGCCAGTCGTATGCCACTGCTGAAGCGACAACCCCACAATGGCTTACGGATGACGACCTGGTCGGATGGTGTCCTTCCGGGGGGACGAGATTGAGTGCGGATGTCCCTTTGCGCGAAGAGCAGAGCGGCGAGGCGGCGCCGGCGAATAAAGATACGGTGACAAGGGACACCGCCACCTTGACAGCCCCTGAGCCCGCCGACATTTTGTGGCCTCCCGACGCGCCCGGGCAGGCGAGCTCGGGTTCTGGCCGCGCGGTCGGTCGCGGCCGCCCGAAGCACGCCGGACGGTTCGCGCCAAATCGCGGGATTCCCCCCACGCCCGTGGATCCCATATGTCTATGTGGCGACAGATCCTGTCTTTTTTCACTTCCCAGGAGGCTAGCATGGCAGCGGACTTCTTCATTGGCGAGTCGCTGGTCGGCGAGGGCAACGAAATCGCCCACATCGATCTGATCATCGGCAGCAAGAGCGGCCATGCCGGTGCAGCCTTCCTGAACGCGCTCTCGAACAACAAGGATGGCTTCACCACGCTGCTCGCAGTCGTGACCCCGAACCTCCCCGCCAAGCCCGACACGATCCTCTTCAACAAGGTCACCATCAAGGGCGCCAAGCAGGCCGTCCAGATGTTCGGGCCGGCGCAGGCCGCGGTCGCCCGGGCAGTGGTGGACAGTGTTTCCTCGGGCGTGATCCCGAAGGACAAGGCGAACGACTGGTGCGTCCTGGTGGGCGTGTTCATTCACTGGCAGGCCGCCGACGACAAGAAGATCTTCCAGTTCAACTATCAGGCGACCAAGGAATCGATCGAGCGGGCCCTCAAGGGTCTGCCGACGGTCGATTCGGTCATCAGCGGCGCCAAGACGGCTCGGCATCCCTTCTCGGGCATCGACAACGCCTGAACGGCCCCGCACCGTGGCATCCGGAGGGGCGGGGTGACCCCCCGCCCCTTCTCATTTCTGAACCCGATCCAGAGCCCAGACTGCGAAAACGATGCGCAACCTTCTGCTCCAGCTTGACTCCTCCAGGCTCCCCAGTGTCTTCGACCAGGTGGTCGCCTTCGACGGCGGCGCCGACGAGATCATGAGTTACGGCGGGGTGACGCCGGAGGATGTCCGCGACCTCATCCACGGCTGCATCTTTACCCGAGGCGTCAAGGACCTGCATCGGACGGCGGTCTGGATCGGCGGCAACAACATGTCACAGGGCGAACAGCTGCTCGCGATGGCGCAGGACGCCATGTTCAAGCCCCTCACTGTTTCCGTGATGCTCGACTCGAATGGTTCGAATACCACTGCCGTCGCGGCCGTGGTGAAAATCGAGCAGGCGCTCGGGAGCGTGAAGGGAAAGCAGGTCCTGGTCGTGGCCGGCACCGGTCCGGTGGGTCAACGGGCGGCCGGCTTGCTGGCCAACGGTGGCGCCGAGGTGACGATCACCTCACGGAAGCCGGAGCAGGGAGAGAAGGCGCGCCGCAGCATCAGCGAGCGCTTCAAGGTCCAGGTGAAAAGCGAGACCATGTCCGATCCGGGACAGGCGGCGGGCCTGCTCGAGGGCGTGGACATTCTGCTCAACTCGGGACCAGCCGGCGTCATGATGGTGCCCCGCGCCGCCTGGACGGGGCGGAAGATCAAGGTGGCCGTGGACCTGAACGCGGTCTCCCCCCTCGGCATTGAGGGTATCGAAGTCAACGACGCCGGCCAGGTGCGAGATGGCGCGACCGTGTTTGGCGCCTTCGGTGTCGGTAATTTCAAGACCCGACTCCACAAACGCTGCATTGCCCGCCTCTTCGAGAGCAACGATCTGGTGCTCGATGCGGAGGTCATCGCCGACATCGCCCGAACCCTTCCGGCCTGAGCCGGAGCACGGGGGCGGGAGCGGGGGGAGGTTCCCAGTCGTGGCACGCGTCGTCGGGATCGATCCCGGGACGGTGTCGATCGATATCTGCGGCATCGCCGGAGACCAGCTCTGGCTCGACCGGTCGGTGCCAACCTCCCAGGCGCTCGGTGATCCAGCCGCCTTCGTCTCGCTCCTGGTCCAGGGCGGCACCCCCGACCTGATCGCCGGCCCCTCGGGGTATGGCCTGCCGCTGGTTGCGGCCACGGCCCTCACTGATGAAGACCTTCGCCTGGCGCTGCTCAGCAGCCCGGGAGAATCGGGTGGTCTGGGTGGACTCGGCCGGCTGATGCGGCTCCTCGCAGAGTCCGGTTTGCCCGTGGTCTTCACCCCCGGCGTGATTCTTCTGCCGAGCGTGCCCAATCACCGCAAACTCAACCGTGTCGATCTGGGAACCGCGGACAAGGTCGCGGTGGCGGCACTCGCCGTGTGGGAACGGAGCCGCATACGCGGGACCGAGCCTGCCCAAAGTCGAATGATGCTCCTCGAGCTGGGCGGAGCCTTTACCGCGGCACTTGCCATCGAGAGCGGCGCCATCGTGGATGGAATAGGCGGCACAGGGGGACCTCCGGGCTGGCGCTCCGCTGGAGCCTGGGACGGGGAGGTGGCCTTCCTCGCAGGACGAATCTCGAAAGACATGCTGTTCGCCGGTGGGCGCGAAGGCAATGGCGAATCAGGGCTCGAGGCGTACGTCGAAGGGGCCGAGAAGGCGGTGCTCTCACTGACCGCCGCCGTGCCACGACCCGATGAGATCGTGCTTTCCGGACGCATGGCGCAGAATCCGGAGGTTCGCGCCGAACTGTACCCGCGTCTCGCCCGGATCGCGCCTGTCGTGGACCTGCAGGGATTCGCCAAGGTGGCCAAGCAGGGCGCCCAAGGCGCGGCCCTGCTTGCGGATGGTCTCGTAGGCGGCGAGTGTCGGGCAATCTGCGACGCTCTCCGAATCCGTGAGGCGAGCGGCACGGTGTTGGACCATCTGCGCGTCATCACTCCGGACGACGCTCGTCGGCGCCTCGGGCTGGCCTGAGGCTATCAGCCTCCGCGGGCGGCGAGCCAGGCCACCGCGACGGCGGGAGCGAGGTCGGTGACGCGTGCGGGATCCTCACCCGCTACGTCGACAAGACTCCCGAACTCGATCTCGCGCCGGCGGATTCGGGCGGCGAGTTGCATCGCCAGGAAGCGGCCCACACCCGCGCCCACGACGGGCGCGTCCGCCGGCATGCCCACCTTCGCCAGCAGGTCCTCTGCCGCGGACTGGATGCGCTGGAGCTGAGTCCCGCTGAGCCATTCCGCGAGCGAGCGCCAGACCTCAGCCGGAGCCGACTCCACGTCCCGCCCGGTCATCCGGGCCAGCCGCCGAGCGCTCCCGACCAGATCCTTGGGGCCAGCATCCGCCGCGGCATGCTGGTCGGCGCCTTCGGGCAACACGCCTGTCAGGCGGTGCACATCAGCCGCCGTTGCGAAGTACTCGGCCACGACCGGCACCCAGTCACCCGCGAAAGGCACACGCTCCGCCATCGCCATCACCGGTGTGCGCACGACACCCGTGTACACCAGCTCGCCGGCGGCCAGTCGCCCGGCATCATCGCAACCTCGAGCCCGAACCTGGCCCTCGACGATCGGAATGAGGTCGGTCGTGGTGCTCCCGATGTCGACCAGCAGTGCGGATGAGAGGCGCTCGGCCACGAAGGCGCCGGCGGCGAGCCAGTTAGCTGAGGCGAGCGCCATTGGAACTCGTGCGGCTTCCTCGCAATTGACGAATCCAGAGCGCCCGGCGTAGAACCGGACCTCAGCCCCGGAGTGTGCCAACCGCTCCTGCAGAGCAGAGACAAGTTGGCGAACGCCGGTGGAACGGCTTGGAAAGAGGTCGGCCATCTCGCCGGTCATCGTCACCGCGTGGACCGATCCATCGCCGATCGCGGCCAGCACTTCGGTTATCGCCTGTGCCAGGTGTGGCATTCCCTTCCAGAGGGGGCAGGGTACCTGCACCACTCTCGTGACAACCCCCTCTCGGCTGAGCCGCGCACCCTTGAGGTGAGCGCCTCCAACGTCCCATCCAATGACGGCCTGCTCTTTCATGGCGCGCCGAGACCAATCGGCACAGCGTGGCCCGATCCGGCGACCGGAAGGCTGGGAACAGGCATGCTGGTGAGGAGGGACAGCACCATGGCGGCGACGTTGACCCCAAGCGCTCGCCTGAGCCCGCAGTAGGCGGTTGTGAGCCGCGGGTTGATCTCCATCACCACCAGTCCATCCGACGTCTCCACCAGATCAACTCCGACGTAGCCCCAGAGCGAGGGCAGGGCCCGCGCGAGAGCTCGCCCCAGCGCTGCAAAGCGGCCTGTCGCATCCGCCACCGCATTCACCTCGAGGCCGGCCAGCTCCAGGCGCCGCTCCCGGACTTCGATCTGCTGCCGGTTGATGGCCAGAGTGGCGGCGCGCCCCTCTCCACAGAGGAGCGAAAGGCTCAACGCCGTTCCCTCGATCCATGGCTGTGCCACGAGACGCGACGGATCGCTTCCAAGCCGCAGCCGCACGGCGGACCAGTCGGTCTCCAGCCAGGTATCCTCACACCCGGCTCCATCATCCGGCTTCACTACCCAGGGGCCGGAGGCGGGAGGAGACTCAGGCACGCTCCGCCATGTGGGGACCACGGGAATCCCCGCCCCCCGAAGCAGGGCGGCGGTGGCACTCTTGCTTGACGTCAATCGAACCGCGTCCGGACGACAGCCCAGGAGAATCCGGCCCGCGGCCAGGGTATGGCGAACCAGCGATTCCAGGGTTCCGCCGGATTCGGGCGCGATGGGCCACACGGCCTCAGCGACCTCGACGCCGCCGGCGAAGGAGTTGGAGGGAGCCGGCTCGCACCCGGCTATCGGAGGCAGGCGCGTGTCGCGACACGTCACCACCTGAATATCGGGAAGGAGCAGGAGGTCACTGATGAGCGCGCGAACCATCAGGTCGGCCTCCCGAACCAGTCCGGCAGGCAGGGGCAGCGAGTGCATCCCACCGCCGGTAACGAATTCGTAGACGAAGACTCTCATACGACGGCTGCACCCGCGGACCGGATCAGGGACCGCACGCGCTCGGCTCGCTCCTGGGCCACGCGCATGGCTACAGCTGGGGTGGCGTCTTCCGCGTGTACCGTGCACACGGGATCGCCGGGAGCGCACCGTGTTCCACCAACTGGAAGATCACGGCACCACTCGGGGAACACACATTCCTCGGGCACCTCCCACCGTTTGGGCGCATACACCACCGCAAGCGCCCTGGAGGGCCCGCCCGCCGGCGGGCGCTCCGGGAGCATGCCTCGACAGGCTTCGAGGTGCGCTTCGAGGAGCCCCTTGGGCAGGTCCGCGTCGTACAATTCCATCGAAGCAGTCGGCCGCGGGTTTACCTCCAGGAGCAGCCAACCTCTGTCCCCGAGAAGCAGGTCAACGCCGTTCAGGCCGACCAGACCGGCCTCCGCCACGAGGCGATCGAGTTGGGCTGAGAGGCCTTCGAAAACCCCGCTCGCGATTCGTACTCTTCCAACCACTCCACCAAAAAGGAAGGGGGCGTTTGCCCGAGCAGGGCTGGTCCATTGCTCGTTGAGTCCGATCACTTGCGCTCGGCGACCATCGGCCAGGAACAGGGCCGATAGATTCCGGCCGATCTCAAGGCGCTGATAGTAGTGGGCTCCCCCCGGCGCGGGATCTCCAGCAACGCGGATATGAGCGCCACCAGCCCCACCCGGATCCTTCATGAGCCATCCGCGTGGGTCGGTCGGCGGCCGGTGGCTGATGGCCGGATAGGCGATGCCCAAGCCATCAAGGAGGGGGAAGAGGCGTTTCGGATCGCGGACCAGCCGCACCGCTTCTGGTGAGTTTCCGAAGAGGGGGCGATTCCGGGCGAGCTGTTCGAGGAGATCGGGCTGCCCCTCGAACCCGGACCCATAGACCAGACCCGAGATCCGACCCGCGGGGGCGAGTTCCTCCGCGGCAGCGAGGAGGCGGGCAGGATCGAGCCGGGGAGCACCGGGGACGCTCACGACGCGACTCTCCAACGCCACGCTCCGAGTATCCCGGTCGCCGAACAGATCGAGCACCAGCGCTGCCCGGCCAGCCCGCGCGGCGGAGGCAGCCAGCGCGCGGCCCGACACGGCGGCGATCAGCAGCGGACGCGGATCAGCGGCCGCGACAGCATGCCCGAAGCGCTTCATTCAGTCACCATACCACGTATTATGTTCCACCGACCATGTCACCGCCCGCGATGCACACCGGCGAAGTTACCGATGTGACCTGCCCGTTCTGCGGGCTTCTGTGCGACGACCTCGTCGTGTCCGTGGCCGGGGATCGAATCTCCGTTCGAGCCAACGGGTGCGGCCTCGCCAGCGCCAGCTATGCCGCGGCGGGTCCCGCCGGTCAGCCCCGGATCAGCGGCCGGAACGCTTCTCTCACCGACGCCATTGCCGAGGCCGCCCGCCTCTTGGCGGGAGCCCGTCAGCCGCTTCTCGCGGGCCTCGGAACCGACGTACAGGGCGCACGGGAGGCGGCACGGCTCGCGGACCGCCTGGGCGGGGTTCTCGACCACATGAATTCTCCCGCCGCCATCCGGAACACGATGGTGCTGCAGGACGGCGGGTGGATCATCACGACCTTGTCGGAAATCCGCAATCGCGCGGACCTGCTCCTCGTGGTGGGGACCGATGTCGTCAGCCGGTTCCCGAGGTTCTTCGAACGGTGCATCGCCAACCGGGAAACGCTCTTCGGAGCCGACCGCGAATGTGAGGTCATCTATCTTGGGCGGGCCGGCACGCCGGGGCCCAGCGTTCCTGAGCGCAAGGCATCCGTCATTCCCTGCGACGTGGCGCGCCTGCATGAGGGGTTCGGCGCCATGCGCGCCCTTCTGGCGGGGCGGCGACTGGATGCCGCTGAGGCGGCGGGCCGGCCCATCGGAGACTGGCAGGCCCTTGCCGACCGGATGAAGCGCGCCCACTACGGGGTCGTCGCATGGGCGGCGGCCGATCTCGACTTCCCGCACGCCGAGCTCACCATCCAGGTGCTCGCCGAACTGGTGAAGGATCTCAATCGGACGACCCGCTTCAGCGGGCTGCCTCTGGGGGGGAGCGACGGAGACGTCACGGCGGACAGCGTTCAATTGTGGCAGACGGGCTTCGGAAGCCGCACCTCGTTCGGCCAGGGGATCCCTCAGCACGACCCCTGGCAGTATTCGGCCGCCGCGCTCTTGCAGAGTGGAGCCGATGTCCTGCTCTGGATTTCGAGTTTCTCCGGGACGCGAACCCCGCCCGCAACCGCGGTCCCGACCATCGTCCTGGGGCATCCTGCCATGCGGCTGGACCGGGACCCCGCGGTGTTCATTCCCGTTGGCACTCCCGGGGTGGACCACGCCGGTCACCTCTTCCGTGTCGACCGAGTCGTCACCCTGCCTGTGGCACAGCTCCGCGATTCCACGCTCCCCAGTGTGGCCGACACGCTCGCGGCGATCCATGCCGCGCTGCCGGGGGGTTGATCGATGCTGATCAAGCTGCGCGGCGCCCGCATCTACGATCCTGCCAACGGTGTGGACGGGGTAGTCCGCGACCTGTACATCCAGAATGGGCGGATGGTCGCGCCGCCGAATCCGAACGAGCGCATCGACCGGGAGTACGATCTGACGGGGCGGGTCGTCATGGCGGGCGCGATCGACATGCACACCCACATCGGCGGCGGCAAGCTCAACATTGCCCGCGCGATGCTGCCCGAGGATCACCGGGCAGACCCGGTCGATCGAGGGTCAATTACGCGGGCGTCGGCGGGCCACGCGGCGCCCGGCACCCTCGCGACCGGCTATCGCTACGCGGAAATGGGGTATACCGCGTGCTTCGAACCCGCCGTCCTGCCCGTCAATGCCCGCCAGGCGCACCTCGAGATGGGCGATACCCCGATCGTGGACAAGGGCGGCTACGCCATGCTTGGGAGCGATGATTTCCTGCTGCGGATGATGGCCGCGGGTGAGGACCAGAAGCGGATCAACGATTACGTCGCGTGGACCCTCAATGCCACGCGCTGCATCGGCATCAAGGTCGTGAACCCTGGAGGCATTTCCGCCTTCAAGTTCAATCAGCGGAAGCTCGATGTCGACGAGCGACACTCTTTCTATGGCGTGACGCCGCGAGACATCCTTCGAGTGTTGAGTCGCGCCGTGTACGAGCTGGGGGTCCCTTTTCCACTCCACGTGCACAGCAGCAACCTGGGGCTTCCGGGCAACGTGGACTCGACGCTGGACACCATCCGGGCGTCCGAAGGCCTGCCGATTCACATCACCCACATCCAGTTCCACAGCTACGGCACCGAAGGAGACCGCAAGTTCTCTTCCGCCGCCGCGCGAATTGCCGAGGCGGTCAACACGACGCCCAACGCCACATGCGACGTGGGCCAGATCCTCTTCGGCCAGACGGTCACAGCCTCAGGGGACAACATGGCGCAGCACCGTAACTCCGGGCTCGCGAGTCCCAAGAAATACGTCGTCATGGATATCGAATGCGACGCCGGATGCGGGGTGCTCCCGTTCAAGTACCGTGACAAGAGCTTCGTGAACGCGCTGCAGTGGGCCATCGGTCTGGAGATCTTCCTCCTGGTCCACGACCCGTGGCGGGTGTTCCTCACGACCGATCACCCCAACGGCGCGCCGTTCACCATGTATCCGCACCTGATCCGGCTCCTGATGGACCGGACGTTTCGGAACGAACGGCTGAGCACAATCAACGCGGACGCCCAGGCCATGAGCACCGTGGCCAGCATCCAGCGCGAATACACCCTGTACGAGATCGCGATTCTCACGCGGGCAGCGCCGGCCAAGCTCCTTGGCATTCCGGACATCGGTCACCTTGGGCCGGGCGCCGTTGCCGATGTCACTGTGTACCGGGACGACCCGGACCGGGAGCGGATGTTTTCCTCACCCGAGTACGTCTTCAAGGACGGCGATGTCGTGGTCCAGAACGGCAAGGTCATCAAGGTGACCTGGGGGCGGTTCCATACCGTCGCCCCCGAGTACGACCGGGAGATCGAGCCGCGGCTCGAGGCCCACTTTAGTCGCTTCCAGACGATACGTGCCGATCACCTCCGCATCTCCGCGGAGGAAATGCATGCCTTCGGACACGGGGCGGACCTGTTGGTCCATCCCTGTCGGCGCTGAGCATGATCCTCAATGGCGTGACGATCGACGACGAGTTCGCCGAGGCCTTCGGAATGAAGGCCACGCGGATCCTCATCACGGCGCACAATCTCCCGTGGGCCTACCAGGCGGCCCACACCGCCACGGGCTTCGCCACATCGGTCATCGCCTGTGGATGCGAAGCCGCGGTGGAGCGGGAGCTCACCCCCGCGGAGACGCCGGACGGTCGGCCGGGAGTCTCCATTCTCCTCTTCGCGACCTCGGGGAAGGAGTTGGCGAAGCAGATCGAACGCCGGATCGGGCAGTGCGTGCTCACCTCGCCCACCAGCGCGGCCTATGCGGGCGTGCGCGACGGAGAACCCGTGGCGCTCGGGAAGAATCTCCGGTTCTTCGGTGACGGCTTCCAGGCATCCAAGCTGATCGACGGGCGTCGCTTCTGGCGGATCCCGGTGATGGATGGCGAGTTCCTGATCGAAGAGACGACCGGCATCGTCCCCGGTGTCGGCGGCGGCAACTTCCTCGTCCTGGGCGAATCGCAGCCCCAGGTGCTCGCGGCCTGTGAGGCCGCCATCGCCGCGATGCGCCAGGTGCCCAACGTGATCATGCCGTTTCCAGGGGGGATCGTGCGGTCCGGCTCCAAAGTGGGGTCAAGGTACAAGGCGCTCAGCGCTTCAACCAACGACGCTTACTGCCCGACGATCCGTGGCGTCACTGCCACCCAATTGACTCCGGAGATCGGGGCGGTCATGGAGGTCGTGATCGACGGCCTCACCGCTGACGATATCGCCACGGCGATGCGGAGTGGCATTCGGGCCGTGGTCGATGCGGGCCGGGCCGGTGGCATTCACCGGGTCACCGCGGGGAACTACGGTGGCAAGCTCGGCAAATTCCATTTCCGCCTGCGTGAGATCATGGCCCGATGAGCCCGCTGCGCCTCACGCTCAAGGACCGCCCGCCGCAGCGCGTCGACCTCTCTCCTCTGACGGGGGGTCTCAAGGCTTCCTTGGCCCAGATCGGCGCGACCCCGCTGCCTTCGGGGAATCGGGTGATTCGGCTCGACGAGCTCTTTGCGGTGTCGGGAACGCCGGGGTCGGACCTCGAGCTGGAGGGGGACCTGTCCACATTCGACGGCATCGGCGCGGGACTGGGCGAGGGCCGGGTGACGGTCCGCGGAACGGTCGGTGCCCGCCTGGGGGCAGGCATGCTCGGCGGCACGATCGAGGTCGAGGGTGATGCGGGCAGATACGCTGGCACCGGGATGCGAGGTGGCCGGATCCGGATCGCGGGGAATGCCGGCGACTTTCTCGCGGCCGCCCTGCCCGGCGATCACCAGGGAATGCAGGGTGGTGTGATGCTGGTCCAGGGCAATGCGACGGATCGGGCGGGAGACCGGATGCGTCGGGGCATGCTGCTGATCGAGGGCAATGCCGGCGACTACTGTGCCTCACGCATGGTGGCCGGTACGATCGCGGTCCTGGGAAGCGTTGGCCGCGATGCCGGCCTCGCCATGCGGCGGGGAACCTTGCTGCTCCGGCGCCCCCCGAATCGCCTCCTCCCCACCTTCAACGACTGCGGGGTCTACCCGCTCGCGATTCTGACACTGCTTGCCCGTTCGTGGCGGGGATATCCGGGAAAGTTCGGGGCCTTCCCCGAAACCGGCCTCCGGGTCCGCCGCCTGGTTGGCGATCTGGCCAACGATGGACGGGGCGAGATTCTCCTCCCCGTGTAGTCCTCCCGTCCCTTCCCCCGGGGTACGTTCCGGCCGCACCTTCTCCCGCTTATCTTCTGGCCCCCTAGACCGGGGCCCTGCCCCGCGCCCATCACGTGCACGGGCGAACAAACCACCCCAGAGATGGACGCATGACCAGCTTCATGATGAATGAGCGTGCCCGTGACCTCGCGGAGGTCATGAGCGAGGACATCGCCGGGCTCCGGATCGCGGTGCAGACCCTGGAGTCCGGCGCCGCGGTCATCGATGCGGGCGTCGCGGTCGATGGCGGGCTCAACGCGGGTATCATCATGGCCGAGATCTGCATGGGCGGCCTGGGAGACGTAGACTACGCCTCTCTGCAGCTGGGAGGGGAGAACTGGCCCGGGGTCCTGGTGCGTACCGACCACCCGGCCATCTCATGCATGGGTTCCCAGTATGCGGGCTGGGCCATCCAGGTCGACAAGTACTTCGCGATGGGCTCCGGCCCGCTCCGGGCTCATGCCCGGGTGGAGAAGGAACTATTCGAGAAGCTGGCCTACGGGGAGACGGCGACCTGCGGCGTCCTGGTCCTCGAAGGGCGCGAGCCGCCCACCGACGCCGTGGCCACCTATGTCGCACGCAAGGCAAACCTGTCCCCCGGCCAGCTCACCTTCCTGATCGCGCCCACGGCCAGCCTGGCGGGAGGAACGCAGATCTCCGCGCGGATTCTCGAGACCGGCCTGCACAAGATGGAAACCCTGGGGTTCGACGTACGGCAGGTCGTGAGCGGGATCGGCACGGCCCCCATCCCGACCGTCGCCAAGTCCGACCTCCGCGGAATTGGCCGCACCAACGACTGCATTCTCTACGGCGGACAGGCCCGTTACACGATCCGGGCGAGCGACACCGAACTCGCCGACCTGGCGGCGAAGCTTCCGGCCACCGCCTCCAAGGACTACGGCACGCCGTTCTACGATATCTTCGAGCGCTACAACCGGGATTTCTACAAGATCGACCCGTTGCTCTTCAGTCCCGCCGAGGTCTGGCTGACCAGCGCGAGCTCCGGGAAGACCTACCACGCAGGACGCGTGAATGCCGACGTGCTCCGTCAGTCACTGTACCCGGAATGACCCCTCCCTTCTCCAAGGATCTGCCGATGCGTCGCCTTGCCCTCTCCCCCCTGGTCGGCCTGCTCGCCATGGCGGCCTGCTCCAAGCCGGCCGAAAAGCCGGCGGCCGACACCACTGCGGTCGCCCAGCCGGCGCCGAAGCCGGCGCCAATGGCGTTCGTCACGGTCATCTATAACCAACCGAAGAGCCCGGCAGCGTTCGAGAAGTACTACTGGGAGAAGCACCTGCCTTTCGTGAGCTCCAAGCAGAGCGAGGTGGGGTTCGTGGCCGCGGAACTGACCAAGTTCGACGCCACGCTCGATGGCAAGAAGCCGACCTACTACCGGCAGGCCGTGCTGTGGTTCAAGAACATGGCAGCGCTCCAGGCCGGGATCGCGACACCGGGCTTCAAGGGAATCGGCGATGACCTCAAGAACTTCGCCACTGGCGGTTTCATTGGCATGATCGGCGAGCAAACCAACGACTCGACTCCGCTCCTGCAGGGCGACACCACCGCCTTCGTGACCGTCATCTACAATCAGCCCAAGGACCAGAACGCGTTCGAGACGTATTACGCGGCCACCCATCTTCCGATCGTGGCGAAAGGTGCCCAGGAGATCGGCTTTACGCGGGCCGAGCTCACCAAGTTCACCACGAATCTCGACGGCTCCCCCGCCGCGCTATACCGTCAGGCCAAGCTCTACTGGCCGAACATGGCGGCGCTCAAGAAGGGAACCGCGACCCCCGCCTTCAAGGCGGTTGGCGATAACCTGCCGCAGTTCGCGGACGGAGGGTTCATCGGCCTGGTGGGACACCTGACCTCCAAGAAGTAGCCTTGCGTCGGATCGTCATCCTCGCTTCGACGACCGGCTGGCATACGGACGAGCTCGTGCGCGCCGCAAGCGCGCGCGGGCTCGAGCCGCTCTTGCTCCCCTGGGAAGCGACCGTGGGCCGGATGGGACCCGGCCGTGCCGTAACCAACGGGAGCGTTACGCTCGATCGTGATTGCAGCGTGCTCGCGCGCATCATCCCGAGCGGCTCGCTGGAGCAGATCATCTATCGGGTCGATACGCTTCACCGCCTGGAGAGCAACGGAATACGGGTGATGAACTCGGGCCGCGCCATCGAGCGCACGGTGGACAAGGCCTGGACCTCGGCGATCCTGGACGGGGCCGGCCTGCCCACGCCCGAGACGGTAGCGTGCGAGTCCCCGGAGGAAGCATTCGCGGCGTTTCGAGCGATGCGGGATGTGGTGGTGAAGCCGCTGTTCGGCTCCATGGGCCTCGGGATCTCCCGTGTGACCGACGAAGACATGGCATGGCGCGTGTTCCGCGTGATCGAAACCATCCGCGGAGTCTACTATCTACAGCGGTTCATCCCGCATGAGGGTCGCGATGTCCGGGTCTTCGTCCTGGGAGGGCGGGTGCTCGGCGCCATGGAACGGAGCGCCCCCGGTTGGCGGACCAATTTCTCCCGAGGCGGCCGGGTGAAGCCGTTCGTGCTGCCTCCTCCCTGGGCGGCCCTGGCGGTGCGCGCCGCCGAGGCTGTAGGCGCGGAGTACGCCGGCGTGGACCTTCTCCCCTCGCAGGAGGGGACGGTCTTCGTCCTGGAAGTGAATGGCATACCCGGCTGGGAGGGGCTGCAGGCGGCCACCGGCCTCGACGTGGCCAGCGCGGTCATCGAGCAGCTCCTCTCCCGATGACGCCGTCGGAGCTGTCCACGCTCACCACCCTCGCCTGCCTGATCGAGGCCGGGGCTCCCAAGCCGGGCAACGTCTCCCCCGGGCGGCCATTTCGCGACATGGGCTACGAAGACTTCCTCGCAAGCGCCGTGGCGATTGGTCCTGAGCTGGGGATGGCGGGAGAGCGCAGCCTGGGCGCGACGATACTCGCCGCCATCCGGGCGACGCGGCGCTGGACACCCGCGAACACGAACCTAGGGATCGTGCTCCTGTTCGCCCCCGTAGCGCGAGCGGCACGGCGCCCGGGCTTCCCTGGCACCGACCTCCGGTCCGTGGTGGCCGCGGAGCTCCGGGAAACGACCGGCGAGGATGCCCGACTGACCTACGCGGCCATACGGGAGGCTGGGCCCGGTGGATTGGGCCACGCTGGCGCCGAAGACGTCGCCGGGGAGCCCACCGTGTCACTACGGGAGGCGATGGGTCTCGCCCGGGATCGTGATCTCATCGCCAGGGAGTACGTCACGGATTACGCCCTTACCTTCGAGGTGGGAGCCACCGCGGCCCGCGCCGCCCGCGTTGATGGCCTCGAATGGAGCGACGTGACGGTAGAGACCTTCCTCCGGCTTCTCGCTCAGGAGCCGGACTCGCTCATCGCCCGCAAACTGGGCCGGCCGATGGCGGAGGAGATCCGCCGTCAGGCCGAGCAGGTGGTCGCGGCCGGTGGCGTACGCACGCCCAAAGGCCGGACCGCCCTCACCGAGTTTGACGGGGGCCTGCGCGACGCACAGAATACCCGCAACCCAGGGACTACCGCGGACCTCACCGCCGCCGCGATCCTCGTGACGCTGGTGGAGGACGGGTGGACTATCGATCGATCGAGGACAGCACGTGCGCAGTGATTTCCGGGTTTCCGTCTCCAAGGACTATCTGGTCTTCAGCTCGGCCCATTTCATCACGTTCCGCGGCCACCAGTGCGAGACCCTGCACGGGCACAACTACCGCGTGGGGGTGATGGTCGAAGGAGCGGTTGACGGCGAGACGATGTTCGTCGTGGACTTCTCGGTGCTCAAGAAGCTGGTCCGGAAGCTGGTGGACGAGGTGGACCACAAGGTCCTCCTGCCGCTCAAGAACCCCAAGCTGGCGTTCCGGGATCGGGGGCAGCAGAGGGAGGTGGATTACTTCGGCCAGCACACCTACACCTTCCCGATCGTCGATTGCGCGATGGTCCCCATCGAAAACACGACCGCGGAAATGCTGGCCCAGTACTTCGCTACCCGGACCCAGCAAGAGCTGCGGGCCGTGGGCATCCAGAACCTCACCGCAATCGAGTTCGAGGTGGAAGAGAGCTTCGGGCAGTCAGCGACGTACCGGCTGGGAATGAGCCGCTAGGTCAGGCGGTTCAGCTGCGGTATCGGCGTCGGGCCGGCGGTCCCGCGTCCTTCCCAGGCGGCCCAATGGTGCCATTGTGAATGGCGGAGGCGACCAGTACGGCGTCGCACCCCACCTCCTCCAGCAGTTCGATATCGTCGATCGAGCGCACCCCTCCGCCGGCGTACACCGGAACGCCCAGCAGCCGCTTGAGGCCGTCGATCAGCTCGAGGTTCCTCGGTCCGGATTCCGCCCCGACATGAGCAAGATCCAGCACCAGAACCGCCGCAACACCGGCGTCCGCCGCCCGTGCGGCAAGCTCGATGACCACCGCCTCCTCGCTGGCGACCCGCCCCGTCCGCCGCTGAATGGGTCGCCCGTCCAGGAGGTCGAGGCTGAAGATCACCCGGTCGCCGCCCACGCACTCCACGATGGATCGGAGTTCCGCGAACCCCCGCAGCGTCTCGAGTCCGACCGCGAGCATGCTCGCACCCGCCTCGAGCATCGACTCCGCGCCGCGGGGCGTGGTGACGCCGCCGTCCACGATCAAGCCTTCCCCGAAGCCATGCTCAGGATCGGCGAGCGCGTGGATCAGCTTGGTCTGGGGTGCCCATCCCTCGATCGCGTCGAGATCGGCGACGTAGCACCGCCAGGAGCCCATCATCGTATGATAGGCGCGCGCCAGGGCGACGGCGTCGCCGACCCGACCCGGGAGCAGGGCCGATTGCACCGGCTGGTACTTCTGACGGGCTCCGCGCCTGGCATGGACCGCCTGGCCGCGGAGCAGGTCAAGAACGGGGATCAGTTCCATCGGAGGGAAAGGTACACACAACCGTGAAGTCAGAGCACCGTACCGGGCCGCCTTGCGTGATCAAGGTGGGTGGAGGGCTCCTCACCCCGCCCGGCGGCCTGCCGCGGCTTGGGGAGACCCTGGCGACCGCCGCTGGACGGCGGAAGCTGGTGATAGTCCCCGGCGGAGGGCCTTTCGCCGATGCGGTCCGTGAATTCGAGCGCCGACACGGGCTGTCGGCGACGGCGGCCCACTGGATGGCGATTCTGGGCATGGACCAGTACGCCCACGCACTGGCGCACCACATCCCCGGGGGGAGGGTCGTGGAGGATCAGCCTGGTATCCACCAGGCCTGGCGGGATGGTGCTGTCCCAGTGCTCGCGCCGTCGCGCTGGCTCCGGGCCGCGGACTTGTTGCCCCATAGCTGGGAGGTGACGAGCGACAGCCTCGCCGCCTGTCTCGCGGGTCTTCTGCAGGCAGAGGAGCTGGTGCTGATCAAGCCGAAGACCGGCGGAGCGGAGCTCGTCGACCCCTACTTTGACCGCGCCCTGCCCGCGGGCATCCGCTGGCGAGTTGTGAGCGTCGACAGCGCCACCCTTGGGGCCGACCTCGCGGATTAGGGCCGCGACGAGGCCCGTTCGCGTTTCACCGCCTCGGCCAAGTGGCGAACCAGGTCTTCGTCGACCTCGCCCGAGCGCCCGCCCCGGCACACCCCCCCGCGCACCCCGAAGATCGTGGCTCCCGCTTCCGCCGCCGGACGCAGGTGCTCGGCCAGGAGACTCCCGCCGACGGCAAAGCTGAGTTCGTCCGCCTCGAGCGCGGAGCCGATCGTCGCCAGCTGTGCCGCATCGATCACCTGGAAGAGCGAGCCGGCATCCTTGTAGCAGGTATCGAGGAGCAACCCGTCCGCCCCCGATTCGGAGACGAGATACGGGAAGGTACCGGGCGTGAGGGAGCGGGCGCGTGCGTGATCGGCATACGCGACGGCGATCACTGCGGGACGTCCGGGAAGGCGCGCAGCGAAATCGACCGCCTGAGTCAGGAGGGCAAGTACGCGACGGGCCTCACCCAGACCACGGAAGCCGATCTTGAGAAAGGCAAGACGGGCGGGGAGCGCGGCGAAGGCCCGCGCGAGTTCCTCCGGGGAGGTCATATCCCCCAGCGCCGCACTAAGGCGGATGCGGGATGGCACCGCGGCGCGAATCGCCATCAACGTTGCGGGTGCTACAGGACCGAGGGAGCCGAGCTCGGGCTCCTTGGCGTCGACGACTTCAGCGCCTCCCGCCACCGCGCGCACCGCTTCGCGCGCGTCCCGCACACTCACGAGCAGCCGCATGATCTTCGGTCCCTTGAACGAGGTGGCTGGCCCGGTATGTTACGCCGAGCCATGACCACGGACAACTTCCCGCTGGGTCAACTGTTCAGCCTGAAGGGCAAGCGGGTGGTGGTCACGGGCGCGTCCAGCGGCATCGGGCGCGCCATCGCAACGGCCGTCGCGCGGGCCGGCGCCGATGTCGCCCTCACCTATCGGACGAATCAGGAGGGCGTCCAGGCCCTGGCGGACGAGGTTCGAGCCGCCGGCCGGCAGGTACTGGTGGCGCAAGCAAACCTCGTCGAGGAGCGCGATCTGGCCGGTGTCGCCCGGGCGGTGCGCGAAAGCCTGGGCGGCGCCGACGTCTGGATCAACAACGCCGGCGCCGACATCCTGACCGGGGCTGGCGCCGCGCTTTCCCGCCGCCAAAAGCTGGATCTCCTGCTTGATGCGGACCTCCGCGGAACGGTGCTCGCCTCATGGATCGCGGCGGACCTCATGCGCGCCCAGGGCCAAGGCGGCGTCATCATCAATATGTCCTGGGATCACGTCCTCACGGGCATGCCCGGCGAGAACCCGGAGCTCTTCTCCGCCGCCAAGGGCGGGATTCTGGCCTTCAGTCGTTCGCTGGCCCGCTCCCTTGCACCGGACATCCGCGTGAACGTGCTCGGCCCGGGCTGGATCGAAACCTCATTCGGTGCGACGGCCCCCGAGTCCTTCCGGGAGGCGGTGGCTCGACGAATCCCGTTGGGTCGCTGGGGAACACCCGAGGAAGTGGCGGGGGTGGCGCTGTACCTGGCCTCGGATGCCGCCAGCTACCTCACGGGCCAGATGATCATGATCAATGGCGGAGACACCATGTGACATGGGCTCGATGAGTCTCGTCCCGCCCGCGTCGCCGAGAAAGGAGCGCATGACCATGGCCAAAGAGCGCACTTATTCCGAGACCGAGATCGCAGCACGGCTGGCCGCTCTGCCGGGCTGGTATTACGAGGACGGGTGGATCCGCCGCCAATTCAAGACGGACGGCTGGCTTACCACCCTCGCGCTGGTCAACACCATCGGGTTCCTGGCCGAGGCGGCCTATCATCACCCCGATCTGACCGTTACGTGGGCCAAGGTCTGGGTCAAGCTGCAGACCCACTCTGCCGGGGGGATCACCGACAAGGATTTCGAACTGGCAGGCCAGATCGAAACGACGGTGCTATGGAAACCGACCGGCGGCGCGCTCGAGGGCACGCCCAACAAGTGGGTGCGGGGAGGCGATCCCAAGTAGTGCCTCCCACCCGCGTCCTGTTTGTCACGGGCAAGCTGGCCGAGCCCGCGCTCCGACGGGTCCTCGAAGAGATGGACCCGGGATTTGCGGTCGAAGTAGCGGTCCTCAAGATCACGGTTGCGGCGCTGATGACGACGGGGTGGATCGAGAGGTTCCTCCGCGTCCCTGCCGGAACGGACCTGGTGCTGCTGCCAGGTCTGGTCGAGGGCGACACGGCGCCACTTGCCGCGCACTTCGGCGTGAGAGTCGAGAAGGGGCCGAAGGATCTGCGCGAGATTCCCGAGTACTTCGGCCACGCCCGCCGCGCCAACGACTACGGCGCGTACGACATCGAGATTCTCGCCGAGATCAACAACGCGCCGCGGCTGGCCCGCAGCGCCATCCGCGCGGAGGCCGACTATTACCGGTCGGCCGGGGCTGATATCATCGACATCGGCTGCACCCCGGGGCTCGCCTTCCCGGCGCTCAGCGAGGTAGTCCGCGAGCTGCGCGAGGCCGGGATGCGGGTCAGTGTGGATTCCTTCGAGCGGAAGGAGATCCGGACGGCGGTCGAGGCCGGAGCGGAGCTGGTGCTCAGCGTGAATGGCTCCAACGTCGGCGTCCTCGATGACCTCCGGGGAACCGGCGCCCAGGTGGTGGTCATCCCGGATCTGGGAGGGGGTCTGGAGACTCTCGAGCCCACCCTGGCGGCGGTGGCCCGGGCCGGTCTCGAATCCCTCATTGACCCCGTCGTGGAGCCGGTGGGATTCGGGTTCATGGCCTCGCTTCAGCGCTATGCCGAGGTCCGTCGGCGCTATCCGGAGGCGCGGCAGTTGATGGGAATCGGCAATATCACCGAGCTGACCAGCGCAGACTCAACCGGCATCAACGCGCTGCTGATCGCCATATGTCAGGAGCTCGGCGTCGCGGCCGTCCTTACGACGGAAGTCATCCCCTGGGCCCGCGGGGCGGTGCGCGAGATCGACATCGCCCGCCGACTCATGCACTACGCCGTCACTCACCGCACCCCACCCAAGCATCTCGACGACCGCCTGCTCACCGTCAAGGACCCGGCCATTCTGAGCTACAGCGAGGCCGAGCTCCGGGAACTCCAGGCCCAGGTCAAGGACCCGAACTTCCGGATCTTCACGGATCGAGAGACGATCACCGTCTTCAACCATGAGCGCTTCGTCCGGGGCACCGAGATCCAGGAGATTTTCGATCAGCTCGGCGTCGAGGAGGCGTCGCACGCGTTCTACCTCGGCAAGGAGCTCGCCAAGGCCAAGCTCGCCATCACGCTCGGCAAGACGTATCGGCAGGAGGGCCAGCTCGCGTGGGGCTATCTGACTCCGCCCGATGACGCTCGGCGCGAGCACGTGAAGCTCACGGCACGGAAGCGTCGCCATGGCTGACCTGCCCCTGGTCGAGGAGCTGACCCCGGTCCCGGATCCCGTGGACGTCGCCGGTCGGTTTCGCGGCTACCCTCAGCTGCTGTTCCTCGATAGCGCGGGAGACTTCGGCCGCCTCTCCCGCTACTCGTTCGTCAGCGCGTCGCCCGTCGCGGTGGTGCGGTCAAAGGGGCGGACAACGCCGGACGCGCTCAGTCAGGCTCGGACCCTGCTCTCACCCTTTCGCGCCGAAGCGCTGCCCGCCCTTCCGCCATTTCAGGGAGGACTGGCGGGGTTCCTCTCCTACGACTTCGGTGCCGTGCTGGAGCGACTTCCGGCCCCGCGGTACGACGACCTGCAGCTTCCGGACGTTCTGCTCGGCCTCTACGACTGGGTCATCGCGTGGGATCACGCGGAGCGCCGGGCCTGGATCATCTCCACCGGGATTCCCGCCCCCGCGGGAGAACGACAGCGGGTGGCGGCCGCCCGGCTCGCATGGGTCCGGCGCATCTTGACGGGCCCGGAAGGACGCCCGCTGCCCGCCCACCGCATTGAGGCTCCGGCGCCCTCCTACCCGCTCAAGGGGGTCGATCTGGGAACCGAGATCGGCCTCCGCTCTACCTTTACGCGGCGCGGATACCTGGACGCCGTCGCGAGGGTCCGGGACTACATCATCGCGGGGGACATCTTCCAGGCGAACCTGTCGCAGCGCCTCGAGGCGCCGCTGGAAGAGGACCCCTGGCATCTCTACCGTCGCTTGCGGGAGGTGAACCCAGCGCCGTTCGCGGCCTACCTCGAGTTCGACGGCGTACAGGTGCTCAGCGCGTCTCCCGAACGCTTCCTCGGTGTCGATACCCATGGTGCGGTGTCGGCCCGGCCGATCAAGGGCACCCGTCCGAGGGGCGAGTCCCCGCTGCACGATGCCGCTCTCTCCCGTGCCCTCCGTGAAAGCGAGAAGGACCGGGCGGAAAACCTGATGATCGTAGACCTGCTGCGGAACGACCTGTCCCGCGTGTGCCAGCCCGGCAGTGTTCGGGTGCCGGAGCTGTTCGCGCTCGAAGGCTATCGGACCGTGCACCACCTGGTCTCCACAGTGGCTGGTGTCTTGGAGGCGGACCGGGACCCGATCGACCTCCTCGCAGCCTCGTTCCCGGGAGGGTCGATCACCGGAGCGCCCAAGGTCCGCGCCATGGAGATCATCGCTGAACTGGAGCCGACCCGGCGCGGCGTGTACTGCGGCTCGATCGGGTATCTGAGCGTCACGGGAGCGCTCGACACCAGCATCGTCATCCGGACCATGCTGGCAGCGGGCGGGCGGGTCACGTTCTCGGTGGGGGGAGGAATCGTGGCCGACTCCGACCCTGAGAGCGAATACGACGAAACACTGCACAAGGCTCGAGCGCTCATCACCACGCTGGCTGGCGCCTTGGCAACACCATGATCCTCCTGATCGACAACTACGACAGCTTCGTCTACAACTTGGCGCGCTACGTCCGGGAGCTGGGGGAAGAGGCCGTCGTCCGCCGTAACGATGCCGTCACCCTGGAGGACATCGAGCGCCTCTCCCCCACCCATATCATCGTCTCGCCGGGACCATGCTCGCCGGCCGAGGCCGGAATCTCGGTGTCGGCCATCCGGCGGTTCGGCCCGACCGTTCCGCTCCTGGGTGTCTGCCTGGGCCACCAGGCGATCGGCGCTGCGTTTGGGGCCGAGATCGTTCGCGCCCGCCGGCCGATGCATGGGAAGACCTCGAGTGTCTCGCATCGAGGGACCTCGGTCTTCACGGGGCTCCCGAGCCCCCTCACCGCCACCAGATACCATTCCCTGGTGATTGCCCCGGAGTCGGTGCCTGACGAGCTCCTCGTCACCGCCACGGCAGAGGATGGCGAGATCATGGCCGTTCAACACGCGGTCCATCCCGTCGTCGGCGTGCAGTTTCACCCCGAATCCGTGCTTACCGAGTACGGCTACCGGATGCTCGACTGGTTCCTTACGGGTGGCCGCGGCCGGGACGTACCGGATCGGGCCGACAGTGCGTCGGCTCCGCTCGGAGTGGACGAGCCGGATCTCGCCAGCGCACCCCCGCCCCCTCCCTCGATCCAGGTTTGATGATTCCGAGCGCCACCGGTGCTCAGAAGGAGCCTTACCATGAGATGGCCGATCCTCTGTCTGCTGGTTGGGAGCCTCCCCTCTTACGTGGCGGCCCAGGCGCCGGCCGACTCGGCACCTGGGTTCACGGTCCGCGAAGAGATGATCCCCATGCGGGATGGAGCAAGGCTCCATACCCTGATCTACCGGCCCGCAGGCCACAGCGAGCCCCTGCCCTTCATGATGATGCGCACGCCGTACGGCATTGCCGGCTCCGGCCCGCGCCTGTTCCACGGCTACCTCAAGGCGCTGGCCGCTGAGGGATACATCTTCGTCCTGCAGGACATTCGGGGGCGCTACGGCTCGGAGGGCCAGTTCGTGATGAACCGGCCTCTCGACCCGAAGGGGGTGGACGAGAGCACCGACACATACGATACGGTCGCCTGGCTGCTCGCCCACGTGGCAGACAACAACGGCCGCGTCGGCGTCCTTGGCATCAGCTATCCGGGCTGGCTCGCCGCCATGGCGGGAATCCATTCTCACCCGGCCGTAAGGGCGGTGTCGCCCCAGGCACCAATGACGGATACCTGGATGGGCGACGACTTCTTTCACCACGGCGCGTTTCGCCTCTCCTACGGCTTCGAGTACAGCTCGAGTCTCGAGCTCTCGAACGATCAGTCCGTGCCGGTCCCCATCGAGCGCTACGATACCTACGGCTGGTACCTCGACGCGGGGTCCCTGGCCAGCCTGACTCAGCTGCTGGACGGGCGGGTGCCGACCTGGACGAACTTCGTGGCCCACCCGACGTACGACTCCTTCTGGAAGGCCAAGGCACTGCCCACCTATCTCACGCGGCTGGCTGTACCGACGCTTACCGTGGGCGGATGGTGGGACCAGGAAGACTTCTACGGTGCCCTCAAGACCTACGAGACGCTGGAGCCCCTGGATACGGCAGGGATCAACTTCCTGGTGATGGGTCCCTGGAATCACGGAGAGTGGGGCCGCGCCGAGGGCGACAGCCTGGGCCGCATCAACTTCGTGGAGAAGACCGGAGCGTATTTCCGGGAGAAGGTACAGGCACCGTGGTTCGCCTACTGGCTCAAAGACAAGGGCCAACTGCCCCTGCAGGAGGCGCTGGTCTTCGTCAGCGGCTCCAATCACTGGCAGGGCTTCGAGAGCTGGCCGCCCAAGGTGGGCGTGAAGCTCTGGAAACTCTTTCTCTCGGATTCCGGTCGCCTAGCGCTGGCGCCATCCCAGTCCACCACGGGCAACGACGCATTCGTATCCGATCCGGCCCACCCCGTTCCGTACCGCCCGCGGCCGGTGCAGCTCACCTACGACCGCCGCGGCTCCGATTGGTACACCTGGCTCGTGGACGATCAGCGCTTCGTCGACGGGCGGCCCGACGTCCTCACCTGGCAGACGGGGCCGCTCACTGGCGACATCACGATCGCCGGACCGATCACGGCGAAGCTTTACGCCTCAACCACGGGCGAGGACGCGGACTGGGTGGTCAAGCTGATCGACGTGTACCCCGACTCCAGCGCCGACCTGGCGCCTCGGATGCAGGGCTACGAACTCATGGTGGCAAGCGAGATCCTGCGAGGGCGGTACCGGGACAGTTGGGAGCATCCGTCGCCGCTCAAGCCCGGACAGGTTACCCGCTTCACGGTGGATCTCCACGAGCAGGCCTACACCTTTCTCAAGGGGCACCGGATCATGGTGCAGGTGCAGAGCACCTGGTTTCCGCTCTACGACCGCAATCCCCAGACCTGGGTGCCGAACATCTTCCTCGCCAAGCCCACCGACTTCCGGCCGGAGACCCACCGCGTCTATCGAACGGCGCGGTATCCCTCGGACGTCGAGGTCGAGGTGCTCGAGCCGTGACCCGCGTGAGTGGAGCGGGCTGGCTTCGTTCGCGCCCGAGCCGCAGATTGGCGCCATGATCATCGAATCGATCCTGACCACGCTGGATTCCGCGGGGCGGCCCAACTTCGCCCCGATGGGCGTCGAGTGGGGTGAGGAGATCATCGTCATCAAGCCGTTCCTGGAGACCACCACCTTTCGGAACCTCCGCGCCACGGGCGTCGCGGTCGTCAACCTCACCGACGACGTGGTGCTGTTCGCGCGGGGCGCGATCGAGAGCCCCGAATTCCCCTGCAGGGACGCCACGGTGGTTCGAGGGGTCGTGATCGAGGCCGTGTGCGGGTGGCGCGAGGTCGAGGTAGTCTCCGTCGACGCCACCCCTCCCCGCTCTCGCATCGTGACGCGCGTGCTGTACCGAGGGGTCCGACGGGAGTTTCTGGGTTTCAATCGAGCTCGCCACGCCGTACTCGAGGCGGCGATCCTGGCCACGCGGACCCATCTGTTCACGCCGGAGCAGATACGGGCGGAGTTTGAGCGCCTCCAGACAATCGTCGACAAGACGGCGGGCCCGAGAGAGCTGGAGGCCATGGCCCTGCTCACGGGCCACGTACGGAGCAAGCTGGAAGGCGCGCCCGCCGCATGACCCCGGCGGCGCCCGGCCCGAGCCGCGTGACGGTCGAGGCGTCGGGGCGCCTCCACTTCGGGCTGCTCGACCTGCGAGGTCATCGCGGTCGGCGCTTCGGAGGCATCGGCGCAGCCGTGCCAACACCGTCCGTGCTGGTGGAGGCCACCCCAGACACGCGGCTCACCGCCGAGGGTCCCGATGCCGGCCGAGCCCTGGAGACCGCCCGCCGGTATCTGGATGCCACCGGGATCGCGGCCGGCGCCCACATCCGGATTGCTCGGGCCATCCCTGCCCATGTCGGCCTTGGCTCCGGGACCCAGCTTGCTCTGGCCGTCGCCCGGGCTCTGGCCGAACTGTACGGGCTCCCCGCCGATCCGGTCGCCCTCGCGCGACTGGTCGGGCGTGGACGGCGGTCGGCCATTGGCACCTGGACGTTCGCCCTCGGCGGTTTCGTCCTGGAGGGCGGCAGACGGCCCGACAGTCCGGCGATGGCGCCACTCATCTCGCACCTCCCTATGCCCCGGGACTGGCACGTGGTAATCGCGATCCCGGAGGAGAGGCCCGGCCTCTCGGGCAACGCCGAGGCCGCCGCCTTCGAGCGGCTGCCGGCGCCGGAGGAGCGGGAAGTTGAACGGGTGGCCCACCTGGTCCTCATGCAGCTCCTGCCGGCTCTGGCGGATGGCGACCTCTCCTCGTTCGGGGCGGCCCTGACAGAGGTTCAGCGGGTTACCGGGGGCTGGTTCGCGGCGGCCCAGGGGGGCGCCTTCGCTTCGGAGCAGGTTCGGGATCTGGTCGCCCGAATGGCCGACTTCGGCGCGGCCGGCGTGGGGCAGAGCTCCTGGGGCCCCACGGTCTACGGTCTCACCCCGAACCAGGACGCTGCCACGGACCTGGCGCAGCGCGTTCGGGCCCACCTGGGGTGCCAGGGCAGGATTATTACAACTCCGTTCGCCGAGCGGGGGGCTCTGGTGAACAGCGAGTGGCGGGGCGCGAGGGGCTGAGCTAGGCGACTGGCGGAACTGATTGACAGCCCAAGGTGTGGACTGTATACTCTCCCGCCACCGTCAGGGGGGTTCCCGGTCGGGAACACTTTCCCGGATGGACGGTACTACCAGCTTGATCGGTGGGGCCGCAACAGTTGAGGGACCCTCTCCCTCGATTGATAACAAGCCCATTCATTCAACAGTCACATCCCGATTTCACCGAGCTCCGGCTTGCCCGGGGGGTGGTGCCGTTCCTGATGAGGACTGTCATGGGCGCTGTCTCCGGTGTCGGCAGCATCGCTTCACAGACGTTCGCCTCTCTGGGCAATGGAGAGGTGAGCCCGGCGCGCCGGGGGTGGCGTTGGAATATGTTCCATAACGAAACACTGGTGAATTGGCAGCCCAGTTTCTTCAGGCAGGTCGCGGCCGTCCGGTAGAGTCTACTGGATGGCCGTTGATGTTTTCAGGGCTGGACGCAGGACGAGTAGAATCTCGGGGCCAACCGGTTCACGCTTGCGAACGCCGGCGCGAGCGCCTCGGCGACCCCGCGCAGTCAGCAGTCCGGAAGGGCTGCTGTCACCCTTCATCATGAGGTCATCTATGAACCGTATTACCCGCAAGATGGTGTCTGGCGGGCTGGTCGCGGGGCTCTCCCTGCTCGCGATTTCCCTTCAGGCCCAGGCGCGGTCGGGGGCGTGGACGCGCAACGCTCCGGAAGGCGACTGGCAGATGCCTGGACGGGATTACAGCCTCCAGCGGTTCAGCCCGCTGAACCAGATCACCACGAGCAACGTGGCCAACCTCAAGGCGTCCTGGACGTTCTCCACGGGCACGCTGCGTGGTCACGAGGGCAACCCGCTGGTCATCGGGAACTACATGTACGTGCACACCTCGTTCCCGAACATCGTGTACAAGCTCGACCTGTCCAAGGAAGGCGCGCCGCAGGTCTGGAAGTTCACCCCCCAGAACAATCCGGACGCGATTCCGATTGCCTGCTGCGACCTCGTGAACCGCGGCACGGCCTATCACCCGA
>DATJVM010000040.1:0-81315 GCA_035501775.1 Gemmatimonadales bacterium | reverse complement strand
GAAGGCTTCCTGCGCGGTGACCAGGTTCCGCAGGTCCGACTTCATGGAGGCAACGATCGCCTTCTGCTTGGTGTTGGCGAACTTCGGAATCGCGATCGCGGCCAGGATGCCGATGATCACCACCACGATCAGCAGCTCGATAAGAGTGAAGCCCTTCTTCGACATATGCCGTTCTCCTTGGAAGACGCGCGATTGGTCCGCGTCGCGAGTCGCGCGTCCTCGCGATGCCGAGTCCTTGGACTCGGAGTCAAAGTCTGCACACTGAGAGCCGGCACGACCTCGCGCCGACTCCGGTCGTCCCGTGGAATGGGCAAGATTTGGGGTAGTTAGCTGGCTCGTTGTGACTTCTTTGTAGATGTGCTTTGAAATGAGACTTTTCGGGCGGATTCATGGCTTTTTTGCTCCGAGTATACCGTAGATCGCCCGAAAATCGTGCCATCCCGGCCACTGGCCAATGGGCTGCCTTGGCCACCGACGGGAGCCCTTCATGGCATTTCGCAAGGGGCCAATCCCCCGCTCAAAGGTCCGGACCGCTGGGTCGGTTGGCAACGTCTCCTGTACCAATCTTTGACGGGCCCCTTTCATCGAGAGGCTGCTTCAAGGCGCCGGACCGCCGCCGTGACGGCATCGGGTCGTTCCTCCTGCAGGTATTGCCCGGCCTCCGGCACGCTATCGACGGTGAAGCTGGAGAGCCCGCGCCGAAGCGCGGTAACCTCGGTGGTGTCGATCGCGGTTTCGTGCGGCGCAGTCCCGAAGAGCAGGAGCACCGGGACCCGAATGTCAGGCAGATGAGCATGCAGCACTTCCGGCTCGACGGACCGTGACATGCCACGGAACGCGTTGATCGTGGCACCAACGTCTCGGCCCGGGCCTTCCGTGTAGCCGTCAATGACGGCCGGCGTGACCCAGGTGGTGTCGCCCGAGTTCCTGATCAGCCCTTTGCGGACCTCCCGCCGGATGGTCCCGCGTCCGACGAAGAGCTTGAGAAGCGGGGCCCACCGCATTGCCCGACGGAGGCCCGGCGGGGCGGCGGTTTCCGCGGGCCCGCCGTCGAGGCTCAGGACGCCACGAACCAGATCGGGCCGGCGGTAGGCCAGGCGGAGCGCGGCCGACGCGCCGAGGGAGTGGCCAACCAGCAGGACGCGAGTCAGTGCCAGGGAGTCGAGCGCGTGCCCGATGCGGTCCGCTTGCGCCGTGAGCGAGTAGTCCGCCTGCTTGGGTCGCGCCGATTCTCCAACGCCGAGCGGCTCGATGACCACCACGTGGTAGCCCGACGCGGCGAGTTCCGGCATCACCCGCCGAAAGCTGTAGGCGCCTCCCACCAGTCCCGGGATGATCACGACGGGTGGCCCCGTACCGATGGCCACGGTTCGCAGGGTTTCCTCAGGGCCCACTTGCACCTGTCGGATCTGCATCGTGTCCTGAAGCAAGGTCACAAGGAGGAGCGGCAGCACGGAGAACGAGGCCTCGCGGGGCTCAGGAAATTTTGCGCCAGAAAAGTAGCCGCGTCCCCGGTCGGGTGGGATCGTGGCACCCGCCGGTGTGACCCAGCCGATACTCGATCCGCTCCGAGTCGTCATGGACCGGCTCGATCTTCCGTTCCATCGGCGCGAGGTGCCGATGGGTCCGGCCGGCCGGCAAGAGGGCCGAGCGCTACCTGGGTCCGCACGCGAGGAGAGACCGATCGCCGGGACGATTCGTGCACGCCGCCGCATCCTGCTCATCTGCGGGTCGCTCAACCAGACGACCATCATGCATCAGGTGGGTGGCCAGCTGGCCCACCATGAGTGCCGATATACCCCCTTCTACGCCGATGGCCTGCTCGCCGGCGCGGAGCGCCTCGGCTGGCTCGACTTCACGATCATCGGGGCCGGTGGCCGGCACCGGGGCCTCACCGACGAGTATCTGCGCGACCAGCACCTGCCGCTCGATCCCGGGGGCCGATCGGGCCGGTACGACCTGGTCCTCACCTGCTCCGATCTCCTGGTTCAGCGGAACATCAGGCGCACGCCAACCGTCCTGGTCCAGGAGGGGATGACCGATCCGGTCGGCCTCTCCTTTCATCTAGTGCGTTGGCTCGGCCTGCCTCGGTGGTTGGCCAGCACGGCCACGACGGGCCTTTCGCGGGCCTACCTCAAGTTCTGCGTCGCCTCCAACGGGTACCGCGATCTGTTTGTTTCCCATGGGGTGCCCGCCGACCGTATCGTGGTGACCGGCATTCCGAACTTCGACAACTGCCGGGCGTTTCTCGACAACGACTTTCCGTACCGGGACTATGTCCTGGTCGCCACCTCTGACACCCGGGAGACGTTCAAGCGCGACAACCGCCGTCGGTTCCTCCAGGAGGTGGCCGCACGGGCCCGCGGCCGTCCCCTTCTTTTCAAGCTCCATCCCAATGAAGACCCCATGCGCTCCGAGGCCGAGATCCGGGCCCGATTCCCAGAGGCGAGCGTGTTCACCTCCGGCAACACCAATCACATGATCGCCAACTGCCAGGCGCTGATCACCCAGTACTCGAGCGTGGTCCACGTTGGCCTCGCGTTGGGGAAGGAGTGTTACTCGTGTTTCGACCTCGCGGAGCTCGGGCGCCTGCTCCCCGAGCAGAATGGCGGCCGGTCCGCTGCCAGGATCGCGCGGGTCTGCGAGAATGTACTCGCGGGCGAGCGGCCTCCCGTCGAGCTCCGGCCGCTTCTGGTAGGGGTGCCATGAGCGGCGAGCGGGTTGTCACGATCATCCAGTCCCGGGTGGGCTCGACCCGGCTTCCGGGGAAGGTGCTCCTCCCGCTCGGGGGACGCACGGTTCTCGAGCGGATGCTGGAGCGGGTGCGCTCGGCCACGCGGGCCGGGACCGTGGTGGTCGCGACGACCATCCTGCCCGAGGACGACCAGATCGCCCGACTGTGCCGCGACCTCAAGGTGCTCTGCTTCCGTGGCCATCCCTTCGACCTGCTCGACCGCCACATCCAGACGGCGCGCTCCATCGGGGCGGACCACGTGGTGAAGGTCCCCTCGGATTGTCCCCTCATCGACCCGGACGCCATCGATCTCGTCGTGAACTACTACCTCGACCACACTGTGGACCTGGACTACGTCAGCAACCTGCATCCCGCCTCGTATCCCGACGGCAACGATGTCGAGATCATGAGTCTTGCCGCCCTCGAGGCCGCGCACGCCGAGGCGACGGCTCAGTACGAGCGGGAGCACACGACACCGTTTCTGTGGGAACGGCCGGACCGCTTTCGACTGGGCAACGTCGCCTGGCCGACGGGACGGGACTGCTCGCTGACCCACCGGTATGTCCTCGACTATGCGGAGGACTATGCCGTCATCCGCGGGGTGTACGAGACGCTCTCCCGGACTGGTCCCGACTTCGGGTGCGACGCCATCGTTGAGTTCCTCGACGACTTGCCGGTCCTCGCAGCGCTCAACGCCCGCTACCGCGGGTCGGGCTGGTATGTCCCGCCGCGGGAGCCGTCCCGGGGCACAGTGCCGTTGCGGGAGGGCGCATGCCCCTCCTGAGCCTCGAGGAACTGCCAGGCTTTGCTCACCGCGTTCGCGGCCACGTGGTCCGGATGGCCACTGGTGGCGGCTGCTTTCTCGGCGCGTCGTTGAGTTGCGCGGACCTTGTGGCCCATCTCTACGGGCGCGTGCTCCGGGTTGACCCGGCCCGTCCTACCGATCCGGCCCGCGATTACCTCCTGCTCTCCAAAGGTCACGATGTGCCCGCGCTTTACGCCACGCTGGCCGAGCTGGGCTTCTTTGCCGCGAGCCGCCTGCGGCGGCACCTCAGTCCGGATGACGCGCTCTACTGGCACCCGAACCGCCGCATCCCGGGCGTGGAGTTTCACTCCGGGTCGTTGGGCCACCTGCTCTCCGTCGGGATGGGAATCGCCTACGACATCCGCCTGGCCGGGGGCGACAGCCGGGTGGTGGTCCTGCTGGGCGATGGAGAGCTCAACGAAGGCTCGATCTGGGAAGGGCTGCTTGTCGCGAATGCGCTCCATCTCGGCAACCTGCTGCTGCTCATCGATCGCAACGGCTTCCAGGCCAATATGCCCACCGAGTCGCTCATTCCCCTCGAGCCGCTCGAGGCCAAGCTGCTCGCTTTCGGCTGCCACACCCGGCGGGTAGACGGGCACGACTTCGGCGCGCTGGAACGCCTGTTCGCGGGGCTGCCCCGCCGTGGGTCGGAACCCGTGGCCGTCATCGCGGATACCGTGCGCGGCAAGGGCCTGCCCAGCATCGAGGCGCGCGCGGAGCGCTGGTTCTGCAACTTCTCGGCGCTCGAGGTGGAGGAGTTGCTGCAGGAGCTCGAGGGCGCGGCGCCGGCGCGCCTCACGTCGGAAGCGCTGGTGGTCAGATGAGCCGGAGCTACGAAACGGTGCTCCAGTCGCTCCTCGAGCGTGACCCGCGGCTCCTGGTCCTCACGGCTGAGAATCGCGCCGCCATCCGCAGGCTCCCCGAGCGATTGGGGAGTCGGTTCATCGATACGGGAATCGCGGAGCAGACGCTGATCGGCATGAGCGCCGGTCTCGCGCTTCGAGGGCGCATTCCCGTGGCGCACGCGTTGGCGGCGTTCCTCACCATGCGGCCGTTCGAGTTCATCCGTACCGACGTGGGGATCGCGGAGCTGCCGGTCAAGCTGGTGGGTGGGGTGGCCGGGGTGCTGTCCGAGGCCAACGGGCCGACCCATCAGGCGATCGAGGACGTGGCCCTGATGCGGGGTATTCCCCACATGCGGGTCTTCTGTCCCGCCGACCTCGAGGATCTCCTGCTCGGTCTTGAGGCCATCCTCCCCGCGCCGTGGCCCTGCTACATCCGGTACATCGACCGCCCCGCGGTGATCCGGCATGCCCCGGACTTCGTGATCGGCAAGAGTGAGGTCGTCAGCCAGGGAACTGACGTGGGCATTCTCGTCTACGGCGCGCTCTTCCGCGAGGCGTTCGAGGCGACACAGCTCCTGATGCAGGCGGGCCTCTCGGTCCGGCTCGTCAACCTCCGGATGCTCAAGCCTCTGGATGAGATGACCGTGCTCGAGACTGCGCTCACGACCCGCCTGGTCGCCACGGTGGAGGATCATTTCACGACCGGCGGGCTGTTCACCATCCTCGCCGAGCTGCTCCTCAGGCACGGGCTGACGGCCCGAGTGCTGCCGATCGGATTTCCCGGGCGCTGGTTCACCCCCGCGCTGCTGCCGGATGTGCTCCGGGTCGAAGGGCTGACGAGCCCCGAGATCGCCAGGCGGATCACCGCCACGCTGGACGCTCTTCCCTCTCACTGAGCGACGCCATTATGCCGAACGCCGTGCGCACCAACACCCAGGATCCGGACATCACCGAGTCGAACCGTCTCTGGGCCAGAAGCCTCGGCCTCATCCCCGGTGGCACCCAGACGCTGGCGAAGGGGCCGGGGCAATTCATACGGGGAGTGGCGCCCAAGTACCTGCGCCGCGGACGGGGGGCGAGAGTCTGGGACGTGGACGGCAATGAGTTCCTGGACCTGAGCATGGCGGTGGGCCCTCTGGTGCTCGGGTATGGCCACGGCGCCGTGGACACCGCCATCCGGCGGCAGCTGGAGGACGGGATCACCTTCTCGCTGATGCATCCACTCGAAGTGGAGGTTGCTTCGCTGGTCCGCGACGTCGTTCCCGGTGCCGAATCGGTGCGCTTCAGCAAGACCGGCGCCGACGTGACCAGCGCCGCGATCCGACTGGCCCGCGCCTTCACGGGCCGGTCCAGGATCCTGTGCTGCGGATATCACGGTTGGCACGACTGGTACGTCGCGGTCACGGACCGTAATCGGGGCGTCCCCGACGCCGTGCAGGAGCTCACCTGCACCTTCGAATACAACGATCCCGTGTCCCTCGACCACGCGCTCGACGACGAGGTCGCCGCCGTGATTCTTGAGCCGGTGACCTTCGATGAGCCTCGGGATGGCTTTCTCCAGCACCTCCGCCAGCGCTGCACCGCAAATGGGAGCCTGCTCATCTTCGACGAGATGTGGACCGGCTTCCGCCTCGCGGTGGGGGGGGCCGGGGAGTATTACGGGGTAACACCCGATCTTGCGACGTTCTCCAAGGCGATTGCCAACGGCATGCCACTGTCCGTGCTGGCGGGGCGGGGGGACGTGCTTTCTCTGCTCGAGCACGAGGTCTTCTTCTACACGACCTTCGGTGGCGAGACCCTCTCCCTGGCGGCGGCCCAGGCCACGATTCGGGAACTCCGGCGCGAAAACGTACCGGCGCGGCTCGCCGCTCTCGGAAGCCGGCTCCGGGATGGGTACAACCGACTCGCCGAGGCGCATGGGGCCGCCGGGTTCACCCGTTGCATGGGCCCCGCATGCCGCACTCTCGTGAGCTTCGCGCCTCTGTCCGGCTCCCCGCTTGAGCTCAAATCTCTGGCCCAGCAGGAAATGCTCCGACGGGGCGTGCTCTGGTCCGGTACCAACACGATCTGCTACGCGCTGCTCGACAATGACGTGGACTACATCCTCGGAGCCTGGGATGAGGTCCTCCCCATGCTGCGCGACGCGGTCGTGGAGGATCGGGTCCATGAGATGCTGCGTGGCGAGCCGGTCGAGCCCGCATTCCGGCGGACGAGCCACTTCAATGTCAAACCCCGTCCCGCCCTCCGAGCTTCGTGACCTTCGACCTGTCAGGGCGAATAGCTGTGGTGACCGGGGCCGGCGGGTTGCTCGGCCGCCAGCACGTGGCCGCGCTCGCCGAGGCGGGAGCGCGGGTGGTCGCCGTGGACTGTGAGGATGCCCGTCTGGCCCATGCCGGGTGGCTCGCGCCGCGGGGCAAGGGCCGCGTTCTGACCTTCGGCGCCGATGTGACCGAACCCGACAGTGTTGGGGACCTCCGTCGGTTTGTCCTTGAGCAGTGCGGCCAGATCGACGTGCTGGTCAACAACGCGGCGATCGATGACAAGGTCGAGGGATCACTCGACGCGGGTGCCGCCAGTCGATTCGAGGAATACCCGCTGGCGCAGTGGCGCCGGGTGCTCGAGGTCAACGTCACTGGTGTCTTCCTGACGTCGCAGGTGCTGGGCGCGGAGATGGCGCGCCGTGGCTCCGGGAGCATCGTGAACGTCGCCTCCACCTACGGGCTGGTCGGTCCCGACCCTTCCCTGTATGCCCGGCCTGACGGCACCCGACCCTTCGTCAAGGCGCCCGCCTATCCCGCCAGCAAGGGCGCAGTGATCGCCTTCACCCGCTATCTCGCCGCCTACTGGGGCGAGTCGGGTGTGCGGGTCAATGCGCTCGCGCCGGGGGGCGTCGAGAATGGCCAGGCGCCGTACTTCATCGAGAACTATGCGCGCCGGACTCCCCTGGGCCGGATGGCCGCTCCCGATGACTACCGGGGCGCGCTGGTGTTCCTCGCGAGCGACGGATCCCGCTACATGACCGGAGCTACGCTGGTCGTCGACGGGGGATTCACCGCATGGTGACGGCCGTGCTGCCGCATGGTGTCCAGGGCCCGGAGATGGAGTCGGCCCGGCGGGTCCGGCTGGTCCTCACCGACTGCGATGGTGTGCTCACCGATGCCGGGCTCTACTACACCGCCGCCGGCGAGGAACTGCGCCGCTTCTCGGTGCGGGACGGGATGGGGTTCGAACGGCTCCGTACCCTCGCGTGCATCGAGACGGCCATCGTGACTCGGGAAGACTCGGCGATGGTTGCGGTGCGTGGCCGGAAGCTGTTGACCGAGACCCACCTCGGCGTCCACGACAAGCTAGCGCTCGCTCGGCAGCTGGCCGCCGCCCGTGGCCTTTCCCTCGATGCAGTCGCCTACATGGGCGACGACCTGAACGACCTCGCCCTGCTCCAGGCCGCGGGCTTCTCTGCCTGCCCGGCCGACGCGGAGCCGGAGGTTCAGCGCGCGGTTCGAGTCGTGTGTCGCCGCCCGGGCGGTCACGGCGCGTTCCGCGAAATGGCCGAGCTCATTCTGGCCGCCCTGGGTCACGGTTGACCCACCCTCTCCAAGGAGACCGCCATGCAGCTCATTCCTGCGCTCCGCAAGCGACGACTCCGTCTGGGGGACCGCCTGGTCGCCGAGGGGGAGCCGACCTATGTCATCGCCGAGATCGGGATCAATCACAATGGGTCGCTCCAGCTGGCCGAGCGGCTCATCGAAGGGGCAGCGGCTGCGGGATGCGACTGCGTCAAGTTCCAGAAGCGCACCCCGGAGATCTGCGTGCCGCCGGACCAGCGTGACGTGCCGCGCGAGACTCCGTGGGGTCGCACGACCTACCTGGAATACCGTCGCCGGGTGGAGTTCGGCAGCGTCGAGTACGAGGCCATCGATCGGTGCTGCCGGCGCCTGGGCATCGCATGGACCGCGTCCTGTTGGGATGAGCCCTCAGTGGACTTCATCGATCGGTTTGACGTCCCCTTCTACAAGGCGGCGTCCGCCTGCCTCACTGACCACGGCTTGCTCCGCCGAATGCGGAGTACGGGGCGGCCGCTGATGATCTCCACGGGCATGTCCACTCTCTATGAGATCCGCGCCGCCGTGAGGGCGGTGGGGCACGATCGGCTCCTGATCGCCCATTCGACATCGACCTACCCGTGCCCGCCCGCGGAACTCAATCTCCGCATGATCACCACGCTGCACCGGATCTTTCCGGGGGTCCCCATCGGTTACTCGGGACACGAGGTCGAGCTGGAGAGTACCTCCGCGGCCGTGGCGTTGGGTGCGATGTTCGTGGAGCGCCACGTCACTCTCGATCCGACGATGTGGGGGTCGGACCAGGCCGCCTCCCTCGATCTGGACCGCACCGCCGAGTTGGTGCGGCGGCTCCGGCTGGTCGAGCGGTCCCTGGGGAACGGCGTCAAGCAGGTCTACGCCAGCGAGGCCGGGCCGCGAAGCCGGCTCCGGCGGGTGCTGCCCCCGCCCGCGCCCGACCTCCGGCTGGCGGTATTCCGGTGACGGCAGTCGAGGCAGGGAGTGCGGTGGCCATCGTGGCGGCGGCCGCGACATTCAGCATCCTGGAACGCCGCTACCCATACAACCCGGGCCAGGGCCTGCTCCGCACCGGGTTCTGGAACGACCTGGTGCTCTACTGTTTCGTCCAGAGCTATGTCCTCGGTCTCGTCATCGGCCGGGTCATCGCCGCCGTGGACGCGCACACCGGCTGGTCACGCCTTCACCTGGTGAGCGGCTGGCCGATCCTCGGCCAACTCGCCTTCTTCATCGTCACTCACGACCTCTACATCTATCTCTTTCACCGACTGCAGCATCGCTCGCCGCTGCTCTGGCGCCTGCACGAGGCACATCATTCGGTGGAGAACGTCGACTGGCTCTCCGGCGTCCGCTCTCACGCCCTGGAGATCCTGATCAACCAGACCATCGAATTCGCGCCCATCGTCCTTCTGGGCGCGGCTCCCGAGGTCGCGGTTCTCAAGGGGACCATCTCGGCCATCTGGGGGATGTTCATCCATTCGAATCTCGACGTCCGGCTCGGCTGGTGGCAGTACGTGCTCAACGGGCCGGAGATGCACCGCTGGCACCATGCCACAGACCCCAAGGCGCACAACCGGAACTTCTCGACCAAGCTCGCGATCTGGGACTGGATGTTCGGCACGGCCTATTTCCCCAGCCGCGACGCGCTGAAGGCCAAAGGGTACGGACTGATCGGGGGCGCTTTTCCGGAGGAGTTTCCCGCCGGGTACTTCGTGCAGCAGGCCCTGGCATTTCGGCCGATGGACCAGCCCCCGAGCGTCCTGGCTCCGGGACAGCCGTCAGCCGATATCGCGCAATCCTGATCAGCTAACGCGCCCGGCAGGTCACGGTACGACAGGCCGGACGTTCGGCGACCCGACCATGGCAGGATCCGAGACCGCGTACCGTCGTTCCAGGTAGCCCACGACCAAAGCCTGCAGGACCAGCGCCAGCCCCAGCCCGGCGAGTGCATCTACCGCCAGGTGATTCCTCGTGTAGACCGTCGCGAACGGGATGAGGCTTGCGGCCGCGGTGGCCAGCCAGGCGATCCAGCGCGGCCCTGTCTCCCATGCGATCCAGGCGATCGTAAACGAGCCGACGACGTGGCTGCTCGGGAACGCGGTGCCGAGCGAGTCGCCCGCGGCCCGAATCCCGTCATTCCACGCGTACAACCAGTCCGCACCGCCCCCGGTCAGCAGGGTTGGCAGGTTGGTCGGCCCCTCGACTGGAAAGGCGAGATAGACGAGGAAGCACCCGAGATACCCCACCGCCAGGCGAAGCACCAGACGGCGGAGGGAGGTGCGGCCGATGAGGAGGACCACGATGGGAGTGCCGAGCAGTAGGGGGTAGTAGGTGAAGTAGGCGCCCTGCATGAGAGCACTGAGCCAGGGCAGGGGCATTGCCTCCATCCATCGGAGATGGGGATGAAAGCCGAAGATGAGCCAGTCGAGGCGGGTCACCAGGGCATCGTTCGGCAGGGTCCTGATGAAGTCGTAGCGCAGGCCGAACTCGCTCCAGAAGCCGCCGATCCACAGGACGGGGTAGATCTCGCGGATCACCCTGACCCCCGGCGAGAGCTCGGCTGGCGCCCGCGCGAGGAGCCAGGGGAAGGCAGCGGCGGTGAGATGTACCGCGACGAACCACCCGGCCAGTGGAGTCGCCCCGACGAGGGGCATCCAGGTGAGGCCCAAGGCCAGGTTGAAAAAGGCGGTCCAGCGGTCGACTGGGAGAACCAGGCGGAAAGATGCGGGGAGGTGAGGACGGACGGTGTTGATCGGACTCAGGGCCACCCTCCGGTGGAGGTCGTCCCAAGATGCCGTGCCTTCGCTTCGATCCGGCGGCGAGTCGGTGCGGAACCCGTCACGGTCCGATATTCGGTCCGTCACGGGAGAACGGAGCCGGAAGTTGCCGAGTGACCCAATGCGGCGAGGCGGTCTGTCGTATCAGAGGGAGAGCTAGGCAGGCATCCGACTGACTGACAGGGAGAGGCAAACGTATGAGGTCGACACTGAAGTGGTTAGGCTTGGCCACGGTGCTGGTGAGCCCCTTGGTCGCCCAGCAGCCCGACCGGGGAGGGGCGATGGGACGGCCCGGGGGCATGCGAGGACACGGACCGTCGATGATGATGTGGCACCGCGGGAGCACCTATTCGCCGGAACGTCTCCTGGCGCGCAATGGGGAGCTTCAGCTCACGGCCCAGCAGATCACCGCGCTTACTGCACTGCGCGATGCGACCCACAAGAGCATGCAGACCGCGATGGATCAGGGCCGCAAGCACCTGGATGAGCTGCGTGTGGCAATGGACGCGACGGCGCCCGATACGGTAGCGATTCGGACCCACTTCCTTGCGGCCCAGGAGGCGATGGGCCAGGCCAGGTTGGCCCGCATGGTCTCCGACGTACGGGCCAAAGCGCTGCTGACCGACGCCCAGCGCGCTCAGGTGGAGAAGTGGGGCCAACACGGGCGCCGGAACGGGTGGGGCCACGGTGGCTTTGGGCGTGATGGCTGGGGCCACGGCCGCGGTGGGCCGGGCGGTCCCGGCGGCCCGGGTGGCACCGGTGGGCAGGCCGGGTCACCTCCCGCGCCGTCCAACTGACGATTCCTGAAGAGACCCTATGACCCCGCCGGAAGAGCCCGGCGGGGTCGTCGCCTAATCTGGTCCGCTCAATTCTGCGTGGCCACCTGGTACTGTTCGAGCTTCCCATTCGGCAGTTCGAAGGTCCACACCCGAACCGCCTGCGACGCCAGCGTGACGCGGTAGACCCGGAGTCGCATTCCGCCCCGGAGCGATTCGTAGGTCTGCACGAAGCTCTTGATGGGGCCGAGTGGACCGAGGCTGGAAGCGAAATCGGCGATCGCCTGGTCGCTGAAGTAGGCATTGCCATTGGCAGTGAACAGCGAACGATCCAGGGTGCCCTTCTGCAGGCCTTCGAAGATGCCGCGGGCCTCGGCTTCGTGATCGTGGGTCGTGGAATCATGCGAGGCGAACAGCAGTCCGGAGATCCGCCGGGAGATCACCCCGGCGGCGCTCGCCGCGTCCTGATTGGTCAGCACCACCACGGCGACGTGATCGTCGGGATAGACCAGGTTCGAGGCCGTGAACCCGGACACCTCCCCGCCGTGGGAGATCAGCCGGTGCTCGCCATCCATCCCCACATCGACCCCCAGGCCGTACCCGGTGCCGGTGCCGTTGGTGAGGAGTACCTCCGTTTCCATGGTCCGGTACGATGCCGGGGACAGGAGGCTCGCGTTCATCATGGCGATGTCCCACTTGGCGAGGTCGGCCGGGGTCATGGCCAGCTCGCCCGCGGCAAAGAGCCACCCCGGCCCCTCCTTCGGGGCGGGATGCAGCGGTCCGAGGGCGTAGCGCATGTACCCGGTGGGATCCGAGTCGGGGAGCCGCCCCAGGTCGATATTCACGACGCTCTGCATGCCGAGGGGAATGAGGATCCTCCGGCGGATGAACTCGAAGAACGGCATCCCGCTCACCCGCTCGACGATGAGCCCGGCGATCACGTAGTTCGTGTTGCTGTACTGCCACCGCGATCCCGGCTCGAAGTCCAGCGGCTTCCGGGCCCACTGGTCGAGAATGGCCGCGGCCGTCGTCGGCTGGAGCATGGCCGGCGGGACGTAGTCCTGGGGCCAGTAGTCCTGGTAGCCGGAGGTGTGAGAGAGGAGCTCGCGGACGGTCACGTCGCGCGCCCGGGTCAGGTCGGGCAGCCAGCGGGAGACGCGGTCATCGAGCGAGAGCTTTCCTTCCTGCTGAAGGAGCAGCACGGCGGCCGCCGCAAACTGCTTGCTGATCGAACCAATGCTGTAGCGCATCTCCGGTCGCGCCGCCGTCTCGGGCTCGAGTCGGGCCATCCCGTACGCCTGCGCATAGACCATCTGGCCATTTCGAACGACGGCCACGGAGGCACTGGGTACCCCGGTGCTCTTGAGGACTTCCCGCGCAACCGAATCGACGGCGGCCCCCAGCTCCTGACCCGCCGCCGCATCGCCCTGGGCCGCGAGGGGGTGAGCCGACACCAGCAAGGCCATCAGCCAGGGGAGTGCACGTCTGTTCATTATTGGCTCCGGGGGTCGGGAAGAGTCGCTTGGCCGGGGTGAATCTGGATGGACTCGACCGGCAGGCAAGGGGCGGAGCGCTTCGGCGGGCAGTCTAGCGCGGGCCTCTAGCGGACCCAGGTACTCGTCTTCACATTAGCCCACCCGGATCTCCCAATCCGGGGATGCCCCCCTTGAGCCCAGGATTCCGAGCCGTGCGTTCTCCCCGCCAGCAGCCCCCGCCCCCGGCGCCAGATCCGCTCGGCGCCAGCCCACCTCCGACCCTCGCCCGACTCCGCCGCATCCGCACTTCCGGCGCGGTGTATAGCGAGCTCGATCCCAACGGCTGGTACGCGGTGGAGCGCCAGAATCCCAGGACCCTGTGGCTCCTCACCCGCGAGGGGGCGGTGGAGGTGGCCCGCCAGGACGTGGAGATGAAGGAAGCGCCGGCTCCGGCGGCACGGGAGGTCGGTCATGTTTGAAGCGCGCTGGAATCGGCTGCTGCACTACGTTCGCAAGGGACTCGCCGATGCCGGGCACGACGCCGAGCTGCTGGAGGTGGATGACCGGCAGCGCTCGCTTCGCATGCCGATCCAGGGGACCGGCCGCTCGTGGCGGTTCGTGGTGGAAGAGGAGGACATTCTCTATGGAGATCTCACGCAGGAGTCGGCGTTTCTCCTGACGGCCTACCGAATCGCCTGCGCCAGGACCGGCGCCCACAGCTCTATCCCCGCGTCTCCCTCCCAGCTCTAGCCCGGCCACTCGTCTAACCTCCCTTTCATTAAACGGTCCTGAACGGATTCCGACCGGATCCGGGCCGGTCGGGTCTCAGGCCCGAGAAGTGCATTACCATACGCTCACTCACCCGATGGACCTTCACCTGCACCAGCCGGGACTCGACGAGTGATGCGTGCGCGTGGGAGAATGCGGGGTTACCCGAGGCCACGACTGTGGCCTCTCGCCGGACTGGCCCTGGTGTGCTGCGGAACACCGAACGGCCCTTCCACGGGCGGCGGCGGCCCGAATCAACTCCGTGTCAACCACGTCCTCCTCGTCCTGGAGGAGAACACCAACTATGCCGATGCGGTCGGCGGATCGATGCCGTACCTGGACAGCCTGGCGGGCCAGTATGCCACCGCCACGCGGTACTACGCCAATACGCATCCATCGCTCGGCAACTATCTGATGCTCACCACGGGCCAGGTGCTCACCACCAACGATCTGTACACCGGCCCCGCGTTCACCCAGGACAACGTCGTGCGTCGGCTCGTGGCCGCCGGCAAGACCTGGAAGGCCTACGCCGAGGACCTGCCGGCGGCCGGCGACGTCAGGATGGGCCTCGACACAGGCTCCTATCTGAGCCGCCACAATCCCGTGGTCTACCTGTCGGATGTGCAGAGCAGCCCGACCCAGGCGGCCAACGTGGTGCCTTTCACCGAATTCGCGACCGACCTCGCGCAGAACGCCCTGCCCAACTACGCCTTCATCGTGCCGAATGCGTGCGACGATGCGCATAACTGTTCGCTGGCTACAGCCGACCAGTGGCTGAGGACCAACATCGATCCGCTGGTCCGGGATCCGCAGTTCCAGCAGGACGGCCTGCTGCTCATCCTCTTCGATGAGGCGAAAAGCGATAGTACCAACGGCGGCGGGAAGGTGGCGTGGGTCGCGATCAGTGGAAAATCAAAGCCCGGCTATCGTTCCATGGAGTTCTACCAGCACCAGAGCACGCTCCGGTTGAGCCTCGAGGCCTTGGGCATCACCACCCTGCCGGGCGCCGCCGCATCGGCGCCCGCAATGAACGAGTTCTTCACTCCCTGAGCGCGTCCCCGTACCGGTCGATGGACCTGGCCTGCCGGCGGCATCAAGCCGATCCGCTCCTCAACCTGGTTTCATCGGCCGTCTGAATCTGACGCGCCCCGAGGTGTGACCCTCCCGCGGGCTCTTCCGGCTCCGAATTCCCTCGACCACCCCCATCTTGTCCCGACCGCCTGGACGGGCGGGCTTTGTGCCGCGCCCGATCCGCCCGGAAAGGAAACCGCCTGGGATCTATCTTTAAGGAGGTAGACCCCTCGGCTACCCCGGGACCCGGTGCTTCGGACAAGGTGATGCGGATGAAGCGACCCGCAAACAGGACGGCCAATCAGACTCGCGCGCCCCGGAAGGAGCTCCATGCCTTGCCCCACGGTGGACAAGCTGCGGCGGCTGCTCCAGCTCTCGCGATTCTGAGGAGCAACGAGACGGGTCGGGACTACCGGCTCGATCGTCTGCTGGGGAAGGGGGGATTCGGCGAGATCTATCTCGCGACCCCGGTGCCAACCCGGGGACTCCCACCCCAGGTCTGCGTGAAGATCAGCAATTCGATCACCGGCTGGGTGCGCGAAGCGTACTTCGCGCAGCTGCTCGACCGGCAGGCCCGCGCCCTCCGAGTCTTCGATCGCTTCGTTCAACCCGAAGCACTCTCCACCCGCTACTGTCTGGTCATGGAGTACGCGGAGCACGGGGATCTCGGCTCGTGGCTGGAGGCCAAGGGCCCGCAGCCCGAGGCCCTGGTGCGACGCGAGATCGCCGCCATCCTGGAGACCCTGGACGTGCTGCACCGGGGCCAGGCGCTGCACCGCGACCTCACCCCGTTCAACGTCTTCGTCTGCGAGAACGAAACGCTCAAGCTCGGCGACTTCGGCATCGCGACCCACCAGGCCAGCCGCCGCGGGGTGACGGCGGACGCCTTCAATGTCCTTGGCGCGCCGACCGAGATCGCGTGGGGCCGAGTGCGGAAATGGCAGCAGCGGGACGACATCTATCAGGTGGGCCAGCTCATCGCGATGCTGCTCCGGGGCGATGTCCACAGCCCGATGCGAAGCAAGGATGTACGGAGGTTGCCGTGCAGCGACCACCTGAAGGAGGTCATCCACCGCTGTCTCGGTGCCCGGGCCCGGCGCTACCAGGCGGCGGGGGAACTGATCGCGGCGCTCCGCAAGCGTCCCCGGCATCTCGCTACCGGCCGGGTCGACCGTATTCGTGGGCGGCGCGTGTCGTTCACCGGGTTCCTCTCGCGGCCCCGTCGTGAGGCGATCACCGCGGCGCGGAGGTCGGGGGCCATCATCCAGGCGAGCCCCGGTCCTTCGACCGATATCCTGGTCCGTGGCCGCCCCAACAAGCAGCAGATTGCGGGGCGAAGCGGCGGGGTCAAGCTGATGGAAGTGCGACGTCTTGCCGCCCAGGGCCACCGCATCACCGTGATCGGCGAAGCGCAGTTCTGGAAATTGGTCGGAGCGAGTCGGCGCGCGTCGAAGCAGTCTGGGACTCGGAGATCCCGCCCATGATCCCAGACGCCGGGAGGGCCGGTCTCCACCGCCGGGACTCCCACGGCGGTCTCCTCGTCGGTGCGGGTCGGTCGGCGGACAACCCGATGAGACTGCAACCAGCAGTCCTGGCAGACACATGAACGTCGCGCTCGATGCTGAATGGCTGGAGGCGGACGGGCTCGGCGGGTTCGCCATGGGGACCGTGGCCGGGTGGCGCACCCGGCGCTACCATGGGCTCCTCACCCCCGCGGTCGTGGTCCCCTCGCGCCGGATGGTTCTGGTCGACGGCTTCGAGGCCTGGGTGGAGATCGAAGGGCAGCGCACCGCGATCTCGACTCAGCATTATCTGCCCGATGTGACCTATCCCGACGGGGCGGACCGGCTCGTGGGATTCGATTACACCACCTGGCCCACCTGGACCTGGGAAGTGGGCACCGGCGTCAGAGTCACTCAGCAGGTTCTCCTCCCCCACGAGCGGCCGGCCGCCATCGTTCGCTGGTCGGTGAGCCCCGCGGGTCGGAATGGTCGCCTGATTGTGCGACCGCTCATCTCCGGCCGGGACATGCATGCCCTTCACTCCGAGAACGCTGCGCTCAACCCGGCCGCGGAGGCAACGGGTGAAGCGGTACGCTGGAAACCCTACTCGGGGCTTCCCACCATCCTGAGCCTGGCCAATGGCAGGTACACCCACGCACCCGAGTGGTATCGCAATTTTCTGTTGCGGGAGGAGCGGAACCGGGGGTTCGAGTGTCGGATGGACCTGTTTTCGCCTGGTGAATTGAGCTGGGAATTCGCCGACGGAGACGCGGTCTGGGTGCTGATGGCGGAAGGCCTGGCGGGGCATGTCGATCCCGGCTCGAGCAAGGCAACCTCAGTTGCCCATGAGCTGATCGCGGCGGAGGCGGAACGACGGAAGAGCCTGGGTGGCGCGCTCGACCGCGCGGCAGACGCCTACCTCGTGAGACGGGGCCAGGGCAAGACGATCATCGCCGGCTATCCGTGGTTTGCCGACTGGGGTCGCGACACCTTCATCGCGCTCCGGGGCCTCTGTCTCGGTACCGGCCGCCTGGAGGACGCGCGGGCGATTCTCCTGGAATGGGCCGGGCTGGTGTCGGAAGGCATGCTCCCCAACCGCTTCGTCGAGGCGGGCGATGCACCCGAGTTCAACTCCGTGGATGCATCGCTCTGGTACATCGTGGCGGTGCACGATTATCTCGAGGCGATGGCCGGCAACCGCCGCCCCGTGGCACCGGAGGAAAGGCAGCCGCTGGAACGCGCCACACTCGCGATTCTCTCGGGATATGCAGCTGGAACGCGGTATGGAATCAGGATGGATTCGAATGGGCTCCTCGCTGCCGGCGTCCCGGGCGAGCAGCTGACGTGGATGGACGCGAAGATCGGAGACCGGGTGGTGACGCCCCGAATCGGCAAGCCGGTGGAGGTGCAGGCCCTCTGGATCAACGCGCTCCGCATCGGCGCCGCGCTCGACGCCCGGTGGTCGGAGGTTGCGGATCGGGCCGCGGCCGCCTTTGCACCGGCCTTCTGGAACCCGGCGGGCTATCTCAACGACGTCGCCGACCCGATCGATACCGCCTTTCGGCCCAATCAGCTTCTGGCGCTCGGCGGGCTGCCTCACGCGGTACTCGATCCGGAGCGGGGCAGGCGGCTTCTGGATCAGGTGGAGGCGCGGCTCTGGACGCCAATGGGGCTCCGGAGCCTCGCTCCCGAGGACCCCGCGTATCGACCCCACTACGAAGGCGACCCGGCCGAGCGCGACGGCGCCTATCACCAGGGGACGGTATGGCCGTGGCTCGCCGGTCCGTTCATCGAGGCGTGGGTTCGGGTGCGCGGCAACACCCCCGCGGCGCGGAAGGAAGCGCGGAGCCGGTTCCTGGCCCCCCTCCTCCAACAGCTTGCCCGTGCCGGTCTGGGCCACGTGGCGGAGATCGCCGATGCGGAAGCCCCCTTCACGCCGAGGGGCTGCCCGTTCCAGGCGTGGTCGATGGGCGAGCTGCTTCGGCTCGATCGCGTGGTGCTCGCGAGCCGGCGGAGGTCCCGATAAGCCGCGCCACGCACACCCACCTTGCCGAGTACGCGGCCGAAGCGCTGGGGCTCGGGCTGTTCATGATGTCGGCCTGCGGCTTCGCGGTTCTCCTGTTCGACCCGGCGTCTCCAGTCGTCACCATCGTGCGGGCCCCGCTCCCGCGCTTCGCGGCGATGGGCATCGCCATGGGGCTCACGCTGATGGTCGACATCTACGCGCCGTGGGGGCGCCTGTCCGGCGCCCACCTGAACCCTGCCGTCACGCTGACCTTCTATCGGCTCGGCAAGATGGCAAGACGCGACCTGCTCGGGTACGTCGTGGCGCAGTTCACTGGCGGGCTTCTGGGCACGGGGGTCGCCACGCTGCTCTTCCGACCATGGATTGCGGACGCTGCCGTGGACTACGCGGTGACCGTGCCGGGGGCCACGGGCTCCGGCATCGCGTTCCTGGCTGAGCTGCTCATCTCGTTTGTGCTGATGCTGGCTGTGCTGTCTGCTTCGAGCCGGCCCCGGCTCGCTCGTTATACCGGCGTGATCGCCGGACTGCTCGTGGCCCTGTACGTCACCTTTGAAACCCCGATCTCCGGCATGAGCATGAACCCGGCTCGCACCGTGGGGTCGGCGGCTTTCGCCCACCGGTGGACGGCGCTCTGGTTGTACTTCGCCGCACCGCTCCTCGGAATGCTTGGCGCCGGTGAATTGTTCCGGTCGTCACGCGCCTCGCGCGCCCGCAGCTGTGCCAAGCTTCACCATGATTCCCGCTTCCGCTGCATTTTCTGTGAGCATCACAGTCCACGTCCGGGCGTCTGGGAGGGAGATCCGACCCGATGAGCGACACCCACTATGACCTGATTGTCATTGGTTCCGGGGCGGGCGGAGGCACGCTGGTGCACCGCCTGGCTCCGACCGGCAAGCGAATCCTGCTTCTCGAGCGAGGAGGATACGTCCCGCGGGAGAAGGAGAACTGGAGCAGCCGGGCCGTGAACGTGGAGGGGCGCTACAACACCAGGGAGGAGTGGCGGGACGGTTCGGGGAATCCGTTGCATCCGCACACCAACTACTTCGTGGGCGGCAATACCAAGTTCTTCGGCGCGGCGCTGTTCCGGCTCAGGAAGGAGGATTTCGGCGAGATCCGCCATCCGGGCGGGCTCTCACCCGCCTGGCCGATCTCCTACGAGGATCTGGAGCCCTATTACACCGAGGCCGAGCAGCTTTACCAGGTGCACGGTGCCCGGGGCGAGGACCCGACCGAGCCGCCCGCGTCCGCGCCCTACAAGTACCCACCGGTGAGTCACGAGCCGCGCATCCAGCAGCTGGCGGACGACTTTGTCCGACAGGGCCTCCGGCCCTTTCACGTTCCGATCGGGGTGATGCTCAACGAACAGGATCGGCATGCCAGCGCCTGCATTCGTTGCTCTACCTGCGACGGGCACCCCTGTCTGGTGAACGCCAAGAGCGATGCGCAGGTCATCTGCGTTGATCCCGCCTTGGCGCATCCGAACGTCACGCTGCTCACCGGAGCGTACGTCTCGCGCCTCGAGACCGACCCTTCCGGGCGCACGGTCACCGGCGTCCATGTCTCTCGCGAGGGCATCGCGGAGCGGTATACCGCCGATATCGTGGTCGTATCAGCCGGGGCGATCAACTCGGCCGCGCTGCTGCTCAGAAGCGCGTCCGATCGGCACCCGCGGGGCCTCGCCAACGGATCAGATGTCGTCGGACGCCACTACATGGGCCACGTGAACTCGGTGCTCATGGCCGTCTCCAAGTGTCCCAACCCGACGATCTTCCAGAAAACCCTCGCGGTCAACGACTTCTATTTTCGCTCGCCGGAGTGGGAGTACCCGATGGGGCACATCTCGTTCGTGGGGAAGCTCGACGGTGAGACCCTCTCGGCGGGTGCCCCCGCGATCGCCCCGGGCTGGACTCTCGATCTGATGGCGCGGCACTCCCTCGACTTCTGGCTCACCTCGGAGGACCTCCCCGATCCCGAGAACCGGGTGACCCTCGACCGGGATGGCCGGATCGTGCTCAGCTACCGACCTAATAACGAAGAGGGGCATGCGCGGCTTACCCGGAAGCTGGAGCAGTTGATGCAGGCTCAGACAGCCTGTGCGCTGCACGGGCACGAGTGCCATCAGGGCCTCTTTGCGCGCAGTCTGTTCATCGGGCAGCGGATTCCCCTCGCGGGGGTGGCCCATCAGAACGGCACGATCCGGTTCGGGCCTGATCCGAAGACGTCGGCATTGGATGTCACCTGCCGGACGCACGAGGTGGACAACCTGTATGTCGTGGACGCGAGCTTCTTCCCCTCCTGCGGCGCCGTGAATCCGGCGCTCACGGTAATGGCCAACGCCCTCAGAGTCGGCGACCATCTCAAGGAACGTCTGGGGTGAGAGCAGGCCCCAGTCACCGTCGCCCCTGGGACTCAAGTGCCGCCTGCTGCCGGCCGCTCCTCGCCGAATGACCCTGTATCCGCCAGCCGCGTCTACCTTGGCGTAAAGCCATACCCTTCCAGCTCGCTCCTGGTCATCTGCACGACGTCGACCTTGAGCGGGATCGGAGTGAACGGCTTGTCGGTCGAGTCCTTCGGCTCGGAGACGATGGCCTCGACCACATCCATTCCCTTGAACACCTGGCCGTAGACGGTGTAGTTCCCGTCGAGTCGCTTGAGCCCCTCCTTGTTTGCGACGATGTAGAACTGGCACCCCGCCGAGAGCTTCTGTGGATTGTCGTCCCGCCCCGCTCCGACGGCGCCGTAGACATGGCGTAGGCTGTCCCTGAACTCCGGCGCCAGGTTGTACGGGGAGCCCTTGAATCCCGCCGGCGTGTCCGGGCACCCGCCCTGGGCCACGAAGTTCTTGATGACCCGGTTGAAGGTGAGTGTGTCCCAGTAGTGCTGGCCCGCGAGCCGGATGAAGCTGGCCCGATGGTTGGGCGTCTGCGGATATAAATAGAAGAGGATCTCGCCCAGGCGGGTCTGAATCCGGCCCACGGCAACGCTATCGCCCCTTGCCTGGGCTCGGGCAGGGACAGGAGAGAATGCGGCCAGAGCTAACGCCAGGATCGAAAGGGAGGGACGCATCGAAACCTCTTGATGTTGGTGGAGTGCTGGCCTGTCCCTGATGAAGCCGCGAGACATCGCCCTCGGGATCGGGCTACGCCCGGCGAACGGTCCCGATCGAGGGCGCAGCTCACGGCCGCGCGGCGGCGACGGGACCGAATTCGAAGCCGGATGAAGCGCTAGCGCCATGCCCCGTGCGGAGCGCTTCACATCTGATCGGCGATTTCCTTGAAGCGGGGGTCGTTCCGGATCGGATCGAGATCCGGATCGTTTGCCAGCCAGTCCTTCGCGCGCCATCCATTGTCCATCGCCTGCTGCAGGCACCGGATCGCCTCGTCGGCGTGACCCTGAACCGAGTAGAAGCACGCCGCATTGTACAGCAGGTTCGAGTCGTCCGGACTCGAGGTCAGCGAGTGCTTCATCCAGGCCAGTCCCTTCTCCAGCTCTCCCACTCGGGCAGCCATGATCCCTCCCAGATTGAGCGCCCGGGCGTCATCCGGATTGAACTCCAGGTGCTGATCCAGAAGTTGCATGGCTTCGCGCCGCGCCGCCTCGACCTCGGCCGGTGACCCAAACCCCTCGAGCGTGCTGGCCAGGAAGACCATCGGCTGGTAGTCCTCGGGACGGAGCCGATGCGCCGCGCGAAATTGTTCCGCGGCCTCCCGGCTTCTCCCCTGCTGCCGGAGGGTCCGACCGAAGAAATAGTGCGCGTCGGCCAGGTTGGGCTGCAGCCGGATCGCTTCCTCGAACGCTGAGTTGGCTTCCTCGTACCGCCGGCCGATGCCGAAGGCGAGCCCACGGGCCAGGTGAGCTTCGGGGAGTTTGACATCCAGTTCCAGGGCCTTCTGGCACGCGGCGTAGGCCATCTCGAGGTTGGCGATGCTGGCGTCCCAGAAGTCGTAGATGAAGGAGCAGCACATCGCGACGCCGGTGTAGGCGAGCGCGTACCCGGGGTCGATCTCGATCGCGCGCTCGAACTGGCGCCGCGCCTGCTCGACGCTCTTCCGGCGCCACTGGTGATAGAACTGGCGCCCGCGGAGGTAGTACTCGTAGGCCTGCACGTTCGCGGTGGCGACCTTCTCGATGGCCCGCTTCTCCTCCTCGGTGAGCATTACGCGGAGCGCCCGGACGATGTTCTGCGCAATCTCCTCCTGCACTTCGAAGACATCGGCCAGCTCGCGGGAGTAGCTCTCGGACCACAACTGATAGCCGTCCGAGACTTTCACCAGCTGCGCGGTCACCCGCAGCCGGTTTCCCGCCTTCCGCACGCTCCCCTCCAGGACTGTAGCCACCTTGAGCCGCTTGCCGATGTCCCCGATGTCCTCGTTCTTCCCCTTGAACGCGAACGATGACGTCCGTGAGGCCACCTGCAGGGCCTCGATCCGGCTCAATGCGTTGATGATCTCCTCGGCGATGCCGTCGCAGAAATAGTCCTGGTCCTTCTGGGGGCTCATGTCCGCGAACGGGAGCACCGCGATCGATTTCTTCTGCGCCGCCGGCACCGAGAGTGGGGTCCCCTGTGGAGTCACTACCTTGGGCGAGCCCAGCGCCTGCACGACCGCCGCCGCGCTCGCAAACCGCTCCTCCGGCTCCTTTGCCAGCGTCTTCGTCACCACCAGATCCAGCTCCCCAGTCACCTCGGGGCGGGCCGCCCTCACCGAGGGTACCGGTTCCGTGAACCGCCTGGTGATGAGCGCCTGCACCGTTGGCCCGGTGAATGGCGTGGCGCCGGCCAGCATCTCGAACAGCACGCAGCCCAGGCTGTACACGTCGCTCCGCCCGTCCGGCTCGCTGTCCCCGGACGCCTGCTCCGGGCTCATGTACGCCGGCGTCCCCACCGCCGTCCCGGTCTGTGTCAGGTTGGTCGCCGCCGCGGCCGTCACGGCCTTGGCGATTCCGAAGTCGGTGACGATCGCCTCGCCTCCGCTGAGCATCACATTCTCGGGCTTGATATCGCGATGCACCACTCCCTGTCGGTGGGCATAGTCCAGGGCTGCCGCGATGTCCCTCCCCAAACGCACCGCGTCCTCGACTGGCAGCCGCTTCTCCCGGTTGATGCGGTCCCGCAGCGACTCGCCCTCCACGAACGGCATGACATAATAAAGGAGTCTGTCAGCCTCACCCGAGTCGTACAGGGGCAGGATGTGCGGGTGCTGGAGCCGGGCGGCGATCTGGATCTCCCGCAGGAACCGCTCCGCGCCGAGCGATGCCGCCAGCTCCGGATGCAACACCTTGAGAGCCACCCGACGGTCGTGCTTCTGGTCCTGCGCCGCGAACACGGTCGCCATGCCGCCCCGACCCACTTCCCGTTCCACGGTATAGTTGGCGGCCAGCGCGGCGCGGAGACGATCAACGAGTTCAGGCATGACGCATCTGGGTCGGAACGGAAGTCGGTTGGAACTGGCGATGACGAGGATGAGAAGAAGGTACGGCGCCCGGCACAGGGCGGCCAGTGGACCTCCGCCATCGTACCCGATGCCCGGGCTCCAGCCGCCGGCGCGAGTGTCTGTCGTCCGATTGGCACGCGTGGTCGCGGGAAGCCCGCTGGGCGATGCTTACGACCCACGGTTGCTGAGCGCCAGCTCTTCCCTTAGCCTGGTTTCGGGTGCTCTATCCGCCCCAGGGGTGGTCTTCGCCGAACTCACAGGGCGACCGGGCGAGCGAGGCATGTCTCATGAGGCCGGATGCAAGCTGTGCCTTTCACGATGAATGGAGCCCAAGGCCTCGTGCCATTACTGAGCATCACGCCACACCTTGACCGGACGCTGTCGCGCTCGCCCCCGTTCCCCGACCGCCGTGTGGTTACCCGAAAGGCATGCTGCATCATGACCGAGATCCGCATTCGTCCCGTTACGCGCGCGGACTATGAGGCTTGGCGTCCGCTCTGGGACGCCTATAACGCCTTCTACGGCCGGAGCGGGCCGACCGCCCTCCCCAAGGAGATCACCGCGGCCACGTGGGAGCGGTTCTTGAGCCAGGAGGAGCCGGTGTGGGCCTTGGTGGCGGAATGGAATGGGGGAATCGTCGGGCTCGCGCACTATCTCTATCACCGGAGCACCACCCGGCTCCACGATGTCTGCTATCTGCAGGATCTCTTTACTGCTGAGCATCTGCGGGGCCGCGGCGTCGGTCGCGAGCTCATTCTTGCCGTCTACCGAGCCGCCGAAGAGGCCGGCTCGAGCCGGGTCTACTGGCAGACCCAGGCGAGCAATGCGCCGGGCAGGCTGTTGTACGACAAAGTGGCGGAGCACAAGGGGTTCATCGTCTACTCACGCGAGTTGTAGCCGGACCTGCCGCGCGCGATTCCCCGAACGCCGGGCGGCGGCACGTTAGCCCTTTCGCCGAGCCCCCCGGGCCCGCCGGTTTTCTACGGGTTGGAGGTCCCGAGCTTCGCCAGGTGGACTCTCACGGAATCCGCCAGCGGTTGCCGGATCGGATCGGGGGCGGTGTACAGCACGAGGAACCGTCGCCAGGCCTCCCGCGCCGCCACCGTGTCTCCCGCCTGCAGCGCCCACCCTCCTTCCTCGCGAAGCCGCGTTGCCAGAAACGGGAGGCCGGTGCGGAAATGGTATTGCCTCCGACGCACCGCCTCGAGCGCCCGGGCCGGGTAGCCGAGTCGCGCCCAGAGGCGGGCCAGCGCGAGGGTGCTCGGATCCCGCACGTCAACATCGGGGCCGGTCAACGTTAGACTGTCGAGCCGGGCGACTAGGCTCGATGCGTCCTGCCTATTGAGCAACGTGGCGGTGGTGGCCTCGAGGAGCATGGCGCAGAGGTTCTGGCCTGCTGGCGCCCACCACGGCAGCTCGGTCTCCGCACGGCGCCGGAGGGCGACGATCGTCTGCGCGACTCCAGCGGTGTCGCCGTGCCAGAGGGCCCACTGGGCCTCCGCGCAGCCCTTCCAGAGATGCAACGCCCGAGGCTCCCCGCGGGCGGGCGGCGCGGTGCGGAGATACGGGCGGAACCGCTCCGCCACGCGTGCCGCCGCGGATGAATCTCCGTCGGCGTACAGCGCATTGAGGATGTGCGCGGAGAGTTGCGCGTCGTTGTTCGGGTCCCGGTTGGCAAGCGCATCCGCGGCCGCCGCGGCCTCGCGCGGGTGGCCGCGGTTGAGATCGAACTCCATCAGGAAGCCTTCGGTCTCGACCTGATCGTCCCGGTGGAGCGGCCGACTGGCGAGAATGCGCTCGGCGAGCAGGGCGTCGCCGAGCGCGAGTCCGTCGACCTGCGAGGCGCCCATGATGCGGGCGAGGCTCGCGCTCGGCATGACGGGGAGGCTTCGCCGAACCGCTTCCAGCAGGCGTGAGTCGTCACGGAGCGTTGCTCGCCGCCACCGTATGTAGTCGGCAAGGTCGCTCGAGGAGTCCCGGGCGAGGAACAGGGCGGCCGTCGCCTTCATCCCCAGCGTGTCCCCGAGTCCCGCCGCAAGCTCAAAGAGGTGACTGAGCGGCGGAGCGAAGCCGCTGTCGAGGGCGACGGCATGCGCAAAGGCGTGCTGCGCCAGCTCGGTGGATCTCGCGATCCCGAGGATCGGGCCCCGATGCATGAGGATGTCGCCGTACTCGTACCAGGGCTCGGGACGGCCCGACGCGACTCGGGTCGCCCGCTCCCACGCCTCCAGCCGTTCCTTCCACGGTGAGACATCGGGGTAGCGCGGCCCCGCCATCGCCGTGAGCAGGGCCAGGTCGGCCGCGCCAAGGTGAGTGCGCACCCGCCAGGCGAGGCGCAGTCCGCGCTGCCGGTCGGCTTCCGCGGCCGGGTCCCAGATGCCGGAGGCAGCCAGCCCCACGGCGGCGGGCCCGAAGGTCGAATCCTCCGCTACCGCCTCCCGGTACTGCGCGATGGCCTCCTCATAGTGTCCCGCCCTGAACGCCTGCTCTCCCTTCAGGTAGGCGCGCACCACCGGGAGCCGCGTGCCCGCCAGCATCGGCAGATTCGCTCGCCCCTTGGTGACCTCGCCGGCGAGGAGTCGCGCCGCCAACTGGTCTACCAGCTCCGGCAGGCTGTCGATCGGTCCCTCGGCGCTGCCCCGTGAACTGACGGCGCCCGTCGCCACATCAAACACCGCTGCCTGAAGGACCAGCCGGGAGGAGCGGCCGACCACGCCACCCAGCAGCACCCGGCTCGCGCCGAGGTCGCGCCCCAGGCGCAGGCTCGCCTCCGGAGGCGGGTCGATCGTGTCGCCCGTCAAGCGCCTCCAGGCGTTCACCACGGTTCGGGGGTCGGTGGCACGGAGCCCGCCCCCCTCGCCGGTCAGTTTCGCGGTGAGCAGGTCGATCATCCCTTCGCGCAGGTAGCCGAGCGATGGCTCCGCGCCCGCGACACGAAACGGCAGCACCGCGAGAGCCTGGCCTGATCCGGGCACGCCCTCACCCCCGTCCGCGCGCGATCGAGGCAGGGTGGACAGCACGACGACCGCGCACAGAGCCGTCACGATCCCGGCGATCCAGACGCCGCTGGGGTGGCGACCGGGCTGAGATGCCGCCGGTGCCGGAGATGCGGGGGGAGGGGCGGCGACCGCTGGAAGCGGGGATCGGCGGACCTGATCAACCTGAGCAGCCAGGGCCGGAGACGGCGCCAGGCTGAAATCGCGGTCCAGCCTCGTGGCAAACGCCTCGTACGCCGCAACCGCGCCGGCCCGGTCACCTGTCCGCTGGAAAAGCCGCAGCAGGGTCGCGACGTGTCCTTCTTCCGCGGGTGCAAGGGCCGCTGCCCGCTCCGCCCAGGACACGGCCAGCGGCAGGTTCCCCTCGCGCTCGGCCACTTCGGCCAGCGCCGTGGCGCCGCGCTCCGCGAGCGCCTTGAGATGCGCCCGCTGCTGCTCCAGCCACAGGTCAAAGTCGGGCGCGTCCGGGAGGTGAAAGCCGGCGAGCAGGTCGCCGCGATAGGCCGCGAGCGCACGAGCCCAGTCCTTCGCTGACGCCGCCGTCATGACTTGCAGGGCATCGCAGGTCACGGCATCGGTGGCGATCCCGACCTCCTCGGTGCCCCGGGTAACGATCGCACTGCTGCCGAGCGCCCGGCGCAGGTGATGCAGCGCCTGGCGCAGGGAGTTCCGGGCCCGCTCCTGATCCGCGTCGGGCCAGAGCAGCGCCACGATCGTGTCCCGGCGCTGGAGTTCGCCCGGCCGGTTCAAAAGGAGGTAGGCCAGCAGCGCCATTCGTTTCGGCTGAGTGAGCAACGCCGCCATTTCCGCGGGTTGATCCGCGGCAAGTGTCACGGAGCCGAGTATTTGGAGTGAGATCACGGGGAGGGATCGGGAGTGCAAATCCGGCCCAAGCCAGGGGGATTAACGCCGGACGAACGTCCGCATAACGCCTCGGTGGGAAGTTAGCGCCCGCCTGATAGCGCCGATAGTCGGGCCACCCTCGTGGTGTGATCCCTCACCCTGCAGCCGGAGCGTCTCATGTCTCTGCAAGCTCATTCCCTCAGGATTGCGGCCGTCACGCTGGCGGCCATCCTCACCACCGCCGCCTGCGGCGATTCCACCCCCAAGGGCGGGGGCGGGGGTGGGGGCGGCAATACCGCCACCTTTCTCGGGATTCTCTCAAGCGACGACGCCACCGAGAGCGGCTCGGTGCAGCTCACTGTGTCCACGGGAAGCCTGGACATTCCCGCGCCGACTGCGGTGGCCTTCTCTGCCGTCACGGCTTCCGGATCGGTCAAGCTCGTCGGAGGTGGCACCGTCTCGGTGACGGGCAGCTATGATCAGGACGCAAACAGCATTTCGGTGAGCGGCAGCGGCTACAGCTTTACCGGTGCCTACGACGGGAACAACCGGCTGGAAGGCACCTACACGGGGCCCAGCACCCAGGGCACCTTCGTGACCGCGCTCGCGGATGCCAACACCGCGGCATTCTGTGGCACCTACACGGGGGACGACCAGGGCGTCTGGAACTTCGTCATCGACGGCGCCGCGGTGCTGGGTCAGGCCGTCTCGTCCGCGACCGGCAGCAGCGCTCCTCTCGATGGAAGCATCAGCGGCAACAACATCTCGATCCTGTTCCCGGGGACGCAGCAGGTCCTCGCGACCGGCACTCGCTCCGGGAGCACGGTGTCAGGCACCTGGGCCGATCCCAACAGCACCGATCACGGGACCTGGGCGGGCCAGGCCTGTCAGTAGCGCGGAAGCGGTCAGGGCGGGGTTCTAGAGGCAGCGAGTGCTCGTTTCCAGGGTGGAGCGTTCCCGCACTCGCTGTCTCACCCCGCGCGTTCGCGCCGCCGGCGCTTCAAACCGGAGTGCGGTATTCCATCTGTTGCTGAATCCGGCTCCGGACCTCCTGACCCGCGAATCGCTCGACCAGGTGCAGCCCCAAGTCGATTCCCGACGTCACGCCAGCCGCGGTCACTACCCGGCCCTCATCGGCGACCCGATCAAGGACCGGGATCGCGCCATAGGCCGTGAGGTTCTGCATAGCGGAATGGTGAGTCGTGGCCCGCAGTCCGCGTAGCCAGCCCGCCGCGCCCAGCAGCAGGGCACCGGTGCAGACCGAGGCCAGCACGGCACGGTCCGGAGCCGTCCGTAACCAGGCCACAAAGGCCGAGTCGGTCGCCAGCCGTTGGGCCCCTATCCCTCCCGGCACCACGACCAGATCGTACGCCGCGAGCGATTCCCCGATCTCCGTAGCGCGCACGGTGAGGCCTCGATCGTCGTGGATCTCCCGCTCGGCGCGGGTGCACAACTGCCAGGTCAGCGTCCGGTCGAACCCCATGGAGTGGAGCCGGGTGATCGGGTCATAGGCGCCCACGAAGTCGAGCAGGGTGAGATCGTCGAAGAGAACGAAGGCTACGTTCATGGGTCCCCCTCCAACTGCCAGCGTAGTAAGCCACGGCCGGTGCATGAATGTCTTCAAGATAGGGTTGCGGCCGGCGTTCTCCGAGGCGCCCTGCTGAAGGGCCATGAACGAGGAAAGCCCCGCCATCAGTTGACGGCGGGGCTTTGCGTTGCGCATGCGCCCGAGACGATTCGAACGTCCGACCTCTTGCTCCGGAGGCAAGCGCTCTATCCAGCTGAGCTACGGGCGCGGAGGGCAAAGCTTATTGCCCCCCAACAGTCAAGTCAACTGACCGGCCCGCGCGCCGCTCAACGGTGCATGTACAGATTCCAGCTCGCCGGGTCGGGTGTGCCGTCCTGGTTGAAATCGTACTGCGCCGAGCCGTTCGTCAGCTGGAGCGTCTGGCCGCTCAGTCTCATGTCGAATGCCCAGTACCACGTCACTCCCGCTGGAGTGACCTTCATGAGGTCGAGCCCGCTGATCTGATAGGTGCCGGTGAAACTCACGCCGGACCCGGTGGCCGGTGTCACGCTGACCTTGATACTGTCGTCTGCGGTGAACTCCACTGTTCCGGTCCCGCCGCCAGCGATCAGGTCCACGGTGCCCAGGCCCTGGGTGCTGACGTACTCGCACTTTGAGAGTTGCCAGACCCCAACCACATCACTCCGAGACGGTCCCGTTCCCCCGCCGCCACCACAGGCGCCAACGAGCCACATGCCGCACAGAGCCACGCCGCCGCGCCGGTTTCATAGACCCCTCTCCTTCCGCTTGAGCCACAAGATGCGACGCCAGGCATGAAGGGAGGTTGAAACAGCGTCGAAACCTTCTGGGCAGGCCGATCCCTGTCTGTCTCGGGCGTCTCAGCTTGTACGGCTATCGCCCGGCGCGGCGGGGCAGGGGAGCCTAGAGCATCCCCTCGAGCCGCGCGTAGCTCGCCTCCATCCCCCGCTCCATGCCGGTCGCCAGCATCATCGCCCGGGTCTGCGCGTCAGGCAGCGTCATCCTCATCGTCATCAGCGTTCCCGATCCGTCCGGGTCGAACCGCGTCTCGACGCGGTTGTCGGGCGTCGGGTCCGGCAGATGCATCCGCTCCACATGCACGATCCGGCTGGAGGGCACCAGCTCCACGTACTCCCCGGTCAGATAGAATGTCCCGCCCTTGCCATTGGTCCATTCGTAGCGGATCCTCCCGCCCGGCCTCGCCTCGTTGATGCACACCGGCATGGTCCAGCCGTCCGGACCCAGCAGCCACTGCTGAATGAGCCTGGGATCGGTATGCGCCCGGTATACCGCTTCCGGAGGGGCCGAAAAGTGCCTGGTAACGACTACGTGTGTGTCGCCCTCAGTCTTCAGGATCAGCCTGCTCATGGCTTCTTCTCCTTCTCCGGTGAGCCCATCTCGGCCAGGACCTGGTCGAGCCGGCGGTAGTTCCGTTCCAGCGCCTTCCGCATCATGGCCAGCCACTGGTCCACCGCGTCGAGGCCTTCCCGGGCGAGACGGCGCGGACGCCTGGTGCCCTCGATTCGGCCCACTACCAGCCCCGCATCCTCCAGCACCTTGAGGTGTTGCGAGATGGCTGGCTGGGTGAGGTCGAACGGCTCGGCCAACTCGGTGACCGTCGCCTCTCCCTTGGCGAGGCGGGCAACGATCGCGCGGCGAGTGGGGTCGGCCAGAGCCGAAAAGGCGGCGTCGAGACTTACCATAGATGATAAGTTATATAAGTAATTACTTATGTCAAGGGCAATCTCCGCCTTTCGAAACCAGCTCGTCTCCTCCTGCGCCGGCCGGCTAGCGGATCGTGGCTGGGGCCGGGGAGGCCCCCAGCTCCTTACACTCTGCCCGGGGCCGCCAGCTGAGGCGCCCATCAATTCCCGCGGGAATAGGCAGGTCAAGCCAGTCGAGCATCGCGGGGAAGAGGTCCACCGTGCGGACCACGCCGGGCACCGGCACGTTGGCCCAGACCGGTACCTGCATATGAGCCCGGATAAGGCTCCCGTGGCCGGAGCGGTGCTCGGGGTACTCGAAGCGGCGCCGGAAGTCCCACCCTTCGCGGGCTATGACGACGAGATCGCCGGTGCGGCTGGCTCGAAACTGATCGAGCAGCTGGACGCACGCGTCCGGATAGGCCGTGTCCCAACTGAGCGCGAGCCAGGCGTCGGCGGGGCGAGCCTGGACGGGGCCGAGTGTCAGGGGGTCTCCGGTGAGTGGGGTATAGCTGACGAGGTCGTTCTGGTGCTCGATGAGCGCTTCTCCTGCCGCGTCTGCGACGCGCACCGAGCCGGGGCGCTCCTCCGCCGCCACAAAGGCGACGCCCGGCTCGCGCACCAGTCGCGCGACCAGATCACCGGATGTGCCAAACGCCTCGGGGCGGCGCAGCACCTCAAGTGGCCACCGGGCGTTCCGCGTATCGCCGGGACGCGCGTACACCATGGCCGATCCGTTCCCCGCGACCATGACCGCGGCTCTGGGCGACCGCGTCCAGACCAGCGGGTGCGACAGAGTGGGAACGCCGTGGTCGCGGAACCAATCGGCCAGGTCGAGGTGACTGTGAACGGCGGATGCCCCGTGGTCGCTCACGACGAGAAGCAGGGTGTCCGCCAGTTCGCGCCGCCGGGCGAGCGCCTGACGGAGGATCCCCACTGCCTCGTCAACCCGTCGGAGGGCGTTGCGGACGCTCTCTGCCTTGGGCGAGCTCTGATGGGTATAGCCGTCGACGGCGGGAAACTGGGCGAAGATGAAGCGCCACTCCCGTTCGACGGCGCGCAGCAGATGGCGGGTCACTACATCATCTGATGGCTGGTGCCACCCGGACAGGTGGCTGGCGGCCCCCCAGAATCGTCTGGCGGCGCGCGAAGGATCGCGCATGGGCGTGAGCCCGCGTGCCACCGGCGTGAAGATCCCGACGCTCTCCGGCACGAGTTCGAAGATGGTCCGGATATCCGGCGCGAGGTCGTGGTCGATCCACCCCGCCTGGTAGCCGCAGTAGCTGCGGAGAAAGGCACGGTCGCGCCACCAGTCTCCACGATACCGCACCGGATCGAGCCAGCGGATCGAAGGAATGTTGCAGCGGCCCGGCATGCAGCCGGTAAGGAACGGGAGGTAGGCGACCGTCGTGGTGGAGGGAAAGACAGTGACTCCGCGTCCGATCCCGCCCGGCCCGGTGAGCCGCTCAAGATGAGGCAGTTCGCCCCGCCGGAGCGCGTCCTCCCCCGTGTCTGGGCGCAGTCCGTCCACCAGAAGCAGGATCACGCGCTTCAAGAGGGCTCCGTGGCACGAGTGGGTGACGATGGCAGGCGTCCCAACTTGTCCGCCTAAGAGAACGAGCGCAAATCCGCGAGGTCCCTTGTACCGAGACGCAAGGACGTGGTAGCATCACCCATTGGCGATGCTGGTTCCACACGATGCCGACGAGGCACGGTGCGCATTCTCGTAGTGGGAGCGGGGGCGATTGGAGGCTACTTCGGCGGCCGGCTGCTCGAGGCCGGCCGCGACGTGACCTTCCTGGTCCGCCCCGCGCGGGCGGAGGCGCTGCGCCGGACGGGGCTGGTCATCAGGAGCCCTCTGGGCGACTGCTCCATTCCTTCACCGCCCCTGGTGGTCGCGTCCGACCTGCGGGGGCCCTTCGACCTCATCCTGCTGAGCTGCAAGGCGTACGACCTCGAGTCGGCTATCACATCGCTTGCCCCGGCGGTAGGGAGCGGGACGGCGATCCTTCCGCTTCTCAACGGGATGGGGCACCTCGATCGCCTCGCCGAACGGTTTGGGCGCGAAGCGGTCCTGGGCGGCCAGTGCGTCATCTCCGCGGACCTCGACTCCGCTGGCACGATCGTTCACCTCAACGATCTCCACCTGCTCTCCTTTGGCGAGCTTGCCGGCGGCGTCTCCTCCCGGGTTCGCGCCATCGCCGCGGCCATGGCCGGCGCGCGGTTCGAGGGACGGGCAAGCGAGAACATCGTGCAGGAGATGTGGGAGAAGTGGATCTTCATCGCCGCGTTTGCCGGCATTACCTGTCTCATGCGGGCCCCCATCGGTGACATCGTCTCGGCGGGCGGCGCCGATCTGGCCTCGACCCTGTTGGACGAATGTACCGCCATCGCGCTCGCCGCCGGGCAAGGGCCCCGCACGGATTTTCTCTCCCGCGCGAAGGGAATGCTGACCGCCGAGGGCTCGCCGATTGCGGCCTCGATGCTCCGCGACATCGAACGCGGCGCCCCCATCGAGGCAGCCCAGATCCTGGGCGACCTGCTGGCCCGGCGCCCGCCGGTGGCCGGCCCCGACCGGTCGCTGCTTCGGATCGCGGCGACCCACCTCAGGGCGTACGAGGCGCGGCGCGCGGTACGAGGATCTTCACTGTAAGGATTTGGACGGTCTCCTCCCGCTGATTCCGGGTCTCGATCCTGAGCGTCGCCGTGCCCCGGTCGGGGCGGGAGCGGGATGGTGTGACTGCGATGACCTCGACCGTGGCCTGCAGCACGTCGCCGGGCCGAGCGGGAGCCGGCCATGCGATCTCCCCTCCGAGCCCGATCAGGCCGCCGGCGATGTCATGGCCGCTGGTGACGAGGAGCCGCATCGTGATGGCGGCGGTGTGCCACCCACTCGCCACAAGCTCACCGAAGACGAGGTCTCGGGCGCGGGCGGCGTCGAGGTGAAAGGGTTGCGGATCGAACTCCCTGGCGAAGGCGATGATCTGCGGCTCGTCGAGACCGTGGGTGGCTGTGGTGAACCGCTGGCCGACCTGCAGGTCGTCGAGGTAGATCGGTCGGTCCATGCGTGGCCTCGATGGGTGAAGGTTGGGCGGGCGAAGAAGGGGAAACACAACGGCCCCGCGCGTCTCTCGACGGCGGGGCCGTGTTATCGCATTTATCGGGGCGCCCGGATTTGAACCGGGGACCTCCTGCTCCCGAAGCAGGCGCGCTAACCGGGCTGCGCTACGCCCCGCTCGTCAGGCGGGCCCTGAGGGACTCGAACCCCCAACCTTTTGATCCGTAGTCAAATGCTCTATCCAATTGAGCTAAGGGCCCGAATGGGCGGTACAAGACTCGAACTTGTGACCTCCACGATGTCAACGTGGCGCTCTAACCAACTGAGCTAACCGCCCTGGCTGGTGCGACGGTGGGAGGGCGGGGCGCGCTGCCTGAGACGAGAAGGGCGGCAGGGTACTCGGCGCGGAGTTCTCGCGACAGAGCCACCTACCGCCCTACCGTCCTACCGCCCTACCGTGCAGTAGCGGGGGTGGGATTTGAACCCACGACCTCCGGGTTATGAGCCCGGCGAGCTACCAGACTGCTCCACCCCGCGTCGGTTTCCTGGCTTCCTCGTCTCGTCCAGCTGGCCGCCACGGCCGGCATTGGCGTGACAGAGCGGGAAACGGGACTCGAACCCGCGACCCCAACCTTGGCAAGGTTGTGCTCTACCAACTGAGCTATTCCCGCAAATGGCGCCGGATACTACAGGCCGGTTTCATCCGGCGCAACCGTCTTGAATCCTACGCCAGTGCCGCCGGGCGGGAGAGTGGAGGCGAGGGGGATCGAACCCCTGACCTCGTGAATGCCATTCACGCGCTCTCCCAACTGAGCTACGCCCCCATTATATTAGCGCGCCCTGGCGGCCCCAAATGTGCAGGGCAGCAGCACAACCTACCTGTCTGCATCACGACATGTCAAGCTGGGACCGAACGTTGTGGGCCTCTGGAGGGTAAGCGGTGAGATGAAGAAGCGCACTGGATCGGGCAAGAAGCCGCCCGCGTCGAAGCCGGCACGGGGCCGGACCCCTCGCCGCGCCAAGGCCGACCCCCCGCGCGCGGAGGCCGCCCAGGCGCCGAAGCAGCCGGTGAAGCTCACCCCGGTGCAGCAGATCCTGCAGAGCAGCCAGCCCACCAAGAAGCCGCGCAGGGGCCGTCGGGAAACGTCCAAGAGTCTCGGGGTCTACGACGCGGACCGCGACATCCTCGATCAGTACCTCTACGAGGTGAGCCAGACTCCGCTGCTCACGACGCCGCAGGAGATCGCCATCGCGAAGCTGGTGCGCCAGGGCGACCCGGAGGCCATGCAGGAGCTGGTGAAACGCAACCTGCGGTTCGTCATCTCCGTCGCCAAGAAGTACCAGAATCGCGGCCTCCCGCTCACCGACCTGATCGGCGAGGGCAACGTCGGACTCCTGACGGCGGCGCGGAAGTTCGACCCGGACCAGGGCGTGAAATTCATTTCGTATGCGGTCTGGTGGATCCGCCAGGCCATCCTCGCGTCATTGGCGCGCCAGGGCCGCACGGTCCGGGTGCCGCTCAACCGCACGGCCGACCTGTCGCGCATCGTGCGGACCGCGGAGGCGCTGCGGCAGGAACTTCGCCGCGAGCCCACCCCCGAGGAGATCGCGCAATCGACCGGCCTCTCTCTCGACGTCGTCCAATCGCTGGCCGCGCTCAACACCGCGGATGTGCGGCTCGATGCTCCCATGGATCCCGAGGGCGACCGCTCGCTGATCGAGCGGTTCATCGCCGATGACCAGTCGAACGCCGAAGAAGAGGCGATGGATCGCTTCCTGAGCGACGAGATCGAATCCGCCCTCGGCACGCTCCCGGCGCGCGACGCCAAGGTCCTGCGCCTCTATTTCGGTCTCGACGGCGGCCGCGAGCACACTCTCGAGGAGATCGGCGGCATGCTGGGCGTTACCCGCGAGCGGGTACGCCAGCTGCGGGACCGGGCCCTCAAGCGGCTCCGCGAAGGCGAGGTGGGCCGGGCGCTGGCCTCCTTCGCGGCCTGAGATCGCGGCGCCCACCTGCTTTACACCCTCTCCGAGTGGCCATAGCTTCAGATTTGTGATCAGCGCAACGGCCGTCCCTGCCGGCCGGTTGGCGCGGTTCGTCACCCGCCTGGGCGAGACCGCGGTGACATCCGCGCGAGCCGCCGCCGACGTGCGCACCTGGGCTCCGCATGTGGTGCCGCAGATGCGCCGCCTTGGCGTCGATTCGGTGCCCATCGCGCTGTTCATCGCCACCTTCACCGGCATCGTTCTCGCCCTTCTCTCCAAGTACATCTTCACCGGCGCGGTCCCGCTCTACTTTGTCGGGGCACTGGTCGGCAAGACCATCATGATGGAGCTGGGCCCGGTGCTCACGGGGTTGGCTCTGGCTGGCCGGGTGGGGGCCAACATCGCCGCGGAGCTCGGTACCATGCGGGTGACCGAGCAGGTGGATGCGCTGGAGACCCTCGCCTACAACTCCCGCAGCTATCTGGTGGTCCCCCGAGTCGTGGCCGGGATCCTGATGTTTCCCGTCGTCACCGCGCTGGCGGTGGGGCTCGGTGTCGTGGCAGGATGGCTGACTTCGATCAACCTCCTCGACCTGTCGACCCTCGAGTTCGTGAAGGGGCTCCGGCTCTTCTACCGCTTCAAGGACATCTGGTTCGGACTGGTCAAGGCCGCGAGCTTCGGCGGCGCGGTCACCCTCGCGGGATGCCGGATGGGGCTCGCGACCCGTGGCGGCGCGGAGGGAGTCGGGCGCAACACGACCCGGGCGGTGGTGCTGGGGTGCGAGGCGATTCTGGTGCTGGATGCCTTCTGGGCGCTGGTGTTGCTATGACGGTAGGGGCGGTAGGGCGGTATGATGGTACGGCGGTAGGGCGGTATGACGGTATGACGGTACGCGGCGGTACCGTCCTGCCGTCCTACCCTCTTATCGCCCTACCGCCCTACCGCCCTACCGCCCTCCCGCCTTACCGCCTTACCGCCCTCCCGCCTTACCGCCCTACCGCCCTCCCGCCCTACCGCCTTACCGCCCTCCCGCCTTACCGTCCTACCGCCCTACCGTCATGATCCACTTCTCCGACCTCTACAAGGCCTTCGGACCCAAACAGGTCCTCTCCGGCGTGACCCTCGACATTCCGGATGGCGAGACGACCGTGATCATCGGGTTCTCCGGCACGGGGAAGAGTGTGGCGCTCAAGCACATCGTCGGATTGCTCGAGCCCGACGCGGGCCACGTCGAAGTGGACGGCCAGATCGTCGATGAGCTGGACACCGAGGGGCTCGCGGCGCTCCGGGCCAGGATCGGGTACGTATTCCAGTTCGCCGCCCTCTTCGACTCGATGTCGGTGGCCGATAACATCCGGTTGGGGCTCGCCCGCCGTGATCTCGACGAGGCGGAGATCGCGCATCGGATCCACGAGAGCCTGCGGCTGGTGGACCTGGCGGGTGCGGAAGACCGGTTTCCCGCGGAGCTGTCCGGTGGCATGCGCAAGCGGGTGGGGATCGCTCGGGCGATCGCCCTCAGGCCGCACTACATTCTCTATGACGAACCGACCACCGGCCTCGACCCCGTGACCTCCGCCGTGATCGACGAGCTGATGGTCCGCACCCGCCAGGAGCTCGGCGTCACCGGCGTGGTGGTCACGCACGACATGCGAAGCGCCTACACCGTCGGAGACCGCATCGCGATGCTTTACGAGGGCCGCATCCGCCAGGTAGGCACCATCGACGAGATCCGGGAGACCGATGACGCGGTCGTCCGGAACTTCATCGAAGGGCGGCCCACCGCCCACGACCGCTTCGTGGTCGAGGAGGCCGGAGCGTGAAGCGCCGCAACGAATTCCTGGTGGGGCTGGTGCTGCTGCTCAGCCTGGCGGCCGTGGTGGGTGGGGCCCTCTGGCTCTCCGAGGCCGACATCGGACGGCGGGAGACCATGCACGTGGCGCGCTTCCTCACCGTAGGCGGCCTGACGCCGGGCGTGCCGGTCACCTACCGTGGCGTGCGGGTCGGCCGGGTGGAAGCCATCCGGCTCGCCGACCAGTACGTCGAGGCGGACCTCCGGATCTTCCAGGGGGTCGAGCTCCCGGCCAACCCGGCCGTGATCGCAGCCTCCCAAAGCCTGTTCGGCGAATGGACCGCCACGATCGTCTCCCGCGACCAGCCGCAGGAAGACCCGAACGTGCGCGTCATGCTCGCGCAGACCGCCCGGGCGGGCGGGGACCGCTGGCCGGGGGCCACGCTGCCGGATGTCGGACAGCTCACGGCCCAGGCCGGTCGGATCGCCACCGACATCGCGACCGTCGCGGCGCGGGTGCAGGAAACCTTCGACTCCAACGCGGTCGCCTCGCTCAAACAGAGCATCAAGGACTTCTCCGACATCGCGAACCGGCTGGAGAAGTTCACCGACACCGAGACCGGGCGCCTGAACGAGGTGACCGGCAACGTGCAGCGCGCGTCCGGCGCCGTGGTCGGCGCCTCCGAGCACCTGCAGAACACTCTCGGGCGGGTCGATTCCGCTACCGCGCAAGGCCAGTTGCAGGACATCCTCAATAACGCGCGCGACGGCTCGGCCGACCTGCGACAGGCCTCCGCCGATCTCCGCGCCGTCCTGGCGACGCTGCACGGCCAGGATTCCACCGTGGTGCACGCGCTGCTGGCGGCGGATTCCGCGCTGACCCGCGTGGAGAGCGGGCAGGGAACGCTCGGGCTCCTTTCCAAGGACCCGGCGATGTATAACGAAACGCTGGAGACGATGCAGGAGCTGCGTAAGCTGATCGCCGATATTCAGACGAATCCACGGAAGTACTTCAAGTTCTCCGTCTTCTAGGAGAACAGTCGATTGAGGCCATGGCCAAATCCAAGCGCAAGGCCGAACGGGAGGTCTCGGCGGGCGGCATCATCTTCCGCCGCCAGCCGGACCGGAGTGCCCATTTCCTCCTGATTCGGGACCCCTACGCCCACTGGGGATTCCCTAAGGGCCACCTCGAAGGCGAAGAGTCTCCCGCCGAGACGGCGATCCGCGAGAGCGCGGAGGAAACCGGCCTGGGCGACCTGATTCTCCACGGGCCGATCCGCATCATCGACTGGCATTTCCGGTTCAAGGGCCGCTACATCCACAAGTTCTGCCACTTCTTTCTGCTGGAGAGTCCCGGTGCGGAGGTGGTTCCGCAGCTGACGGAAGGGATCACCGATTACCGCTGGCTGGCGCTTGCGGAGGCACTGGACCAGCTCTCCTACGACAACGCCCGGGGAGTCCTCAAGCGCGCGGGGGAGATGGCGCGGACCCTGGTGGCGATGGGAGCCGGCCGTCCCTCCCGCTCGGTCGTTCCGGCGTCCTCCACGCCGGTGGTGACGTCGGAGTCCTGACATGCCAGCGGTCGCGGCGCTTGCACTGAGCCTCGAGACCGCGCAGAGTCTCCGGCGTGCGCTCCCCCCGGATGGTCCGTGGGCCTTCGCGAGGTGCACCGGACTCCAGCAGCTCGAGCAGACCCTTCAAACCCGGCTGGTGGATGCGGTCGTGTTCAGCCCGGTGCGAACCCCGCTCCAGGAGCTCGCGGCGCTGCGCGACGCCTTCCCCCATGTGCCGTGGATCGCGTGCGCGCCTTTTCGCCCCGATGATGGCCCCCTCCTGCTCTCCTGCCAGGCGGCCCGGGTGGGTTTGATCCTCATCGAAGGCGTGGACAATGCCGTGGCGGGCGATCTGGTGCTGCGACACTCCGCCGCGGCGGAGCGGCGGCGGCAGCTCGCCGAAGCGCCGCGCATGCTGCGGCTCACCGAGCGCCTGCAGCGCGAAGTCTGGCACTACCTGCTCGAACGGGTGGATCAGTCGGTACGGACGGAGCAGCTGGCGGCGCGCTTCGGGTATTCCCGCGAGCACCTCTCACGCGAGTTCGGCGCGGGCGGGGCCCCCAATCTCAAGCGGGTCATCGATCTGACGCGGGTCGCCTGCGCGGCCACGCTGCTCCGGAACCCGGGCTACGATGTCTCCGCGGTGGCGCGGATTCTCAGCTTCGCCACCCCGAGCCATCTGAGCGCCACCGCCCGCCGCATCGCCGGCGTGCCCACTCGGGGGCTCGGCGCGCTCGGCCCCCGGGGCGTGCTCGCGCACTTTGCCCGCGGCAAGACCCGGAGCCGCGTCTGAGGAAGCGTCAGGCGGTGGCGGCGTCGTAGGCCGCGAAGACCTCCTTTCGACCCACCACCCCGACCAGCCGGCGGCTCTCGACCCCGTCCACCACGGGGAGCAGGGGCGCGTCTCGCGTTCCCATCTTCTTGAGCACCGTGAGCAGGGAATCTCCCGTGGTGACGACCTCGGTCGCCGGATGGGCCACCTCCCCCACCCGCTGGCCCGAGACCGCGGCGGGGTCCGCCAGCAGCCGGTGGAGGTCGGTAAAGGCCAGCATCCCCACCAGCCGCCCAGCGGCGTCGACCACCGGATACTCCGGACGCGGCGCCGAGGAGAGCCCCCGCAGCATCTCATCCACCGGTTGAGAGGCCCGAAGAGTGACCGGATGCGAGTCGAGCGCGTCGGAGACGTGGAGCCGCCCCAGCACGCTCTCGTCGGCGCCGTGCGCGATCCGCTCGCCCCGCCGGGTGAGCCACTCCGAGTAGACCGAATCGTGATACAGGCTTCTCGCCACGACGTAGCTCAACGCCCCCGCCAGCAGGAGGGGAACGATGATGCCCCAGTCTCCGGACATCTCGAGCACGATGAAAATCGCGGTGAGCGGGGCATGCGCCGAGCCGGCCACGAGCGCGGCCATGCCGAGCAGGGCGTAGGCCTCGGGGCTCGCCGCCTCGCTCACCCCCGCCTGACGGATGACGACGCCCACCGCGGTGCCGAGGAGTGCACCCGTCACGATCGCCGGCGCGAAGAGTCCGCCCACCTCTGCGGCCGCGAGAGTGAGCGACGTGGCCGCGATCTTGGCCAGCACCAGGGCGAGCAGCAGTGCCGCGCCGGTTCGCTCGAGATCACCCAGGTTGAGCGTGCCCACGCCGAGCAGTCGGGGCTCGACCAGGGCGTACAGCGCGGCGATCAGTCCCGCGGCCAGCAGCACCCGCCAGGGGATCGCCATCCGGGCCAGCAGGTCCTTGCCGATCCAGATGGCCCGCGTGTACAGGACCCCGACGGCGCCGCCGACCACGCCGAGGCCCGCGGCGAAGGCAAAATCGATTGCGCTCCAGCTTCCCTGGACCTGCGGCATGCGGATCAGCGCGGTGTGCACGCCGAGGGTGTTGCGGGTCACGGCCGCCGCGGTCACGCTCGCCACGACCAGCGGCCCGAAGTTCGTGGTCTGGAGGCTGCCGATGATCTTCTCGACGGCGAAGAACAGCCCCGCGATCGGAGCGCCGAACGCGCCCGAGATGCCCGCGGCCGCCCCGCACCCGACCAGGAGCCGGAGTCGCTCGGGACTGAAGCGGAACCAGCGGCCGGTGCCGCTGGCCGTCCCCGCGCCGAGCACCGCCACCGGGCCTTCCGCCCCCACCGAGCCGCCTGAGCCGATTACCAGGGCAGCGGCGAGGGTCTTCACCAGGATCGGCGCCAGCGGAAGCCGCCCGCCCAGTCGGGCCACGGCCTGCATCACCGCGGGGACGTTCTCGCCCTGCGAATCGTGGGTGCCCGCCCGGACCAGGAAACGCGCCAGACCGATCCCGACGAGGAGGACGGCGAGATGCACCCAGAAGGCGGGGAGGGCCAGGCGTTCCGAGAGCGACTCGGCGGTGACGTCGGCCAGGGCCAGCAGGTGGTAGAAGCCGAGGATGGCGAGGCCGGCCAGCAGGCCGACCAGGCCCCCGATGATGAGGAGGACGACGTCCTCGCCTAGGCCGAGCCGGAGAAGCCAGGTCGGGATGTAGGTGCCGAGCCGGGCCAGTCGCACCCGCACCAGGCGGGCGACCATCGGCGCCGAGGGCAATCGGATCCGGCTCACGGCCGGGAGATTGGACCCACCCGGGTGGCCCAGTTCGATGTCACGGCTTGTGGTGCTGGCATGCTCGATTATATCCCGTGCGTGCCCCGGTCCGTTGCTATGGGCCGGGGCTTGTGATAAGTTTCACAAGCTGATCCAAACCGCCCCTCAATCATAACTCTGAGTCCTATGGCGACCGATTCTGTCCTCCGTCCGGGCGAGCTCAAGGATGTCCTGCTCCGCGAAATCGAGAAGGCCGATCTGGCCTCGGCGGACATCAACGAAGTCGGGACGGTGCTCGAGGTCCGCGATGGCGTGGCCCGCATCTACGGCCTCAACCAGGCGGTGGCGGGCGAGATGATCGAGTTCACGGTCTCCGAGTCGGGAGAGGTCGTGACGGGGATGGCGCTCAACCTCGAGGCGGACAACGTCGGCGCCGTCATCCTGGGTGACTACCTGAAGCTCAAGGAGGGGGACGAGGTCAGGTGCACCGGCCGCCTGCTGGAGGTGCCGGTAGGCCCGGCCATGCTGGGGCGGGTGGTGAACGCCCTGGGCGAGCCGGTGGACGGGCGGGGACCGATACAGACCCAGGCCGCGCGCGCAGTCGAGATGGTGGCGCCCGGCATCATCGTGCGGCAGCCCGTGAAGGAGCCGCTCCAGACCGGGATCAAGGCCATCGACGCGATGATCCCCATCGGGCGGGGGCAGCGTGAGCTGATCATCGGGGACCGCAGCACGGGGAAGACCGCGATCGCGGTGGATACCATCATCAACCAGAAGGGGACGGGCGTCGTCTGCGTGTACGTGGCGATCGGCCAGAAGCGGTCGACGGTCGCCACCGTGGTGGAGAAGCTCAAGGAGCACGGGGCGATGGACTACACAATCGTGGTCGTCGCCAGCGCCTCCGACCCGGCCCCGCTCCAGTACATCGCCCCGTACTCGGGCTGCGCCATCGCCGAGTACTTCATGTACGAGGAGGGGAAGGCCACGCTGTGCGTGTACGACGACCTGTCCAAGCAGGCCGCCGCGTACCGGCAGCTCTCGCTCATCCTGCGCCGCCCTCCGGGGCGGGAGGCCTATCCCGGAGACGTGTTCTATCTCCACAGCCGCCTGCTCGAGCGGGCGGCCAAGATTTCCGAGCAGCCCGATGTGATCAAGCTGGACAGCCGCATCAAGAAGCCGGGCGGATCGCTCACCGCGCTGCCTATCATCGAGACCCAGGCCGGTGACGTGTCGGCCTACATTCCGACCAACGTCATTTCGATCACCGACGGCCAGATCTTCCTCACGACCGACTTGTTCTTCTCGAACGTGCGTCCCGCGGTGGACGCCGGCATCAGCGTGAGCCGCGTGGGTGGCAACGCCCAGATCAAGGCGATGAAGCAGGTGGCGGGGCCGCTCCGGCTCTCGCTGGCCCAGTACCGGGAGCTCGAGGCCTTTGCCCAATTCGGCTCCGAGCTGGATGCCGCCACCCAGCGGCAGCTGGCCCGGGGGGCGCGGACCGTGGAGGTCTTGAAGCAGCCGCAGTACGCGCCGGTGCCGGTGGAAAAGCAGGTCGCCATCATCTACGCGGTGACCAACGGATATCTGGATGACATCGAAGTGGCGCAGATCCGGAAGTGGGAGGCGGACTTCATCGCCTTCCTCGAGACCGCTCATCCGGCCGTGCTGGAGGGGATCCGCACCAAGCGGGTCCTGGATGAGGCGATCACCGCCCAACTCAAGGCGGCTATCGCGGCCTTCAAGCCTCTGTTCCGGGCCGAATAATGGCTAAGGCCTCCAAGGCGCTCCGGGGCCGGATGCGGTCGGTCCAGAACACCCGGAAGATCACGCGGACGATGGAGCTGGTCTCCACGTCCAAGCTCAAGCGGGCGCAGGACCGCGTGATCGCGGCGCGGCCCTATGCCGCGGCACTGGCCGAGTTGATCGCCGAGCTCGTGACCCCGGAGCTGGCGGAAGGCTTCCCGCTGCTGCGCCGCCCGGCGCCGCCCGAGAAGGGCGGGCCCAGCACGGCGGCGGTCCTGCTCATCACCTCCAACCGCGGGCTCTGCGGCGGGTTCAATTCGAACCTGATCAAGGAAGCGCGCCGCCGGATGGAGGATCTGGAGCGGCGGGGCTACCGGGTGGATCTACACCTGGTGGGCCGGAAGGGCGTCGGGTTCTTCAAGTACTTGGGTCGGGAGATCGCGTCGCAGCGGATCGACATCGGGGACCGTCCCACCGCGGCGCACGCCGCGGAGCTGGTCTCGGGGCTGATCGATGCCTACGCCGCCGGTCGGCTGGCGAGTGTGGACGTAGTCTATGCCCGGTTCAACAGCCCGCTCTCCACCCCGCCGACCACGCTGGGCGTGCTGCCCGTGGCGCCTCCAGCGCCGCGGCCGGGCGCGGTCCGGGCGGACTACATCCTCAAGCCCGGGGCCGATGCGATTCTCACCCAGCTGCTCCCGCTGTACGTGCGCAATCAGGTGTATCGGGGCCTGGTCGAGACCGCCGCGGCGGAGCATGGGGCGCGGCGCACGGCGATGAAGAACGCGACCGACAACGCAGGCGAGATCTACGACGTCCTGAGGCGGACCTACAACCGCCAGCGTCAGGCGGCGATCACGCAGGAGATCGCGGAGATCGTCGGTGGAGCGGCGGCGCTCGAGGGATGAGGGATGACCAGCGTACAGCGTTCAGCGTACAGCGTATAGGGCGTCACCTTCGGCTGACGGCTGACGGCTAATGGCTAACGGCTAACCTTCACCACCACGCAGGATCCGAAATGGCAACAGCGACCGCTACGCACAATATCGGCAAGGTCATGCAGGTCATCGGCCCGGTGCTCGACGTCGAGTTCGAGCCGGAGAAGCTGCCGGAGATTTACAACGCCCTCCTGGTCGACGACAGGAGCGGGCCGATGCCGGTCCGGCTGGTCGCCGAGGTGCAGCAGCACATCGGCCAGAACCAGGTCCGGGCGGTGGCCATGTCCTCGACCGACGGGGTGATGCGGGGCATGTCCGTGACCGACACCGGGGCGCCCATCACGGTGCCGGTGGGGACGGCGCCGCTGGGACGCATCCTCAACGTGCTCGGCGAGCCGGTGGATGGTGGCGCGGCGATCCCCGCCACCAATGAGCGGTGGCCGATCCACCGCGAGACGCCCAAGTTCGTCGAGCTCGAGCCCAAGACCACCATCTTTGAGACCGGGATCAAGGTCATCGACCTGATCGCGCCGTTCGTCAAGGGCGGCAAGATCGGCCTGTTCGGGGGCGCCGGCGTGGGGAAGACGGTAGTGATCATGGAGCTGATCAACAACGTCGCCAAGGGCCACGGCGGCAAGTCGGTCTTCTGCGGCGTGGGTGAGCGGACCCGCGAGGGGAACGACCTGTATCTCGAGATGGAGGAGAGCGGCGTCATCAAGAGCTGCGCCCTGATCTACGGGCAGATGAACGAGCCCCCGGGCGCCCGGCTCCGGGTGGGCCTCTCCGGCCTCACCGTCGCGGAGTACTTCCGCGATGTCGAAGGCCAGGACGTCCTCCTGTTCATCGATAACATCTTCCGCTTCACCCAGGCCGGGTCCGAAGTGTCCGCCCTGCTGGGGCGGATGCCCAGCGCCGTGGGCTACCAGCCGACGCTGGCCACGGAGATGGGCGATCTGCAGGAGCGGATCACGTCCACCAAGAAGGGGTCGATCACGAGTGTCCAGGCCATCTATGTGCCGGCCGACGACCTGACCGACCCCGCGCCCGCCACCGCCTTTGCCCACCTCGACGCGACGGTGGTGCTGTCCCGGGCCATCTCCGAGCTCGGCATCTATCCCGCCGTGGATCCGCTGGACAGCTCGAGCCGGATCCTCGACCCGCAGTATATCGGGGAGCGCCATTACAACGTGGCGATCGGCGTGCAGCGGACCCTGCAGAAGTACAAGAGCCTGCAGGATATCATCGCCATCCTGGGGATGGACGAGCTGTCAGAGGACGACAAGCTGGTCGTGGCCCGGGCGCGCCGCCTGCAGCGGTTCCTGTCGCAGCCGTTCTTCGTCGCGCAGCAGTTCACCGGGTTCGAGGGCAAGTACGTGAAGCTCCAGGACACCATCGAGAGCTTCGAGCGGGTGCTTTCCGGCGAGTTCGACGACTTGCCGGAGCAGGCGTTCTACATGGTCGGGGGCATCGAGGAGGCAGTGGAGAAGGCCAAGAAGCTGGCGAGCGCGTGATGCGGGTCACGGTGATCTCCCCGGAAGCGGCCATCTTCGACGGCGAGGCCGACGCGGTCACCGCGCCGGCCTACGACGGCATGGTGGGGATCCTTCCGCACCATGCCCCGTTCACTACACTGCTGGGCAGGGGACCACTCCTCGTCACCAGCGGCGGCACGACGCGCCGGTTCGAGGTCGAGGGCGGCTTTCTGCAGGCGGTGCACGATACCGTCCGCATCGTCGCGGAACAGGTCAAAGGAGTCTAGATGACTCGCGGTCGCCTCCTCGTTGCCCTCCTGGCCGCCTTCGGCTCGGCCCCCCTCTCCGCGCAGACGTTGAGCACCCCGATCTTCCAGAGCCCCTATCGCGACTTCCGGCAGAGCGAGCTCGCGGGTTACGTGTCCGATCCGGGCTCCGGGGTCAGCATCGCCGTGCAGGGCGAATACCGGATCGCGCGCCCCAAGTTCGACTTCGGCCTCATGGTGGGGTATCTGGATGGTTCCGGCACCAACAACAGCCTGTTCGGCGTGGGGATCGAAGCTCGCGCGCCCGTGGCCGGCCACAGCCAGCAGTTCCCGTTCGATGCCACGCTGACGGGCGGGTTCGGCGCTCTGTTCGGCGGCGGATCGAGCGGCTTCCTGGTGCCGTTGGGTGTGAGTCTGGGGCGGCAGCTGCTGCTGGAGAATTCCAACATCAGCTTTACACCGTACCTCAATCCGGTCATCGTGCCCACCTTCGGAAAGCTGTACGGAGATGTGCAGTTCGCGCTGGGGCTCGGCGTCGATATCTCGCTGAGCCGCACCTTCGATGCCCGTGTGAGCGGGTCGCTGGGCGACATCAGCGGCGTCGGAGTTGGCTTGGCCTGGCACCGGTAGGCCAGGCACGTCGCCCGCGGCACGACCCTCCCGATACCGGAGGGTCGTTTCGCGTCGGGACATTGCGCCTGTGTTGACTCACCTTCCGGCCTCCGATACCTTCTGGCGCCTCGTTCACCCCGGACTTTGTGGAGGCCGCATGGGACCCAGGCGAGTTCTCGCTCTAACCATAGTGTGCGGGATTGCGTTCACGGCGAGCGGACGCGCCCAGGTGACCGGGCTCCCGGTCCTGAACAGCGGCATCACCAGCGGGTTGACGCTTGGGGGGGAGGTCGGCTGGCCCAACGCGGACTACGGGAAGGGCACCAGCTTTGGCGGACGCGCGGCTGTGGGCCTGGGGCCACTGGGCGTAAGCGGGGTGGTCTCGCGGTGGTCACCGAATGGCGCGTCATCCCACACCGGCGTGGGCGGGTACCTCAATCTGAAGGTCTTCGGCGGGCCGCTGATCCCGCTCTCGGTCACGCTGCAGGGCGGGGGAGAGTACGCCAGCGCGCAGGGCGGGAAAGTGCTTCACGTGCCGGTTGGCCTCGGGATCGCCCTCAAGATTCCGAACCCGGCTCTCGCGATCAAACCATGGATCGCCCCCCGGTTCGACCTGGTGCGGGTGAGTCCGACCAGCGGCTCCAGCTCCACCACCAAGAAGTTCGGTATCAGCGGCGGCCTCGAGTTCAGTCTCCTGGGCGGCTTCGGTTTTGGAGCCGCCTATGACCGCACCTTCCGTGGCAGCGGCGTCAACCCTTCGATCTTCAGCGTGGGCGTCAACTACACTCTCAAGATTCCGGGCCTGTGAGAGCGGCAGGCCCGGTGCATCGCGTCCTCCGTCGAGGCCTCATCCCGCTCGTGAGCTTCGCCCTCCTGTCCGCCACCGGGTGCTCGCTGACCCTCGATGCGCGGGACCTCGGAGTGCCGGCAACTCTGTCTTCCGCGGCCGGCGCGCCCCCCGCCGGGAATTCCTTCAGCGTGACGAGTCACGCCGTCTACGGTCTGTGGGGGCTGGTGCGGCTCTCGCAGCCCTCGCTCAAGAAGGCTCTCGCGGCCCAGCTGGTGGGCGGCAAGGCCATCTCCGATGTCCGCGTTCATGTCCGGAGCAGATTTGGCGACCTGATCATCACAGCCCTCACCCTTGGCCTGGTCGTGCCTCGTTCCGTCACCTTCGAGGGCGTGGTAGTGCAGTAGTTCGCGGGTACTCCGGGCTCTCCTCCACCAGGCGCTCCACAACCCTCGCGATCCGGTCCGCGGCGCCGAGCGCCGAGTGTACAGCCGCGCCTGCCCCCTGGCCTGCTGCCGTCCGCGCAGCGGGATCTTCCAGCCACCGAAGCCAGTGGTCCGCCAGTGCTTCCGCCGGCCGTGACCGCGGCAAGCGTTCCAGTCCGCCCGCCGCGGCCAGTCGTTCGACTTCGGGATGGCCCTCGGCTCTCGGTCCCACCACGATGGGGATCCCACAGGCGGCCGGCTCGAGGACAGAATGGACGCCGGAGCGCCGGAAGCCACCGCCCACATACGCGATGCCCCCCGAGCCGTATCGAAAGGCGAGCGAGCCTACCTCGTCGACGATAATGAGGGAAGCGTCGTCGCTGGCCTCGGGCGAACGGCGGGGTGGCGGGAGATCGAGCCGCGTCGCCAGGGCCTCCAGTCGCGCAGCCGATGCGCGGTCCGGCCGGTGTGGCACGAGCACCAGGCGCGCCCAAGGCAGCGCCACGAGCACGCGGCGAAAGGCGGTAAGCAGGATCCGGTCGTCCTCCGGCCAGGTTGAGCCGGCAATGAGGGCGTTCGGATCGCGGTGCACCGGCGCCGGATGATGGGCGAGCCGCTCCACCACCGCATCATAACGTGGGTCGCCGAGCACGTGGATCTTCTCCGGCGAGACGCCGAGTCGAGCAAGCCGATCTGCATCGGCGTCGGTGACCGCGGCAGCCAGGGCGAGACTGGCGTAGGCGGGCTGCAGTACCTTCCGCGCGGGCCAGCTCAGGCGCCCACTCCTGGCCCGGACCGTCGCCGCGACCAGCGCCACCGGGATGCCGCGGCGCTCGGCGCCGTCCGCGAAACAGGGCCAGAGGTCGAGCTTGCCGACTACCACCGCCGCCGGCTTGAGTGCATCGAAGAGGCGGTCCACCGGGCCCGGGAGATCGAACGGCAGGAGGCCCGCGATATCGGGATCGAAGGCGTGCGCCACCGCCGGCCCGGACGGGCTCGTGCAGGTGACGGCGAGCTGCCATTCGGGGTGGTGCTGCCTGAGGCGCCGGATCACGGGCTCCAGCTGACGCAGCTCGCCGGCGGATGGGGCGTGCCACAGCACCAGGGGCCGGTCGCGGTCTCGCGTGGTCCGCGCCCAGTCCGCGAAGGAGGCCGCGCTCGCGCGACGCCCGGTGATGCCCTCCCGCACGCGCGTCGAGCCGAGCGAGGCAACCGAGAGCAGTCCCCGCGCCAGGTAGGCCGCGCCACGATAAGCGGGGCCGGACCAGCTCATGGCCGCAGCGGTTGGCAAGGGTGACGGTGACGGGGGCGGAGCGTGCGCCTTGGCTTGCGTGCCGTGAAGGGGGATTCTACGTTCCAACGGTCCGCCCAATGTTCCACCCTGCTGAGAGGAGGTGATCCATTGTCTAGTGACAGTTGCATCCGTGGCTCGAAAAGGGCAAGCGATCGCCTGGTGAGCTGCTGATCCTTCAGGGCCAGGTGTAAGGCCTGGCCGCACCGACCCGGGGATCGCCTCGAGTCCGATGCACACTGACCGCGCTCTGGGTCCGCCTGCGGGCGGGTTCAGGGCGCGGTCCACATTCCCTCCGAGGGAGCGCTGCATGCGCGCGAACTACTGGTCGGCGACCCGCGCCCCCCGATACAGTCTGCTCTTCGCCTTTCCACTCCTCCTGGCCTACGAGTGGCTGGCTCGGGTCCTCTCGGGAGACGAGGGCGTCCGGAATGGCGCCGATGTGCTTCTCAAGAGCCTGTTTCTGGTACTGGGAGGCCGCGCCGGGCTCACCATGTTTGCCGTGATCCTTCTGGGCAGCGGGCTGGTGCTGGTGGTGCGCGATTGGCGGCGGAGCGGCCCGCCCCGGCTCGCCTATTTCATGGGGATGCTGGCAGAAGCGATCCTGTACGCCCTGGTGTTCGGCACCGTCACCGGAGCCCTCACCGGGTTGCTGCTGCACGGGCCTCGCGGCCTCTACATCGTGCAGGGTCAGGCCCTCCCCTTCGCGACCCGTATCATGGTCTCCCTTGGCGCCGGCGTCTACGAGGAGCTGCTCTTCCGGGTGGTGATCGTCTCGGCGCTGCAACGCCTGGCCAGTCGGGGCTTCAAGTGGCGCCCCTGGGCGGCCGGGAGCTTCGCGACGTTCGGTGGCGCCTTGATCTTCAGCGCCTTCCACTATGTCGGGCCCCTGGGCGATACCCTGACGCTCACCTCGTTCGTCTTCCGGATGGTGGCAGGCGTGCTGCTGAGCGGGCTCTTCCTGCTCCGGGGGTATGGCATCACGGCCTGGACCCACGCCCTCTACGATGTCTTCCTGACCGTGGCGAACGGGTGAGTCCGGAAACGCGACAGCGGCGCCAGACGCTGAGAATGGGCGAGAGCCGGCGTCAGGGCGCCGGCTTCTTCTCGGTCTTGTCCCGCCAGAGTGAGTCGAGGACCTCACGGAATACGGCCACCGGCTGCGCCCCCGCGATCAGGCCCACGCCCTGGATGTAGGCGGTCGGCGTAGCGTGCACGCCGGACTTCGCCGCCCCCTCCGCCTCCGCCTGCACCAGTCCGAGCATCTCATGCTTCTGCAGGCAATCGAGCATCTCCGGGCGGGGGATGCCAGCCGAGTCGGCGAGGGTGATCAGGAACGGGGCCGGGTCCTTGAGCGGTGCCCACTTGTCCTGATAGGTAAAGAGCAGGTCATGCACCGGCCAGAACTTCTGCGCCCTGGCCGCACACATCGCGAACTCGGCCGCGGCGGCCGCGTTGGGGTGCAGGTTGGTGAGCGGGAGGTTGAGAAAGATCCAGCGCACCTTCCCGGTGTCGATGAACTCATGCTCGATTGTCGGGAAGGTCTCGACCGCCTGCCGCCGGCAGAAGGGGCACTGAAAGTCCGACATCTCATAGACGGTGAGGGGCGCCGTGGCGGAACCCTTGGTGCGTTCGGCGAGATAGAGATCCGCCTGGGGTGTGCCGGCCGGGAGCCACGCAGGCGGGGGCGGGGATGGCGCCACCAGGCGCGTCACTCCGGTAGAACCGGGGGCGCGTGTGCTTCCCGTCAGGACCAGGGCGAGACCGGCAATCAGGGGAACCGCGGGCAGGCTTCGCATGATCTATCCTTGCAGCGATCAGTAGCGCGGCAGGCGGCGTCCGCTGGCACGGTCGAGGACGACCTTGTCACCGGTGACGTGCACGTTCCAGTACCATTCACTGTTGGGGTCCCAGACGTCCCAGGAGCGGGCGTAGATCCACCAGTCGCCCCGCGGGAGGCCCAGCGTGGCCGTGCCGTCCGCGCCGGTGCTGTCTGCGATGGGCTCCCTGCCGAGTCCCGAGCCGAGCACGCGGGTTATGCTGTCATAGCCGCGGTAGGTACTATCTTTCCACTGGCCCATCAGCCGGCGAAGACTGTCCATGGGTTTGGCGAGCTGGACGCGCACCACGCCGAAGGCCCGCTGGGTATCATCGCGGCGGCGGCGGGCCTGGCTGAGGCTGTCGGAGCCGAGGGTGAAGGCGCGGTACAGCGTGTCGTAGCGTGGGCTTGAACGCGGCAGGGAATCGAGCTCGAGCTTGAGCCGCGCAAGGGTGTTCTGCAGCTTCTGCACCCGGTAATCCGCGCTGGCGAACACGACGAAGGGGTCGCGGTACAGCTGAAACAGGCTGTCGAGGCGGTTCGTAATCGCGGCTGGCCGCGGGCTCCTGGCCTCCATTGCTTGGAGCACGCTGTCGCGGTCGTAGGGCAGAGCCACGAAGCCGAGGTGCGCCACAGGCGCGTCGACGGAGTCGGGCCCGGGAATGGCGGCTTCGATTCGAACATCGCGTCCACCGCAAGCGGTGAGTGCGAGGAGGAAAATCCACATCCGACGAAGCAATGGGTACCGACTCGGGCTGAGACGGGGGAAAGCTATCCGGCTCCTCTGGCTGCTTCAACTCGTGCCGGCGCTCCTCGCCGCGCAGGACGACGCGATCCGCCGGCTCTTCCCGGCCCGCCCCGACTCGTTTCTTACCGATGTGGCGCGGGTGGTCGACCCTGCCTCGGCGGGGGAGATTAATGGATGGGCGGCCCGGCTCCGCGCGGCCACTGGGGCGGAGCTCGCGGTGGTGACGCTCCCCACTATCGACGACCGGGCGCCCGGCGATGTGGCGCTCACCATCGGCCGGACCTGGGGCGTGGGCGCCAAGGGCGCCATCGGCGACTCCACCCGCAATGCCGGCCTGGTGCTGCTCCTGGTTCCGCGCACCGCGGAGCATCGCGGGGAGATCTACCTCTCCACCGGGCGCGGCGTGGAAGGGATCGTCACCGATGCGACCGCCGGTCGCATCACCGACCTCATGCTGCCCGACCTGCAGTCCGGTCAATGGGGACCGGCGCTGGTGCTGGGCACCCGAGCCATCGTGTCCACCGTGGCCAAGGGTTTCGGCGTCACCGACTCGGCGCTGGCGGCGGCCAATCCCTGGCCTGCTTCGGGCGGCGAAGGGGACGAATCGGGAGGCAGCCCGGTCCCCGTATTCCTGGTGGTGCTCGCCATCATCATCATCGTTTCGGCCATTCGGCGGGGCGGTGGGCGCGGTGGGCCGATGATCTTCTGGGGCGGTGGCGGGGGAGGGTGGTCGGGAGGCGGTGGCTGGGGTGGAGGCGGCGGGGGCTTCGGCGGCTTCGGCGGCGGCGGCGGGTTCAGCGGCGGCGGCGCGGGGAGGAGCTTCTAGCATGAGTGACGTGGAGCAACAGGTCGAGCGCCTCCTGGCGGATCTCGACCAGGCGTGGCCGAGAGGCTATACCGCCGTGCTGTTCGGCTCGACGGCACGGGAGCAGCGCATTGCTGGTTGGTCGGACATCAACCTGCTCCTGATCGCGGAGGATCTCTCTCCCGAGGCCCTCCGGGCGGCTCGACCGGCCCTGCTTCGATGGCGCGAGGGAGCCGAGACGCTGCCCCTCCTGTTCGGGCCGACTGAATGGCGCCGCTCGACGGACGCATATCCGCTGGAGATCGCCGAGATGCGGACGGCGTATCGTCTGCTCCGGGGAAGCGACCCGCTCGCCGGGATGAAGGTCGCTCCGGAGGACCTGCGGATGGCGCTCGAGCGCGAGTTCCGGGGCAAGCTCATGCGGCTCCGCCAGGGGTACGCGCTGATGGAGACCGGCTCGCCCGAGCTGAGCGAATTCCTGCGCACCAGCGCATCCTCGGTGCTCCTCTTGTGTCGCGGACTGCTGATTCTGCGAGGCGAGACGGTGCCTCGGGAGAATGGCGAGGTGCTCGAGGCGGCGGGGAAGCTGGCCGGATTCCCCGCGCAGGCCGTCGGCCGCGTGGTAGCGGCCCGCGCCGACGAGCGGTGGCGCTGTACGGAAGAAGATGTGCGGGGGTATCTTGCGGCCGTCGATGCAGCGGCACGCTACGTTGACAACTTCCAGACCGGAGCACGAACATGACGCGGTCCCATCGAGTGGCGCTGGTTGTGGCCCTCAGTCTTACCGCGAGTGCCTGCGGCTACAATCGCATCCAGAGTCTCGATGAGCAGGTCAACAAGGCCAAGGGGCAGATCGCGGCACAGCTGCAGCGCCGAGCCGACCTGATCCCGAACCTGGTCGAGACGGTCAAGGGCTACGCCAAGCAGGAGACTACGATCTTCACCGAGGTTGCCAATGCCCGGGCCCGCCTGGCCGGCTCGGTGCAGGGCGGCAACCTGGACAGCATGGCAACCGCCAATCAGGCGCTCAACGCTCCGCTCGGCAGGCTGCTCGCGATCTCGGAGAACTATCCCCAACTCAAGTCGGATGCGAACTTCCGGGCGCTGCAGGACGAGCTGACCGGCACGGAGAACCGGATCGCCACGGCCCGGCAGGACTACAACGACGCCGTGAACCAGTACAACAGCTTCATCCGGACCTTCCCCTACAACCTGACCGCCAAGATGTTCGGCGCGGCGACCGAGCGACCGTACTTCGAGGCACAGGCCGGCACGGAGGCGCCGCCGGCGGTCAAGTTCTAGCCCACCGCCACACGGAAAAGCAGAAGCGACCCTTGGCAGGTGTGCCCGGGGTCGCTTCTTCTACGTGGCTGACGGCTGACGGCTGACGGCTGCCTAATCCACCACCACATCCGGTAGAACGTACCGTAGCGGATCCACCGGCTTCCCATTCACGTGGACTTCGTAGTGAAGGTGCGGGCCGGTGGCGAGGCCGGTGCTGCCGACTTCCGCGATGATCTGGCCGCGCTCCACCCGCTGCCCGACCTTGGCCACCAGCTTGGAGCAGTGGGCATACTTGGTCTGGATGCCGAAACCGTGGTCGATCTCGATGGTATTCCCGTATCCGGTCTCCCAGCCGGCACTGATGACCCTGCCGGCGGCCGGGGCCTTGATCGGCGCGCCTAGTGGCGCGGTGACGTCGATACCCTCGTGGGGACGCATGATGTGGAGAATCGGATGCTCGCGCATGGAGCTGAAGGCGCTGGACAGCCAGCCGACCGTTGGCATGATCGAAGGCATGGCCGTGAGCCGCTCCCGGTGGTGCAGGAGCGAATCGCGCGCTTCGCCGAACGAGGCGGCGAGCAGGTTGGCCCGGCGGATCAGCGCCCCGAGGTCCACCCGGATCTCCTCCGTCTGATGGCCGAGCATGCCCATGGTGAGCAGGCTGAGGCTGGTGCTGTCGGGCGTGGAAGGCCCGCCGATCCCGGCCTGCTGCACCGAAGGATCATTCGGTTCCAGGTCGGCCAGGAGGCGAATCCGGGTATCCTGCAGGGAGATCTTCTTGATCGTATCGCTGAGGTTGGCGATCTGACCGTGAAGCTGGCCAAGCTGTTCCGCCAGCTCCGCGTTCTCGCGCTCGAGCTGCGCAGCACGATGCAGGTTCAACGTGTGTGACACGGTGCCGTACCCCAGGAAGAGCGCCACCAGTCCGAGGACGCCAGCGAACCCCGTGACGGCCTTGAGCACGCGCTGCGACACCTCGATCGCTCTCGAGGCGCCAGAGCCCGGCGGCACGACGACAAGGGTCCATTTCCGTTCGGACATGCGGGTCTCCGAAGGGCGGCAAAACCAGGATGAAGGATTGAAAAACCCGTGCCTTTGGTATCGGCAACGGACCCGATGGTCCTTAGGGCGGGTTAAAATGCCCCGCCCAGACCGGGGTGTCAAGACCAGATCGTCACGTTCAACTCTTTGACAGTCAAGAACTTGGCTGGTCGTTTTTCGGAAAGAGGCCCTCCGGCTTTCGCACCCTCCGGCCGGCGGCATCCGGCGATTCGGCCTGCCGCCAAGCGCCTGAGAGGCGGGCATCCTGCCCGAGATGTTGCCAGAGGAGTTCGGCCTTGCCCGGCATGAAGGGGTGGGTCAGAACGGCCAGGCGGAGCAGACAGCGGGCGAGCCCGCTCAGCACCTGGTCCAGCTCGGCATCCTTCCGCTCCTTGCTCAGGGTCCAGGGAGCCGTCTGAACGATGAACTGGTTGGCCGCGCTCACCAGCGACCATGCAGCCTCCGCCCCGCCTCTGAGATCGTAGGCGTCCATCGCGGTCTGGTAGGCCTGGACTGCTCGGGCGCCGGCGGCGTCGAGCGGCGTCGCCTCGCCCGTTGGAACGATTCCCCCGCGATAGCGTTCGATCATGGCCAGGGACCGGCTGGCGAGGTTGCCGAGCCCATCGGCCAGATCCGCGACATAGCGTTCGTCGAACCGCTCCCAGGTGAAGTTGCCGTCCTGCGCGAAACCGACCTCCCGGAGCAGGAAGTACCGGAGCGCGTCGGGCCCGTGCCGCGCGAGCGCTTCCTTGAGGTCGAGCCGCACCCCGGCGCTCTTGGAGAAGCGATCGCCTCCGAAGTAGATGAATCCGTGGGCCCACACCTTCTCCGGCAGGGGCTCGCCTGCCGCTTCCAGCATCGCAGGCCAGATCACGCAATGGAACCGGGTGATGTCCTTCCCGACTATGTGGAGCTGGGCCGGCCACTGGGCATGGGATCCGGGAAAGCGTTGTGCGGTCCAGTAGTTCGGCAGCGCGTCGAACCAGACGTAGGTGGTCTGAGCCTCGCCATCGCTGGTCGGGCGGGGGAACGGCACGCCCCAGGCGAATCGGCTCCGGCTGGCGGAGACGTCCTCGAGGCCCTGACGCAGGAGGCCCAGGATCTCGTTGCGCCGGATCTCCGGCTCGACGAACTCCGGCCGCTCCGCCAGCAGCCTTTCCAGAAAGCCCTGATACCGCGACAACCTGAAGAACCAGTTCCGCTCCTCGACCATTTCGAGCTGGCGGGTCGGATGGAGCACGCAACGCCCGTCGACGATGTCCGCGTCCGTCTTGAAAGCCTCGCATCCCACGCAGTACAGACCGGTGTAGGACTTCTCGTAGAAGTCGTCCGGGTTGCGGGCGAAGATGCGTTCGATCAGCTCCTGCACGCCGGCCCGGTGCTCGGGGCTCGTGGTCCGGATGAACTGATCCTGGGAGATGAGCAGGGACGACCAGGTGTCTTGGAAGCGCGAGGCCAGCTGATCAGTCAGCGCCTGGGGGGAGAGGCCGAGTTCCGCCGCGGTCTGCGCCACCTTCTGGCCATGTTCGTCCATGCCGATCAGGAACCAGACGTCGTCGCCCCGCAGGCGCCGGTACCGCGCGATGCAATCGGCACCGATCTTTTCGAAGGCGTGCCCCATGTGGGGCTCGCCATTGGCGTAGTCGATAGCGGTGGTGAGGAAGAAGCGCCCCACTTACGCCTCGGGGCCCGGCCGTGGGGGGGTGGGTCCCCCCCCGCGGCCGCCTCGACGGCCCCGGCGTCGGCGCCGCGGTCGGCCAGCCGCATCGCCCTGGGGCGGAGGTGAGGGTGGGGCAGGAGAAGCGGGGGGAACGGGCGGAACGGCCGCTGGGGTACCGGAGGAAGGCGACGAATGCGCCGGGGCCAGCGGCGTACCCGGACGGTACGGCTCGGAGTGGGGACGAGCGGGGCGGTCGGCACGCTGGGGACGGCCGGTTCGCCTCTGGGCCTGCGGTGGCGGAGACACCGGGACTGATCCCGGTGCCGCGGCCGCGGCCTCAATCTCGGCGTTCAGATCCGCGAGGGGGATGATGCGCGAGCCCTCATCGTTCCGGAGGAAGACGCGCTCGCGGAAGATGTCGACGGCGATCACCCGTTCGTGGCCGCGCGAGGTGATGAGCATCTTCCCTTCCCGCGGGAAGCGCTTGCGCGCCGCCACATAGAACTCGTGCTCGTAGCGGAGGCAGCACAAGAGGCGTCCGCATCCCCCCGAGATTTGCGCCGGGTTGAGCGAGAGGTGCTGGTCTTTGGCGAGGGCAAGGCTCACCGGTGAAAGCTCGGTGAGCCAGGTGGAGCAGCAGTACTCCCGCCCGCAGCGACCGACGCCGGTGAGGCGAGCCGCCTCATCACGCACGCCGATCTGCCGCAACTCGATCCGGGTCCGGAAAAGCCCCGCCAGTTCCCGGACCAGCGCCCGGAAATCGACCCGCTTCTCGGCGGTGAAGAAGAGTGTGAGCTTGGCACGGTCCCACTGCCATTCCGCATCGCTCAGCTTCATTTCCAGGCGATGTTGCCGGGCCCGATCCGCCGCCTGGCGCCGGATGTCCTCCTCGGCCCGCCGCAGGTCGTTGGCCGCGCTGATGTCCGATGGAGAGGCGCGCCGCAGCACGGGGCGCAGCGAGCGGGGCGGCGCGGCACCGGTGGCCGCTGGCGGGGGCGGCGGCGCTGCTTCGCCGCTGTCGGCGACGACCGGGGTGGGGTCCGCGGTGCCGCGCGCGCACCCGCCGCATGCGCCCCCGCATTTGCGCTCGGCCTGCTCGCCCGCGGTCTGCACCCGGCCGAAATCGTGGCCGCGTTCGCACTCCACGATCACCGCTTCGTTGAGGCGGAGGGGGTCCTGGTCGTCGGGCCAGAGGAAGAAGTCGCGCCTGATCCCCTTGAACCGGACCTCGACGGTCTGCGGCATCAGGTTTCCGAGTACGCACCCATGGCCGCGTACTTCTCGGCGCGGCGGCGCACCAGCTTCTCGGGTCGGATCTTGCGCAGCTCGTTTACATGCCGGATGAGGGCTTCGCGCAGCGCCTCTCCCGCCGCGTCGGAATCGAGGTGGGCGCCGCCCAGCGGCTCGGAGACGATCTCGTCGATCAGCTTGAACCTGAGCAGGTCCTCGGCGGTGATCTTGAGGGCCTCCGCCGCGCGCTCGCGCTGGCTCGAGTCCTTCCACAGGATGGCGGCGCAACCCTCGGGGGAGATGACCGAGTAGACGGAATTTTCGAACATCAGGATCCGGTCGGCCGTTCCGAGGGCCAGCGCGCCCCCGGACCCGCCCTCACCGATCACTGCCGCGACGATCGGGGTGGGGAGGGCGGCCATCTCCAGGATGTTCCGGGCCAGCGCCTCGGACTGACCCCGCTCCTCGGCGCCGAGACCGGGGTACGCACCCGGGGTGTCGATGAGGGTGACGACGGGCGCCCCGAACTTGGCGGCGAGCTTCATCAGGCGGAGCGCCTTGCGGTAGCCCTCGGGGTGGGCCATGCCGAAGTTCCGCTTCAGATTCTCCTTGGTGTCGCGTCCCTTCTGGTGCCCGATCACCATGACCGACACTCCCGCGAGCCGGGCCCATCCCCCGACGATGGCCGGGTCGTCGCGGAAGCCGCGGTCCCCGTGCAGCTCGATGAAGTCGGTGAAAATGGTGCTGAGGTAGTCCAGGGTGTACGGGCGGCGGGGATGGCGCGCCACCAGGACCCGCTGCATGGGGGTGAGCCGGGTGTAGATCTCCTGGCGGAGGCTGTTCAGCCGGGCCTGGAGGAGCCGGGCCTCTTCGGCCACGTCGATCTGGCGCTCCGCGCCCAGGCGCTGGAGATCTTCGATCTGCCGCTCCAGCTCGAGCAGAGGCTTCTCGAACTCGAGGGCATAGTTGGATGGCATAGCTTTCGTCGTCCGGTCGGCGGTCATGCGGGGGGAGGTCACCCCGCCTTCACGTAGGCCACGGCCTTCGTCCCCAGCAGGCTCCGGAGCCCGGCCATCAGCTCCTCGTCGGGTGCCACGCGCATGCGACGGGCCCGCGCGCGCAGTCGCTCGCCGTTGCCGTCGGTCCACTCAATATAGAGTGGGCCGGGGCCGGGATGGCGGCTGCACAGCGCGACGGCCTGCTGCAGCTTCTCGGGGCCCGGCGCCTCGGGCCCCGCCCAGCGCAACAGGACTCCGACCGCGCCGCTCTCCTTGAGTTCGGTGAGCGGGCGAGCGCTCTCGACCACGAAGGGCGCCTGCTCCTCCCCGCGATCCCGGGCGCTGTATCCCCCGGTGAGGAGCACGGCCAGGTCCACCCGCAGTGTCTGGTTGAGCCGGGCCCAGGCGTCCGGGAAGACGATGGCCTCCGCCGTACCGTGGAAGTCCTCGAGCACCAGCCGCGCGTACTCCTTGCCGGTCTTCTTCGAGATCTGCCGCCGGACCAGGGTGATGACCGCGGCGAGCGTGACCGGATGCTCGCTCCACTCGCCGAGGGTCGCGGTGGTCCGGGTGCCGAACAGCTCGACTTCCGCGCGGAATCGCTCGAGCGGGTGGCCCGAGATGAAGAAGCCCAGCACCTCCTTCTCCCGGGCCAGGCGTTCCTGCTCGGTCCAGGGCGGGATCTCGGCCGGCGGAGCCGGGCCCTGGCGGGGGGCGGTTCCCGGCCCCTCGCCGAAGAGAGACGCCTGTCCGACTTCCCGCTCCTGCTGGAGAAGTTGCGCCTCTCGCAGGGCCTCGTCCAGCGCCTGGGTAAGCTGGGCGCGATGGCCGCCGAGGCTGTCGAGCGCTCCCGCGGCGATGAGGGATTCGAGGACCCGCTTGTTGCAGAGCCGGAGATCGATCCGCTCCGCGAAATCGTGCAGGCTCTCGAAGGGCCGCGCCTGCCGCGCCGCGATCATCGACTCGATGGCGCTCCGCCCCACGTTGCGGACGGCGCCGAGCCCGAAGCGTATCCGACGCTCGCCCACGACGGTGAACTTGAACCCCGATTCGTTCACGTCGGGCGGCAGGACCTCGAGGCCGAGCTCGCGGGCTTCGTTGATGTACTGGACGACCTTGTCGGTGCTGCCGATTTCCGACGACAGCAGCGCCGCCATGAATTCCGCGGCATGGTAGGTCTTGAGCCAGGCCGTCTGATAGCTCAGGACCGAGTAGGCCACCGAGTGGGACTTGTTGAACCCGTAGCGCCCGAAGGTTTCGATCTGGCCGGCCAGGTCCTCGACCAAGGGCCGCGGCAACCCGCGCTCCACGGCGCGCTCGGTAAACCGCCCCAGCTCCTTCCGGATCAACTCGGCGTCCTTCTTTCCCACCGCCTTGCGGAGCACGTCGGCTTCGGCCAGGCTGAACCCGGCAAGCACGTTGGCGATCCGCATCACCTGCTCCTGGTAGGTGATCACCCCGTAGGTAGGCTCCAGGATCTCCCTGAGGCTGGGATGCGGGTAGGTCACCGCCTCCTGGCCCAGCTTGCGCCGGATGAACACCAGGTGCATGCCGGTGTCGAGCGGCCCAGGCCGGAGCAGCGCATTCGAGGCCACCAGATCGTCGAACCGGTCGCACTTCATGTTGCGGAGGGTGTCGGTGGCGAGCGGGGACTCGAACTGGAAAACGCCCGCGGTGCGGCCCCGCCGGAGCATCTCGTAGACGGCCGGGTCCTCGAGGTCCAGCGCATCCATGTCCAGCGTCCGGCCCTCCCGCGCCTGGATCATCTCCACCGCATCGTGGATGACGGTGAGGGTCTTGAGGCCGAGCAGGTCCATCTTGAGCATCCCGACCTTCTCGAGCGGCCCCATGCCGTACTGCGTGATCAGCGCGTCCTCGCCCTCAGGGCTCTGGCCGGAGCCCTTGGTGGGTGCCGTGCAGACCGGCACGTACTCGCTCAGGGGGCCGGGGGCGATCACCACGCCAGCCGCGTGGACCGAGGCATGGCGGGAGATTCCTTCGATCCGGCTGGCCAGCCGGACGCAGCGCTCATACTGCGGGCTCGTCGCGACCAGATCACGGAACTCCGGCACCTTCTCCAGAGCCTCCTCGACGGTGAGCGAGAAGCCGGGGGTGGAGGGGATGAGCTTGGTGAGCCGGTCCGCCTCACCGGGCAGAATGCGCAGCAGGCGCGCCACGTCCTTGACAGCGGCTCTCGCCTTGAGCGTCCCGAAGGTGATGATCTGGCCGACGCTGTTCTTGCCGTAGCGCTGCCGCACGTACTCGATCACCTCGCCCCGGCGCTCGAAGCAGAAGTCCACGTCGATATCGGGCATGGACACCCGTTCCGGATTGAGGAACCGCTCGAAGAGCAGGTCGAAGCGGAGGGGATCCACGTTGGTAATGCCGAGGCTGTAAGCCACGATCGAGCCCGCGGCGGAGCCGCGCCCGGGACCGACCGGAATTCCGCGGTCCCGGGCGGCTCGAATGAAATCCTGCACGATGAGGAAATAGCCCGCGTATCCGGCCTGATTGATCACGCTGAGCTCGTACTCCAGGCGTTCCTTGACCGGGGCCGGGAGGGGCGTGCCGTAGCGCGCCGCGGCGCCTGACGTCGCGAGGGACTCGAGGAACGCCTCCTCGGTGGCGAACTCCTGGGGGCGCGGGAAGGCGGGGACGAAGTACTTCTTCTCGAAGCTGAACTCGCAGCGATCGGCCACGGTCTGGGTGTTGGCGAGCGTCTCCGGGTGATCCCGGAAGAGCTGCGCCATCTCTGCCTCGGACTTGACGTAGGACTCTTCACCGGTAAAACGGAACCGCCGCGAGTCGTCCAGCTCCGCTCCCGTGCCGATCGCCAGCAGGACGTCGTGAGCCTCCGCGTCTTCCCGGCGCAGGTAGTGCGCGTCATTGGTCGCCACTACGCCGAGCCCCAGCTCCGCCCCGAGGCGGAACATCCCCTCGTTCACCCGGTCTTCCTCCGGGATCCCGTGGAGCTGCACCTCGAGCCAGAAATCGTCCTTCCCGAAGGTCCCTGCAAACCACTCCGCCGAGCGGCGAGCCTCCTCGTAGTTGCCCTGCCTGAGGTACAGCGAGATCTCGCCGGAGAGACAGGCGGCGAGCCCCACGATCCCCTCCGAGTGCGCCGCCAGCACCTCCCGGTCGATCCGAGGCCGGCGGTAGAAGCCCTCCAGAAAGCCGATGGAGGACAGGCGGACCAGGTTCTGATACCCCGCCCGGTTCTTGGCGAGCAGCACGAGATGGCTGTAGGCCGCTGGAGCGGAGGGCGGCTTCTGCAGCGCGGTGCGCGGACCGAAGGCCAGATACGCCTCGAAGCCGAGAATCGGCCGGAGGCCGCGGGCCTTCGCTTCTTCGTAGAAGGTCCAGGCGCAGTGCAAGTTGCCGTGATCGGTCACGGCGAGGCTGTCCATTCCGAGTGACTGGACGTGCTTCACCAGCTCCGGAATGCGGTTGGCCCCGTCGAGCAGCGAATACTCGGAGTGCGTATGGAGGTGGACGAAGGACATCTGAAGCGGCCCGCTAACGTCGTCGTGCGTCGAGCTCCCGCAGGACGTCCTGCAACTCGACGCCCTTCGCGCGGAAGAGTACCAGCAGGTGATAGAAGAGATCGGCGGATTCCGCCGCCAGGCGCCCGGCATCCTCCGCGTTCGCGGCCACGACCACCTCGACTGCCTCCTCCCCGACCTTCTGGGACACCTTCGGGACTCCGCTCGTGAGGAGGCTGCTCGTGTAGGAGCCCGCGGGGCGCTCCTCCGCTCGCGCGGCGATGGTGGTGGCGAGGCGGGTCAGGAGGTGGGCCCCCGGGTCCGGCTCCTCGCTCAGGGCGCCGTCCGGGCCCACCACCGTGGAGAAGCAGGTCGCCTGGCCGGTGTGACAGGCCGGACCGGCCTGATCCACGCGGTAGAGCACGGTGTCAGCGTCACAGTCGAGCCGGATCTCCGCCACACGTTGAGTATGGCCGGAGCTTTCCCCCTTCCGCCATGGGGCTTGGCGGCTCCGGCTCCAGTAATGGGCCTGGCCCGTCGCCAGAGTGCGCGCCAGCGCCTCCCGATTGGCCCACGCCAGCATGAGAACCGTTCCGGCGAGCCGCTCCTGGGCCACGACCGGCACCAAGCCGTCGGGCCCGAATCGTACCCTTTCGAGCCATTGGTCATGAGTCACGGCCAGAAGCTATCGGGGCTGGTATTGATTGTCAAAAACCGTTGCGGCGCTTTATCTTGCCTTCGTTTCCCCCGCCATTCGCGGCGCCGGGCGGGCTCGGCCGGCACCCCATCCTCACGAGTCGAGAAGAGGAGCGACTGTCCCTGCCCCGAGTGAGCCTCAGTCGATGGCACAGCCGTCTGGCGCACCCATGGTGGGTGGGTGCTGGAGTGGCGCTGGCGGCGGTCCCCACCGCGTCGCTCGGGGCGCAGGCGCCACTTGCTCCGCTCATTCTCACCCTGCCGGTCTCGGTCCGCGCCGCTGGGCTGGGGGGCGCGGGGGTGGCCCTCGCGGGGGACGCCAGCGCCACGTTTCTCAACCCCGCCGGTCTGGCCACGATCCAGAACATCGCGATTGAGGGGTCGGCGCAGCGCTACCCCGACGGCTCGGTCGAGGGGCTGGCCGCCGGGGCCTTTCGGCTGCTGCAGTTCGATCTGGGGGGTGGGATTCACTATCTCCGTTTCAGTGACACCTCGAGCGTCCGCGACAACCTGCAGTGGACGGGCTCGGCGGTCTACCGGTTCGGGATCATCGCGCTCGGCGGGACGCTCAAGTACGTCTCACTGGAGGACTCGAGCGGAAAGGTCCGTCGCTCCGCGACCACCGATGCGGGGCTCGGGATCCACATCTTCGATATCATGACCCTCGCCCTTGCGGTACAGAACATCGGCAGTTGGCGGGTGAACGGCGGGCCACTGGCGCTTCCCGTCAGCAAGCACCTTGGTTTCTCCTTCAACTTCGTCGACCCCGAGGAGACGGCTCGACTGCTTGGCACGGTGGAGGTGGTCTGGACCGCGGGGTCCGATCGACGCACCGTGATCGGGATGGAGGCCGGTGCGGTGCTGGGCAAGGTAGGACTGGTGGGGCGAGTCGGGTACGGAGCTCCGCCCGAGGGGGCGGGGCAGGATGAAGTGTCGCTCGGCGGAGGTCTGGTGCTGAGCCGCCTCGACCTCGATTACGCTTACCAGCGACGAACCAGGCTGGGCCGGGACATCCATCGGCTGGGCGTGCGGTTCACGCTGTGACCTGGAAGCGAGGGGGGATGATCTTTCTGGTGATCGTCGGGGCGTTGATGGCGGGATACGGAACCGCGTATCTCGCGAGCGACGATGTGCGCTACCTGACCCGGGCGGGATTCGAGGAGACACGCTTTCTCGCGGAGCGCCGGCCGATCGCCGATCTGATCCAGGACCCGAAAACCGACCCGGAGACGCGCGCGTCCCTCGGCCTGGTGCTCGATGCGCGGAACTTCGCGGCGCACCTGGGCTTTCAGGCAAAGCAGACCTACACCACCTACGTCGACGTCGGCCGTGACACGCTGCTGCTCGTGCTGTCCGCCAGTCCGCGCAACTGTCTCTGCGCCTACACCTGGAAGTACCCGATCGTGGGACGCATTCCCTACAAGGGGTTCTTCGATGCCGCCATGGCGCGCCGCGAGGCGGCACGCCTGTCGGCGGCTGGCTACGACATCTACCTCCGGCCCGCGGGCGCCTACTCCACGCTCGGGTGGTTCAACGACCCACTCTACTCGACGGCGATGAGCCGCGATTCGGTCGAGCTCGCGGCCACGGTACTGCACGAAATCGCGCACAACACCCTCTACGTGAAGAGCGCGACCAACTTCAACGAGAGCTTCGCGCAGCTCGCCGGATATTACGGGGCGGCGGCGTTCTTTCGCGCCCGGGGCTCGCCCAACGCGGCCGCCCGCGCCGTCGACCGCTGGCGGGACGAAGTGGTGTTGAGCGGCTTCTACGGGGAGCTCGCTGAGCGGCTCGACACCCTCTACCGCACCGTGACAGATTCCGCCGCGGTTGACTCCGGTCGGGTCGCTCTCGGCCGCTGGGCGCGGGAGCAGTTGGAGGGCCCGGTCGGGCAGCGGCTCAGGACCTACACCGTGGGCCCGATGGCGGACCGGCCCATCAACAATGCGAGAATCATCGCGGCACGGATCTATCGCACCCATCTCGACCTGTTCGAGCGCTGGTATGAGCGCCACGGAGCCGATATCGGTGTCGCCGTGGCGGCCCTCGATTCGCTGATGACCGGCGCGGAGGGCGACACCGCCTTCGCCCGACTGGAGCACGCCCTCGCGGATTCCGCGGGGCCGGCGTCCAGAACGCCCTGACCGGAGACGACCATGCCCGAAGGCGATCTCAAGGCGAGAAACCCGGCGTTGGCGGGGGTTCTGTCCTTCCTGATGCCCGGCCTGGGTCAGGTCTACAATGGCCAGCTGCCCTACGCGATTGCCTTCTTCGTCATCGTCTACGGTAGCACGCTGATCTGCGGCATCAGGTTCATCGGCGCGTTGGGAGCGCCCGATCCGCGGGCCGGGCTGGGGAAGGTCATGTTCTGGGGGGGGATCGCCACCTTCGTCTGGCTGGGCGGAGTGGTGCACGCCGTCTTCGCCGCGCTCGATCGCTCCGAGTACTTCCTGCTCCGGTACAACCGGATCGAGGTGTACCTGGGCCTCCTGATCGTCGCCTATGTGCTGGTGCCAGTCACCATGAGCGGGGCGATATTCCGGTGGATGCTGGCTCAGAACGGAATCCGCTCCCCGGCCCAGGTCGCCGAATGGCAGGGCCGGATGGCGGCCCTGCGCGGGGGAGTCGCCGTGCCGCGCCAGGCCCCCGAGTCGACGACCGCCGCCAACAACGTGCAGATCCCGATCGAACTGCCTGACCCCGAGGTCGCGGCCCGGGGGGCCGCCACGGCCATCCATCTGGTGCTGGTGGGCGGGCCGGATGGCGGCGTGTACGACATGCACAGCGCCCAGCCCAGCTGCGTCTTCCAGGCCGGCAGCGCGCCAAGCTGGACCAGCCTGTACGCCAATCCCGCCGACTCTCAGGGCGTCACGGCGCTGCAGTTCCGGGTTGCGACCGATACGGGGACGACCACCAGCTTTCAGGTCAACGTGAACATCGGCAACGTCCCCACGGGCCGGGCCTACTTTGTCGAGGGGCGGAACGCCAGCGAAGGAGGCACCCAACCCAGCGCCACGGTCGCGCAGCGCGATTCGGGAGCCGTGATCCGCATCGTGGGCGAGACGCCCCAGCGGGTCCGCATCGAGGCGACGATTCAGTGTCGCCGGATCGTGAGAGAGTAGGGCGGTTTCCTTCGCTCGGGCTACTGCTTGAGCGAGATGTCCCCGGATGCCGTCTCGATATGAATGCGGCCTCGCCCGTCCCCGATCGTGCCGGTCATGTGTCCTTCGCTCTGCCTCACCAACTGAACCGGCATGCCGAGCTCGAAGTCGCCGCTCGCGGTATCGAGGTCGATGCTGGCTCCGGTGTTGGCCGCCAGGCGCACGGTCACGTCCCCCGAGCCGCTCTCGACGGAGAGGCGGTCCACCTGGGCGGTGAGCCCCGCTTGCACATCCCCGCTCCCGGTTTCGAGGTTGAGGCTGGGCACGGCGATGTCGTCCAAGCGGATGTCACCCGATCCGGTATCGATATGCAGTGAGCCGGACCTGACCCCTGACGCCGTGACGGTGCCGCTTCCGGTGTCGATCTTCGAGTCGTCCGAGGCGAGGCCGATGACCGTCACATCGCCGGAACCGGTGTCGAGAGAGAGATTGCCTTCGGTGCTGTCGGTCCGGATGTCTCCGGAGCCGGTGTCGATGTGCAAGGTGCCATGGACGGCCCGGGCGGTGACGTCCGCATCCGCCGAGTTGAGCCGCAGCTCGCCGCCGACGTTGGCCGCATCAATGCGTCCGACCCCGAGGTAGATCGCCGTGGACCGTCCCGGGGGAATGGTGATCCGAAGGTCGGCCGCCGCCTCGAGCCCCTGACCTGATCCTCGCACGCGGACGCGCCGGCCTTCGTGGCGGTGTGACTCGCTGTCGTCGCCGCCCCAGGTGCCGTCGTCGCGAATCGTGAATTCGGTGTTGTCACCCTTCTGCATTCGCGGATAAACGATCTCGTTCTCCGGATACAGCACGCGAAGCGTCGCGGTCCCGCGGAGATCGCCGGTGGCAACCTCCAGCCGTCCCCCGTCCTTGCCGACCGGAGTCACGGCGACCGACACGGCACTCCCCGCCCCGCCCACCACCGTGACCTCGCCGACCAGGTTATAGATGGCAACCTCATTCCCCGCAACGGTATAGATCTTCCCCTGTTGGGCGGCGGCCGAGGCGGCGGCGGAGCACAACACGAGGAGTAGCACAGAAGTCCTGGGCACGGAGCAGCTCCGGAGCTGAGGTGGATGGTTAGTTAAGACAGCGGACGGCGCCCCGGGGTTGGACCCGGCCACTTGCGAGTCCCGCTCGCTAGCCAGAAGTTTCGCTCTTGCCGCTGTACCCACTTGGGAGTCCGCATGGCTCGCGACCTGCTTCCCCTTGTCAAGAAAGCGCTCGAAGGACGGTACGTCATCGAGCGCGAGATCGGTCGGGGTGGCGCGGCCCGCGTCTTTCAGGGGGTCGACCCGGCAGGGACCCGGGTGGCGGTCAAGGTGTTGCACCCGCAGCTCTCGGCCACGGTGACCGCCGAGCGGTTCCTGCGGGAGATCAAGGTCATCTCCCGGCTCGAGCATCCCAACATCGCCCGCCTGATCGACTTCGGCGAGCGGGAGTGGCTGCTGTGGTACGTCATGGAGTATCTCGAAGGCCCCACCCTCAAGCAGCACCTGACCCGGGTTCGCCGCGCTTCGGTGAGCGACACGGTGCGCATTGCGCACGACCTCCTCTCGGCGCTGAGCGCGGCCCACGCCATTGCCTTCGTGCATCGGGACGTGAAGCCGGACAATATCGTGCTCACGCCCCACGGTGCCTCGCTGGTGGACTTCGGCATTGCCAAGGCCGTGGCCGAGTCGACCACGGACCGCCTTACCCGATCGGGATTCGCGGTGGGCACCTCGGCCTACATGAGCCCGGAGCAGATCGCGGGCGCGGATGTCATCGATGCCCGTTCGGACCTGTATTCGCTGGCATGCGTCCTGTTCGAGTGTCTTGCCGGGCGACCCCCGTTCGATGACCCCCACGACGAAACCGTCCTCGCCCGACACCAGTCCGCTCCCGTCCCGGAGCTGCAGAGCCTTCGCCCCGATACGCCGCCGCCCTTGGTCCAGGCGATAACCCGTGCCCTCGGCAAGCAGCCGGACGAGCGCTGGCCGACGGCCGAGGCGATGCGCGCAGCCCTCCCCTCACTGGCTCCCGCCTGAGACCCAGCGCGCAGGTCTGTTCGGGAGATCCGAGAGGCCCTGCTGGGCGACACCCGCGCCCTTGCCGCGCGATCACGGGGATCGGGAACCGGTGCCGCGGCTCGGCGTCCCGTGACCACCCTCAAGGTTGCCCGTTCCAGAACCGATAGTGAGGCCGGAGGAGGCCCGCGCTCCAGGGAGGGACGCGGGCGGTTCGTTTGCCCCGGGGGCTCCAATTTCGACCGCGACCGGCACCGAAATCTTCGTGGCGAGGCAGCCGATCTTCGACCGGCGGCAACAGGTCTATGGATACGAGCTGCTGTTCCGCTCGAGCCTCGAGAACGCCTTCCATGCTGACAACCAGGACCAGGCATCCTTCGAGATGCTGCACACGGCCCTGCTCGGGTTCGGCCTCGACGCCCTCCTCGGCGACAAGCCAGGGTTCGTCAACGCGTCCCGGGAGGTCCTCCTCCAGGAGTTTTATCTCGTCCTCCCCCGCGATCGCACCATCATCGAGCTGGTCGAGACCGTCGAGCCCACCCCCGAGATCGTGGCGGCTTGCCGGGCGCTGAAAGAGGCGGGGTACCGCCTGGCTCTCGACGACTTCACCCGCCGCCCGGCCATGGCTCCCCTGGCCGATCTGGCCGATGTGATCAAGGTGGACATGCTGATGGCCAGCGAGAGCGAACGGCGGGCGATCGTCCGTGAATTCGCTCCGCGCCGCGTGCAGCTCGTGGCCGAAAAAGTGGAGACGCGGGCTCAGGTGGAGGAAGCGACGGAGGAAGGGTTCACCCACTTCCAGGGGTATTTCTTCTGCGAGCCGGAGGTCCTGCATACCGCGGATGTGCCGGCGTTCAAGCGGAACTGCGTTCGCTTCATGGCCGAGCTGCATCGCCCGGAGCTCGACTTCGACAAGCTGGAGCAGATCATCCGGCAGGAGGTGGCGCTCGCGGTGAAACTGCTCCGCTACCTGAATTCCGCCGGGTTCGGCTGGCGGCACGAGGTAACCTCGATCTACCATGCCCTGCGGGTCCTGGGCGAGCGGGCGGCGCGCAAGTGGTGCTCGTTGGTGGCGCTCACGGTGCTGGGCAGCGACCGGCCGCCCCAGCTGGTGATGACCTCGCTGCTGCGCGCCCAGTTCGCCGAACAAGTGGGACGCGAGGCGGGCCTGGGCGCCCGCGACGTGGACCTCTTCCTGGTCGGGATGCTCTCGACCCTGGATGGCCTCCTGGGGCTCCCCATGTCGGCCGCGTTGGCTCGCATGCCCGTCGCGGCCGAGATTCGCGACACCCTGCTCGGCCGGCGGACGGGGCTCTCGGCGGTATGGGACCTGGTGCTGGCGTATGAACGGGCCGAATGGAGCCGGCTGAGCGAACTGGCGGGCGCGGCCGACGTTTCAGTCGGCCGCTTGCCGGGTCTCTATCGAAACTCGGTGCAGTGGGTGGATCGCATCTTCCGCTCGTAGCAGCGGTGCTGTGTTCAGCCCGCTACGGGGAACTCAGGCGAGTACCCGGTTGTGCAGGCGCCCCTCGGGATGCTGGGCCGCCTCGACCGCGAACGCCGGGTCGATGGCACGCGGCGGCGTGGTTGTGAGGTGGCCGATCAGGTCCGCGGGGGGATGAGTCGCGTCCTGCCGTAGCACGACCCTGGCGCCACGCTGCAGCGTTGCCGGAATATCCGTCTCGCTCGGCCGGCCGGTCAGCTGTCGGGAAGCAACCAGAGGAATGGCCTTGGGGTCCGCCGGTAGCTTGGCCGCGACCGGCACGCCGAGTGCCCTGGCCAGATCGTACCAACCCTCCCACGCGTCCAGCGCCACCAGCACGCTGAACCTCCAATCCAGGTCCCTCGCCAGTACGGCGATGGCGGAGGCCATGGCGCGCTCGTCGGCCGGCTCCCCCTGGTGGCCGGTGAGCGGCACCGCCCCCGTGTCCGCGAACCAGCGGCGGAGCGGCGGCAGGGTGTCGGGGCGGGATCCGGGGAAGGCGGCATAGCGGCGGGTGACTCGCACCTCCCGCTCTGCGGCCTCCCGCTGGACCGCGAACTCGGCCGCCTGCGCCGCACCCTCAAAGGAAACCTCCGCCGCGAGGTACCGCCCGGCCTGCCGGAGGACTTTTCCCCGCAGGTGAAGCGTTCCCCCGTGGGGCTCCAGGGCAAAAGCCCGATCGAGTGCCATCAGCGCGCGGGAGAGTTCGCCGAGCCGCCACGCGGCATAGCCGGCTTCATGCCAGACCATCCCCAGGTCCGGATCGCGGCGGGCGGCATCGTCGAGCGCGGCGAGACCTTCACGAAACCGGCCCAGCTCCACCAGCGCGGCCCCACGCAGCGCCGCCGGCAGGGCGTCGTCGCCGAGATGCTCGGCGGCGCGCTCTGCAAGGGCGAGCGCCGCGTCATGGCGCCTCGCCTGCCGCAACAGCTCGAAGTATTCGATCCACGCCTGTCGCAGTTCAGGGTGCGTCGAGGTCAGCGATTGGTATGCCGTTTCTGCTTCCGCGGCGCGGCCTTCCTGCAACAGCCGCCGCGGCCGGGAGAGCAGGCGCTCCGAGGGCGCGCCCGTGAAGACTCGGAATTGATCCGTGGTGAACATGGGCGCGAATGTATCGCCCCATCCCCGAAGCGCTAGAGGGGAATGCTCCCTCAGTGAGGCGTCTCGAGCGGAAACCCCGCCGTGGAGGAGTTCCGTCACTCTCGCGTCAGCGACGGCGCACCAGCCTTCTCCCCGCGCCGATCTCACAGTAGGTTATCGGGTCTATGGACCCCACCTTTGTCTCCCGCGAGCAGTCGCGCCTCCTGCGCGAGCTCACCGAGTTCCTCGCGATTCCGAGCATCAGCGCTCTCCCGGAGCACGCCGCGGACTGCCGCCGCGCCGCCCGCTGGCTGATGGACGACCTCACCCGCCTCGGATGCCCGACCGTCAAGCTGATCGAGGGCGACGGCCACCCGGTAGTATGGGCGGAAGGCCCCGAGGTGCCGGGGGCTCCGACGCTGCTGGTCTACGGGCACTACGATGTGCAGCCGGTGGATCCTGTGGAGGAGTGGGTGACCCCGCCGTTCGAGCCCACCGTCCGAGACGGGAAGCTCTACGCCCGCGGCACTGCGGACGACAAGGGCCAGGTCTACTGCCTGCTCCGTGCCTACGAGGCGAGCCGTGGCGGCGACGGACGCCCACCCCTCAACGTGCATTTCATCTTCGAGGGAGAAGAGGAGTGTGGCGGGCACCTGATCGACGAGCTGCTCGAGCGGGAGCCCGAGCGGACGCGCGCCGATGCGGTGGTCGTGGCCGACATGAGCTACTACGCGGCGGGGATTCCCGCGGTCTACACCACGCTCCGGGGCATGTGCTACGCCGAGATCTCGATCCGGACCCTGGAGCGGGACCTGCACTCCGGCACCTATGGCGGGGTCGCGCCGAATGCCCTGGAAACGCTGGTCCGCCTGCTGGCCGATCTCAAGAGCGAAGATGGACGGATCCACCTCCCCAAGCTCTATAAGTCGGTGATCCCTCCGACCAAGCGGGAGCTCCGGGAGTGGAAGCGCCTGCCATTCAAGAAGAAGGAGTTTCTCCGCGATGAGGTGACCGGCAAGGCGCTCACCGGCCTCAAGAAATACTCCGTGTTCGAGCGGACCTGGGCGTTACCCACCTTCGAGATCCACGGCATCAAGGGCGGGTTCGTCGGCGATGGGGCCAAGACGGTCATTCCCGCCGCGGCGACGGCCAAGGTGAGCCTGCGTCTCGTACCGGGCCTCTCCTTCAGCCAGGTTGCCAAGGCCCTGGAGCGGACCGTGAAAGCCCTGACGCCGTCCTACGCGCATGTAGACGTCAGGATCCTGCACGGCGGAGATCCGGTGCAGGTCGACGTCGAGGCGCCCGCCTTCGGCATTCTGGATGCGGCCTTCCAGGAAGTGGTGGGACGAACCGCCGTCCGGGTGCGCGCCGGCGGCTCGATTCCGATCGTGCCCCGGCTCGGCGCCACCGGTGCGCCGGTCCTCCTTACCGGCATCGGACTGCCCGACGATGGACTGCATTCGCCCAACGAGAAACTGAACCTGAGTCAGCTCTGGGAAGGGATCAACGTGTTCGGGCGGTTTATGGAGAGGTTTGCGGAGGCGGGGAGCGGCTAGAGGGGAAGGGGGAAGAGGGAAAGGGGAGGGGGGAAAGGGGAAGGGAAACAAAGAGGCCCGCCGCGACGAAGTCGCCGGCGGGCCTGCATATCTCCTCTTACCCGTTTACCCTGGCCCTTCCCCGTTCTCTTCCCCTCTATTCGTCCTCCACAACCTGCTGCTCGCTGCCGGACCGGCGGCCCCCGGGATACTGGGCCTCCGTCCTCGCGTGCAGCTCGTCGATGCCCAGGACGGCGCGGACCGAAGCAATGACACCGGCGACGACGTCATCGGCCCAGTAGGGATCGGGGCGCTCGGCCGTCGTGACCTCCTGTGTGCAGCGTTCGAGATACTGCACCGCGGTGCTCACCCATTCGCCTTGGGCGGAGGGAACCAGCGCCCACGATGAGGTCGACTTGAGCTCGAGCTCCGAGAGCGCCGTGAGTTGCCTCTCCAAACCTTCGGCCACCGCCGCGGAGGCCAGTCGCTGCGCGACCAGCGCCAGCACCTGGGTCCGCTCCGCTTCCTGCGGTCCGGGCAGTGGCGCGAAATAGTTACGCTGATCCGCCACCATCTCGCCGAGCCGGATCGTCACCGCGCGCACCGCGGGCTGCAGCGGCGCCGGCGCCTCCCGGCCCCAGCCCTGCGCGGCCTTGAGGATGTCGCGAACCAGCTGGTTCGCGTGCTCCTCTATCGATCGGCGGTCCGTCGGGGCAGTCATAGGAACATCAGAATGGCCCCAATCCGCGGGAAAGACAAGGCGCGCCGGCGGGCGGTCCGGAAAGCAGTCGGCCCGTCAGGCCTTGACAAGCCTCGGTCCGGCGCTCATCGGCCCGCGCGCGCCGCTAGCCGCGGGGGCCGCGCCGCATGCGGACGGGATCGGGCCGGCCGTAGCGCTCCTCGTCCCATGGGTCGCCGCGCATGTGATAGCCGTTCTGCTCCCAGAATCCCGGGTAATCCTCCCGCATGAATTCCAGGCCTCGCACCCATTTGGCGCTCTTCCAGAAGTAGAGGTGCGGCACCAGCAGGCGCACCGGGCCACCATGCTCCGGCGCGAGATCCTCCCCGTTGTGCTTGAGTGCCAGCAAGTTCTCGGGGCGCGCCAGGTCCGCCAGGGGAAGGTTCGTGGTAAAGCCATGCTCGGCGTGCACCAGGACGTAGGCTGCTTCCGGGAGCGGGCGGGCCCGTTCGATCAGCTGCGACACCGGAATCCCCTCGAACCGGTTGTCGTAGCGGCTCCACCGCGTGACGCAGTGGATATCGCACAGCGTTTCGCGGCGCGGCAGCGCCAGCAACTCGCTCCAGGTAAGAGTGAACGGCTGCTCGACTTCGCCGCTGATCTCGAAGCGCCACGACCCTGTGTCCACGTGGGGGACGACGCCATAGTGCAGCACCGGCCACTTGGCGGTCTGAATCTGACCTGGAGGTAGTCGCTCCCGGTCTCGGGTTCGCGCGTCAATCTGATCCGTCATGGCCGTCCTCGGCTGACAGAGTTGCCTGCGGCATTGCTCCGATGCGCGACTACAACGTTTCGATCGGGGCTTCGGTTCCGTCGGGGAGAAGGCTGGCGAGCGTTGCAGCCACTGGCTCGCGCTGGAAGGTCTCGCCCAGGCTCGCGGCGAGGGCGGCTTCGGCCCGTTGCCACAGGCTCGCCGGATCGGGTACCGGCGCACCGAGACGCTCGAGTTCCAGGGCCACGGTCGTCAGCTCGACACCGTTGAGGCCGCATGGGACGATGAGGGCAAAGTCGTCGAGTCGGTTTGTGAGGTTGAGCGCGAAGCCGTGCGTCGTGACCCAGTGTCGGACGTGAACCCCGATACTGGCGATCTTGCGCGAGCCGACCCAGACGCCCGTGAGGCCCGCGCGCCGCGCCGCGGCCACGCCGATCCTACCCAATCCGCCGATCACCGCTTCCTCCACCTGGCGCAGGTACCAGTGCAGGTCGGCGCGGTGCGCCTGGAGGTCGAGGATCGGGTAACCAACCAACTGTCCCGGCCCGTGCCACGTCACGTCGCCGCCGCGGTCCACTTCCGCTACCGTCAGGCCCCGGCCGGCCAGGACTTCTGGCGCGATCGGCAGGCTGCTCGGCCTGGTCCCGCGACCCATGGTGATCGTGGGCTCGTGCTCGAGCAGCAACAGGATATCGCGGTCCACCTGTCCGACGGCGCGCGCCTGAGCGAGTCGCTGCTGGAGGGCGAGAGCGTCCGTGTAGGAGACGCGGCCGAGGCGGAGAACGGCGATGGTCCGAGGGTCGCTCATGCTTGGGAACGGAGCCGACGCAGGAAGAACAGGAAGAGCCCGGCAGCGCCGGCGGTGAGAACCAGCAGGCCCGTTCGCCCGAAGAAATGATCCACCGGGGCGGTGAGGAGGGACAGAAGCAGCGTGGCAAATCCCGCGGCCATGGCGAACCCTCCGCGCCGATACGCCGAGGCGATGGGCGCGGCAAGACCCCAGGTGACCAGGGCGCCTACCAGCACACCGGCCAGCAGGCCAAAGAGAATGAGGTTGGCGATCATGTCGGCGGGGGTCGGTGCCACGGGGGCCATGCCGGTCACCTGCAGCGTCCGCATCGCCCACATGATTGCCGAAACACAGCCCAGGCCGGCGCAGGCTCCGGCCACCATCGCGCGGATCGCCAGACCCACCTGCTCCGGGGCGGCCGGCTCACCGGTGGGCGATAGGCCGGTAGGAGGCCGGTCGTCGCGATCCGCGTCGTCCGGATTCACGTCAGATGTTCAGCGCTCTGCCCATCGAGTCGAGCGCGGCCTCCGCGATGGCCTCGGAAAGCGTGGGGTGGGCGTGCACGGTGAGCTCGACCTCCTCGACGGTGTACTCGTTCTCCCGGGCCACGGCAAGCTCGTGGATAATCTCCGAGGCGTGCCCACCCACTATGTGCGCGCCAAGGATCTCGCCGTACTTCTTGTCCCGGATGATCTTCACGAAGCCATCGGTCTCGTTCGAGGCCCGGGCCCGGCCGTTGGCGCTGAAGGGAAACCGTCCGACCTGATACTCGAGCTTCCGCTCCTTGCACTGATCCTCGGTGAGCCCGATGCTGGCCACCTCCGGATGACAGTAGGTGACCGAGGGGATGTTGTCGTACCGGATGGGATGCGGCTTCTTGCCGGCAAGGAGCTCCGCGACCAGCACTCCTTCGCGGCTTCCCTTGTGGGCCAGCATCGGCGGGCCCGCGACGTCACCGATGCAGTAGACGCCGGGCGCCGTCGTTTCGAGCGTCGCAAGGTTCACCTTGACCCAGCCCCGATCGGTAAGCTGCACCCCGGCCTCCTTGAGACCGACGTTCTCCGTGTTCACCGCCCGGCCGGCGGCCATCAGCACTTTCTCGGCTTCGACCGTCTGAGTCTTGCCGCCCGCCTCCAGCGTGAGGGTCACCTTGTCTTTGCCGACCCCGGCCTTGGTCACTTTGGCGCCGGCGATGACATCGATCCCGCGCTTCCGATAGACCTTGGCAACGGCGTCGGAGGATTCGGTATCCTCGAAGGGCAGGAGCCGAGGCAAGGCCTCGATGAGTGTCGCCTTGGAGCCGAAAGCGTTGAAGATGTCGGCGAACTCGCAGCCGACCGCACCGGCGCCGATCACCGCCAGTGAGGCGGGAGCCTTCTCCAGGAACAGCGCCTCGTCTGAGCTGATGACGCTGGTCTTGTTGATCTCGAGTCCGATCTGCGGGATTCCCTTGACCCGGGACCCCGTCGCGAGCACGACTCCCTTTCTGGCGTCGTGGGTGTCGCCGCCCACCTTCACCTTTCGGCCGGGCAGCAGCACAGCCTCGCCCCTGATGACGGTGATCTTGTTCTTCTTCATCAGGAACTCGACGCCCTTCGAGTTCTGGTCCGACACCCGACGGGAACGCTTCATCGCGACGCCGTAATCGGTTTTCACCCCGCCGACCTCGATGCCCAGCTCCTTCCCGTCGTGGGCGATGATGGAGGCGATGCGGGCGCTGTGCAGCAGCGCCTTGGTCGGGATGCAGCCGATGTTGACGCACACTCCGCCCAGCTTGTCCCGTTCAACGACCGCGGTGGCCAGTCCGACCTGCGCTGCGCGGATGGCGCAGGTGTACCCCGCTGGCCCGCCACCGATGATGATCACATCGAACGTCGCCACGATTGCCTCCGTTCTGTCTTTCGGTCACCACACCAGTGCCAGCGGGTTTTCCAGCATGGACTTGAGCGTCATCAGGAAGGCGGCGCCGGTCGCGCCGTCGATCACCCGATGGTCGCAGGACATGGTGAGGCGCATGCGGCGCCGTACCGCGACCGCCGAGCCTTCCGCCACCGCCTTCGGCGCGATGCGGCCGAGCGCCAGGATCCCCGTTTCGGGCGGATTGATGATCGCCGTGAACGCCTCGATGTCGAACATGCCGAGGTTCGAAACGGAGAATGTCCCGCCGGTGTACTCCTCCGGCTTGAGCCGCCGCTCCCGGGCCCGGGCGGCCAGATCCCGCACCTCCGCACCAATCTCGCGGAGCGATTTCTGGTCGGCGTACCGGACCACGGGCGTGATCAACCCGTCCTCGACGGCCACGGCCACGCTCAGGTGGACCTCGTTCCAGTACCGGATGCGCTCCTCCTGCCACCACGCATTGCAGGCCCGATGCTGGCGGAGGGCGAGCGCTGTCGCCTTGAGAACGATGTCGTTGAAGCTGACCTTCGCCCCGGCCTCGCCACTCTGGGCGTTCAGGGCGTCTCGCGCTTCGGCCACCCGCTCCATGTCCGCTTCGGACGTGAGGTAGAAGGTGGGCACCGGTCCGATCGACTGGGTGAGGCGCTTGGCGATGGTCTTTCGGATCTGAGTGAGCGGCACGTCGATGTAGGGCTGCCCGTCAGCCCGAGGCGCCAGGCGCGGGGCCGCCTGCGACGACGGCCCGGCAGTCGGGGTGGCCTCGAGGTCTCGCAGGACGATCCGGCCCTCGGGCCCCGAGCCGCGTACTCGCGCGAGATCGACGCCCCGCTCGGCGGCCACGCGCCGGGCCAGGGGAGAGGCGCGCAATCGCCCCGCGCCTGGCTCAGTGGCCGGAGCGGGAGCGGGGGAAGGAGCAGGAGCGAGTGGCGAAGTCCCGGGGGCAGGAGCCACTGCGGCTGCCGGGGCGCGCGGAGCCGAAGGCGCCGCTGTCACGGGAACGGCCCTGGTGGGCGTCTCCGCCGCGCGCTGGGCCCCGGCGGCCGGGAGCAGCGCGGAGATGTCCTCACCCTTCGCTCCGATCACACCCACGATCTTCCCGACCGGCACCGTCGCTCCCGCCGCGACCGCCTGTTTGAGTAGCACGCCGGCCGCTCGGGCTTGGAGATCCATCACGGCCTTGTCGGTCTCGACCTCCGCGAGGATCTCTCCCACGGTGACCTGGTCGCCTTCCTGTTTTTTCCATTCGACAAGGCGGCCCTCCTCCATCGTCGGGGAGAGCGCCTCCATCAGCACCGTGGTTGCCATGCGGGGTCCTTTGTCAGACGGCGGCCGTCAGCCGTCAGCCATCAGCCATGGGGCGACGTCGCTTCACCTACCTCCAACGTTTGCTCCCTGTACGCTGTACGCTCCTATTCCAGATACAGCACCTTTTTCACCGCCGCCACGATCCTCTCCGGGGAGACCTTGGCGGCTCGCTCCAGATACTTGTTATACGGCATCGGCACGTCGGCGCCTGTTACGCGCACCACTGGGGCGTCGAGCTCGTCGAAGATGTTCCGTTGGATCTCGTCCACGAGCTGCGCGCCGAGGCCCGCAAAAGGCCATCCCTCCTCGACCACGACGGCGCGGTGGGTCTTGCTTACCGATGTGAAGATGGCGTCCAGGTCGAGGGGGCGGAGCGTGCGAAGATCCAGGACCTCCGCGACCACGCCCTCCGCCTCGAGCAGCTCGGCGGCCTTGAGACAGAGCGCGACGGTCTTGGAGTAGCACAGCAGGGTCACGTGGTCGCCGCCCCGCTTGAGATCGGCCCGGCCGATCGGGACGAGGTGCTCGCCCTCAGGCACCTCTCCCTTCACGTTGTAGAGCATCTCGCCCTCCATGAAGACGATCGGGTCGTCGTCGCGGATGGCGCTCTTGAGGAGCCCCTTGGCGTCGGCGGGCGTGGCCGGCATCACGACCTTGAGGCCAGGCACGTTCGCGTACATGGATTCGAAACACTGGGAATGCTGGGCGCCGAGCTGGAGGGCGGCGCCGGCCGGCCCGCGGAAGACGATCGGCACGCCCACCTGGCCGGCCGACATGTAGCGCATCTTGGCCGCGTTGTTCACCACCTGGTCGATGGCCAGGAGGGCGAAGTTCCAGGTCATGAACTCGATGATGGGACGGAGCCCCACCATCGCCGCCCCAACCCCGACGCCGGCGAAGCCCAGCTCGGTGATCGGCGTGTCCACCACCCGGTTGGGCCCGAATTCCTCGAGCAGCCCGCGACTCACCTTGTAGGCACCTTGGTAGACGCCGACCTCTTCCCCCATGAGGAAGACCTTGGGGTCGCGCGCCATCTCCTCGCGCAGCGCCTGATTGAGGGCATCGCGGTAGGTGAGGACCGGCATCAGGCCTTCCTTCCTGATGGAGCTCTCCGGCCGGTCCTCATCAGGCGTCGCTCGCGAACTGGGGGGAAGCGGGCTGGCCGGCGTCGATCGGGGCGTAGACGTTGGCGTAGAGTTCCTCGGGCGAGGGATCGGGGCTCGCCTCGGCGAAGTCGTAGGCGTCCTGCACCTCGGCCTTGACCTCCGCATCCAGCGCCTCGAGGCTCGGGTCGTCGATCAGCCCTTCTTCCTTGAGCCGATCGGCCCAGAGAATGATGGGGTCGCGCTTCCGGTGCGCCTCCACCTCCTCCTTGGTGCGGTAGTGGCCATGGATCGGGTCGGACATCGAGTGGCCGACGAAGCGGTAGGTTCGGATCTCGAGCAGGGTCGGCGCCGACGGGCGGCGCGCCCGGACCACGGCGCGGTCCATGGCGGCCATGACCTCTCCCAGGTCCTGGCCATCCACTACCTCGCGGGCCATGTCGTACGCGGCCGCGCGCTCGGAGATGTTCCACGTGGCCGTCGCCCGATCCTGCGCCGTTCCCATCCCGTAGCGGTTGTTCTCGCAGATGAAGATGCAGGGGAGCTTCCAGACTCCCGCCATGTTGAGCGCTTCGTGGAAGGCGCCGTTGTTGATCGCGGCCTCGCCGAAGAAGCAGGCCGTGACTCGGTCCTCCTCGCGGTAGCGGATCGCGAAGCCGACTCCCGCCGCCAGCGGGATGTGCCCTCCCACGATGCCGTGTCCGCCGAGAAAGCCCCGTGAGACGTCGAAGAGGTGCATGGATCCGCCGCGGCCGTGCGAGCAACCGGTCGCCTTGCCGAAGAGCTCCGCCATCACGGCCCGGGCGGGGATCCCGCGGGCGAGCGCGTGCCCATGCTCACGATAGGTGGTGAGGATGTAGTCATCGTCACGAAGCTGGGAGAGACACCCGACAGCGACAGCCTCCTGCCCGATGTAGAGGTGACAGAACCCGCCGATCTTCCCGAGGCTGTACGCCTCACCCGCCTTCTCCTCGAACCGGCGGATCAGCATCATCTGGCGGAGGCAGCGCCGGTATTTCTCCCCCAGCACGGTATCGGCGCGCCGCGCCGCCTTAGTCGTCGCCATGGAACCTTCCCGCTGATGGCTGATGGCTGATGGCTGACGGCTGATGGCTGACGGCTGACGGCTGCTGTCCCCCCGCCGCCTGCGCCTGCTCCCACGCGTGATAGCTCGAACGGGTGAGGGGACTCGCCTGCACGTGGCGGAAGCCCAGCGCCATGCCAATGTCCCGCAACTCGTCGAACTCCCCCGGCGTGTAGTAGCGAGCCACGGGCAGGTGGCCGTCGGTAGGCCGCAGGTACTGCCCGAGGGTGAGGATATTCACGTCGCTCCGCCGCAGATCCCGCATGCAGGTGACGATCTCGTCCCATTCCTCGCCCATCCCGAGAATGACCCCGGACTTGGTGAGGCCCTCCGGCGCTAGGCGCCGAGCGGTCGCCAGGAGCGCCAGCGCGCGGTCGTACCGTCCGCCGGGTCGGGCGATCCGGTACAGCCGCTCCGCCGTCTCCAGGTTGTGGTTCAGGATGTCGGGACGAGCCGCCAGGACGATCTCAAGCGCGGCCTCCGAGCCCTTGAAGTCGGGAATCAGTACCTCGACCGTGGTCCCAGGCAGCCGCGCTCTGATCTCTTCCACTGAGGCCGCGAACGCCTCCGCGCCGCCGTGGGGGAGATCGTCCCGATCGACCGAGGTGATGACCACGTGCTGGAGCCCGAGGCGTTCGACCGCCGACGCGAGCCGTGCCGGCTCGTCGGGATCGTATGGCGCCGGCGTGCCATGGGAGACCGCGCAGTAGGCGCAGTTCCGGGTGCAGACGTCACCGAGGATCATGAAAGTGGCGGCCCGATGCTCCCAGCATTCGCCGATGTTCGGGCAGCGCGCTTCCTCGCAGACGGTATGGAGGCCCAGCTCGCGCATCAGGCCCTTGATACTGAGGTAAGTCCCGCCGCCGGGGGCCTTTACTTTGAGCCAGGATGGCTTGCGCGCGGGCAGGCCGGCGGGGCCCGGGGCGCTCTGGGCGGGCTCTGACCGGGTGAGCTGAACGAGGGGGAGCGCCATGATCCTGTCGACTCCGGTACGCCAGAGGGGTGAAGTGACGGTGCGCAAGGTAGTCACGGCTGGCACGGCGCGGAATGGGGAGAGGTCGCATTTTCAACCATCCGGCTGAAACGGAGGAGCTCCACCCTCGCCACGTTCCGCGGTGCGTCCTGGAATCCGCGTCACATCAGTATCGGGCGGCTCAGGCCCGTTGCTTGAGGCCGGGCGGGCGGCCGGGAGTCGGGGGAGACAATCTCTTGCGGGCGCCTCGGGCTTCTTTTAAATAGCGCCGTCGTCCGTATCGCGAGGGTTGTCCCCCACACCTGCCCAGGAGTCAATCCGTGAGAACCACTGGTCGTA
>DATJVM010000039.1:0-31842 GCA_035501775.1 Gemmatimonadales bacterium | reverse complement strand
GGAATCGCGGGGGCGTGGAAGGGCGCGGGCGTCGAGCGGCGTGTCGGCAGGGAAGGCGGCCGGCCCACGGGTAGCCAGGCCACGAACCTGGCCCCTGGGCCGGGAGTGAGGTTCTCGCCGCGCAACTCTCCTCCGTGCTGTTGCACGATGCCGAGAGAGACCGACAATCCCAGCCCGGTCCCCTCACCGGTCCCGCGCGTGGTGAAGAACGGCTCGAAGATGCGGGTCAGGAGGTGGGGCGGGATTCCGGGCCCACTGTCTTCCACCTCGATCGCCAGCCCATCGCGCTCCCGATGCACCCGCAGGGTGATTCGCCCACCCGGAGCGGCGCGGGCCGCGTTGTCGAGGAGGTTGGTGAATACCTGCTCCAGCCCGGGAGGGTCGCAGGTGATCGGCGGCAGGTCTGCCTCCACCGTCACCGTGAGCTGCACGGCCTGCCGGTCGAGATCCGCCGCGAGGGCCCGCACCGTTCGATCCACGAGGGCACCGACGTTGGCGGCCTCGCGCCGCTCCTCGCGCCGTCGCACGAAACTCAGCAGGTCGCGGACGATCGCTCGAGCGCGCCGAGCCTGTTCCCGAATCGTGGCGAGGGGGCCCGCGTGGTCGCCCTCCGGCTGCTCGGCCAGCAGCTGCTCGCTGTAGGTCAGGATGGCGGCGAGCGGATTGTTGAGCTCGTGCGCCACTCCAGATACCAGCCGCCCCAGGGCCTCCATCCGGAGCGATTCCGCCAGCCTGGACTGCAGCTCCTCGCGCTCGGACTGGGTGCGTCGGCGCTCGCTCACGTCCCGGAGCACCAGGATATCGAGCTCGCCTTGCGGCCCGAAGAAGGCGCTCGCCGCCACTTCCAGAGGGATCTCGTCGCCATAGCCGTTGCGGCCGCGAACCTCGAAAACCGACTGGCGCCCGGGCGAGGACCGACGGACCTCGAGCAGGCGCCGTTCGAGGTCGGTGCGCACCGTCTCGGGAAACAACTCGAGCAGCACCCGGCCGTCCATGTCGCGGCGGCGCATTCCGAAGATCCGGGCCGCACCCACGTTGGCCAGCACCACCAGCCCGTCATGGTCGGCGGCGATGATCCCGTCGGTCGCGGTTTCGATCACGGCCTTGAGGCGCGCCTCGGAAGCGGCCACATCCCGAAGCCGTCCTGCCCGGGCCTCGTCGGTCTCATGGCGCGCGTCCTCCAGCAGCACCACCACCTGGCCGTAGGCGAGCAGCACCATGGCGGCCGTGTCGATGTACGAGTTGTACGAGGGCAGGATCCGGAGCCACAAGGTGACCACATCGCCCAGCAGGAGCCGCTCCCAGAAGGCGAGCCCATACAGGCCCCACAGCGCCGCCAGAGCCAGCGACGCGCCCGAGAGGAACCGGGTGCCCATCGTGCGTCGATCACGGGTAATGGAGGCCGTGAGGTAGCCGCACGCCGCGTAGGTCAATAGCGCTACCGGCTCTTGAACGACCATGATTCGATTGAGGTCCACGGCACCGAGCGCACCGAAGCCGGCCAGAAGCGTCGCTCCCGCCAGCCACACAATGGGTCGACCCGGCAGCCTGACGCCCCGGCAGAAGAGCCAGGTGCCCGCCAGTAGCAGCTCCAGATGAAGCAGCTTGGCCAAGAAGTACCCGGCGTGCAGAGAATACGCGACGGCGTCCGGCTTGCTCGGATTGGCGGGAACGATCAGGTAGCGGAGCGCCACGGCGGACAGAGCTACCAGCAGCGCCAGCCAGCCCCACGCCCAGACCACGAAGTACGTCCGGACGCCCGCGTGACGGGTCAGGAGATAGAACAGCACCAGAAGCAGCGCCGTTCCGCCCAACTGCACGGAGACGCCGATGGAAGAGAGCAGGAGGCCCAAGGCGGCAGGATCCATACCGAATCGCAACGGGGGCTTCGCGGAACCTAACATCCTGGCGGGCGGGACGTCAGCCGGAGTGATGCGTGCGCCATTCCTGAGTCTGGTCTGCCTCGTCGTTCTCTCGACTCCGCTTCCGGCCCAGCAGCCGACGGCGGCGGACTCCGCCCGCCACCTGCTCAACCGCCTCGCCTTCGGCCCCCGGCCGGGAGAGGTCGAGCAGATCGCACGCGAGGGCGCCCTCCATGCGGCCGATCGCATGCTCTCCGATTCGCGTCCCGACGATCAAGCCTTGCCCGCCCTGGAGGAGAAGTTCCATTTGGAGCGGTTCCAGGCCCGGGCCATGCTCGAGACGGAAGAGAAGCTGCGCCGGCAGCGGCGCGAGGCCAAGGCCGACTCGGAGATGACCGGAGCGGGCGCGCGAGCCACCGGCGCGCCCCGGCTGCTTCCCGAGTATCAGGAGCTGACGGTAGTTCGCGCGGTGATGGCCCGCGACCAGCTCCGGGAGGTGATGGTCGACTTCTGGGCCAACCACTTCAACGTCTTCTTCAACAAGGGCGCCGATCGGGCGCTTCTCCCCACCTACATCGAGACCGTCATCCGCCCCCATGCCCTGGGCCGGTTCGAGGACCTCCTGCTCGCCACCGCGCGGAGTCCCGCGATGCTCTTCTACCTCGACAACGTGCGGAGCGTCGCTGCCCAGGATTCCCGGCTCGGGGGAGGGGAGCCGGCTCGGCCCGGCCGCCCCACCGGCCTGAACGAGAACTACGCGCGGGAGCTGATGGAGCTCCACACGCTGGGGGTTGACGGCGGCTACACTCAGCACGACGTCACGGAGGTCGCGAGAATCCTGACCGGCTGGAGCATGACTCGGCCGGCGGACGGCGCCGAGTTCGTCTTTCGCGAGCGAGCGCACGATTACGGGGCCAAGACGGTGCTGGGCGTCCGCTTCCCCGCGGGACACGGCGAAGATGAGGGAGAGCGGCTGTTGCGGATGCTCGCGCGCCACCCGGCAACTTTGCACCACATCAGCCGGAAGCTGTGTGCCCGCTTCGTGGCGGACGATCCACCCGACGGATGCGTCGATGCGGCGGTTCACGCCTGGGAAGCCAGCGATGGGGACATCCTCGCGGTCCTTCGCGCCATCGTTCACTCCCCGGAGTTCTGGGCCCCCCGCGCGATGGACAACAAAGTGAAGTCTCCGCTCGAATTCATCGCCAGCGCAGCCCGGGCCACGGACGCGACTCCGGACACGCTGCCGGGCCTGGCGCAGGCCGTGGCCCGCCTGGGGCAACCGCTCTTTCAGCAGGCCTCTCCCGCCGGCTACCCCGAGCGGCAAGAGGACTGGGTCAACAGCGGGGCGCTCCTGGGTCGCATGAACACGGGCGTGGCCCTTGCCGCGGGGCGGATAGCTGGCTCCGCTCCCGATCTCGATGCCCTTGCTCCAGCCTCAGCGGACTATGGGGCGCTGCTCGACGCGATCGACCACCAGCTTTTCGCCGGATCGATGTCGGCGCGGACCCGCGCCGCAGTCACGAACGAGTTGAATGAGATCCCCAACCCCGAAGCGGCCCGGACCTTTGCGATCGGCCTGGCGCTCGGCAGCCCGGAGTTCCAACGACAATGAGCATCTCTCGACGCGTCTTCGTCCGGGCGGGTGGTCTCACTCTGGTGAGCTTTGGGCTCGATCCCCTGTTTCTCGCCCGCGCGGCCTACGCCCGGAGCTCGGCGCGCCCGGACGGCGCCGGCCGCCGCGTGCTCCTGTGTCTCTTTCAGCGCGGAGCGGTGGACGGTCTCAGCATGATCGTCCCGCACGGCGAGCGCAGTTACTACGACGAGCGTCCGCAGATCGCCATACCGCGCGAGCGGGTCATCGATCTCGATGGTCATTTCGGTCTCCACCCTGCACTGGCGCCGCTCAAACGGTGGTGGGACAACGGCAGCTTTGCCGCCGTCCACGCGGTCGGCTCGCCGGACAGCACCCGCAGCCACTTCGACGCCCAGGACTACATGGAGACGGGGACGCCCGGTGTGAAGGCGACCCCGGACGGTTGGCTCAATCGGTACTGCCAGCACCGTCAGGAGCATGAGAACACGCCCTTTCGCGCTGTCGCGTTCGGCCCCGAGCTGCCTCGCATCCTGGAGGGAAGCGCGCCCACACTCGCGATCCGGGACCTGCAGAGCTTTGGCATTCGTGCCGGCGGGCCCGCCGTTCGAGACCGTCTGACGCGCGCCTTCGAGGCGATGTATGCCGGCTCGGAGACTGGCCTCCTTGCCAGCTCCGCGGCGGAGGGATTTGAGGCGGCCAAGATCCTCTCGCGTTTCGATCCAGCCGACTACCGCCCGGAACACGGCGCTAGCTACCCCAAGGCCCCTCTGGCCCGGTCGCTCAGTCAGATCGCCCAGCTGATCAAGGCCGACATCGGAGTGGAGATCGCGTTCGCCGACCTGGGCGGCTGGGACACCCATGTCAATCAGGGCGCTGACACGGGCCAGCTCGGCAACCGGCTGGGTGAACTGGCGGCCGCGCTCGATGCCTTCGCGACGGACCTGGGTGAGCGGATGCAGGACGTGACGGTGCTGACCATGTCGGAGTTCGGCCGGACGGTGCGCGAAAATGGCAGTGGCGGAACCGACCACGGGCACGGCACCGCCATGCTCCTGCTGGGCGGCACGGTGAAGGGCGGCAGGGTGCTCGGACAATGGCCCGGCCTCGCGGAGCAATCCCGCTTCGAAGGCCGGGATCTCGCAGTGACTACCGACTTCCGGTCGCTATTCGGCGAAGTACTAACCCGGCACCTTGGCCTTCCCGACATCAGCGCCGTGTTTCCCGGCTTCGCCGGCGGGGCCCGCGATTTCCCCGGGGCTATCGGCTGAAGGATGCGGCTTCGAGTCGTGCCTGCTCGGCCCGATCGGCCTCCCCCAGACACCGGACCTCGGCCATGACGGCATCCGCCAGGGCACGATAGGTGGACGCGGCATCTGGCTTCGAGAGGTATGGCGCGGGATCGAACTCATCTCCGAACCAGATCCGGATCCGGCGCCCGCCCCGCAGGCGGCGTCGCACCACGTCCGAGAAGCTGTTGGTGAGACCCGCCACGAAGACCGGAAGCACCCGGGGCTCTGCCTCATAGATCAACCGCCCGATGCCAGGCTGAGCAGCCAGAAAGCTGTAGGGATCGGGATCCTTGTTGCGTGTCCCCTCGGGGTGGAACCCAACCAGCTGCCCTGGACGGTCGCGGCACAGACGGGCCAACTCCTGCAGCGCCCACTGGTCGAACCGCCGCTTGTTGGGCTGGTGGAAGAACGGCGGGTACATCGACCACCAGGCGCACAGCGCGTTCAGCGCGACACCCCCGGGCCGCTGGTAGAAGTACCGACCCCGCACCGGGAAGTTGATGGCCCGCCACCCGCGGAGACGGAGAAAGAGCACGCTCATCACCACGTACAGATCGAAGAACGTGCGATGATTCGCGGCCAGCAGCACCGGACGATCCCGCCGGATCCGCTCGACACGGTCGAGACCATGAACCTCGAGCAGGGGGCCGGTCACCAGGCCGATCCACCGGGCGTTGATCTCGCGCTGGAAGACGAACCAGAAGCGCTGCCAGGCGCCGCTGTTCATCCGGCGCACGAGCCGGACCGCGAGCCGTTCGAACCGGCTCAGGGCCTCGAAGGGGGGGTCGGTTTGGGACACGCGCCAAGTTTGCGCCACCGCCAGGCTACCCGGAAGAGGGGATGGAGCCGGCTATACTTCCCCACGGCGATTCCAAAACGGAGCAGATCGACCCATGGCGCCCTGGGAACAGCTGCGGGGCTTGATCCGCGCTCGAGGGAGGCGAAGCGCGCGGGAGGTACGGGTGGAACGCCTCCCCGGGTTCCTGTCGCGGCAGCTGGAGGAGAACCGCGTCGTGGACATCTACCTGCCCCTCGACTACGACCAAACCGGATCCCTGGAGTATCGCGTGGTCTACGCGAACGATGGCCAGGACATGCAGGCCGTGGACCTGCGAGGGACGCTGAGACTGCTGCAGGCCGCGAATCGCATGGAGCCGGCAGTCGTCGTCGCCGTGCACGCCACCGACCGCCTGCAGGACTACGGTACGGCGGGAGTACTCAACGCCCAGGGCCTGGGTGGCCGCGCGGAGCGCTACGGGCGCTTCCTCCTCGAGGAGTTGATGCCCGCCATCGCCGCCCGCTATCGCGTCCGCCGGAGCGGCGGACTCAATGCCATCATGGGGTGGTCGTTAGGCGGGCTGGCGGCGTTCGACCTGGCCTGGCGGCATCCGGAGGAGTTCGGCACGGTCGGGGTTTTCTCCGGTTCGTTCTGGTGGCGAAACGACGACCGAACGGTCGTTGCGCGGCAGGCCTCGCGGATCATGCATCGACGGGTGCGGGAGACGGTGGGGAGGCCAGCGCTGCGAATGTGGTTCGAGACCGGCCTCCAGGACGAAGCCGCCGACCGGGATGGCGACGGCGTCATCGACGCGGTCCAGGATACAGAGGAATTGATTGAGGAGCTGGAGCGGAAGGGCTACCGACGCGGTCGGGACATGGTTCACCTCACCGTGCAGGGTGGCCACGATCTCCCAACCTGGAAGCGGCTCCTGCCAGAGTGGCTCACATGGGTCCTTCCGTCGACCTCCACCTGAGGGCCGGCGGAGACGCGATGCCGGACTACTTCAGGCGCCAGAACTGAACCCGGTCCTCGAGCAGCTGCGGAATGGCTAGCAATCCACGCGCTCGGTCGACGCCTATGTCCGCTGGCGAGTTGATGCCCGATGCGACCCTGCGATTTCCGCCAGCCGCCAGGACGAACACCGACGAATCGGCCCAACTGGTGACCAAGATGTCGCCACCTACCACCTCGACACCGTCCTGGCCACCCGGTCCGCTCCCCAGCGTGTCCACCTTGGCCTGACCCGGATTCCAGGCCAGAATCGCCGTGCCGGTGTAAGGCACCACGATGAAGTGCCCCCCTGCCGAGTCCCAGGTGATTCCGTTGGGTCCCCCGAGCCATGCGCCTTCCGCGACAACTGAGACCTTCCGCCCCTTGAGCGCAAAAATCCGGTCCGGCCCGGGGTGCACCATCTGGCCCTTGTCGTCGAACAGGATTCCGGTGTCGGTGATGTAGACCGTTCCATCCGGGCCCGCCGCCACATCGTTGAGGAACTTGGCCTGTTTGCCAAGGTTCACGTTGGCAACCAGCGCCCCGGTCTTCCGGTCGAAACCGCGAACCGCGTCGATGTCCGCCACCCACAGCGTATCCCACACGATCGCGAGGCCCTTCGGGCCGTTCAGGGTCACGCCGTCTCGCCCACCTTGAACGAAATGCAGGCTATCTACCGCTCCGCCACGAGTGAGCCGCGCGATAAACCCATTGCCGTCCTTCGCGGAAGGATTGCCGTTGATGTTGGAGACGAACCAGACCTGCTGGTCCGCGTCCCACAGGGCGGATTCCGGGTGGCTGAACCCCGAAGTTACCGAGACGACGGCTGGCCCCGGCGGCGGCGCGGCCTCGGTCGCGGGCTTGGGAGTCTCCTTCGGGGAGCAGGCAACCAGGAGCACGGCACTGGTGAGAAGGGGTCGGCGCATCATGCGGAGTCCTTTCACGGAGAAGCCAGCGGGCAGCGTTTCACGCGCCCGGTAGAACGGAAGAATGTAACGAGGCCCGGCGAGGAACCGGTCACACCTTCACATAGAGCTCGCCGCCCTGTTCCCGGAATTCGGCGGACTTGGCCGCCATGCCGGCCGCCGCTTTCCTGATGTCCTGGGTGATCTGCATGGAGCAGAACCGCGGGCCGCACATCGAGCAGAAATGGGCCAGCTTGGCGCCAACCGCCGGCAGGGTCTCGTCATGGAAGGCCCGGGCCGTCACCGGGTCGAGTGACAGGTTGAACTGGTCCTCCCACCGGAACTCGAACCTCGCCTTGGACAGGGCATCGTCCCACACGCGCGCTCGCGGATGGCCCTTGGCGAGGTCCGCGGCGTGTGCCGCGATCTTGTAAGCGATGACGCCCGCCTTGACGTCGTCCTTGTCCGGAAGGCCGAGGTGCTCCTTGGGGGTCACGTAGCAGAGCATCGCGGTCCCGAACCAGCCGATCATCGCCGCCCCGATGGCGCTGGTGATGTGATCGTACCCCGGCGCGATATCGGTCGTGAGTGGCCCCAGCGTATAGAAGGGCGCCTCGTCGCACCACTGGAGCTGCTTCTCCATGTTCTCCTTGATGAGATGCATGGGAACGTGCCCCGGCCCCTCGTTCATCACCTGGACATCATGAGACCACGCCAGCCGCGTGAGCTCTCCCTGTGTCTTGAGCTCGGCGAACTGCGCCGCGTCATTCGCATCCGCGATGGACCCTGGCCGAAGGCCATCTCCCAGAGAGAAGGACACGTCGTAAGCCTTCATGATCTCGCAGATCTCGGCGAAACGCGTGTACAGGAAGCTCTGCCGGTGATGAGCCAGACACCACTTGGCGACGATCGACCCGCCCCGGGACACGATGCCCGTCATCCGGTTCGCGGTAAGCGGGATGTACTCCAGCAGCACGCCGGCGTGCACCGTGAAGTAATCCACGCCCTGCTCGGCCTGCTCGATCAGCGTGTCCCGATAGATCTCCCAGGTGAGATCCTCCGCCACGCCTCCGACCTTCTCCAGCGCCTCATAGATGGGGACCGTGCCGATGGGCACGGGGCTGTTACGCAGGATCCACTGCCGGGTCGCGTGGATGTCCTTGCCGGTTGACAGGTCCATCACGGTATCGGCGCCCCAGAGCGTCGCCCAGCGGAGCTTCTCCACCTCCTCCTCGATGCTGCTGGTGACCGCCGAGTTCCCGATGTTGGCGTTGATCTTCACATGGAAGGCGCGGCCGATGATCATCGGCTCGAGCTCGGGATGGTTGATGTTCGCCGGAATGATCGCGCGGCCCCGCGCCACCTCGGCCCTGACCAGCTCCGCCGGGAGCCCTTCCCGCACCGCCACGAACTCCATCTCCGGGGTGATCTCGCCTCGGCGGGCGAAGTACAGCTGCGTCACCGGCCCAGCCGCCCGGAGTCGCGGGCGGTGGAGCGCGGCGGGGATTCGGACACTTTCGAGATCCTCACCCGGGAGCACCGTGACGGCACGGCCCGCCATCCACTGCGATCGAAGCGGCGGCAACCCCTGCCGAACGTCCGCTGCCTCTGGGCCGGTGGAATCGTAGACCTGCAATGGGGGCTCGCCGCCCGAGAGAGCAATCTCCCGGACCGGAACACGGACTCCATGGGGGCCCTCGACCAGGACCTTGGTGGAGCCCGGAAACACGCCCCGGTACGGGGCTTGGGTCTCTCTGGTGGTCATGACGCCCTTCCTGTGGCGAAGGCGGAGGGGCGCAGGTGGGTCCGCGCTCCCTTCGCCGGTATAAGCCGGATCAGGTTCCAAGGGTATTTCTCAACCCGGGCGCGCCCCTGTCTGCGGCGAACCCGGGTACCCCCGACGGTGTTCAGGAATCGTAACCCCAGGCCCTTCGTGGTCAATGGCACGGCTGATGCTAGAAGTAGAGAGTGGGTGAGGGAGTACCATGAGGACCGGGATGTGATCTGGAGCACCGCCGGCACGGCTCAAGAACAATGCGCCGCCGACGATACCAGAGAAAGCGGTCCACTGCAACTCAGGAGATGGATTCAGGCGTGAATCGACGTCGCGGGGTGGGAGCGCGAATCGGTGCCCTCCAGTACCGGCTTCACCGCCGGGGGGTTGCGCTCATCCCGAGGAAAACGCGGAGAGGCTGAAGCTCTGCAGTCAGCAGACAGAGCCCCCGCGTTCGGCAAGACCGACGCGGGGGCTCTTCGCCTTGAGGGGGCCGTCGCGGAGAGGACACAGGCGGGGGCGAAATGCCACGGTTGCTCAGAGTCGCGGTCACGGGTTTCCTGGCGCTCATCGGCGCGGGGCACCCTATGCCCACCTCTCTGGCGACCCCGGCTACCCGGATGGTCGCGGATCCATCCCTTCGGGATGTCGCGGTGGCCGTGTACGACCCGCTTCAGCCGGTGATCTACTTCAACCCGACGCTGATGCAGCGGTTCAGCCCGGAGCTCGACACCTTCTTCATGGCCCACGAGCGTGCGCACATCACCCTGCGGCATACCCGGGCGGGCGCGCTGGGTGCCGACTCGGGAATTCGGGACCGGCTGCTGCAGTCCAAGGAGTTGGAGGCCGACTGTCTCGCGGCGGAGGAACTCGGTGCCGCGCATCGGGCCGCGTCCCTGGCGGCGGTGCGCTTCTTTGCCCATCTCGGCACCCAGCGGCTGGATGCAGAACATCCGCCCGGCGCGCTTCGGGCTCGCCAGATCCTGGCATGCATGCCCCAATGAACATGGACTGACGCCGACCGGCTTGCCGGGGTCGTCACCTTGACCCAGATTGCCGGTATGATCGCCGCAGGTCGCCTCTATCTCCCGCTCCTCACCCTCGTGGCGCTCGGCGCCCCGCCGGTCCGGGCGCAGGAGCTGCATCTGATCCCCGGCATCGAGGAAATCGCGACCGACACCCTCGAGGACATCGCGGTCGCGACGGTGGACCTGCCCCATCCTGTCATCTACTACAACCCGCGGCTGGCGCATCGGTACGGGCCGCTGCTCACCCGCTTCTTTCTGGCCCACGAATACGGGCACATCTATCACAAGCACAGCCGCGTAGCAGTATTCAACCTGCCGGTCCCCGTGCGCGACTCGGTGCTCCGCTCCGAAGAGCTCGAGGCAGACTGCTTCGCCGCCAGCCAGTCGGGCGAGCAGGATCGGGAGGCCAGCGAGGCGGCGCTGCGCTTCTTCTCGCGCCTCGGACCGTTCCGCTTTGATGCCGAACATCCCACCGGTGCACAGCGCGCGGCGCGGATTCTCCAGTGCATGCCGGCACCTCGCGGCACCGAGGTGTACGGGCGCGGCGAAACCGGGGTGGAGGTGGGGCCGGTAAGCGGCGAGCCGGACCTGATCAAGTTCGAGGTGGTGCCAGCGGAATTGGGCGCCGCGGAGTATGGGAGCCAGGCCCAGGTATACATCGACGGCCAGCGGCTGGGGGCCGTCTCGAACATGCGCCTGATGGAGCCCCTCACCGTCAATCGATTCGGTGCCGGCATACACAACTATCGAGTTGTCGTGCAGGTGTACGGCCTCGACCCTGCCCTGCAGTTCAACGACGATGGCGTGGTTACCGGACGCGGACAGATTCTGCTTCGAAACGGAGACCGGTTCCGCGTTGACTGGGTGCCGGGTTCCGCACCAACCCTGGTGCGAGAAGGCACCGCTGATGGTCAGGAGCCCTGACCTCCCTGAACGTCACCGACCTGGGTCTCGCCGGAAGGCATGTCGGCGTGACCGGTCGGCGCCGCAGGTGGCGGTGACGCCGCCGCCTGGGGCGGGGGCGGGGGCGGCGCGGGGGCGGGGGTGGCGGCGGGAGAGGGGGACCACAGCGAAACCGGAGCCGCCGGGGAACCGCCGAGGGGGACAGCCAGGCGCTGGTGGGTCCACAGACGCATCATCGCCGTGAAGGACTCGGCCAACTGCGGCTCGAAATCGGATCCCGCCCGCTCTTCGATGTACGCCAAAGCCATCTCGGTCGCCCACGCGTCCCGATATGGTCGAGCGGTGCAGAGCGCGTCGAACACGTCACACAAGTGCACCAGCCGACTGGCGAAGTGCGTTTCCCGCTGATAGCGGAACCGGGGATACCCCTGGCCGTTGATCATGATGTGATGCTCGTAGGCCACCGTCGCCGCCAGGTCCAGGTTCCGCTCCCGCGCCAGAATCAGGCGGGCCCCATCCACCGGATGCTTGCGTAGCACCGCCACCTCCTGCGCGGACAAGGCGCCCGGCTTCACCAGGATCTCCTTCGGAACGCGGACCTTTCCCAGATCGTGCAGCAGGCCGGCCACGCCGAATTCCCGCACATCCTTGGGGGAGAGGCCGATATACTCCGCGAGCGCCATCGCCAGCACGGAGACGTTGGTGGCGTGCGTAGTGGTGTACTGGTCGTAGCTCTTGAGCTGCAGCAGCGGCATCAGCATCCGGCTCTGGCTGTGCATCGCCATCGACAGGGAGCGCACCACCGCGTTTGCCTCCGCCAGCGGGAGGCTGTCCGATGTCTCCACCTCCGCGTGAATCCAGGTCACCGCCTCGATTTCGTCGTCCAGCGTGTACGGAACCGTCGTGCTTTCCGCCACCTCGACCGCGATGTCCGCCGAGGCCCCGCGAATGCTCACCATCCCAAACCGGATACTGGGTCGGTGCAGCTGGCGGGCTTCACTGGTGTCGTCCGGAGTGCCGCTCGACACTTTGCGATGCACTTCGGCCAGGAACTCCGACAGCTCTTCGCGCGAGACCTCCCGATCGAACTCCACCCGCTGCACCCCCGCCCGGGACAACCGGCGAGCCCAGTCCCACGCCTTGAAGTCTCGCAGCGCCTGCTGCCGGTAGAGGACCTCGTCCTCGAGAAACGAGAAGGTCGGCGCCGGATCCAGCTTCTGGAGCGCCTCCAGCTGCTCCCAGGCCGAGTCGACCGCCCGCTCCCGCGCCGGGTGGCCGGGGAGGTAAAGGCCGGTGGCCGAAAGGGCCTGGCCAAGCGAGGTCAGGAACCGCAGTGGGTCGCTCACTGCTCCTCCGCCTGTCCGGTGGCGGCCTTCCGGATCGCAGGATCGCTGCTCTCGGTGGCGAGCCTGAGGACGAGCTGGGCATTCGGCTCGTTCCGGAAGCTGCGCGCGAGTGCGCCCAGCACCGCCAGGAGCTCCGGGGACCGTGAGACGAGCCTGCGTCGCCGGAACCAGCCGGGTTTGGTCAGGGCCTGCCCAACGAGCCAATCCCTGGTGGCCGGCGAGCGGATCGAGCCGAGCGTCCGAATGGCCAGCGAGCGGATTTCGTGGGAAAGACGTCGATCGTTGAGCAGGACCATGAGGCGGGGCACCGCGGCGGTGGGACACCCCTCCAGGGCCGCACTGAGGCCGATGCGGACATTCCCGTCGTCGTCATCGCCCAGGGCCGCGAGGATCGCATCGTCCCGCTGGCCCGGGATGCGCAGCATCAGCTTGATCGCCTCCCGTCGCACCCGGGCGTCGTCGTTCTCGGCGTAGGACGCGGGGCTGAAGTCGGCCGGGATCTCCTGCAGTGAGCCCAGCAGGGCCAGCAGGTTCCGCTGAACGAACCAGGGTGAGTTGGGAAGCCGCTCTATGAGCATCGGGCCGATCGCGGGGCCAAGACGTCCCAGCCGGGTAAGGAGCCGCCGGCGCATGGCCCGGTTGTCCGCCACTTCCAGACTCTCGAGCATCGGCTCTGCTGCCGCCATTCCCATGCGGTCCAGCAGCAGCTCGACCACCGGTGTGTCCCGCGGTTCGTTGTCGAGCAGGATTCGCATATTGGCGGGCGTGGCGAGGTGCGCCCAGAAGTGCTCCTGAATGTCCTCGGCGACGCCCGGGTCCTCTACCATCCGAAGCACGTCGGTGGCATGCCCTTCCCGGACCAGTTCGTCCAGGGCACCCCATACCGTGTCGCCCACCGTGTCGGTTTCGAGGGAGATCTGCACCAGGCGCAGCGCTTCCGCCGGATGCTCGTCGTTGCTGGTGGGCGGCCCGCTCGGGTGCCGGGAGAGCCGCTCCAGCACCCGCGTGTACGGCATGGGGTTGGGGTCCTCCAGCGACCATTTGTCCACGAGCTGCCGCACCGCCTCACGCATGGCCAGATCGGCCTCCTCGCGCACCGACTGGGCGCCCTTGTCGGCCTGAAAGGCCAGCTTGCTCAGGAGCCGCACCATGGCCTGCGGAATGGCCTGCGCGCTCGAATCGGAGACCGCCCGCAGCAGCGTCAGCACCGCCCCGGCAGGCAGCACCATGGCGGCGTCCATGACGAGTCGCCGCCGCTGGGCCAGATCCGCGCCGAGGGTCGCCAGGTCCCGCAGCGTTTCCGGCGTCAGGTAGTTGAGCAACTGCCCCAGCCGCTCCTTGAGGACAGCGGCCTCGGCACCCGCGGAGAGGCGCAGCTCCCGCGATAGCCCGAGCAGGTAGTCGATGACACGCTTGGCCTCATCCGGGTCCCGCATCCGCTGGTTGAGGGCCCGGGCCACGGCCCGGGGATCGCTGTGCAGTTCGGGCGCGCCCTCCTTGGCGAGTGCCACGGCGGCGAGGCCGATCCACAGCCGGCCTGCGAGGCTTTCCCCGCGGGCCTGTTCGCCCAGGCGTTGCTCCTCCGCCAGCTCCAGGCGCTCGTAGGCCGGCGGGAGGAGCCGCACGTGCTCCCAGCGGGTGTCGTAGTCCAGGAGCGATTGCCCGACCGGGTTGGTCCTGGCATCCGCGCTCAATACCTGCAGGACGTCACCGAACTCTTCGGCGGTCACGCCCGGCGTGATCTTCAGGGCTCCGAGTTGGTGCCGATGCAACTTGCCGGCAAGGTCCCGCAGTACCGGGTTGTCCGGGTCGGTGGCCAGGCCCTCGACGAGCAGCTGGTTCCGGGCGATGCCGAGGAGGAGAAACGGACGGTTGACGAGGACCACCCGCAGGTGGCTCACGACGGCGTCAATGGCGGAGACGAGAAGCGGGTGCTTGGGGGGGTAAGTTGTGCACTTGTGGAGCGCGATGCCGAACAGCGGGAGAAACACCGCCACGTCGCGCGGCAGGACCGCACGTTCCTGGCTGGCGGAAGCGGTCGAATGTTCGGCCACGCGACTCGTAGGGGAGGGATCTTTCTAAGGTAAGGACCCCCGGCGAGCGCGGAAAGGGCAAAGTCGGCTACTTGGCCCGGTCGATGTACTCGCCAGAGCTCGGGTTCACGCGCACTCGCTCGCCCGTCTGAATGAACTCGGGAACGTTGATCGTGACGCCGTTGTCGAGCTTGGCGGGCTTGAACGAGGAGGTCTTCGTCGCGGTCTTCATCACCGGGTTGGTCTCGACCACCTCGAACGTCATCGCGTTCGGCAGCTGGATTCCGATCGGTCGGCCATTGAAGAACTCGGCCATGATCTTCATGCCCGGCGCGACCCACTTTGCCGCGTCGCCGAGATCCTCCTCGCTCATCTCGAGCTGATCGAAGCTCTCGGTGTTCATAAAGTGGTAGCTGTCGCCGCCGGCGTAGAGAAACTCCAGTTCGTGCGTCTCGAGGTCCGCCACCTCGACGGTGTCGGTCGAGCGAAAGCGATGCTCGAACTGGGTCCCCGTCCGGAGCTTGCGGAGCTTCGCCTGCACCATGGCCCGCAGGTTACCTGGCGTGTGGTGGTGAAAATCGAGAACGCGGCAAGGCTCCCCTTCGAAGAGGAGACACATCCCGCGACGCATTTCGCTGGCAATGATGGCCATGACTCCGGTCCTGAAACGCAAGATCTAGGGCTTTCGGCGCCGCACAAGGTATAAGGAAGGTGTGGTCTGGCGGTAGTGGGAGCGGCCCGTAGATTGGGAAATCATTTCTTCACAGGGGCTTAGATGACGGACCGCCGCGCTTTCCTGACCGCTCTCGCGGGGATCGCCGCACTCCCCCGCTTCCGCCCCGACGCACTCCGGCGCGTCTTTGACCTCGATACTCGCGGACGTCGCCCGTCGTCCACCCCCCTCGGCGCCGACGACGAGGCCTACTGGGCCGAGATCCAGCGGGCCTTCGATTGTGACCGGACCATGGTCAACCTCAACAACGGGGGCTGCAGTCCCGCGCCCACGCACGTGCTCGACCAGATGATCCGGGACCTTCGGTTCTCGAACGAGCTGCCGGTGATCAACATGTGGCAGACCCTCGAGCCCCGCATCGAGAGCGTCCGGCGCGACCTGGCCCGGAGCTTCGGGTGCGATCCCGAGGAGATGGCCATTACGCGCAATGCCTCGGAAGCCAACGAGACCATGACGCTCGGCATTGATCTCAAGGCCGGCGACGAGGTGATCGTCACCAACCAGAATTACGGGCGGATGATCACCACCTGGGACCAGCGGGTGCGGCGCGAGGGGATCGTGCTCAAGCAGATCTCGTTCAAGTTGCCACCGCCCTCCCAGGAGTACATCCTCGACCAGTTCAAGGCGGCCGTGACGCCGCGCACCCGTGTCATCGAGGTTACCCATATCACCAACCTCTCCGGCCAGATCATGCCGGTGCGCGAGCTGGTCGAGTTCGGCCGGCCCCGCGGCATCGAGGTGTACGTGGATGGGGCCCACGCGTACGCCCATTTCCCCTTCACCCGCGATCAGCTCGATTGCGACTTCTACGGCACCAGCCTCCATAAGTGGCTCCTCGCCCCCATCGGCACGGGGTTTCTCTACGTACGCAAGGAAAAGCAGAAGAAGCTGTGGCCGCTCATGGCGGCCCCTTCCAGCATGGACGAGAACGTGCGGAAGTACGAGGAAATCGGCACCCACCCGGCCGCGAACCACAACGCCATCAGCGTGGCGCTCGCCTTCCACAACGCCATCGGCGGCGACCGCAAGCTGGCGCGCCTGCGCTACCTCAGGGATCGCTGGGCCCGGCGCCTGCCGCAGGAGAGCGACCGGTTCCGGATCCTCACCCCGCTCGACACACCCTACGCCGGCGGCATCGGCCTGGTGCACGTCGAGGGGATGGACCCGGGCCAGCTGGCCTCCTGGCTGCTCGACCACCACCGAATCGTCACCACGCCGATCATCCACCCCGAGTTCAACGGACTGCGGGTCACACCGAACGTCTACACCACGCTGGAGGAGGTCGATCTGTTCAGCGACCGCATTGTCCGGGCCGTCCGGCAGGGCATCGGATGATCGTCCGCCAGGCCGTGCCCGGGGATCGGCCCTTCGTGCTCCGGCTCACCGAGGAACTGGGCGCGTTCCCGGTACCGCGCTGGCGGACGGCCGCGGAAATCGCCAGCGCCGACCACGAGATCCTGGGCCGGGCCCTCGAGGTGCCGCGGGGCGACCAGAGTCTGCTGGTGGCGGAGGAGGGTGGCGAGCCCTGGGGGTACATCTTCACCTCGACGCGTGACGACTACTTCACGCGCGAGCGCCACGCGCACGTAGAGGTCATCGCGGTCGCCGGCGGAGCCCGCAGACGCGGCGTCGGCCAACGTCTCATGCTCGCCGCGGAAGATTGGGCGCGGAGCCAGGGTTACCGCCGGATCACCCTCAACGTCTTCGAGCGCAACACCGGCGCATGCCGCTTCTACGAAGGCCTGGGCTACGAGCCGGAGACGGTCCACTACCTGAAGGAGTTGTGAGGCGACTTCACCGACTGGCGATCCTCGCCGGCATCATGCCCGGCCCGACCACACTGGCGGCCCAGGCGCCGAGCCGGTATCTCGCCCCAGCCGACACGATCTTCTACGCGGTTTCGAACCGGTCTCGCATGTATCTGGTGCGTGCGGGTGACACCGTGAGCGCCCCCACTCCGCTCTACCAGCGAACCATCGAGGCCCAACGCTGGCGCCGGGACCAAGACGGCGACCTGACCGTCTATCTGACTTCACTCTCACTCGACGTGTACCGTCAGGTCGTGCACGACACGTTCCGGATCATGGCGACGGGTGCAGTGCGGTCCATCAACGGCGGCGAGCCCGGGCTCGAGAGCCGGGCGGATCTGCTTCCCCGCCTTCCCGGAGGAGTCCTGGCGCCCTGGACCACCTGGCGGGACAGTCTCGATCACACGGCCACGGGGCCGGGTGGATCGCACTGGCTCGTGATCGGCCGCACCTATCGCGTCGACCGCTGGGTCGACACCCTGGGCCGGCGCGCCGTGCAGATCCAGGCGACCGGCACGGCCGCCTACCGCGACGGCTGGTGGGCCGACTCCGCGGCCGGTACCTACTCCTGGATCGAAGTGACGGGGCCGTTCAGCGAAACCGCCCTCCTCGATACCGACCACGGCATCCTGCTGGCCCGCCGCCGGCAGATGGACCTGACGGGGACCGGTGGCCCGGCCGGCCCGGGGATCCGCCCGGACACGATGCCTGCCGGGTTGCGGTCGGTTGAGAGCGAGCAGTGGATCGTCGCCGCCGACGCGCACCTCCGGGGCCGGCCCCTCCCCGGCGCGGACACCACGCTCACGATTGCCGACGTGCCCGAGCTGCTTCATACCGTGGCTCACGGAGACGATTCGGTTGCGTCCAGCCTGTGTCGCAACGACGGCACGGTCGGCACGGCTCGGCTGCGATTTGCCCACGACCGGCCAGCGGAGTATCGAGCACTGTGGACCGATTCGGCCGGCGGGGTGCGCGCCGTGAGCGCGGTGATGGGGTCGTCCGGACTAGCGGTGAGCCACCTGGGCGGACGGGATACTACCTTGGCACCCCCAGACTCGATCTGGGGCATTGCCGACCAGGACATGGAGGAGCTGCTAGTGCCCTCGTTCCTCGCTCTCCCCACGGGGGGCGCCCCACTCGCGATCGCGGTGTATCGTCCCCTTGAGGGGCGCTGGGACCGGGGTGAGGTACTGGTGCGGGACTTGAGCGGGGTCCGGGGTGTCACCCTGCGGCTGGGGCAGGCGCCGCCGGAGTATCTCCTGGTGACGGCCGACGGGGACCTGCTCCTGGCCGAGGTGGCCGGCCAGCCCGGAAGGGAGCGCCTGCCACGCCGAGGATCGGCTCGGCGGGAACGCCTCGACTCGCTGCTCTCGACGCTGGGCTCGACCGGCGCCAGACACTCCTGACTCGACCTGAAGCGGGGGCGCATCGTACCTTTCGCGTGCAGCACGCCCCGACTCAAAGGAATGCCGCCGCATGCGATGGCTCCTGCTCGCCACGCTTCTCGCGCTCGGATGTACCGTGCGCCGGGCCACACCTCCGAGCGACGCGGAGGACGAGGCGCCGGTACGGGTCGCGGTCCAGCAGTACTATCGCGACCTGAGCGCACAGGATTGGTCGGGCCTTGCGGCCCTCTTCTGGCCTCGGGCCACGGTCACGACCATCCCGGGGGAGTCCGCAGCCGTTGCCGAGATCACCCCGGTGGAGGACTTCCTCCGGCACATCGGGGAGCGCCCCGAGGGCGAACCACAGTATGAGGCTCGATTGATCACCGAGGACGTTCGGATCATCGGGAACCTGGCCCAGGTCTGGTCGCACGTCGAGGTGCGATTCGTGGATTCGACCGGAACGCGGACCGGGAGGGAGGTTGACTCCTTCACCTGGGCGGAGCGGCACGGCGAGTGGCGGATCGCCGCTCTGGCCCGTACCCCGGAGCCCAAGGGAGGGCCGAGTTGAGTCGAGGCCCGTCGCGTGCCACCCTGCTGGGGCTCGCGCTCGTTCTGCTGCTCTGTCTCGTCCTGCTGGCCATCGCCCACACGGCGGGCCGGGCGCTGCACCTCGTGGCCGGCCCGGGAGAGACCAGGATCACGCAGGGCGTGGTCATTTCACGGATCGAGGCCGTGTCCAAGCTGGTCACCAGTGAAACGACCCTCCGGGACGTGGTGACCTATGAGAACACCCGGCTGGGCAGCACCAAGCGCTCGCTGGTGGTGGTCACCGGCAAGGCGCTGGTTGGAATCGACCTGTCCAAGAGTCGCGGCATCGAGATCGACCCCCAAGCCCATCACATCATCATTCACGTCCCACACGCCCAGCTGCTCGGCGTGGACGTCATGGACCTCAAGACCTACGACGAGAGCCGCGGTCTGTGGAACCCGTTTCAACCCGCGGATCGGGACACCATCTTCCAACTTGCCCGCGCACGACTGGAGAGCGCGGCGCGCGAGCTCGAGGTGCGCCAGCACGCGGAGGAAAGCGCGCGGCGCCTGCTCACCGCCCTGTTCGCTCCGGATGGGTACACGGTGGATGTCGAGTTCGAGCCCTTCCTTGCGACCCCGGAACCCAATTGAGTTCGCGGCCCGGCCAGATGGTGCGTTGGCCGGATCGGCGGGCTAAGTTGAGGCGCCCGCACAGACCGCACCCGAAGTGTTGGAGAAAGTCGATCATGCGCACCTTGCCCGCTGCTCTTCTGGGACTCGCGCTGCTCGCCGGCCAGGCCGGCGCCCAAGAGAAGCAGCAGAAGGAGCCGGTGCTTGATGGTCGCCCGCTGTCGGCCTGGATCGCCGACCTCAAGGCACCCTCGCCGCAGACCCGGAACTTCGCCGCCTACACGATTGGCACGCTGGGCCCCGACGGGAAGGCCGCCGTACCCGCGCTGATCGAGGCGTTGAGCGACTCCAATGCTTCCGTCCGCTTTCGGGTGTGCGTGGCGCTGGAGCAGATGGGGCCGGCGGCGGCGGAGGCCGCCCCCGCTCTCAACAACACGCTTGACGACATGAGCGACGACGTCGCCGCGGCAGCTCGGCGAGCCCTGATCAAGATCACCGGCAAGGACCCGGGCCGGATCGGAGAGTAGAGCCATCCGACCCTGGCTCCTCCTCGCCGGGCTGCTGCAGCTCGGGCCCGCCCTCCTCGCGGCTCAACACAGCCCGCGCCCGGACCACGCCCTCCAGCGCGCGCTCGACAGCCTGGTTTCGGGGTTCCACGGACGCGTCGGTGTCTACGCCCGCCACCTCGGAAGCGGCCGCACGGCGGAAGTCGATGCGGACTCTGTCTTCCCCACCGCCAGCATGATCAAGGTCCCGATCATGGTGGCGACTTTCGACGCCATGACCCGCGGCGACCTCGACTTCCACCAGCAGTTGCTCTATCGGGACTCCCTGCGTTACGGCAGCGATGACATTCTGGGCGCGGTGAAGGACTCCACGGAGATTCCGCTCAGCTGGCTTACCCTGCTGAGCATCACGATGAGCGACAACACGGCGAGCCTGTGGCTCCAGGCGCTGGCCGGAACGGGGACAACGGTCAACCAGTGGCTTCAGGCCCATGGCTTCGACTCCACCCGCGTCAATAGCCGAACACCGGGCCGAGAGGAGAACCGGGCCAGGTACGGCTGGGGCCAGACGACCCCACGAGAGATCGCCGACCTTCTGATGCTGATTCGGGAGGAGAAGGCGGTGAGCCCGGCCGCGAGCCAGGAGATGTACCGCCACCTGACGCGGAGCTATTGGACCGGAGAGGCGCTTTCGCAGATTCCCCCGTGGGTGCAGGTAGCCTCGAAAGTGGGAGCGGTGGATCACTCACGCTCCGAAGTCGCCTTGGTGAACGCTCCGCACGGCGACTATGTGTTCGCCGTCATCACAAAGGAGCAGGCGGACACCAGCTGGGACCCATCGAACGAGGGCTGGACCCTCATCCGCAAGGTCTCGGCGCTGCTCTGGCAGCACTTCGAGCCGAACCTCCCCTGGCACCCGGCTCCAGGAGCAGAGCGGTTCAAGCCGTGACCGGGTGTGGCCCGCCCGGAAGCCGGCAGCTCGCCCGCTTTGGCCGCATCGCGCGCGCCCTGGACGCCCGTTGGCGCCTGCCGTACACCCCGTTTCGATTCGGATGGGACGCGATCCTCGGCATCGTCCCCGGACTGGGAGATGCCCTCGCCGGGGCTATCGGCGCGTATGGCCTCTATGCCGGCTGGCGCCTCGGAGCGCCACCCGTGGTCCTGGCCCGGCTGCTGCTCAACCTTGCGGTGGGAGTCGTGGTCGGGTCCATTCCCCTGCTCGGTGATCTTTTCGACGTCGCCTTCCGCAGCAATCTCCGAAACTTCGCCCTGCTCGAGCGCTGGCTGGCCGAGCCCCACCGGACTCGGCGCCGGAGCCGATGGCTGTTCGCGGGGCTGGTGGCCGGGGTGGCAGCCGCGCTCATGGGCGCGATCCTGATCGCACTCTGGATGCTCACCGCGCTCCTCTCCGCGCTTCGCCGCTGAACCGTCATCCCCGCCGCAGGTGGAAGACGTACTCGAGGTGGATCGAATCATCCACGCTCAACACGATCATCACCTGGGGCTTGTCGAGGCCGAAGTCCGCGAACGTGAACCCGGTGGTGGCGGTGCCAGTGAAGCCGCTGTCCGTGGCCTCCGCGACCACCTTCCAGCTGGTCGCATGGGTCGTCCCATGGACGGTGAGGTTGCCGTCCAGCTGAAACTCGAACTGGCCCGATCCAGGAAGGGGCCAGGGGAGGCCGTGGAGCGCGGTGGGCACGAGCTCCACCGCGGGGAATCGATCGGTCTCGAGGGTCCGTCGGCTCACATACATGTCCCGACGGTCGCGATCGCTTTTCAAGGCGCTGATGTCGACGGTGATCTTCGATTCCGCGGGAACCACGCTCCCGTCATCGGCGAGCGTAATCGAGCCGGAGACTCCGCTGGTCGACCCGATCGCATCACTGGGGAAGTTGAGTCGCGCCAGCTGTTCCCGGACCCGGTAGCGAGCGGTGTTGTCGTGGGGAGTCACGATCAGCCGCAGTCCGGCTCTGACCGGGTGGGCCGGTACCCGAGAGGGGGACAGCACGCCAGCGGGGATCAGTAGCGCGAGCAAGACAGTGGCAACACGTGGCATGTCTGCAGTCTCCCATCAGGAGGTCTCTAGGGGCCTCGACGCCGTCGTGGGTGGCAAAGCTAGGTGGGGGACCTCCTTGACCGTGTTTAATTGAACAATTAATTAGTTGCCATGGCTGATGCCCAGGCCCAGATCCTCGACGCCGCCGAAGCCCTGTTTGCTCGGCAGGGGTTCGCCGCTACCACGATCAAGGCCATCGGCCATCAGGCCGCGGTCAACCCGGCCCTGCTCTACTACTACTTCCCCGACAAGGCGCAGCTGTACCACGCCGTCCTCGAGCGTCGCCTGGCGACAGCCGCACGGGAGGTTGCCCAGAAGCTGCGTCCAGACGCGCCGGCACCGGAGGCGATCGCTCAGGCCATCCGGGCCTACGCGACACTGATGCGCCAAACCCCGTACCTCCCGCGGCTCATTGCGCGGGAACTGGCCGACCACGAGGCGGCGCACGCCCTTCCCCTTATCCGCGAGATCGCCGCGGGCCTGTTCCAGCGCCTGTGTGAGGTGATCCGTCGCGGGCAGGACAGGGGAGAGCTCCGGGCCGATCTCGCGCCCCAGTTCGCGGCGATCTCCACGATTGCCCAGGTGGCCTGGTTCTTCGTGGCGCAGCCTGCCGTGTCGCGGCTGCTGGGATTCGACGGGGCCGTCCCCGCCGATGAAATCGAGCGCTATACCGAACATGTGATTCGCTACGCGATGGCCGCCCTCACGCCGGACGCGAGGCGCCCCACTCGCGCAAGGAAGCGAGCTCGCCGATGACCCCTTCGCGCCTGGCGGTGTCTGGCCTCCTCGGCCTAACGATTCTGGCCTGCGGCCGGCACCCGATCTCCTTCTACGAGTATCCCGGCACGATCGAAGTGAACGAGAGCGACGCGGCCCCTCTGGTCGGAGGCCGAGTCGTGGAGGTTCGCGTGGATGAAGGTGACTCGGTCAGGATCGGGGATACCATCGCGATCCTGACCCAATCGGCCCTCCCGGCCACGCTCGAGGATCGGCGCGCGCAGCTGGCGGCCGCGCAGGCGCGCCTCGCCGACCTGCGTCGCGGTTCGCGCGCCGCGGAGATCGCGCGCGCGGAGGCGGATCTCGCCGCCGCGGAGGCGGAAGCGACGCGGGCGGGGCAGGACCTGACCAGGGCGGAGGATCTCGCCCATAAGCAGATCATCCCCGCACAACAGCTCGATCTGGCACGGAGCGCGTCCCTCGCGGCCAACCAGCGTAGGGACGCCTTGGCCGCGAGCCTCGATCTGGTCCGGGAGGGATCCCGCGCCGATCAGATCCGCGCCGCGGAGGCGGATGTCATGGCGGCACAGGCGCTGGTGCGTGGAGCCAAGGGCGACGTCGGAGAGCTGGCGGTTGTCGCGGCGGTCAATGGCGTGGTCCTCGGTCGCTACGCGGATCCCGGCGAGGTTGTCGCGACGGGCACGCCCCTCGTGACGGTGGGGGAAGTCGCGCACCGCTGGGTCCGGGTCTACCTGCCGGCTCAGGTACTCTCCAGGCTCCCCGTCGGCAACCCTGCCACCGTGTTGCTCGGCGCCGAGGGTGAGCCCCCTATCGAGGCAACGGGGCGCCTCTCCGCCGTCAACGGCAAGGCGGAGTTCACCCCGCGCGCGGCGCTCACCGACGAGGAGCGGGCCGACCTGCTCTTCGCTTCCAAAGTGGACCTGACCGACCCGCCGGCCACTATGCGCCCTGGCGTGCCGGTAAAGGTCCGCTTCGCTCTGAGGCCTGGAGAATGAACGGGGCCATCGCCATTCGCACCGCGGGCCTCGAGAAGCGCTTCGGGCCCATCATTGCCGTGCGGCACCTCGACCTGGAGGTAGGCAAGGGTGAGATCTTCGGGCTGCTCGGGGCCAACGGTTCGGGAAAGACCACGACCATCCGGATGCTCACGGGCCTGATGCCGCCTACCTCGGGGCAGGCTGAGGTGGCCGGGATCAACGTCGTCGCCGAACCCGAGGTTGTTCGCCGACATCTGGGCTACATGTCGCAGCAATACGGACTGTACGATGATCTTACCGTCGAGGAGAACCTGCGGTTCTATGCGGGCCTGTACGGGCTCGTGGGGAACGACGGTCGGAAGCGCGTGGAGGAACTCCTCGAGGAGCTGGACTTCCAGAAGTCACGGCGCCAGCTGGCAGGCACCCTCTCCGGGGGGTGGAAACAGCGCCTTTCGCTGGCCTGCGCGACAGCGCACCGCCCGGATGTGCTGTTTCTCGACGAGCCGACGGCCGGGGTCGACCCGGCGGCCCGGCGCCAGTTCTGGCAGATCATTCGCGGGCTCGCGTCGCGCGGGACGACGATCCTGGTGACCACCCACTACATGGACGAAGCGGAGCGCTGCGGACGGTTGGCGCTGCTCTGGCGAGGCCGCCTCGTCGCGGTGGGGGCCCCGCAGGAGATCCCGGCGCAGCTCGGGCAGCCGACCCTGGAGGACGCGTTCATCGCGCTCGAAGCGCTTCACAGCGGGGAGGCGGCGTGATCGAGGCAATGCGTCGCTGGCCCTTCTGGGTGATGCTCCGCAAGGAATTCATCCAGATGCGACGGGACCGCCTGACCCTCGGCCTCATGCTCGGGGTCCCCGCGATTCAGCTGGTGCTCTTCGGGTTCGCCATCCGCACCGAGGTGCGCCACCTGCCGACGCTGGTGCTCGATGAGGCGCGGAGCTCGGAGAGCCGAGCGCTGGTGGCCACGCTCCAGAACTCGACCTACTTCGATATCGTCCGGCAGGTACGTGATCGCGCGGAGATCGCGGCGTTGATCGGCCGCGGTGACGCGGCGGCCGCCGTCGTGATTCCCTACGAGTTCACTCGCGACCTCAAGCGCGGCCGCGAGGCGGAGGCCCAGGTGATCGTGGACGCGGCTGACCCGCTGGCCTCGCAGTCGGCGCTGCAGGGAGCCGCACAGGCCGGCCTCGCCTTCCATCCCGATGGCGCCGTCGCGCCGACGCCACCAGTCACGGTGCGCGTCCGGCCCTGGTACAACCCCATGCTCGACAGCGCGACCTACATCGTGCCCGGAATCATCGGCGTCCTGCTGTCCCTCACAATGATCATCATCAACGCCATGGCCGTGGTCCGCGAACGGGAGCGCGGCACTCTCGAACAGCTCATCGTTACGCCCATCGACCGGACCAGCCTCATGCTCGGCAAGCTGGTACCGTTTCTTCTGGTCGGCTACGTGCAGATGACCGTCATCCTGCTCCTTGGACGGGTCCTCTTCCAGATGCCGGTCCGGGGCAGTCTGCCGCTCCTCTATCTGATCGCGTTCCCGTTCATCGTGGGAAGCTTGGGCATCGGCCTGTTCTTCTCGACCCTCGTTCGCACCCAGGCCCAGGCGATGCAGGCAGGCTTCCTGTTCATCATGCCGAACATCCTGCTCTGCGGGTTCATGTTCCCGCGCGCCGCGATGCCACTCGCCGCTCAGTGGCTTGGCCTGGTCCTGCCCCTGACCTATTTCCTGGAGGTATTGCGCGGAGTGCTGCTCCGAGGTGTCGGGTTCGACGCCCTGTGGCAGGAGCTCGTCGCCCTGACGCTGTTCGCGGTCATCATTCTCGTGCTGAGCGTGCGCAGGTTCCACAAGACACTGGAGTAGCCGCAACCTCGAGGCGAAGCCCACATTCTCATGCCTTCCTACTGGCGCAGCTTCACTATTCTGCTCCGGCTTCTGGGCCTGGGCGCGACCTTCGCCGGCCTGGCCACAATCACAAGCTACGGTCTGGGGTGGCCCGCGCCTGAGGGAGAGTCGCTCCGACTCGATTGGCCATCGTTCTTCGGCGGGGGCGTGGTGACCATTCTCGGCGTCCTGTTTCTGCTCCTCCCCGCCTATCGCCCCGACCTCGGTGATACCACTGTGGTGTTCAACCCGTGGCACGCCGTGCAGGGAACGCTCTCGCGAAAGTGGTGGACCGGAGACCTCCGTACCTGATGCTTCAAGCCTACCCGCATGGGAGAGCTGCAGTTACCTAGCGCGCCCTCGCCAAACGGGCGTGCTCGGAGCCGGAACGCACTTGCGACTCACCCAGAGCGCGTCTAACCTCGCGTCTCCCCCGACGGGTCCGGGCCCCTAGTTTACGGCTTGAAGGACACACGAAATGGCCACCGCAGTACACTCGCTGTTCCACACCGGCCCCACGCCGAAGGGGCCTCTCGCACAGATCCGGCCGCACGCCATAACCCTTCATGGTGACGAGCGGGTCGACCCGTATGGCTGGCTTCGGGAGAAGTCCAACCCCGAGGTCCTGACGTACCTCGAGGCCGAGAACGCGTATGCCGCCCAGTGCACTGCGCACACCGCGGGCCTCGAGTCACAGCTCTATTTCGAGTTGCTGGGCCGCATCAAGGAAGCGGATCTCACCGTTCCCTACTACGACCGTGGGTGGTGGTACTACACCAGGACCGAAGCGGGGCTCTCCTATCCGATCTTTTGTCGGCGGCGGGGCAGTCTGGATGCCTCGGAGGAGGTTTACCTCGACCAGAACATTCGCGCGGCCGGCCACGGGTTTCTCGATCTGGGAGGCATGGAGGTGAGCCCCGATGGGCGGTTCCTGCTCTTTCTCGAGGATGTCACGGCGTTCCGAGAGTACACGCTGCACGTCAAGGACCTCGCATCCGGCGAGATCATCGACCGGATCCCCGGTGTGTGGAACGGAACCGCATGGGCAGAGGACAGCAGAACCTTTTTCTACATGACCGCGGACGCGGCCAAGCGGGGGAATGCGGTCTGGCGCCACACCCTCGGCGGCGACGGAGCGGATCGGAAGATCTACGAGGAAGAGGACGTCCTCTTTCACGTGAGCCTCAGCCGCTCGAAGAGCGGAGAGTACCTGTTCATCGCCTCGGAGGCATTCACTTCCAGCGAAGTACGGGTGGTCCCCACCAGAAGCCCGGACACACCACCCAGGGTGCTGGCCGGCCGGCGGCCAGGCATCGAGTACTCGATCGACCACGTTCCGGGCCGCTTCCTGATGGTCACCAATGAGGGAGCGATCAACTTTCGAATCGTGTCGTTGCCGGAGACGGGAACGGTGGCGGAGGCGGTCGACTGGCTCCCGGGGCGCGACGCGGCCTTTGTGGAGGGAGTGGAGGTGTTCCGCCAGCACGTCGTCGTGCTGGAGCGGGAGGGAGGCCTGCGCCGGCTCCGGGTCCAGCCTCTGGACGGGGGAGAGGACCATTACATCGCCTTCAATGAAGCGGCATACGGCGTGTTTCTGAGGCACAACCCCGACTTCGACTCGGAAACACTCCGGTTCACGATCTCGAGCCTCACTACGCCTGCCGCGGTGTACGATTACGACATGCGCACCCGGTCACGCCTGCTGCGCAAACAGCAGGAGATCCCGAGTGGGCATGACCCTGCGGCGTACCAGCTCCGCCGCCTGCTCATTCCGGCAAGGGACGGCGCGCGGGTGCCGGTCTCTCTGCTGCTTCCGCGCGACTACGCCATCGACCGCTCCCGCCCGCTTCTGCTCTACGCCTACGGCGCCTACGGGACGACAACCGAACCGACCTTCAACAGTGCGGTCCTGAGCCTCGTGGATCGGGGGTTCGGGTATGCCATCGCGCACGTGCGGGGAGGCCAGGAACTGGGCCGGTCCTGGTACGATGACGGCAAGATGGAGAAGAAGCTCAACAGCTTCTACGACTTCATCGACGTCGCCGAAGCCCTGATTGAACAGGGCTACGCAGCGCCCGACCGGCTGATCGCGAACGGCGGGAGCGCGGGCGGGCTGCTCGTCGCCGCGGTGGCAAACATGCGGCCCGATCTCTTCCGCGCCATCGTGGCCGACGTGCCCTTTGTCGACGTCATCAACACCATGCTCGACGTCTCCCTGCCGCTCACAGCCCAGGAGTGGGAACAGTGGGGCAATCCGGCCATCGAGGACGAGTACCGCTACCTGCTTCGATACTCGCCGTACGACAACGTGCGGCCCCAGGCTTACCCTTGGATGCTGGTGACGACCTCACTCAATGATTCCCAAGTGATGTACTGGGAGCCGGCCAAGTGGGTGGCCCGGCTTCGAGCAACCAAGACCAACGACAACCCGCTGCTCCTCAAGACCAACATGGCGGGAGGGCACAGCGGATCGTCCGGGCGGTACATGCGCCTGCGCGAGATAGCCTTCCGATACGCATTCATGCTCGATGCGGTGGGGACGCTGCCGCCGGGCACGCCCTAAGCGTCTGATCCTTCAAAGGCCTGCCGGGCCTCCCCGGCCGGCTGGTCCCCAACCCGGGGCAATTGCCTGTCGCCCGCCCCCAGGGGTTGACTTTCACCAGCAATATATTTGATTATCCGGATGACAGGATGACATGAGAGGCTCTCCTGGGTATCACGATTGTTGACCGGCTGCAGGCGCTGGCGGATCCGACCCGCAGTCGGATTCTCCTGGTCCTCGAACGGCACGAGCTCACGGTGTCGGAGCTGTGCGAGGTGCTGCAGCAGCCCCAATCCACGGTGAGCCGGCACCTCAAAGTCCTGGCGGATGACGGCTGGGTGGCCCCCCGGGCGGATGGGGCTAGCCGGTTCTACCGGATGTCGCCGGGGGAGCTCGAGCCAGCCGCACGGCGGCTCTGGCAGGTGGTCCGCGATCAGGTGGTGGACACGCCTTCCGCGGCGCGGGACGCCGAGCGCCTGCGGGGCGTCCTGGCGGACCGCCGCGCCCGGTCGGATGAGTTCTTTGCCACCAGCGCAGGGCAGTGGGACCGCCTGCGGACCGAGCTTTTTGGAGCGCGCACCGAGCTGCTCCCGCTGCTCACCCTGCTGGACTCCGGCTGGACGGTGGCCGACCTGGGCTGTGGTACGGGGCAGCTGACTCAGGCCGTGGCTCCCTTCGTAGGCAAAGTGATCGCCGTGGATGCCTCCGCGGCGATGCTCCGCGGGGCCCGCGCCAGGGTAGGCGATCTGTCCAACGTGGAAATCCGGCGAGGCGAGCTCGAGGCGCTGCCGATCGACGACGGAACGCTGGATGCGGCCTTCCTGGTCCTCGTGTTGCCGTACGCCACCGAGCCAGGGCGGGTCATCGCGGAGGCGGCCCGGGCACTCCGGCCCGGCGGCCGGCTGATGATCAGCGATCTGGCGACCCATGACCGAAGCGAGTACCGGCAGACCCTGGGGCACCAGTGGCTGGGCTTCAGCGACCCCGATGTGCGGACCTGGCTGGCGGAGGCGGGGATGAGGAACGTCACCTACCGGGTCTGTTCACCCGAGAGCGAGGCGAAAGGCCCGCTGCTCTTCGCCGCCGCCGGCGCTCGCGCCTAGAACGCCTTGGAGGGCGGTGGTGCGGAGACGGCAAACAACGACGTACACGGCTGGTTCACTTACAGACGGAGCAGATCACGATGGCGACCATGGCACCGACGGCCCACTCTTTTGAGGCGGCGCGCGCCGCCGGAAGAGAACCCTTCAAGGTCAAGGACCTCTCGCTGGCGGAGTTCGGCAGGAACGAGATTCGCCTTGCCGAGTTCGAGATGCCCGGACTGATGGCCATCCGGAAGGAGTATGCCGGTCAGCTGCCCCTCGCGGGGGCGCGCATCATGGGATCGCTCCACATGACGGTGCAGACTGCGGTACTGATCGAGACCCTTGCCGATCTGGGCGCCGACGTCCGCTGGGTAAGCTGCAACATCTTCTCGACCCAGGACCACGCAGCCGCGGCCGTGGTGGTGGGCCGGCATGGCACGCCCACCGATCCGCAGGGAATCCCGGTCTTTGCCTGGAAGGGAGAGACTCTCCCCGAGTACTGGTGGTGCACGGACCAGGCGCTCCAATGGCCGGACGGCGAGGGACCGAACCTCCTCCTCGATGACGGGGGGGACGCGACGCTCCTGGTGCACAAGGGCTACGAATTCGAGAAGGCCGGCAAGATTCCCGCCTTCAACCCGGCCAGTGACCCGGAGGAGTGGGGGGTGATCCTCGAGCTGCTCCGCGAGGTGGCGCAGCGACAGCCGAAGCGCTGGCACCGGGTGGCGGCAGGACTCAAGGGCGTGTCCGAGGAAACCACCACCGGCGTGCACCGGCTCTACGAGATGATGAAGGCGGGAACCCTGCTCTTCCCGGCGATCAACGTCAACGACTCGGTCACCAAGAGCAAGTTCGACAATCTCTACGGATGCCGGCACTCCCTCACCGATGGGATCCTTCGGGCGAGCGACGTGATGCTGGCCGGCAAGGTGGCCGTGGTCTGCGGCTACGGGGATGTGGGCAAGGGCTGCGCGCAGGCGCTCAAGGGACAGGGTGCCCGTGTCGTCATCACCGAAATCGATCCGATCTGCGCCCTGCAGGCCGCGATGGAGGGCTACCAGGTCGCGACCCTGGAGGACGTTCTCGAATCGGCGGACATCTTCGTGACGGCCACCGGCAATCGTCAGATCATCAGCGCCGAACAGATGGCGCGCATGAAGGACAAGGCGATCGTCGGGAACATCGGCCACTTTGACAATGAGATCGACATGGCCGGGCTCAAGAAGGTGAAGGGGATTCGGCGGGTCAACATCAAGCCGCAGTACGACGAATACGTCTTTCCGGACGGCCACAGCGTGCTCATCCTGGCGGAAGGGCGACTCCTGAACCTGGGCTGCGCCACGGGGCATCCCAGCTTCGTGATGAGCTCGAGTTTCACCAATCAGGTTCTGGCCCAGATCGACCTGCACCTGCATGCCGAGGGGAAGCGCACGGTGTCTGGCACCGTCTATGACCAGACCCGCGTCTACACCCTTCCCAAGAAGCTGGACGAAAAGGTGGCTCGCCTGCATCTCGACAAGCTCGGGGTGAAGCTCACCCGCCTGACCAGGGACCAGGCCGACTACATCGGCGTTCCGGTCGACGGGCCCTACAAGTCGGACCACTACCGCTACTAGCTTGGGCAGGGATGCCCGCGGGACACGGAGGCTCCGCGCATCACGGCGGAGCCTCTGTCGTGCGGCCCCTCTGCCGGTGAGGCCAGTCACGGCATCGGCGGCCGGCGGGGTAGAGATTGCATCCTTCGACTTTCCGATCCGTCACCGAATGCGCCGCTCGGCCCTCATCGCGACCCTCCTCGCGCTCTCGACCCCCGTGGCCGGGAGCGCCCAGTACGTGCCCACTCAGGATCTGAGTCTCAAGGGGCTTGCTGCCGTGGACCTGCTGGTGAGCTTCGACGGGAGCGATCTCTCCTCGGACAGCACGGCCGCCCTCCGGGACGGCGCCGAGGTGGAGCTTCGAAAGAGCGGGCTGGTCATCGCCAGCCGCCAGGGGGCCACGGCCCGGCCGGACGGGCGCCTGCGCATCGTCCTGTCGGCCTCCGCCAACGGGCGCTGGACCGACGATATGGTGGTTCGCGTGCAGGTGGAGCAGACGGCGATTCTCGCCCGCACCCAGGAGCCGATGCTGATGGTCACCTGGTATTCCGAAGAGACGGCGTCCCGAGTTGCCACCACCGACCTGATTCCCGTCGCGCGCAGCCTCATGGGCCGGGGGCTGGACCGCTTCCTCAAGGCCTGGCTGGCCTCGAACGGTCGCTGAATCCCGGGACACTGGACGGCCGTCAGGGGACGCGATTAGTTCCTGTCCTCCCTTCCACCGACCCGGCCATGACTCGACGTTTCATCTCCGCACTCGCCGTCCTGCTGGCACTGCACTCTTCGCTCGTCGCTCAGGAATCGAGTGACTCATCGACCGTCACGCTGGACCGGATCTTCAATTCCGACTT
>DATJVM010000038.1:0-10827 GCA_035501775.1 Gemmatimonadales bacterium | reverse complement strand
CCAGCTGACCGGAGCCGAGTGTCACCGCTGCGGCTGGATGGTGTCGGACCGCTCGTCGTTCTGCCCGTGGTGTGGTGCGGACATCTACGAGGAGGGCGTCTCGAGCGAGGAGCCGCTCCGTGCCCCCAAGGGGTTTCGGTTTGATGCGCGCTGCGACTGGGGCTGCGGGGGAGGCGTGCAGTATCCCATGCCGTTCTGTCCCTGGTGCGGACGCCCCCAGACCTGGAACGAGGACAGCATGTTCGAGGGGGACTGTCCTCACTGCGGGCGGGGTGTGGACGACTGGATGCATCACTGCCCATGGTGCGGCGGGGACGCCACCGGGCGAGATCTCATCCCCAGGGCCCTCACCCGGGTCCGACGTCTGCTCCTGGTCTCGGGGATTCGCGACTGGGGCTACCGCGTGCTGCTCCGCCCCGGCATCTCCGGGGTCGATCCACGGCACCCGAAGATCATCGAGATCGAGCAGCGCTATGTAGTGGGCAAGCGGCGGCGGGACGAGATCCCGTGGCAACTGCTGGTAGGCCTGATCTGCCACGAGCTCGGCCACAGCTTCCTTTATCACCACTGGGCCTGGACCCGGACGCCCAAGTTCAAGCGCACCTTCGGTGAGGTCGACAAGATCTACCGTGGCATGGACGACACCTGGGTCTACTTCCAGCGCCGCCGGGTGGCGATCAGTCCCGTGAACCATGTGAGCGTCTACGCCGCCAAGCACCCGCAGGAGGACTTCGCCGAAACCTTCCGGTTCTTCGTGACCCGGCGCGGCCGGCTTCGCGAGCTGTTCGCCGAGCTGGGTCAGAAACGCAAGGGAGTGCCAGCCTACGAGAAGTTCCTGCTGCTGCACGACTACGTTCGTCAGCTCCGGGGCTGGCGGTAACCTTCCCTCCCTCCTGTGTGAGCACGGGCACACACCACGCTCCCATATCGCCAGGTCGCATCCGCCCCCGACCTCGAGCTGCTCGAAGGCCTGAGCAGGTGAGAAGGACTGCCGTTGACTGACGTATCTCGGGTGAGAGGTCAAACGGTACCCCTTCAGGAGGTTGGTATGCGGAAAGCCATGCTTGCCCTCGTGGCCGCCCTGGGCCTGGTCGCCTCAAGCGCTGGAGCCGCCCTGGCCGAGACACCGGGCATCCCCACGGTCGACTCGGGGTATGCCACCGTGGCCACGGCCTGGCTGCTCGGGATGGCCATGTTCGTGACGATCCTCATGGGGGTCTCTTCGCGGCTCAAGGATAGCGAGCCCGCCGTCCACGGAAGTCGCGAGGAGCCGCTCCGCCGGGCGGCCTGAGGCAGTCCTCGCCGGGCAGTCGGGCCCCGTATTCCTTGGCGGAATGCGGGGCCCGTCATTTTCGAGGAGCGTTGAAGTATCGATGGGTACCGGATCGCTCGGCTCGAACGAGCAGAGCAACTACGAGAGAGAACCGTGAGAGCGCCAGGTCGTTTCTGACGTATGTCGTTTGAGAAGCATCAACAGCACCCCGTCAGGAGGTTGGTCATGCGGAAGGCCCTGCTCGTCCTTGTCGCCGCCCTCGGCCAGATCGTCACCACCGCCGGGACGGCTGTGGCAGAGGCCCCTGGGCATGGGCTCGTCGATTCGCGTCACGCGATCGTGATCACCGCGTGGCTGGTGTGGGCCGTCCTGTTTCTAGCGACTGTCCTGGGCTTGTTCTCGAGGATCAAGCACGCCGACTCGGCCCTGCCGGGTGAGGAGATCGAGGAAGAAGAGGAAGAGCTGCAGCGCGCGGCCTGAGAGGGGCCCCTGGGAACGCCCGACCAAGAACCCCGTCACCAAGTCCGGTGACGGGGCTCTCAATTTTCGAGGAAGACACTCGACTCCAACTCGCGACGAAAGGTCACTGCCGGATCCGAAGGGCCGTGGGGTTCCCCCACCGCCGCGGCGCGGCGCCGCAGCTCCGAGATGTAGGCGGTATCGAGCACCGTTCGCGCGGGAGCGGGCTCCATGAGGAGGAGGTCGCGGGGCCCCAGATACAGGTAGGCGTCCACTCCCGGATAGCCTCGGTGCTCGCTGCGCACGTAGTCCGGATCGAAGTAGAGGGATTCCAGGTCGTCCAGCCAGGTGCCTTTCAGCATCACCAGCGACGGGACCGGCCAGGACGCCATCCGCTGCTCCAGCACGTCGTTGTACCTGGCAAACGGCGTCATTCCCCCAAAGCCGTGATGTTCGGCGACAACGAGCGTGACACCGGGGTAGCTCGCCTCGTACCGTCCGACCGCGGCCATCCCATGTCTGATGTGGTTGATCCCGAAGAGCATGAGGGCCTTCCGATGCCTGGCAAGAACCTCCCGTTCCATCACCTGGGCGATGCTCCTGTCGCGATCACGGAACGGCATCGCCTCCTTCGGGCCGTGCACGGCCGACCAGTCGACCGGAGGGTCGCAGGCCAGCACCCGGAGCTTCTTGTTAGGAGGCAATGACCGGTTGACCCGCCGTACCAGCGGGAAGAATTGATCGTAGAATGGCGAGAACCCGCAGTTGGGCTGGGTAGTGTTGCGCCAGACGGCGCGTGCCTGAGCCAGGGGGATGTCCTCGCCACCGATGTACCGATCCAGGATGGGCTGGTAGAGAGCGTTCCCGCACTCCACCGCGATGTCGTTCACCTTGCCGGGGAGGCGGGGATCGCGGAACAGATCCAGGATGAAGCCGTCGAGGTCCTGGGTTCCGTGCGATACGCTGCCGATCGCCACGACCTCGTAGCGGTCGAGCGCCGCGAGGATGGCCTCACGCGGAGCCAGAGGCCGTGGCTCGGGGCCGGTGGGATGGGGCTCCTCCACCGCAGGCTCCCCTGAGGCAATGTTGGTTGTGCCGGAGGGGCCCTTGGTGAGCGTGAACCTGATGCTCGCTCCATCGGGGCGCGTGACGGAGCCCTGCATCCGCTTGCCCTCGACCCAGGCAGAAACCCGGAATACCCGCGATTCCCCCGACTGCCCGGTCATCGCGACCTCAAACGAGAGGCTATCTCCATCCAGCTTCCCATGCTGGAACGGATGGGGCGAATCCGGCGGAGGACCGGTGATGGTCCCCGAGAGGTCGGTCCCGCGAAGCTGAAGCCCGATAGTCAGTTCCATCGGGGGGCCATTCGGATCATCCGCTCGGCCTGTCCAGGTCCCGCTCGGATCGGAACTCCGAGGCCTGCACGAGACGAACACCGCCAGGCCGAGAAGCCAGAGGGCGCCGGCGCCTCTCAGCCAGAACTCCCTTGGCGTCGACCCTCTCACGTCCCGTGGTCCGTCGCAGGGTGAACCGCGCGGTGTCCTCGCGCTGGAACGGCGCTCCGGATGTTCCGGTTCAAGTCGCGCATGTACTGGTAGGCCGGCTCGGTGCGTGCGGTCCGGCCTGGCAGCCGGGTGAGCAGAGCAACCACTGCGGCGGCGCCCGCAAGCACGACCCAGAACGCCTTGGTGCGAGACAGCAAGCGGAACGAGTTGGCCACACGGTTCATGGCCTGCCGGCACATGGTGGTCACGCCGCCCAGCGCCCACAACACCGCGGTCCGATCACTCTCGATGAAATCAAGCTCGCGGAGCATCGCCTCGCCCCAGGGTCGCGTCGCGACCGGCGCGCGGGCCACGGCGGCGCGGAGGAGACCCGAGGTCGCGCGGCGCAGCCCTCGCATCAGGCCTCCGCGATCCTCGGTGTGGAGCGACCGCCGCGCCGCGCCGCGAACGCCTGCACCTGCTCCCGCGCCGCCTGCCGCCCTTCCGCGGTCAGCCGATACATATGTCGCGGCGGCCGCCCGGGATCGGTCGCCTCCCATTGGGTTTCGACCAGCCCGTGGTCCGCGAGGCGGATGAGGATAGGATAGAGAGTACCGGATTTGAGGCCGGTCTCTCGACTCATGTCATAGCCGTAGCGCCAATGGCGCGGGGCATCGAGGAAGGTCTCGAGCACCAGAACCGTCTGGGGCGAGAGGCGGAGCGAGGGCGGCGGCGGCATGGATTAAGTCTATATATATAGACTACAAACCGCAACCCGCCGACCTCAGTCAGGCGACGGCGCCCTATCCTGCGTTGGCACCACTGGCTTGGGGCGGGTATGTTGGGTCCGCCAAGCCCGCAGGACTCCACGCGGATATCGACTGTTCAAACCAGAGTACTGGGAGGTGGGATGCAGACCAGCCCGAGGTGGTTTCGTCCGGTTGCAGTCGTGGCGTTACTGTGGAACCTCTTAGGGTGTGCCGCCTATCTCGCGGATGTGAGGATTTCGCCGGAGCGGCTGAGCACGATGACCGCGGCGCAACAGGCGCTTTATGCGGCGCGCCCGTGGTGGGCCGTGGCCGCGACCGCCACCGCCGTCTGGTTCGGCGCGGCAGGCTCGGTCGGTCTGATTCTCCAGAAGCGGTGGGCGACGGCGCTGCTGATCCTGTCCTTCATCGGGGTCGTCGCCCAGGATCTGTGGCTCTTTATCTTGAGCGGCAGCGCCGCCGCGGCGGGGCCGGGCGCGTTCGTGGCCCAGGGCCTGGTGCTGGTCATCAGCATCGCGCTCATCGTGCTGGCGCGAAAGGCCACGGCGCGAGGCTGGCTGGCGTAGCTGCCATCACTGTCTCGACTGCACGCCGAGTCACCTGCGCCTCCCGTCCCGGATGGTGCCGTGCGCCGCCGCTGAGCTGAGCCTGAGGCCTCCTCATCGACATCTCCACCTCTAAGGAGGGAGAGGGCAGACCGGGCGGTTTCCCCCAGCAGGTTCGCCTCCATTCGACACTTGAGGAGTCAGGCTGCAGACGGGCAGATCCACACCATCGTCGTGGCCTTGCCAATGGCCGGCAACTCAGCCCTGAGCCACCCCTCAGGCCGGCCAAGGCCTAACCTTCGGGTCGACCATTCGTCTTCGCGACTTCCGTCTGGCTCCCGCAACGAGACGGGGGAGACGACCTTCCAGGTGCGAATTGACGATCCGGACAGGGCCGCCCCTTGCCCGGACAGGCTCATCCGGTGCGGGACCAAAACCCGCAGGAGAGCCCGGGACCGCCTGCCTAGGCGTAGCGATCGGTGCGCAATCCGGCCTGGAGAGCCGGATGTGCCCGCCACAGGTACCATCCCATCCCAATCGCGCCGGCGAACGAGGCCCACACGACCCACCACAGAGAGACGCACTCACGGGCGGGGCCGAAGGCCAGCAGCACCCCAGCTGCCAGGTGCCACGCCACCATTATGAACAGCAGGAGACCACCGAACCACAAGACCGGGCGTTGCTCGCTGATCGTGATAAGAAGGCTCCCCAGCAGTCCGAACAGCATCAGTACGATCATGTGGATGCTGGAATAGGCCAAGAGAAGGGTCGTGCCGTCAGGAGATACGCAGCCCGCCGGGGGGCCCTCGAGGATTACCCGGGCAAGTAGCCGAGGCGTATATAGCAGCCCCTTGCCCGTGACCAAGTCGCCGATTGCGAGGAACAGCGTGATGGTCAGGTGACCCACGATTGCTGCCAAAACCCCTTCTGCGATCACAAATGCGGTTCTTGTGCGCATATCTCCCCCCATCTCGCCTTTCCGGCCCCTCGGGGACCCCGCCGGATACCGTGCTTTCGCCCAAGGGTATACTTCGGCGATGAAGCGGAGGCCCAAGTCTGAGTGAGGTGCTCTTCAGACCATCACGGGCCGGACCCAAGGAGACGCCCAGCGAGGCGGGACTCAGGGCAGGCCAGCCCAGTGCGCACAAGCCAACTCACCACCAATCGCGAAACGTCGTGCGCAACCAAGCCCACTCGCCACAGGCACCGTGCTCCACCTCGATGGGGACACCCTGAAGCCTGTTCGGAGGCGGCCCCTGGAATGGCTCCGACGGCATGGGGGCCGAGACGGAGGTGTCGGGCCCAGGCGCTCTGCCTCAGGGTAGAGACTGTCTGGCATCCGCTCGATAACCTTGCGGCCTGCGCTCCGGTGAAGTGCGGCCGTGAGGCGCAGGGAAGACCGGCCTCCCAACTCCGGGGAAACCGTGACGCATACGCTCAATACCTCTCAACGCGGTATGCGTTAGGTGATGCCGGCGCTGGAACAGATCTGGCGAGCGACCTGGGAAGGCAGGAGAGTCCATTGAGGACGACCGGCAGACACCGATCCTAATGAGTAGGCAAGTAACAGCCCCGCTCAAGCCGCGATGGCTCAAGCGGGGCAAGCAGTTGCAGTGCAGTGGGCCTGGGTAGAGTTGAACTACCGACCTCACGCTTATCAGGCGTGCGCTCTAACCACCTGAGCTACAGGCCCAACTGGGCGCGGAATCTACAGTTGCGCCCCCTGCCAGACCACCCCCGCTTCCGGCCTGGTCGCGCCGGGAGCCACACGATGCCTGGGGTCCGACCGAGGGAAGGTTAGCCCGTCCGAGCGGTCCCGGGAAGCGGCGAGCGGGCGCCCGGCGTGTCATATCCGGTTCGGACAGCGTCGGTCACAATAGGCGCACCCTAGCCTGCCTCAGGACGCAGGCTTCGGGTTGAAGATGTCCGGTCGCGCCTCACCTTCGACTTCGATCATGCCCAGCATCCCCTGCCATACAGCGCGCGAGAGTGCGTGGTCGACCAGCTTGATCGTTTCCGGCACGGGCGTCTCCAGCTCGAACACCCCGCAGCTTCCCGGCGCCACGATGGCGGTCTGAATGAATCGCGATGGGGGATTCGCCAATGCCCCCGCGATCCAGGCCTTGCTCCAGACATTGCCAATCGGATGGAAGTGACTTGCGAGATTCGGCCCACCGCACACGAAGAACACCCTGACCCGCTCACCCTGCTTCACCTTGATGGCCCCCCAGCGGGCCGGCGTGAGCGCGTCCTTTTCGCCATTGAGCAGCACATAGGTCGGCGTCTCCGACCGCATGGCCTCGAAGTCGAAGCTTCGGAGTCCGTGCTCATCCGGCCCGCCCTTCAGATAGACCTCATGCTGGCCCAGGTACAGCTCCCGCTCCACGGGCGGCAGGCCCTCCTCGGGTTCGACCAGGATCATACCGTACATGCCCGAGCTGATGTGGAAGTCGAGTGCGGGCACGGCGCAGTGGTAGATGAACGCTCCGGGGTACAGGGCCTTGAACTGGATCGACGCCGACTTGCCCGGCACCACGGTGGTCGCCCCACTTCCGCCACCGGTTCCGTACACGGCGTGGAAGTCGATATTGTGAACATTCTGGTTTGGCGGCGGGTTGTTGAGCGTGAAATGGACGGTATCGCCCTGTCGGACCCGGACCATGGGGCCTGGCACTTGTCCGCCGAATGTCATGTAGGCAAATGCAACGCCCGGCTCGATTTCCGCGACGACCTCCCGAACATCCAGGCTGACCTCGATACGACGCGGCGGACGTCGACCCACCGGAGGCGGGAGTCGCGTAGGTTCGGCCGCGACCCGCTTGGTGGTAAGCGTGTACGCCGAGGGCGATGGCTGCCCCCGCTGCGAGTTCGAGCCGATCCCCGGGAGAGCATCGGAAGGGTGCCGGTGCACCCTGTGCCGATCACCACCGGCTCCGGCGAATGCTCCTGCGAGCGCCCCCGCACCTATGCCCTTCAGAAACGACCGACGCGTTGCGCCGCGTTCCTCTGGGTTGTCGGACATGAGACCTCCGCTGGGCAGGACCATCGACGGCCGCGGCAACCGGCCTCGATGGCTCAAATGGTCAAGGACAAATGCCGAGGCCTCCGACGGAACTTCCATCGGAGGCCTCGACCGCGCTCACCACGCCGAATGCGGGAGGAAGTCGCCGGCGTCCATCCCGGCATCCTAGGCGACAGGGTCTCTCGCTGGTACAGCCGGGCCGAGCCCGTGCCTGGAGGGTACGCAGCGCAACCCTCAGCGCCGCCGCGGGCCCTCCTCCTCATCCTCGTCGAGGTCTTCGAACTCCACGTCCTCGAGCTCCTCGTCGAGGTCCTCATCCAGGTCTTCCTCGTCATCGAACTCCTCATCGTCCTCGAACTCCTCGTCGTCCTCCTCCTCGTCATCGAAGGAGAACGCCTCCTCGTCGTCCTCGAAGTCGTCATCGTCCCGGCGGCGACGCGATTCGAACGCCTCGACCGACGCTTCCCACGGCAACATGACTGCCTCCCACATGGGTGAAGGATTCCGGATTGGGGGTCAGGAGGCGTCCGCCGCGCGAGCGGCCGCCCGGGCCATCTTCTTGCGCTCCGTCGCCGCCAGCGCCCGCTTGCGCAGGCGGATCGCCTTCGGCGTCACCTCGATCAGCTCGTCCTCCTCGATGTACTCGAGGGCATACTCCAGCGTGATCTGCCGCGGCGGCTCGAGCTGGATGTTCTCGTCCGATGCCGTCGTCCGCATGTTGGTGAGCTTCTTCTCCTTCGACACGTTCACGTCCATGTCCCCCGGGCGCGAGTTCTCCCCGCAGACCATCCCTTCATACACCTCCTCCCCCGGCGAGACGAACATCTGCGCCCGCTCCTGCAGATTGAACAGGGCAAATCCCACCGCCGTCCCGACCCGATCCGCCACCAGGACGCCGTTCTTCCGCCCGGCCAACGGGCCCGCCCAGGGCCCGTAATCGAGAAAGCGATGATGAATCGTCCCGGTGCCCCGGGTGTCCGTCAGGAACTCCGAGCGGTACCCGAACAGGCCGCGCGCGGGGATCCGGAAGCTCATCCGGACCATCCCCTGCCCCGGGTTCTTCATCTCGATCAGCTCGGCGCGCCGAGGACCCAGCTTCTCGATCACGGTGCCGATGTAGCCCTCCGGCACGTCCACCATCAGCTCTTCGTACGGCTCGAGTCGCTCGCCTTCCGTGCCCACCTTGGTGATCACCCGCGGGCGTGACACCTGGAACTCGAAGCCTTCCCGCCGCATGGTCTCCATCAGGATGCCAAGATGCAGCTCACCGCGCCCCGAGACCTGCCAGGTATCCGGGCTCTCCGTGTCTTCCACCCGGAGTGCCACGTTCCGCTCCAACTCCTTGTACAGCCGGTCTCGAACCTGGCGGCTGGTCACGAACTTCCCCTCGCGTCCGGCGAACGGGCTGTTGTTCACGATGAAGTCCACCGACATCGTCGGCTCCTCCACCGCGATACCCTCGAGCCGTTCCGGGTGATCCACTGCGGTGATGGTCCGGCCGATCTCGATCCCCTCCACGCCGGCGATTACCACGATGTCGCCGGCCGTCGCGACCTCCACATCCACCTTGTTGAGGCCGTCGAAGGTCATCAGCTTGGTGACTCGAGCCTTCTGGATGCCCTCGGTGACCATCCCGGGATCGCCGAAGGGCAGCAGCGCCACCTCCTGCCCGACCCGCAGCTCCCCCCGCTCGATCCGGCCGATGCCCATGCGGCCGACGAAGGTGGAAAAGTCCAAGGTCGAGATGAGCATCTGGAAGGGGCCGGCCGCATCGCCTCGCGGCGGCGGCACGTGCGCCAGGATGGTCTCGAACAGCGGCTTGAGGTCCGTCCCGGGCCGGGACAGGTCGGCGGTCGCCGTCCCCGCCCGGCTGGATGTATAGAGGAAAGGGGCGTCCAGCTGCTCGTGGCTCGCCTCCAGGTCGATGAACAGCCCGAGCACCTCGTCATGAACCCGGAGCGGCTCCGCGTCCTGCCGGTCGATCTTGTTGATCGCCACAATCGGCTGCAGTCCCAGGGCCAGCGCCTTCCGGGTGACGAACCGGGTCTGCGGCATCGGCCCCTCCGCCGCATCGACCAGGATGAGCACCCCATCCACCATCCGGAGAATGCGCTCCACTTCCCCGCCGAAGTCGGCGTGCCCCGGCGTATCCACGATGTTGATCTTGGTCTGACCCCACCGCACCGCCGTATTCTTGGCGAGTATGGTGATCCCCCGCTCCCGCTCGAGCGGGTTCGAGTCCATGACCCGCTCCTCGACCTGCTGATTGGCTCGGAAGGCGCCCGCCTGGCGCAGCATCTGGTCCACGAGGGTCGTCTTGCCATGATCCACGTGGGCGATGATCGCGATGTTACGAATGTCACGAGTCTGGGCCATCGGGTCCTTCACCTGCCGTGTGTCGCCGGGGCGGCCACAGGATGCAACCGATCCCCGGTCGAGCCGAACGCTGCGCCGGCTTCCGCGCGGCATATATAGACAGGGTGTGAGGGCGGGGCAAGGGCGGGGAAGAGCGGAGAAAAGAGAAGAGACGGAAAGCGCGGAGAGGGGGAAGGGCTGGAGGCGTTTTGTGGCCTCTTGGGACATCCCTTCGGTACCGCGTCGCCCCGGATGCCCGGTACCCTTGGCGGGCATGCAACCCTATGAGCGCCTCGAAGCATGGCGCAAGGTGCAGGCCTTCGCCCTGAGGGTTTGCCTGGCTACCACAGCGTGGCCAGTGCAAGAGCGTTTGGGACTGGTCGCACAGATCCGACGTGCCGCTGTTTCAGTACCAACCAATGTTGTGGAAGGATCGGCCAGGAGAGGGAAAGCAGAGTTCGGGCGCTTTCTCGACGTGAGCCTCGGGAGCATGGCTGAGGGGGATTATCTACTCCGTTGCGCTCGAGACGCGGGGTTTGTTCAAGCAGGGGAGTGGGCCGAACTCCAGAAAGGCGGTAGGGCGGTAGGGCGGTAAGCCTGTGGCAGGAGGCTCGCGGTCTGTTGTGGCTGCTCTATCGCTCGGTAAGGCAGAGACCAGCCCGCGACCGCTGAGGCCTCCCCCTCTCCCCCTCTCCGCCTCTTCCGCCCTACCGCCCTACCGCCTTACCGCCTTACCGCCCTTTCAGTGCCGGTGTCCGTGATGCGCCTCCGCCAAAGTAGGCGCGCCAGGGCCCGCCTCAACGTCGTCACACCCTTCCAGGCATTCCAGCTGAATGGTGGCATGACGGATCCCCAGCTCCGCCAGCGCGCCGCGCAACCGATTCAGGACATCGGGGTGGGCACTCAGCAGTGGCACCAC
>DATJVM010000037.1:0-4679 GCA_035501775.1 Gemmatimonadales bacterium | reverse complement strand
GGGCTGGATCTCACCCTCCGGGCCGATCTCCGGCTCGACCGGGACAGCTTTCTCGAGGCGGTGGACCGGGGAGACCTGGGCCGCTCGGTGCGGATCTACGGCGGGCCGTTCCTGGCGGGGTTTGCCGCTCCGGGGAGCGTGGAGTTCGAGCACTGGGCCGACGTCGAGCGACAGCGGCTACACGCCATCTTCCTCCGGGTCGCGGAGCGGCAGGTGCGGGTCTGGCTCTCGGAGGGGCGCTTCCGCGACGCGCAGGCCCTGGCCCGCCGGGCCCGGGACAGCGCCCGGCAGAACGAAGCTGCCTGGCGGCTCCTGCTCGAGGTGCATCTCGCGAGCGGGGAGGAGCTGGGCTTCGCCCTCGAGGCCAACGCCCTCTCGCTCATGCTGGCCCACGAGGGGCGCGAGCTCGAGCCCGCCACCGCGGCACTCCTCGCCCAGAGCCGGGAGCGGCATGCGGAGTCGGGGCCACGCGGCCCGGGAGACGCCGGCGGGGGCGGCGCGGGTAGCGGGGCCGAGCCGCGGCCGGCCCTGGTGCCGGCGCTGGTGGGGCGGGAGGTGGAGTTCGGAGCAGTCATCGGCGCCTGGGGGCGGGTCACTCGCGCCCACGGTGAGCACCTGCATGTCTCGGCGCCGCCCGGCTACGGCAAGACCCGCCTCCTCCACGATGCGCGGCGGCGGCTCCGGAGCCTCGGCGCCACGGTGGTGAGCTTCCGCGCCAATCCCGGCGACCGCGGAATCCCCTACTCCTTCCTTGCCGAGCTGGTGCGCCTGCTGGCCGAGCTGCCCGGCGCGGCCGGCGTCTCGCCTGCGACGGCCGGGGTCCTGGTAGCGCTCAACGCCTCGCTCTCCGCCCGCTACAGCGCCCCGACCGATCCGGCTACAGGAGACGACGCCCTTAGGCGCCGCTCCACCGCGCTGGGCGAACTCCTGGCCACGATAAGCGAGGAGCACCCGCTCGCCCTCCTCCTCGACGACCTGCACTGGGCCGATGCCCTGTCCCGCCAGGCGCTCCGCCCCGTTCTCGAGCGGATCGAGAGCTGCCGCGTCCTGGTGGTCACGGCGGCGCGGTCCATCGCCGGGCTCGACCTGGTGGGACAGGACACCCATCGCGTCATCCTCGACCCGCTGGGGGTTTCGGATGTCACCGAGCTGCTGGTGAGCCTGGGGCGCCTCCCCGAGGAACGCTGGGCAGCCGAGCTGCCCTCGCTCCTCAAGACGGTGACCGGGGGCTCGCCGCTTCTCATCCTGGAAGCGCTGCAGCTCGCGATCGACCGGAACCTGCTCGAGCTGGTGGGGAATGCGTGGCGCTCGCCGGCTCCGGTTCAGCTCGAGAGTGAGCTGCGGGAGGGCCGGGCTCTCCGGAGCCGGATCGAGGCGCTGGACCAGGAGGGACGCTGGGCGCTCCTGCTCCTCGCCACGGCCGGGACTCCCCTCACGCTGGAGCAGGTGGGCCAGTCGGGGGAGAGCACGCCGGAGGCGGTGGAGACGGCCCTGCTGCTGCTCGAGCAGCGGGGGCTCGCGGAGCGCGCGGGCGAGGGATGGCGGCCTGCGCATGACGAGATCGCCGCCCAGGCCGTCGAGGCCGCGCCCCCGGAGCAGCGGCGCGAGGCGCACGCCGGCCTGGGCCGACTCTTCGCTGGCGCGGGGGACCGGACCCTGGCCGACCTGGAGCGAGGGGCGCGGCACCTCGCGGCCGCCGGCCTCACCGGCGAGCTGCAGCACGCCTATCTCCGCTACCTCCGCCTCGCCCGCCGCGTGGGTGACAACCGGCGGCTCCGCCACCTTGCGTCCCAGTTCCTGCGCGACCGGCCTCCCGCCGAGGCGGACGCTCTGTCCAGTTCGCTCGGCCGGCTCAACCGGCTGCGGTACGGAGCGGGCCGTCCGGCGGTAGCGCTCGCGGTGACGCTCGCGGTGGTAGCGTTAGTCGGCCTGGGCCTCGTCTCGTGGCTGGAACGCCCCGATCAGGTGCTCTTCCTCTGGGACCGTCACGAGCAGGCGAATGACGCCGTGGTGGAAGTGCCGCTGCAGCAGCGCGACTGGGATCCGGACCTGCCCATAGACATCTCGCACGCCAGGAACGTGGGACTGCCGGTCCAGCGGGATGGGATCATGGACTTCACCCCTGCGCCGGACGGCAAGGGCTGGTACTACACCCAGAACGTGGGCGGCTCGGCCACCCAGGACATCTTCCGGTCCGACGCGCGGTCCGACCACGCTCTCGTCGCGGGAGGGCCGGGGGATGACGTCAATCCAGGTCCCGGCCGTGGGGGCCGGCATCTGGTCTTCGCGACGGCGCGATACAGCAGGGAAGACAATTACCAGCTAGCCGTGAAGGACCTGGGCGGCGGCACGGTGCGGCAGCTCACCAGCGATCCGGGCATGCATCTTTTCCCGAGCATCTCCCCGGACGGGCTCGAGGTAGTCTACAGCTGGCAGAGTGGGGCGCGCTCCGCGATCTGCTGGAAGGTGATGTTGCTCGAGGCCCGACCCGCCTGCTTCGAGAATCCTCCCAACCAGTACACGTCACTCGGCTGGCTGGACGAGGAGACGGTGCTGCTCCTTGCGAATCCGGGCGATAAGGGCGTCGTCCAGTCGCTGAACGTGCGGAATGGAACGACGCGCGAGATCTTCAACCACGTGCTCCGGGCCAGCCTGAGCCCCGATCGACGCTGGCTGGCCGCGCTTGCCGACCGGCCCGGGGGCAGGGCTGGCTGGGAATGGTACGTCATGGACGTGGCCAACCCGGGGACGGCGCGGCGGATCGACGGAGAAACCCATTCGCCCGCCGAGCTGTTCCCCATCTGGAGCGCCGGGAGGCGGCCCGCCGAGACCATCCGGCGCATCGAGTTTCAACCGCGCCCGGCGACCATCGGGTTCGATTCGCCATTCCAGCTGAACGTGGCCGGGATCGACGAAGAGGGCATTACAACCACCGTGCACGCTCCGCTCAGCTGGAGGGTCTCGGACACGACGATCGCGCGGGTGGACTCGTCAGGCATGGTTCGCCCCCTCAAGGCCGGCCGGGTCACAGTTGCGGCCTCGGTGGCGGGCCTCGATGACAGCCTTACTCTGGACATCGTGGAAAGCCCGGCACGGACGGTGTTGTCCGAGAGCTGGAGGCAGGGCATCGCCAGGAACTGGATCGCCTACGGGGATCCGAAGCCTCACCTTCGCCCGTGGCCCGGTGGAGGAGCGGCGTTCGACAACGGAGGGGATGGGTCGTACTCCAGCGGGGCCTTCACCCGGGAGCACTGGCCGGCCTCACAGGGAATAGGGGTGGAGGTGAAGATCGTGGACCGGGTCACCTCGTATCACTGGCAGCGGGCGAGCATCGCCCTCGTCTCGGGGCTCGATTCGGCAGCCCTGGGCAAGTGGGACATGACCACTGGGGAGTTTCCGCCGCTCGAACGCCAGGGCGGGGGCCGCTCCTGCGAATTCAGCTACCCAGGCCTGGAAGGCCCCGGAACGGACTCGACCCTCGGGGCGAGCGCCAATTACCAGACCTACTTCTATCACGCTCCGGTCTCGCTGCGTCGGGGGCGCCCCTTGCGGGTTCGCCTGCAGCTCTTTCCCGACGGCACCTGCGGACTGGCGCTCGACGGGAAGCCGGTCTGGCGGTCCCACATCCCTATCAGGCGGGACAGTGCCATCGCGGTGCTTCTCGGGACGTCCTCCGCCGGCACCGACGTGCTGCACGGGCCGATCGAGGTCTGGCAGGGGGTGCGGAGCGACGTCCCCTGGGCCGCGCTCATCACCCACTAGCCTTCCGCCCGGCAATCAGCTTGAGCGTCATGCCCATACGAATGCGCACCTCAGGGCTCGCCCTTCTGCTCGCGCCCGTCATGCTCGCGGCCCAAGCGCCGAGCGCCGGCCCCGCCGGCGCCAACGACTGGCCCATGTTCGGCTTCGACCCGTCGCGGAGCAACGTCTCCACCGCGGCGGCCGGGATCGGCGCGGCCCAGCTCGGGGCGCTGCGCGCGCGGAGCGTCACCCTGGACGGGATAGTGGACGCCTCGCCGATCTACCTGCACGGGGTCTCGGTGAAGGGGGCGGTCCACGATGTCTTCTTCGTCACTACGTCGTACGGGATCACCGAGGCCATCGCTGCCGACTCGGGGACCATCCTCTGGCGGCACGTGCCCGCGGGCTATGACGGCTGGAAAGGGACGGCGCAGGTCACGACCGCCACACCGGTGGCCGACCCGGGGCGGGCATACATCTACGCCGCGAATCCGGGCGGCCGGGTGGAGAAGCTCTCGGTCGCGGACGGGCGCGCAGTCTGGAGCACGGCGGTCACCCTCCTCCCATCGCGCGAGAAGATCGCGTCGGCCCTGAACCTCCATGGTGGGCATGTCATCGTCACCACCGGCGGCTACATCGGAGATGCCTCGCCCTACCAGGGGCACGTGGCGCTCCTCGACACCGCGGACGGGCGCCTCACCAGCGTCTGGAACTCGCTCTGCAGCGACCGCGCCGGCCTCCTCGAGCCGGCCTCGTGCCGAGAGAGCGGCTCCGCCATCTGGGGACGGGGGGGCGCCGTGGTGGACTCCGCGACCGGGAATCTCTTCGTCGCCACCGGCAACGGTCGCTGGGACGGCAGGACCAACTGGGGTGACGCGGTGCTCGAGCTGGATGCCGGCGCCACCCATCTTCTCGGGAACTACACCCCCACCAGCACC
>DATJVM010000036.1:0-22038 GCA_035501775.1 Gemmatimonadales bacterium | reverse complement strand
GTCATTGGATAGACGAAGTGCCCCGTCGCTAGAGGTACTGAGCCGGCGGGAACATTGCATGGGAGAAGAGCCTCTGAGATTGATTGATGACAAAGATGTCGATGAGATCTGTTACCTCGCGAGCAATCCAGCGTCTGTCGGGAAGTGGACCCAGAATGTCGCGAAGCGTCTGGGGACCATCGAGCTTTACTCCAGTTGAGCACGCCTCCAAGTCCGCATAGAAGGACCACCAACGTCGATAGGGGTGTGCCGCCGACTGGTGCATTATGGGGGCGTAGGGGAAGGCCGATTCCTTGAGACGTAGGGCATGAAGCGAATTGCGTAGGTCGCGAGCATCGCGACAATCCGAAAGTCCATAGTAGATCCACCGAAATCGCTGGAGGGCGGTGCGTTGAGGCTGGGCTAGCCGCCAATGCTCAGGGGACCCGTTATAAAGCACTTTGTATTGAATGCCAAAGAGCTTCACCAATCCGCCAGGCTGAAACAGGAAATCTGCTGGAACGAACTGTTCAAAGAACTGGGCAAGGGGGGAGGAGACGCAGTCATATCCCGCATTGATGAAGAAGCTCTCGATTGCTCGACTAGCTGCGTACTCGAGGCGACGCTCAGGCACCAGCGGATGGGTCACGATGCTGCTCCCGCGAGGTGGGGCATTAACTGGAAGCGCACGGGCCTACTGAATGGGACCACTTGGACCGGTCGTCTCCTGCACTTGGACCCAGTCACTGCAATCGCTTCTTATGCTTCGCTGCAGCTGACCTTAAGGACTCCCCTGGGCCATCACCGTGCTCCAGTGCCTTGATCGCTTCAAGTAGCGCTGGGCGCAGCTGATCTGGAATGTGGGGACAGTCCGCGGCACTCGAACCGCACCGCCTCACGTCGAAGGCCCCTTCAGTAGCTTGCATAACAAGCTCGGGCAGCGCCTCTAGCTTGCCGCCGCTTCGCTTGAGGATTTCGGCCTGGATGTCCTGAGTGAACCCACCGACCTGGTTATACGCCTCCACCATGTCTTGGGGATTGGTGAAGGTCTTAGCTAGGGCCGAGAGAGCGCCTACACCCGCCGCACCCTTGCCAGTCCCCAATTCGGCCTGTAGTGTGGCGGGCAACCTTAGCAAATCCAGGTATCTCTGAATAGTGGCCACCGTGACACCCGTGGCCTCGGAAACGTCGCGAAGGTTTCCAGAATGCTGGTCACGGAGCTCCCTGTAGGCGTTCGCCTTATCAAGAGGGTGCATATCGGCTCGCTGCACATTCTCGATTAGCGAAAGAGCAACTGCCCCCGCCGGAGTGACCCTCTCCCGTACGATGGCGGGAATTGAGGCTAGTCCGATCTGTTTGCAGGCTAAGTATCGACGCTGCCCTGCTACGATCTCGTACGAGCCGTCCTCCAGCTGGAACACGGTTATTGGATTGAGTAGCCCGTTCTCTTTGATGGACTGGGCGAGTCCTACTAGGCCGGAATCCTCTTGTCCCGCGTCCGTGTCCTTTCTCGTGTTCGCGGAGGCAACTCGAAGGCTCTCAATTGGAATCTGTACGACCTGACTTGGCATAAGTCCTCCATCTCCCGGAGATACGGGTCGAGGGCCCCAACGATCACAAGCTACGGCGAGACAGTGAAGCAAGCCAGTTAGGTAAAACCCTAGGAAGATCAAAACCACCTTAGACATCGGCGCCCCTAAGACGTTGTGCCCGAGCATGTTAGCTAGACAGGCCACACGGCAGACCAATTCTGGGTCACGACCTCACGTAGCGGAAACCGCTATTTTGATCTCGTATTCGGAACTCCCTCAGCTGAGGTGAGTCTTTCCGAGCACGCTACTTTGCCCACCCCAAGGCCACCTGTGGAATCAGACGAACTGGACTCGACTCCCGTCCCTCGTACCGCGGATGAGGGATCCCCGGTGGAGGCAAGGCTCGATCGTACCCGACCAGCACTCGGAGGCGGTCGTAATCCAGTCTGGCCTCCCCCCTGAACCACGGAGCCAAGCTCCCCTCAAGCATGGCGACCATCCCAAGGCCCGCGCGATCCTCCTCCTCCGTGTAGAGGTCCTTCAGGTCGAGCAGCAGACCTGCGGCCTCCGGTCTAGCCTGGTTCCGAGGATCAATCTCGGGTCGCCAAGTCGTTAACTGGGTCTGCCAGAGACCAAGACGGCATAGCTCGAAGAGGTACCAAGCCAAATAGCGCCTCGGGATCGTCTCGCCGATACCTTCGCCGTGAACGTCTGCGGTGAACGCCGGGTCCCTCATGTCTCGGTTGAGGGCCTTGATGGCGGCAGTCAGAGCTAGAGGCACCAAGTCACACAGCCGGGACCGAATTGCCTATGTTGCCGAATGGGCATGGCCCCATATCGTGCAGTGGCTGGAGACACTCACACCTGGAGAGCGAGTGTTTCGGTCCCTCGACCGTTGCTTGTGCAGGACCATCACCGGGAGCGCCAGCGGGCGCTGGGGCTTCCGATCCTCCGGTTCCACGATGCTCGCCACCACTGGGCCACCGAAAGCCTTCGGGCAGGCGTCCCGGTGGAGCTGGTGGCGCGGCAGCTCGGGCACGTCGACGGCACGATGGTGCTCCCGGTGTATGGGCGATTCATCCCGCATGACGTGGAATGGAATCACTGGCGGGAGCAGCTCGCGGCGCGGCAGGCGGCGGAATTGAAGCGCCGTGGTGTCTCTGGTGGTGCCATCGAACGAGCACGTGGAGGGGGATGGAAAAGGAAGAGCCCCCGCAACTCCAAGCGAGTGCGAGGGTTCCGAGGATAGCTGGGGGCGGATTCGACCGGAACGGCGAATCCGGTCATGGCTCACGCATCCCGTGAGCATAGCTGGGGGCGGATTCGAACCGCCGACCCCGGCATTATGAGTGCCGTGCTCTAACCACCTGAGCTACCCAGCCGAAGTGGGCCAATCCTAGCGGCCGCCGCTAGGGTGAGTCAAGGCTGTCGGTCTCGATCCGGTAGAGATACTCCCCCTTGCGGATCATGCCGAACTTCTCGCGGGCGAGCTGTTCCTGAAAGGCGCGGTCGGTCTCGACCCGGTGCGCGTAGCGCTTCAGCGAATCGACCTCCGCCGTGAGCCGCACGATGGCGGCCTGCTCGTCCCGCGCCTCGCGCCGGAGCTGGAGCCAGTCGAAGGTTCCGTACTCCCCGCCGAAGAGCCCGTACAGCACCGCGCCCGACAACACCACGATCGTCACGAGCCGGCCTCTCGTCACAGCGCGTACATGTCCCGGCCGGGGTACTGCGCGATCTCCCCCAGCTCCTCCGAGATCCGGAGCAGCTGGTTGTACTTGGCAATGCGGTCGGTGCGGCTCGCGCTTCCGGTCTTGATCTGCCCCACTCCGACCGCGACCGCGAGGTCGGCGATGAAGGTGTCCTCGGTTTCGCCCGACCGGTGGGAGATCACCGCGCCGTAGCCGGCCGTCTTGGCCATCTCGATGCACTCGAGGGTCTCGGTGAGCGTCCCGATCTGGTTGACCTTGATGAGCACCGCGTTGGCCACGCCCTCTTCGATGCCCCGCCCCAGCCGATCCACGTTGGTGACGAACACGTCGTCCCCCACCAGCTGGCAGCGCTCGCCCAGCCGCTTGGTGAGGAGCTTCCACCCCTCCCAGTCGTCCTCGGCGAGCCCATCCTCGATCGAGACGATCGGATAGCGGTCCACCCAGGAGGCGTAGAGATCCACCATGCCCGAGGCGGGGCGCCGGCTGCCGTCGCCCTTCTTGAAGACGTACTCCCCGCCCTGGTAGAACTCCGACGCCGCCGGGTCGATCGCGATGGCGACGTCCCGCCCCGGCTCGAACCCCGCCCCCCGGATGGCCTCCATCACCACATCGAGTGCCGCCTCGTTGGAGGGGAGCATCGGGGCGAACCCGCCCTCGTCGCCCACTGAAGTGGAGAGCTTCATCTTGGCCAGGACCTTCTTCAGCGCATGGAACACCTCCACCCCCATCCGCAGGCCCTCGGGAAAGGTGTCGGCCCCGATCGGCACGACCATGAACTCCTGCACGTCCACGTTGTTCGAGGAGTGGGCGCCCCCGTTCAGGATGTTCATCATCGGGACCGGCAGCACCCGTGCCAGCGGACCGCCGAGGTACCGATAGAGCGGAAGCCCCGCATCCTGCGCCGCCGCGCGTGCGACGGCGAGCGACACGGCCAGAATCGCGTTGGCGCCGAGGTGGCTCTTGTTCGGTGTTCCGTCGACGTCCAGCATCTCCTGGTCGATCGAGACCTGGTCCTCCGCCGCCATCCCTTCCAGACGGGGCCCGATGGCTTCGTTGACGTTCCGTACCGCGTCCAGAACCCCCTTCCCCCCGTACCGCTTGGGATCGCCGTCTCTCAGTTCGACGGCTTCGTGCTCGCCGGTGGAAGCGCCGCTCGGCACGGCGGCCCGCCCCGTGGCCCCGCTCGAGAGTACCACCTCCGCCTCAACCGTCGGGTTCCCCCGGCTATCGATGATCTCACGGCCGTGCACTTCGATGATGGTGGACATGATCCTTGGGGTTGGGGTAGCCGCGCGTCGACCGAGGGAACGTAATTCCTCCGGCTACAGCGCGGTACGGTCTGACGAGGGGTGTGCTCCAAGTCCGACGAGCGCCTCCCGGGTGCGGAGCGCCAGAGCGTCGCGATCGTCGTAGGTGAGCCCGGCCGTCGGGATCGGCGCCCCGACATGGACGGTGATCAGGCCCGGGTGCGGCCTGATGCTCCCTTTGGGGAGCACCTTGCCGCTGCCCTCGACGTGAACCGGGACCACCGGCACCTGCGCGGCGATCGCCAGGACGAACGGCCCCTTCTTGAGCTGGTGCAGGCGCCCGTCGCGGCTTCTGGTGCCTTCGCCGAACACCACCGCCGACAAGCCACCCTTGATGGCCCGGGCCGCCTTCTCGTACGCGAGATGCGCGGAGGCAGGATCGTGCCGGTCGACCTCGATGTGCCCTGCCGCACGCAGCGCCTGCCCGAAGAGCGGAACCCGGCCCAACTCCTTCTTCGCCACGAAGCGAAGCGAGCCGGGAAGGACGTCCACCAAGGCCGGGACGTCGAACCACGACTTGTGGTCGGCAACGAACACGACTGGCCCCAAGCCATCGAGGTGGGAGAGACCCACCGCGCGGGTGGTGATCCGGTTGATTCGGAGCAGGTCCCGACAGTACTCCGTGGGGATCCGATCGTAGATGCCGCCCGGTTGCTGCCGCTCCCCTCGGGCCGCCGCGAGGATGACCCGGCTGGCATGCCAGATCGTGCAGAAGAACATGCTGAGGACGTAGCGGATCGCCGCGATCATGCAAAGTGATCGTAGCCCGGCAGCGCGACGGTCCGGCCGCCAAGCTGAAAGCGTGTGCCCGATCCACCGCGCACCTCACCGATCCGGGTGAGCGGCAGGCCGACCTCTCGCACAAACCTGGCCGCCTGCTCCGAGCCAAATGCGGCCGGCAGGGCCACCAGTAGCTCGTAGTCTTCGCCCCCCAGCGCGGCGAATTGCGCCGCGGGAAGGCCCGCGGTCGTGGCCACGGCGGGCACTGCGCTGGCCACAGGCACCCGCTCCAGGTTGACCTCGACCATGACACCGGAAGCCGCGGCAAGATGCGCGGCATCGCCGCCCAGGCCGTCGCTGATGTCGAGCATGGCGTGGGCGCCGCTCCGCGCCAGGGCGCGCCCCGCCTCGATGCGAGGAGTCGGGTGCACGAACGCATGTCGCGCCTCAGGCGTCGGAGCGCCACCCTGGCGCCAGGTCACGAGCGCGGCCCTGGCCCCTCCCAGCGCGCCGGTCACCCACAGACCATCTCCCGGACGCGCCCCGGCCCGCGTCACCGGCCGCTCGGCGCGCCCCAGCACCGTCACATCCACCACCCAGTGCGGGCTCGCGGTCAGGTCGCCGCCCAGCACTGCCCCACCCGCCTCGTAGGCCGCCGCGCCGACTCCGGCCATCAGGGCCAGGAGGTCTTCCTCCGGACTCTCCGCCGGCGCCCCGACGCTCGCCAGCACGCCAATGGTCTCGGCGCCTTCGGCGGCGAGATCGGACAGCGCGGCGGCGGCGGCCCGCCAACCCACCTCTTCCATGGTGAGCCAGTCCCGCCGGAAATGCACGTTCTCTACCGAGAGGTCGACGCTCACCACGAGCGTGCCCCGGCCCCCTGCCTCCGGGATCAGCGCGCAGTCGTCGCCAACCCCGCGGGCCAGGGGACCGAGCGTGCCGAGGATGCGCCTGATGCGATCGAACTCGCGGCCAGGGCCCAGATCGAGGTTTGTCATCGACCGATCAGCTCACGCCGGAAGCGCATCAGCCCTTCGCGCGTGGCCACCCAGAGATAGTCGTCATCGATGGCAATGTCGGTGACCTCTCCGGGGATGTCACGCGGCACGGTGAGCGCACCGGCAAACGGGGTCTCGAGAGTCAGGAACGCCACACCGAGCTTCCCCGCGATGTAGAGCCCGTCCGGCCCGTTCACAATGGCATGAAGCTGACCCAGCGTGCCGGGCAGCCGTGGCCCCAGGACGAATCGATCCCCGTTGGGGGGACGCCAGAGCAACTGGTCGGCTAGCAAGCCGACCAGAGTATCACCGCGCCAGGCGAGAGCGACGACAGGCCCCCGGAGCGTCTGGGACTCGCCTATCGCCGCCGGCTGCTCGAGGTCGGAATCGCCCGGGAAACTGGCAAAGAGCCCCAGCTGCGTGCCCACCCAGACCGTGTCCCCGACCGCGAGGGCCACGGCGAGGGCAGGATCGCGGAATTCCGGCGCCCGACGCACGAAGCCCGTCGAATCGGTGTACTCCGAAATCCCGCGCGCGGTGGCCGCCACGACCCGTCCCCGGCGCTGCGCGAGGTCCAGCACCGGGAGGTCGGGAAGCGAACCGGCGTCGTAACGCTGGACTTGGCCGGATGCCGGCGCCACCCGCAGGACACCGACGTCGGTCGCGAGCCACAGCTCGGATTCCCGGCCGATGATACGCCGCGCCGCCGTGAAGGGAAGGCCGGTTGCGGGCGGCCCCTGGAATGTCTCGAACGACCCGAGGTCACTCGGTACGAAAGTGAGGCCCGGATCGGCCGCGGCCGTGCGTTCGGTGGCAGCCCATACCCCGCCTGGAGCCGCGAACACCGCCGTCACTCGCCCGGTGGGCAACCCGCAGGGAATCACGTCGGGAAGTGCCGCGCCCTCGGGGAAATACAGCAAGCCGACACCGGTCGTGCCGACATACCAGCCACGGCCGGTGAAGCCGTCCGACTGAGCGGCCGCGGTGTACTGAACCGCGTGGAGGCGGGTTCTGGCGAGGAGAAAGCTGCTGTTGGCCTGGATTGCCGGATTGGCTCGGAATGCGTCGCTGACAGCAGCGATGCGGACCGGGCGGAGTGGTGGTGTGGCCGGGTGCGCGAATCCGCCCCGTCCTGCCAGATACCAGCCCGCGGCGGTGCGCAGATAGAGGCCCGAGCCGGGAGCTGCTCCGTCGAGCACACCCTCCATCACGCCCGCGGGGACGGTGCCCTGGTCCCACTGGCGGAGCGCCGGATCGAAGCGAGCCCACCCCTGGGAAGCCACCAGCCACACGCTGCCATCGAGCGGATCGGCCAGTGCACCCGCCACCCCGCTCAGCAGCTGGGGCGCGGGAGGCGACCAGGACCCGGTCCAGCGGCGGCTCGCCGGGTCCCACTCCAGAAGGGTGCTCGGGCAAACCACGTAGACCCGGTCGCGCGAGACGGCAACGGCCAGGACGTGGTTGCAATCGCCGATGATGGTGCGATCGTCCGGCGACCAGTCGCGCCCCTGTGCCGCTGCACGTCGAGCCGAGGCCGCACCGGCCAGGAGGAGCGTGGCCAGCGCGGCGGATCTCACCATCGTTGCGGCGCCTCCAGCTCCAGCTGAAGCGGTGGGCGAACAGCGGGCCGCACCCGACGCATTGCCTCCCAGGCCCGCCACACGTCCGGGAGCGCGGCGATCACATCCATGGGGCGCAGCCCACGGACGGTTACTCGGCGGGCCGCCAGGTCCGCCGCGCGTCCCAGCGCCTCCGCGCCCACCGCGGCCGCGCTGGCCGGATGCTCGATCTGAACCAGCAGGGTACCGATCAGCCCGCTCAGCACATCGCCGCTGCCGCCCGTAGCCAGCCCGGGATTGCCCGCGGCGGTGGTGAGCAACGTGCCAACCGGTGGCGCAATGACCGTGGGAACGCCCTTGAGGAGCACGGTGCACCCCGAGTCGGCCGCGGCGCGAGCCGCGGCGGTCCACGGATCATACTCGGCGCCATCGGAGTGTTGCGGGAACAGCCGTCGGAACTCGCCCGGATGCGGCGTCAGGATTACCCGTCGCCCCTGGGCCAGCGCGCGGAGCCGCGAGGAGTCGCCGGCGAACGCATTGAGCGCGTCGGCATCGAGAACCACGCTCCGGCCCCGCTCCATGACCGCGCTCACGAACTCGAGTCGTGACGGGGCGCGGCCCAGCCCGGGACCGATCACCAGGGTATCCCCCCGCTCGATCAGCGCCAGGAGCGCGGGGCTCAGCGGCGCCTCGAAGCCATGTCTCAGGGTCTGGAGATCCGGTTCGGCGGTGATCAGGGCGTCGATCGTGTCGGGTGGGCCGACGGCGTGGACGAGACCCGCTCCGGCGGCGAAGGCCGCGCGCGAGGAGAGGCGCAGCGCGCCACTCATCCCGGTATCGCCGCCGATCACCACCACGTGCCCGCGGGTACCCTTGTGGTCGCGCGACCCGAACCGCTCCTGCAGGCGGGCGCAGTCGAGATCAGACCAGAAGGTGGGCCAGGCCGGATCCGGCGCCGGGTGCCCGATGTCGACCACCACCACCTCGCCGCACTCGTCGCGGGCCAGGAGATGCCCGCGGCGGAGCCCGCCGAACGTCACGGTGAGAGCCGCGCTGATGACGGGGCCGTGGGTCGTTCCGTTGGCGAGATCGAGACCGGTTGGCCCATCCACGGCCACGACGGGCAGGGCCAGCTCAGTGAGTCGCTCCACGAGCGACAGGACCGGGCCTCGGAGGGCGCCCTTGGCGCCAGTCCCAAGCAAGGCATCCACGCCGAGCGCGACCGCCGGCCAGGGGCCATCCGGTTCGACCACTCGGACCCCTTCGCGTCGGGCGAGGGTGGCCATCTGACGATTGAGCGCGGACCCCTCTCCCGGGACCGGCGCCACGAAGACCGGCGCGCCCAGCCGGTGCAGCGCCCGCGCCACCACCCAGCCGTCCCCGCCGTTGTTCCCCGGCCCGGCCACGACCACCACGCCGTTGGGGAGCCGATCTCCGAACCGGACCCCGAGCACCTCCGCCACGGCGCGACCCGCCGCATCCATCAGCGTTGCGAGGGGAATCCCTTCGGCCTCCGCGCGACGATCCCAGGCGGCGGATTCGTCCGGGGTGAGCACGGGGAGGATCATGTGAGTGCCGGGGAGGCGCCTGACGGAAGGAGTTCGCGGAGGGGCCCGGAGCCGGGCGCCGGGGCCGCCAACAGACGAGAGAGGGAGTTACTCCGGAGCCGTGCCGCCGGCGCCGAGCGCCGCCACGCCTTCCCACGCGTACGGCTCGGCGAACGCGGCACTGAAGTCATAGACGCCGGCGAAGTCCTCTTCACGATCGGAGGGTTGCGTGGAGAGCAGGCCGGCCCGCACCAGCAGAAAGACGATTCGTCCGAAATCGTCCGTGCGGCGCACACCCCAGAAGCCCAGCACCTCGGGCGCCAGGAGCCCGAACTGCCGCACGGCGAAATCGCGGCAGGCCCAGGACAGTTCTGCTCCCGACACATGCCGGCGCACTGGCAGCCGCGACTGCAGGAACTCGATCGCCGCCAGGACGAAGAGATAGGCTCGTTCGTCATAGCGATCGTCCTGGGCGCGCAGCCGCGTCAGCACGTCGGTGGAGAACTGAAGATCGTTCATGGCACGGAATCAGGATCGTGGTTCGGGTTCCTGAGCGAAGCTAGGCCCCGAACCGCGTCGAATCAAGCTCGACGGGGGAGGTAGAGCGGGAATACCCGGGTCAGTTCCCGGACTTCGCCCTTGACACGGGCGATGGTGCCCTCATCCCGTTTGGTCAGCACGTCGTCGATCATCCTGGCAATGCGTCGGAATTCGTCCCGCCCCATGCCGCGCGTGGTAAGCGCCGGGGTCCCGAGCCGGATCCCGCTGGTGACGAACGGCGACTGCGGATCGTCCGGAATGGTGTTCTTGTTCACCGTGATTTCCGCCTTCCCCAGCAGCGCCTCGGCTTCCTTACCGGTGAGCCCCTTGGGCCGCAGGTCCACCAGCATGAGATGGGTGTCGGTGCCCCCGGACACGATGGCGAAGCCGCGTTCGACCATCGCTTCCGCGAGGGTCTGGGCGTTGTCCACGACCTGCCTGGCGTAGAGCTTGAAATCGGCAGTCAGCGCCTCGCCAAAGGCGACGGCCTTGGCGGCGATCACGTGCTCCAGGGGCCCGCCCTGGGTCCCCGGGAAGACCGACTTGTTCACCGCCGCCGCCAGCTCCTGGAGGCAGAGGATGAACCCCGCCCGCGGCCCCCGCAGGGTCTTGTGCGTGGTGCTGGTAACCACCTGGGCGTGGGGGACCGGCGAGGGGTGTATGCCGCCGGCCACCAGTCCGGCGAAATGGGCCATGTCGACAAGGAGGTAGCCCCCCACCTCGTCGGCGATGGAGCGGAAGGCCGCGAAATCGATGATCCGGGCGTAGGCGCTCCCGCCGGCGATCAGGATCTTGGGCCGCTCCCGGCGCGCCATGTCGCGCACCTGGTCGTAGTCGATCCGGCCGGTGGCGGGGTTGACGCCATACTGCACGGCCCGCCAGACGGTGCCGCTGTGATTGACCGCCGCGCCGTGCGAGAGGTGTCCGCCGTGCGGCAGCGCGAGCCCCATGATCGTCTCGCCGGGCTTGGCCAGCGCCATGAAGGCGGCGAAGTTCGCCTGCGCGCCGCTGTGCGGCTGCACGTTGGCGTGCTCGGAACCGAACAGCTGCTTGGCCCGGTCGATCGCGAGCTGCTCCACCTGGTCCACCACCTCGCACCCGCCGTAGTAACGCTTTCCGGGGTAGCCCTCGGCGTACTTGTTGGTGAGCGGCGTGCCCATCGCATCGATCACGGCGCGGCTCGCGAAGTTCTCACTGGCGATCAGCTCGAGGCCGTTCTGCTGCCGATGCAGTTCGGCGTCGATCAACTTGGCCACCGCCGGGTCGGCCTGACGAAGCGAAGCGTTGTGGTCGAGCGACATGCCCTCTCCAGAATCAGGGTTCGATCTTCTGTACCCGGCGCTCGTGGCGGCCGCCCTCGAAGGGCTCGTCCAGCCAGGCCCGGAGAATCGCCAGCCCCTGCTGCTCGGTCACGAACCGCGCCGGCAGCACCAGTACATTGGCATCGTTGTGCGCGCGCGCCAGCCGGGCGATCTCCGGCGTCCACGCCACCGCGGCCCGCACGCCGTGGTGCCGGTTGGCGGCATAGGCCATGCCGAGACCGGTACCGCACAGCAGCACCCCGCGCCGTGCCTCGCCCAGCTCGACGCTGGAGGCCACCGGATGCGCGAAATCGGGGTAATCGGTGGAATCGCCCGAATGGGTCCCGATGTCCACCGGCTCGTAACCCAGGGACTGGAGCTCCGCCTTGACCAGTTCCTTGAGCGCGAACCCGGCGTGATCGGCGCCGATGGGAATCCGTTCAGACATCGGAAGTGTATAAAAATGCAGCCTGCGGCGTAAGGGCCCGGGGCGGCGAGGCCACCATCCCTTTCCCTTTTCCCCTTCCCCCGCAGTTCATACCCGGATCCCGGCAATCGTCCCGACCGCGCCGATCCGCGCCTCCGCCACGTGATCGGCCGCCCGGTAGGTCGGAATCTTCTGGGCCCGGGCCGTGGCGAAGATGCTCAGCAGCGTGTCGTAGATCTGCCCCGCCTTCCGCTTGGCCCGGTCGTGGTCCCACCCCATCAGCTCCCCGTACACGTTGATGACCCCACCCCCGTTGATCACGTAGTCGGGGGCGTACAGGAGACCCTTGCGCTCCAACTCGTCTCCATGCCGCTCTTCGGCCAGCTGGTTGTTGGCCCCGCCGGCGATGACCTCCACCTTGAGCCGCCGCAGGGTATCGTCGTTGACCGTGGCGCCAAGCGCGTTGGGGGAATAGATGTCGGCGGGAATGTCGTAGATCGCCTCCGGCTTGGCCGCCTCGGCCCCTGTGGCACGGACCACCATCTGGACCTTCTCGGGCTCTATATCCGTGACCACCAGCCGGGCCCCTTCCGCGTGCAGGTGGTCGCACAGCGACCGCGCCACGTTGCCGCATCCCTGCACCAGGATCTTGCGGTTGCTGAGGCTGTCCGAGCCCCACCGCTCCTTGGCCGCCGCCTTCATCCCCACGTAGACCCCGTAGGCCGTCACCGGTGACGGATCGCCGGAGCGCCCGTGCAGGCCGGCCACGCTGGACGTCTCCATCCGGACGTACTCCATGTCCGCCGGACTCGTGCCCACGTCCTCGGCGGTAATGTAGCGCCCCTTGAGCGATTCGATGAACCGGCCGTGCGCGCGGAACAACGCTTCGCGGTCCTTCCGATGGTGATCGCCGACGATGACCGCCTTGCCACCGCCCAGGTTGAGTCCCGCCACCGCCGACTTGTAGCTCATCCCGCGGGCCAGGCGCAGCGCGTCGGTGATCGCCTCCTCGGTCGTCGCGTAGTGCCAGAAGCGCGTGCCGCCCAGCGCCGGCCCCAGGGTAGTGTCATGAATGGCGATGATGCCGAAGTATCCGCATGACGGCTCGTGACACAGCACCAGCTGCTCGTGCGCGTAGGTGCTCATGGCTTTGAAGGCGTCCACGATCGGCTCCTCGTTCCCGGGCTACCGGGGGGAATCGTACACGTAGAACCCGCGGCCGGTCTTCCTGCCCAATTGCCCCGCCGCGACCATCCGCCGCAGCAGCGGACAGGGTCGGTACTTGTCGTCGCCCAGGCCCTGGTGCAGCACTTCGAGGATGGCCAGGCAGGTATCGAGCCCGATGAGGTCGGCCAGGGTGAGCGGTCCCATCGGATGCGCCATGCCCAGCTTCATGACCGTGTCCACCGCCTCGGTGGTAGCCACGCCCTCCATCACGCAGAAGATCGCCTCGTTGATCATCGGCATGAGCACCCGGTTGCTGACAAAGCCCGGATAGTCGTTCACCTCAACCGGCGTCTTGCCCAGGGCCCGCGCCAGGTCTATCACCGTTCGTGTCGTGGCGTCGTCGGTGGTCTGGCCCCGGATCACCTCCACCAGCTGCATGACGGGCACCGGGTTCATGAAATGCATCCCGATCACCTGCTGGGGACGTCGGGTGCGGGCGCCAATCGAGGTGATCGAGATCGAACTGGTGTTGGTCGCGAGGATCACTCCGGGCCCGCAGCTCTGGTCGAGCTGCTGGAAGATCCGGTACTTGAGCTCCGGGTTCTCGGTCGCGGCCTCCACCGCGAACTCAACCCCGTGCACATCGGCGACACTGGTAGCCACCCCGATCCGCCCGATCGTCTCGGCCATGGCGGCTTCGGTAAGTGTCCCCTTCTTCACCAGCCGGCCCAGGCTGCCCCGGACGGTCGCGAAGCCCCGGTCCAGAGCGTCCGCGGAGACGTCCACCATGGTGACCGAATGCCCCGCCGCGGCGAAGACCTGGCTGATGCCATTGCCCATCGTCCCGGCGCCGACCACCAGAACTTTCACGTCCGCTCCTTCGTTCGCCGACGCCACGCAATGGTCGTCGCCAGCGCGATGGCCAACGTGGCTACGAGCCCCCCCTCCGGGCCGAAGCGCCCGCCGGTGAGCCAGCCCGGTCCACCGGGCACGTAATCCACCACGGGGATACGGAACGGCAGCCCGCTCACCGGAGCGTCCAGCGCCGCGAGCCCCATGTTCCAGCCCAGATGGACGCCCCAGGCGCTCCAGATGCCACCCGGCATGTAGAAGGCGATGCCGAGGAGGATGCCGGCAAACCCGATGTTGAGGAAGCCGAGCACGGTGCCGTTCGGATTGAGCAGGTGCGCCAGGGCGAACGGAGCGGACAGGCAGAGAATCGCCGGCAGTCGCCCGATGGCCCGAGCCAGCACCACCTGACCGACGCCACGGAAGATGATCTCTTCCAGCAGGGCGGCGGGGGCCAGGAGCATCGCCGTGAGAGCCAGGCGCTCGAGATAGAGACCGGCGCTTCCCTGATCGCGGGTGAGCACCGACTGGCCAGCAACCAGCGCCAGGCCCACGGCCAGAATCGCGGGCACCGCGCCGAGCACGAACCCGCGCCCGAACCCCCGCCCCGCCTCGCTCAAGGGACTCCAGCGCAGATCGGCCACGGTCAGGCGAAGGGTGCGGAGCCCGATGGCCCAGGTGAGAAAGCCGTATCCGAGGAGACCCGCCGCGGTCTGGATGGCCAGGTTCCGCGGCGAATCGGCCGGCGAGCGTGGCCCACCGGTGAGCAGGATCATCCCCAGCGACAGCGCGATCGTGAGGGCGGCCCCGGTGACGAGGTAGAGCGCCGTCCACCCCACCGCCTCGAGCGGGGAGGTTCTCCCGTCCCCGACGGGTTCGGTCACGACCGCAGGCGAAGCGCGTGGTGGCCGCGCCAGAGGATCACGGCGGCGAGTCCCACCTTGAGCGAGTCCTGGAGGAGGAACGGGATGACGCCGATCGCCAGCGCGTGGCGGGCCTGGCCGGTGAGAATCGTGAGTTGCGCCCATCCACCGAGGTAGATGGCCGCCATCCCGAGCACGGTGGCGAGGAGACAGCGCGCGAAGTGTCCGCGCTGAGCCACCCAGCCGACCAGGATCGCTGCGACAGGAAAGGCGAGCAGGTAGCCTCCGGTCGGGCCGGCCAGCCGCGCCAGTCCGGGCGGCCCCATCGGCGCGAAGACCGGCGCCCCGAAGGCACCCGCCACCAGGTAGATGACCAGGGCGCCCGCGCCGATTGCGGAGCCGAACAGGCCTCCCACCAGCAGGACCGCCAGGCCCTGCAGAGTGAGCGGAACGGGAGAGAACGGGACCGGCACCGCCACCTGAGCGGACAGGGCTACCAGGGCGGCCGCGGCAAGCAGGGTGAGCGGCCACGCCAGGGGAACCCGACTCCAGAGGGGCCGCGCCGGAATCGGCGTGACTCCGGACGAGCGACGTCCAGGCGCGCCCACGGCCGCGGAATTCCGAGGAGGAAGCGGAACTGGATTCGACATCGGCTCACATCCTTTCGACGGACAGCGCGACCGCGTTGCCCCCGCCCAGACACAGCGTGGCGAGGCCGGTGGTCTGGTTCCGATCCTTGAGGGCGTAGAGGAGGGTCGTCAGCACGCGGGCGCCGCTGGCCCCGATGGGATGCCCGAGGGCCACCGCCCCGCCGTTGACGTTCACCCGATCCCAATCCCATCCGAGGGCCCGCCCGTCGGCGATCGCCTGCACGGCAAAGGCCTCGTTGGCCTCGATCAACTCGTACTGGGAGATGCTCGTCCCGGCCTTCTTCATCAAGTTCTGTACCGCGAGAATGGGAGCGAAGAACAGGTCCCGGGGCTCGCCGCCCCCGGTCGCGTAGGCAGTGATCCGCGCGAGCGGCTTGAGCTTGTGGGCCCGCGCGAACGCCAGCGACGCCACCACCAGCGCGCTGGCGCCATCGTTGAGCCCGGGGGCGTTCCCCGCCGTCACGGTGCCGCCGGCGCGGAAGGCCGGCTTGAGCTTGGAAAGCGCGGCCAGACTGGTGTCTTTCCGGGGCGACTCGTCGGCGGCGATTACGGTCGGACCAGCCTTGCCAGCAATCTCGACGGGGACGATCTCGGAGGCGAACCGCCCCGCCTCCTGCGCGGCCACCGCCTTCCCGTGGCTCGCCACCGCGAATTCATCCTGCTCGGCCCGCGTGACCTTGGCCTTTTCGGCCGTGTACTCCGCATACTCGCCCATGTGGTTCTGGCCGAAGGAATCCCAGAGTCCGTCGTGGATCATGCCGTCGATCAGCGTCTGGTTCCCCGCCTTCACTCCGGTGCGGTGACCGAACAGATAGAACGGAGCGGAGGACATCGACTCCTGGCCGCCGGCGACGACACACTGGGCATCCCCCGCCCTGATGCTCTGGGCCGCCAGCATGACGGCCTTGAGCCCGGAGCCACAGACCTTGTTGATCGTCATGGCGGGAACCGACGCCGGCACCCCCCCGTGAATCGCGGCCTGCCGGGCCGGCGCCTGGCCACTTCCCCCCTGAATCACCTGCCCCATCACCACCTCGTCGACCGCCTCCAGGGCAACCCCCGAGCGCTTGAGGGCCTCCCGGATGACGATTGCTCCCAGCTGCGGGGCCGTCAGGGTGCCGAGCCCGCCCAGGAACTTGCCGATCGGCGTCCGACAGGCCGCCAGGATGACAGGTGTAGTAGCGTCTGACACGACCAATTGGATTCAGGGACGAGGCCCGGGCCTCAGGGTGAGGCCGGCCGCCATGCGGAAGTATAGGCAGTGCGGCCACCTAGGGGCAGGAGCGACGCCGGGGCTGCATAGGTATACAACGTTCGGACGGCTCACCCCGGGGCGGGCTCCAGCCGGTACAGCATCCGTCGGTAGGACTTGTAGCGGCGAAAGTGCGCCGCATCGCGCTCGCCGGAGAAGTGCTTGGCCTCGTAACGCCGGAGCGCCCTCCCGAAGCCGAGTCGGAGCACCCGGAACCACCAAGGATGCTCGGCCGCGACACGCGCCTCGACCAGCCGGTAGGTGGGCTCGATCGCCTCGACGTAGGCCCGGCTCAGGAGATCGAAGGTAGGCGCGATGCCATCAGTGAGGTCGGTGTCGCGGAGCAGCCGAAAGGGGGTGGTGGCCATGAGGGCCCGGTGGGCCTCCAGGTCCTTGCCCCCGCCGATGGGCCCCCTGGAGGCGGTGGGGAGCCGGAACAGGTCCGAGATCAGGAGGTATCCGCCCGGCTGGAGCAGAGCGCGCGCCCGGGCCAGGGCTGGGCCCGAGGCCATGAAGAGAAAGCTCTCGCTGAAGAGAAGGAGATCGTAACTGCCGTCGAGGTCCAGCGTTTCGAACCTGCTCTCGAACACCCGGGCACGCGCTCCCAGGAGAGCGCGCGCTTCCCGGGTGAGAAAAGGGTTGGGAGAGACGCAGTCCACGCGATAGCCGAGATCGAGCAGACGGGCGGCCGTGTGTCCGGCGCCGCAGCCGATGTCGAGGATGGAATGGACTCCGGACGGGATGTCCGCGATCAGGAGATCGGTATACCGGGTCTGGGCGCGGCCCAGGTTCTCCGGCGTGACGGGGAGATCCGGCTCCCAGTACCCGTAATGCAGATCCCGCATGCCGAACGCGAATCTCCCAAGCACGAGCCCGACCGCGAGGCCGAACTCGGGAGACCTGAGGGCGGGAGCACCAGCCGAAGGCGCGGCCACTCCCGAGATCTCAAGGCTTGAGGGCGCGGGACGCGATTTCGGCCTTGAGGCGGGCCACGAACGACTCCAGCGGGAGAATCTCCTGCTTGTTCCCCGCACCGCGCACCCGCACCGCCACGGTGTCGGCCTCCGCCTCGCGCTGGCCGACGATGGCCATGTAGGGAACCTTCTGAACCTCGCCCTCGCGAATCCGGTAGTTGAGGGTCTGGCTTCCCGCGTCCAGCGTGGCCCGTATCCCCGCCTGGCGGAGGGTGGCATGCACCCGCCCGGCGGCCGCCGCCTGCTGATCTGAGATGGGCAGCACGCGCGCCTGCTCCGGAGAAAGCCAGAGGGGGAACGCTCCCGCAAAGTGCTCGATCAGGATCGCGATGAAACGCTCGAAGCTCCCGCACATCGCGCGGTGGATGACGACCGGCCGATGCTCGTGATTGTCCTCGCCCACGTAGGTCAGGTTGAACCGCTCAGGGGCGTTGTAGTCCAGCTGAATGGTGCCGAGCTGCCACTTCCGTCCGATGGAGTCGGAGACATCGAAGTCGATCTTGGGGCCGTAGAATGCGCCGTCCCCCGCCTTGAGCTCGTACGGGAGTCCGGTCGACTTGAGCGCGGCCTCGAGGTTGGCCTCGGCCTGGTCCCAGAGCGCGTCATCGCCGATCCGCACCTCGGGTCGGGTGGCGAACTTCGCGGTCGCGGTAAGCCCGAAGGTCTGGTAGACCTCGAGGATCATCTCCGCGATTTCCTTGACCTCCGCCTCGATCTGCCGGTCCATCAGGAAGATGTGACAGTCGTCCTGCTGGAACTGGCGCACCCGGGTGAGCCCGGCCAGCGCGCCCGTCACTTCGTTCCGGTGCAGCACATCGAAGGTCGCGAAGCGGATCGGCAGCTCCTTGTAGGAGTGCTTTTCGCTGCCATAGAGGAGGTAGTGACTGGGGCAGTTCATCGGCTTGAGGCCGAAGTCGTGCTCGCCGGTCTCGGAGTCGAGCACGAGGAACATGTGCTCGCGGTACTTCCCCCAGTGCCCGGACGTCTCCCACAGTCCCTTGTTATAAAGGAGAGGGGTCTTGATCTCCTGATAGCCGTGCCGGTCCTGCAGCTCCCGGATGTAGTCGTTCACCACCCGATAGAGCGTCGTGCCGGCGCTGGTCCAGAACGCCGCCCCGGGCGAATAGGGGTGAAAGAGGAAGAGCCCCAGCTCCCGGCCCAGCTTGCGGTGATCGCGCTTCTTCGCTTCCTCGAGCCGGTGCAGGTAGGCCTCGAGGTCCTCCTTCTTGAACCATGCCGTGCCGTAGATCCGCTGCAGCATCTGCCGGCGAGAGTCGCCACGCCAGTAGGCGCCCGCCCCGTGCAGCAGCTTGAAGTGCTTGAGCCGCGCGGTGCTCGGCACATGCGGCCCGCGGCACAGATCGACGAAGGGGCCGTCGGTGTAGATCGAGATCACCTCGTCGTCGCCCAGGTCCGCGATCCGCTCCAGCTTGAGTGGATCGTCCTTGAACCGCCGGTTGGCTTCCTCCCGCGAGACCTCTTCGCGGACGAAGGGGTAGTCCTTCGCCGCGACCTCGGCCATCCTGGCTTCGATCCGGGCCAGGTCCTCGGGTGTAAAGGGCTGTTCCACGGCGAAGTCGTAGTAGAACCCGTCTTCGATGGGCGGGCCGAAGCCGATGCCCGCCCTGGGGTAGAGCTCCCGCACCGCGGTCGCCAGGATGTGCGCGGCGGAGTGGCGCAGCACGTCGAGCGCGGCCGGGTCCTTGTCGGTCAGGATGGCGAAGGTCGCGTCCTGCTCGAGCGGACGGTCCAGATCGCGGATCTGTCCATCCACCCGCGCGGCGAGGGCAGCGCGTGCGAGACCGGGCCCGATGCCCTCAGCCACTTTGCGGCTGGTGGTACCAGCGGGCACCTCCCGGACACTCTGGTCGGGCAGGGTCAGTCGGATGGTACGCACCGTCACTCCGTGTTCTGGGCCGGGTTGATCACCGGAGGGACGCGGGGCGAGTAGACGAAATAGGCTCCGAGGAGCCCGAGAAACAGGAGGGCGAGAGCCATCCAGCGCCAGCTCTCTCGCACCGTAACACGCGGATTTTCATCGCTCATGGTGTTAAGTTAACCGCTCCTCGACGAGCCGCGTAAGTCACAGTGAATCGAACCACATGCGACGTCCCTCCGCCTCCGAACTCGTAGCCTGGACCCTGCTCGGCGCCGTGGTCGGGATCGCGGCCGGTCTCGCGCTCGGCGAGTGGCTCGGAGCTCCCGACCCCGCCCTGGCCCGCCGGACGCTTTCGCGACTGGCCCGTCGTCCCGCGCGCCGACTGACCGCCGCGGAGACGGCCGAGGTCGCGGTCCTGGCCCTCGAGTCCGACCCCGAGCTCCACAGCCTCGACTTGCGGCCGCTGGCCGTCGGGTCCGGCGCGGTGGAACTGCACGGCTGGGTACCGGACCGCCGCCTCCGCACCCGGGCCGCGCGCCTCGTTGCCGAAGCGCACGGCATCGAGCAGCTCGTCAACTGCGTGCTGGTCCACGGCGAAGATGACGCCGCGCGGCCCGCACCTCCTCGGAATCCCCAGTCCGCATGAGCGAGCCGCTCTCACCGCAGTACAATCCCGCCGCCATCGAATCCGACCTTTACCGGTTCTGGCTCGAGCAGGGCTGTTTCGCGCCCGAGGCGGGGCCGCGGGCGGCCGCGCCCTACGTGATCATGATGCCGCCCCCCAATGTCACCGCCGTCCTGCACATGGGTCACGGCCTCAACGACACCGTGCAGGACGTGCTGGTGCGCTTCGAGCGGATGCGCGGTCGGCCGACGCTCTGGTTGCCCGGCACCGACCACGCCGGCATCGCAACGCAGAACGTGGTGGAACGGCTCCTCGCCCAGGAGGGAAAGACCCGATTCGACGTCGGACGGGAAGAGTTCGTGCGGCGGGTGTGGGCGTTCGTGACCGAGACCGGCGGCGCCATCCTGGAGCAGCTCAAGGCCATCGGGGCGAGCGCCGACTGGACCCGGACCTACTTCACGCTGGACCAGACCCGTTCCCACGCGGTGCGCGAGGTGTTCGTCCGCCTGTACGAGAAGGGACTCATCTACCGCGGCAAGTACATCATCAACTGGTGCCCGCGGTGCCTCACCGCCCTCTCCAACGAGGAGGCGGAAAAGGAAGAGGTGGACGGACGCATCTGGCACCTGCGCTATCCGCTGGCGGACGGTCCGGGCCACATCACCGTCGCCACCACCCGGCCGGAGACGATGCTGGGCGATACCGCCGTCGCCGTGCACCCCGACGATCCACGGTTCCGCGCCCTCATCGGCCGCTCGGTGCGGCTCCCACTGGCCGACCGCGACATCCCCATCGTCGGAGATGATGCGGTCGACCGCGCGTTCGGCACCGGAGCGGTCAAGGTGACGCCGGCCCACGACCCGCTCGACTTCGAGATCGGGCAGCGCCATCGGCTCCCGGTCATCGACATCTTCACGCCGGAAGCGCGCATGAGCGAGACCGTGCCGCAGCGCTTCCAGGGGCTCGACCGCTTCGAGGCCCGGCGCCGGGTGGTGCGCGAATTCGAGGAGCTCGGCCTGCTGGAGAAGGTGGAGTCCCACCGGCACGCGGTGGGGCACTGCTACCGCTGCGAGACGGTGGTGGAGCCGCGGCTTTCCGACCAGTGGTTCGTGAAGATGGAGCCGCTCGCCCGTCCCGCGCTCGAGGCGTACCGGCGGGGTCGGCTCCACTTCATTCCCGAGCGGCGGGGCCAGGAGTACGCCAACTGGATGGAGAACATCCGGGACTGGTGCATCAGCCGCCAGCTCTGGTGGGGCCACCGGATTCCGGTCTGGTACTGTGACGGCTGCGGCCGCACCCTGGTGAGCCGGCGCGATCTCCAGCGCTGCGACTGCGGAGCCGCCCTGCGCCAGGACGAGGACGTGCTGGACACCTGGTTCTCTTCCTGGCTCGTCCCGTTCACCGCACTCGGTTGGCCGGCGGACACCCCGGACCTGAAGCGCTACTACCCGGGCTCGGTGCTGGTCACGGCCCCCGAGATCCTGTTCTTCTGGGTCGCGCGCATGGTGATGGCTGGGTGCGAGTTCATGGGAGCGATCCCGTTCGCGACGGTCTACCTCCACGGTACGGTCCGCGACACCCAGCACCGCAAGATGTCCAAGTCGCTGGGCAACGGCATCGACCCGCTCGAAGTGGTGCAGCGGGTGGGGGCCGACGCGCTCCGCTACACGGTGATCGCCGGAATGTCGGTGGGGACCGACCTGATCCTCGACCCGGCGGACCTCGACGGGTCGTTCGCCCCGGGCAAGCATTTCGCGAACAAGCTGTGGAACGCCGGGCGCTTCATCCTCTCGAACCTGACGACCGAAACTCGGCTCCGGCCCTTGGCCGGGCCGTATTCCGATGCCATCTCGCGCGAGCAGTTGGGCCTCGCCGACCGCTGGATCATCGCGCGGTGCGATCAGATGGTTCGCGACGCCACGGCGAGCTACGAGAAGTACCGGCTCAATGAAGCCGCCTCGGCGGCGTACCACTTCGTGTGGAGCGACCTGGCGGACTGGTACATCGAGCAGGTCAAGCCGCGGCTCGACGGGAGCGAGCCCGGCGGCGACATCGCCCGCGCGGTCGTCGCCCGCACCTTCGAGGTGGCGCTCCAGGTGCTGCATCCGATCATGCCGTTCATTACCGAAGCCCTCTGGAAACGCTATCCCGGGCGCGGCG
>DATJVM010000035.1:0-54849 GCA_035501775.1 Gemmatimonadales bacterium | reverse complement strand
TCGCTCCCGGCTCAAGAGGTGAGTCCGCCCTGCTCCCTACCCTTCGATCTTAATATGGAGCGCCCGTAACTCGTCGCCGCTGACCGGCGTTGGCGCCCCCTCGAACAGGGCCCGGGCCGCGGTGGTCTTCGGAAACGCGATCACGTCCCGCAGGCTGGTGGCCCCCGCGAGGAGCATCGCGATCCGATCGAACCCCAGGGCAAACCCGCCGTGGGGCGGCGCGCCCGCCGACAGGCCGTCGAGCAGGAAGCCGAAGCGCCGTCGCACCTCCTCCGGCCCGAGACCCAGCAGCCCGAAAACCGTCCGCTGGACGGCGGGATCGGTGATGCGGATCGACCCGCTCCCCAGCTCGTTGCCGTTGTAAACCGCATCATAGTGCAGGGCGCGACAGTGCCCGGGATCACTCTGCAACCGTGCCAGATCCTCTGGATGCGGCGAGGTGAAGGGGTGATGGACGAAGATCCACTTCCCCGTCTCCGGGTCCGGCTCGAACAGCGGAAAATCCACGATCCAGCAGAAGGCATGTGGGGCCCGCGGCTCGACACCCGGACGCCTGACGAGCTCCATGCGTACGGTGTGCAGGGCGGGACTGGTCACCGGGTCCGAGCCCGCGACGGCCACGAGCAGATCACCCTCGTGAGCAGGGAGCGCGGCCATCCCTTCAGCGCCCACCGCCTTCACGCCCTGCCCTTCCCAGCCACTGGCCGTGCGTCGGGCCCAGATGAGACCCGCCCCCAACGCCTTGACCGCGGCGGCCCAGGCGTCGAGCTCCTTCCGGCTCACTGTGCCCGCGCCGGGGGCCAGGATGCCGCGCAGCCGGCCCCCGCTGGCGAGCGCCGTGCGTACGAACTCCGCCGCGTCGCCCCCGACCAATGGTGACAGGTCCCGGATCTCCAGGCCGAACCGCAGGTCGGGCTTGTCGATGCCGTAGCGCTCCATCGCGTCGCGGTACCCAAGACGCGGGAAAGGCGCCGTGACGCTCTGCCCGGCGTCCGCCCAAAGCGCCACCAGCACGGCCTCGATGTAGCCCTGGACGTCCTCCTGAGATACGAAGGATGCCTCGACATCGATCTGGGTGAACTCCGGCTGGCGATCCGCCCTGAGATCCTCGTCACGGAAGCAACGCGCGATCTGAAAGTACCGGTCGAACCCCGCGACCATCAGCAGCTGCTTGTAGATCTGGGGCGATTGGGGCAGCGCGTAGAACTCGCCCGCATGGACCCGGCTCGGGACCAGGTAGTCCCGCGCCCCTTCCGGCGTGGGCTTGGTAAGGATGGGGGTCTCGATCTCCAGGAACTCTAGCTCGCTCAGCGTCCGCCGCGCCCGCTGCAGCAGGCGATGGCGCAAAATCAGGTTCTGCTGCAGCTCCGGACGGCGCAGATCGAGCACCCGGTACTTGAGACGCAGCTCCTCCGCGGGAAGGTCCTCGCCCTCCTTGCGCGCGACCGGAATGGCCGGGGTTTCCGCCGGGCCCGCCACGCTCATCCGCGCAACCCGGACTTCGACGTCCCGGGAAGCAAGGGCGGTGTCGCGCGCCGTCTCCGGACGCAGTTCGACCGTCCCCTCGACCAGGATGACCGTCTCCTGTCCGACGGTCCGGACCAGTTGAAGCGCCTCGGCGGAGGTCCACTTGGGGTCGAACGAGAGCTGCACCAGCCCATCACGGTCACGAAGATCCATGAACACGACGCCACCCAGGTCCCGGACCCGGTGCACCCAGCCACCCAAACGCACGCGCTGACCGACGTGCTCACGGCGCAGGCTACCCACGCGATGGGTGCGGAGGGACGTTCCTGCTGTCATCGCTCCTCGGCCTCGACAAGGACTTGGTGAAACTCCTCCGGGGTCCGGGCGGCGAGCAAGGCTTCCCGATTGCTCTCACGCCGCACCAGATGGGCAATCTGCGACAGCGTCTTCACATGCTGGCCGGCCGCGCTCTCCGGGCCGATCAGGAGAAAGAACAGGCGGACCGGCTCTCCGTCGACCGCGTCGAAGGCGATGCCGGTCGGGCTGCTGCCGCAGACCAGGGAAAGATTGCTGACCAGCGGTGACTTGGCGTGGGGAATCGCGATGCCGTGGCCGATGCCCGTGGAGAGAACCTGCTCGCGATCCAGGACGGCCCGCAGCAGTGGGGCGGGATCGGCCCCGGAACGCTCGGCCAGCAGCTGGGTCAGTTCGCGAAGGACGCCCGCCTTGTCGGCGGACGTGACGGGTACCCGAATGCGATCGGGAGTGAGCAGTTCGGTGAGCAGCAAACCCGGGTCGGAGGAGTGAGCCGGAAACCTAACCGGCGCGGTCGGGCGATGCAACACATTCAGCCATTGTAGGTTAGGTCATGCAGCCCGGGCTGGCGCGGAGTGCCGCAGGAACGGAACGCTGCGCTCCCCGTGGGTATCTTTCATGGCGATGACTCGACCGATAATGCCGCCCCGCGGCCTGTTGGACCTCCCCCCGAACGAGGCTGCCACCCAGCTCGAGGCCTGGGTTGGCCGGGAAGGGTTGCCACGGTACCGCACTCGTCAGCTCCTCCCCCGGCTCTGGCAGCGACCCGCACGAAGCTGGCGGGAGGTGACCGAACTGCCCGCGGAGCTCCGCGACCGCCTCGAGCTGGCGTGGCCGCTGGCCCGACTCGAGCTGGCAACGAGCCAGGTCTCGGCGGATGGCACCCGCAAGTACCTCTGGCGTCTCGCGGATGGCGAGTTCGTGGAATCCGTCCTGATCCCGTCGGGGACTCGCCGGACGCTGTGCATCTCGTCCCAGGCCGGCTGCGCGCTCGGGTGCGTGTTCTGCGCCACCGGGCAGATGGGCTTTCGGCGCAACCTGACCCCGTTCGAGATCGCCGGACAGGTGCGTGAGGTGATCCTGGCCACCCCCGACGACAAGCCGACCAACATCGTCTTCATGGGGATGGGTGAGCCCCTCCTCAACTGGCCGGCGGTGGACGTGGCCCTCACTATCCTGAACAGCCCCGAGGGATTGGGCATCGGCGCCCGGCACATCACGGTCTCGACGGTGGGAATCATCCCGGGCATGCGCGCCCTGGCGTCACGACCGGAGCAGTTCCGCCTTGCGATCTCGCTTCACTCGGCCGGAGCGGAAAGTCGGCTGGGTCTGATGCCGATCGAACGGAAGTATCCCCTGGCGGAAGTGCTCGATGCGGCGCGGGCCTTCCAGAAGCGGATCACATTCGAGTACGTGCTCATCGAGGGTCGGAACGATTCGCCGCGCGAAGCCGATCAACTGGCCGCCCTGGCGCGACGTTCCGGCGCGCTCGTCAACCTGCTCCCGCTTCACCCCGGGGGCGCCGCTGGCCTCGCGCCATCATCCCCGACCAAGATCCGCGCCTTCGCCGAACGGCTCCGGTCCAGGCGCGTCGAGGCGGTGGTTCGACGAAGCCGCGGTCTCGATATCAGCGCGGCTTGCGGTCAGCTGCGGGTCGAGGTGGCGGGGGGCTCGCGGCGCGATCGGCCCGCGGCGAGTCCTTGAGCCCCTCACCCGTCCGTCCCCTCATCAAACCTGTGCCACGCCCCGAAGTCCCCCAGATAGCCATGGTGGGACCGGAGCGACGTTCCATCCCATTCGTGCAGCAGGAACCCGGGAGGCTCGAGGACGAAGGTATCGGGTCCGTCCGGGGAGAGATCGAGTGGGATCTGGTGCGCGACGCTCGGCGCGGTCAGTGCCACCCGACCCGCCAGGCTCCCCACAATCGTCCGGTGGACGTGCCCCGCGACGATCCCGACCACCTGACCATGCCGAGCGACCACTTCTCCAAGAGCCGCGCGATCGTTGAGCCCGATGCGATCCATGAACCCGATGCCGGTCTCGAACGGCGGATGATGCACCGCAAGAAGCGATGGGCTGGACGGCGCGGCGGCGAGCACGCTGTCGAGCCAGGCGAGCTGATCGCCTCCCAGTCGACCATCCCCGTGACCCGGGATGACGGAGTCGAGCATTACCAGGCGAAGGGGCAGTTGTTCCACCACGTACGCCAGACAATCCTCCCGTAGCGGCTCCCGCAGACAGAACGGGAGCAGCTCGCGCATTCCTCGCCGGCTGTCATGGTTGCCCGGCAGGGCGAAGCACGGGCGCCGGAGGCGCCGCAACATGCCGCGGGCCAGCTCATACTCCGCCGTCTCCATCTGATCCGCGACGTCGCCGGTGACGATGATCGCATCCGGTTCCGGGAGCATTCGCTCCACGAACGTCACCGCGCGTTCGAGGTACGGGAGAGTTTCCACTCGCCCGGCGAGCGGATTGCCGGGGCACCGCACGTGGAGATCGGAAAGCTGCAGCAGACGCATGGGTGGCTGAAGGCCCGGCGAGCCCTATCCCGTGGCTCCGAATCCGCCCGAGATGCAATTGATGGACAGCAGCAGGGTGGGAAGATACTGCCGGCGCTCGACGTCGTCCCCCGCGGCGCGGAACCGCCGGAGCAGTTCCACCTGCTGGCGGCTCACCTGGTTGATCGTGGCGATGCGCCGCGCGAGGCGCCGCCGGAACCTCGGAAAGCGCTCGGCCAGATCCCGGCCCCCGCTCAGGCGGAGGACCACCTCAACCGTGCGCCGGTACTCCGCCTCGACCATGGCGAAGATTTCATCCCGGGTCGCCGCGTCAGGGACCAGCTCCGCGTAGAGGCGCGCGATCTCGAGATCCACGTAGGACAGCGTCTTCTCCACCTCATCCAGCACCAGTTGGAACAGCCTGGACTCCCCGTGCATCCGCTTGAGCAGCTTCTCACCCCGCTCCCCGCGGATCTCGAGGAAGGTCGAGATGCCGCTCCCGATCCCGTACCACCCGGTGATGAAGTGCCGGTTCTGGGACCACGCAAATACCCAGGGAATTGCCCGCAAATCGGCGAGGGTCCGGGCCCCGGTCCGGCGGGCCGGACGGGAGCCGATGTTGAGCAGCGTGAGCTCCTCGAGCGGGCTGGCTGCCGTGAAATAGGTTATGAGATCCGGCCGCTCCACAAACCGCCGGTAGGCTGCCTGGGCCGCGCCCGAGAGGGCCTCCATCGCCTCATCGAACTCGCTGGTCGGGGTGAGGGCAGCCTCGTGCTCGGAGCGGAGCGAATGCTCGATGACGCTGGCCGCGAGGAGCTCCACCTGATACTGGGCGGTACCGCGGTTGGCGTACTTGAATGACACGACCTCGCCCTGCTCCGTGAGGCGCATGCGACCCCGGATGGAACCGGCCGGCTGGGCGGCGATCGCCCGACCGAGAGGCGCGCCACCACGGCTCACCGAGCCGCCTCGCCCGTGAAAGAAGGAGATGGGCACCCCCAGCTGCAGCCCGAGCCTCGTAAGGCGGGCCTGCGCCTTGACCAGCTCCCAGTTCGACGAGAAGTAACCGCCGTCCTTGTTGCTGTCCGAGTAACCGATCATCACTTCCTGGCTGCCGCCGAGGGCGCGGACGGTCCGACGCACCACCGGCACTTCGAGGAGCTCCTTCATCACGGATGGCGCCCGGTGCAGGTCCTCGATGGTCTCGAACAGGGGCACAATCGGCAGCGTGCAGCTCTCGACGCCCGCCTCGTCCGCGAACAACCCGGCTTCCTTGGCCAGCAGGTAGGCCCCGAGGATGTCGGTCACCTCCCGCGTCATACTCAGGATGAAACAGCCGAACGCTTCGCGGTCCAGCTCGGCGCGCATCTCCCGCACCAGCCGAAACATGCCGATCGTCTCCTGCACCTCGGGCGGATAGGCCTCGAGTGGACGGGCGCCTTTCCGCGGCCGGCCCAGCTCGGTCAGCAGCCATGCTTTCCATTCGTCGGAGGATATCGGCGGGGGCTCGCCCGTCGCCCCCGTCTCCGCCCTCCAGAACGCAATCAGCGCCTGCGTGGTCCTGGTTGAGTTCTCGCGCAGGTCGAGACGCACCGTGCTGAAGCGGAAGGTCTCAACCTCCCGTCGGACAGGACGCAGCAGCTGATCGGCGATGTCGGCGCTTCCACCTTCGCGAAGCGCGCTTTCCACGGTACGCAGGTCGGTGAGCAGCTCATCCGCGGAACGGTACCCCTCCCCCGGCGGGGGTGTGCGACCACGCTCAGCGTGCCGCAGGGCTCCGTCGAGGCGGAGCATCATGCAGGCGAGGTACTGACGGAACACCTCCCCCGGGTTCCGACTGACAATGCCATGGGCGTCGGCGCTCTCCGCCAGCACCCGCGCCAGCGCCGCGCGAAAAGCCGGCGGCACATCGACGGCCCGTTCGGTGATGCTCAGGGTCTTGAGGAGATCCACCAGCCGCTGCCGGTAGCGTGTGAGGCTCGCCACCCGGTTCTCGGCGAGCGTCCGGCGCGTGACCTCGTTGGTCACGAACGGGTTCCCGTCGCGATCCCCACCGATCCACGACCCGAACTGAAAGAAGGGAGGCAGGTCGAACCGCTCTCCCGGCCAGGTCTGGCCCAGGATGCGATCGAGCTTCTCGAGCAGTTCGGTCGTCGCCTCGAACAGGGTCTCGCTGAAGAAGTGAAGCCCCCAATACACCTCCTGAGGGACCGTGGGCTTCTCGAGGCGCAGCTCCCCGGTCATCCACAGGAGCTCAATGTCGGTGCGCAGCGCCTCTACCAGTTGCGCGCGCTCTCGCGGTGTCCAGCGCGGTGACTCGAGATCCACGAGCTTGCGGTAGATACGCCGGTGCTTCTCGAGCACCGTGACCCGCTTGGCCTCGGTGGGGTGGGCCGTGATCGTGGGCCGGATGCGCAATTCACGGAGCAGGGCGCGCACTTCCTCGGGGCCGGCGATCCGGTCCCGGGCCAGATCGTGAAGCACCTGGGCCAGAGTGCCCCGTACCTGCTCCTGACCGCGCTCCGTCTCCGTCTGGCGGCGCCGACGCATGCCGGCGTTCTGTTCGGCGATGGACAGCAGCTGGAACCAGATCCCCTGAGCGCGAAGGCAGGCTTCGAGCTGGTCGGTGCTCCAGCCCGGGTCCATGACCCCGCCCTCGAGGACCGGCTCGAGGTAGGGGTGACGGGTTCGCACCACTTCGAGAAGCAGGCGGAAGAGCTGCTCGGCAACTTCGCTGGCGTATTGCGCCGCGCTCGCCGCCAGCCGATCGGCGGAGGCGGGCAGGGTCTCAGCCGGAAAGGGGGCGAGATGGTCCTGACTCACACGACGCGGTCGCGGACGGGCTGGCCGGCGAAGAAGAGGGAGAGATTCTCGATGGCACGCATGCCCATCGCCACCCGGGTCTCCAGCGTCGCGCTACCCAGATGCGGCAGCAGGACGACGTTTTCCAGAGTGAGGAGCGCGGGACTCACGGTGGGCTCCGCTTCGTAAACATCGAGGCCCGCCCCGGCGATGGTCCCGGCCTGGAGGGCGGCGACCAAGGCCGCCTCGTCCACCACGTCGCCACGGGCGGTGTTGATCAGGAACGCCTCCCGACGCATCAGCCGCAACCGCTCCGCGTTGATCAGGTGGCGGGTTTCCGGGGTCGCCGGACAGTGCAGCGAGACGAAGTCGGCCTCGCGCAGCACGTCCTCCGGGGTCGGCCGTTGCTCCGCGCCGAGCGCCTTCGCTTCCTCGGGCTTGGGGGGAAAGGGATCGGCGTAGAGCACGCGCATGCCGAAGCCGTGGTGGGCGCGCCGCGCCACCGCCTTCGCGATCCGGCCAAACCCGATCAGCCCGAGCGTCTTGCCGCTCACCCGGGCCCCCAGCATATGGGTGGGGCGCCATCCGGTCCAGGCGCGGGTCCTGACATGCCGTTCACCCTCGCCGGCGCGCCGCGCCGCCATGAGGAGGAGCGTCATGGCCAGGTCGGCGGTGTCGTCCGTGAGCACGTCCGGGGTGTTGGTGACGGTGACACCTTGGGCCTTGGCCGCGGCGATATCGATGTTGTTGAACCCCACCCCGAAGTTGGCGATGATCCGCGCCCGCCGCGGCGTCGCCGACAGCACGTCCGCAGTGATCTTGTCGGTCACCGTGGGCAGGAGGCCGTCGGCGTCCCGGAGCGCCGTCTTGAGCTGCTCGGGCGTCAGCGCGGTGTCCTGCGGGTTCAGCACCGCATCGAACCGGCGGCGGGCTTCCTCTTCGCAGGGCGCCGGAATCCGCCGCGTGACGATGACCTTCGGCCGGGCCGTCATCGAGTGACCACGCGCTTTCGCGGCGGCTTCTTCGCGAGGGCCTCTGCCACGGCCTTCCCCAGCTCGGCCGGACTCGGCGCGACCGTGAGTCCGAGCGACCGCATGATCTCCGCCTTCTCCGCGGCCGTGTCGCCGAAGGCGGAAATGATGGCCCCGGCGTGTCCCATGCGACGGCCCTTGGGCGCCGTGAGGCCTGCGACGTAGCCGATCACCGGCTTGGACATGTGCTCCTTCACCCACATGGCTGCCTCCGCCTCCTGCGGCCCCCCGATCTCACCGATCATCATGACCGCCTCGGTCTCCGGATCCTGCTCGAAGAGCGCCAGCACATCCAGAAAGCTCGATCCGTTGATCGGATCGCCCCCGATGCCGACGCTGGAGGAGATCCCGATGCCCAGGTCCTTCATCTGGCTGGCGGCCTCGTAGCCCAGGGTTCCGGAGCGGGTGACCAGACCCACCTTCCCCGCCATGTAGATGTGGCCGGGCATGATGCCGAGCATGGACTTGCCCGGGCTGATGATTCCCGCGCAGTTGGGGCCGACCAGGGTGGTCCGCTTCTCTTTCGGATAGCGCCGCAGGTAGCGCTTCACCATCATCATGTCCTGCGCCGGAATGCCGTCGGTGATGCAGCAGACCAGCTTCATGCCGGCGTCGGCGGCTTCCATGATGGCGTCGGCGCAGAAGGCCGCCGGAACGAAGATGATGCTCGCATCCGGGTAGACCGCGTCCACCGCGTCCTTGACCGTATTGAACACCGGCAGACCGATGTGGGTCTGTCCGCCCTTGGCCGGGGTCACGCCTCCCACCACCTTCGCGCCGTACTCGATCATCTTCTGCGCGTGGAAGGTCGCCTTGTCCCCGGTGAATCCCTGGACCAGGATGCGGGTGAGCTCGTTGATCAGGATTGCCATGGTCAGTTCCCCTTGGCTTTCTTCCATGCGGCAACCACTTTGTCCGCGGCGTCCGCCAGGGAATCGGCGCTGATGATGGGCAGGCCCGATTCCTTGATGATGGCGCGCCCTTCCTCGACGTTGGTGCCAGCGAGCCGTACTACGAGCGGGATCTTCACGCCCACTTCCTTGACGGCCTGAACCACACCCTTCGCCACCCAATCGCAGCGGTTGATCCCGGCGAAAATGTTCACCAGCATCGCGCTCACCTTGCGGTCCTGGAGGACCAGCTTGAACGCCATCGCCACCCGCTCCGGCGACGCGCCGCCTCCCACGTCCAGGAAGTTGGCTGGCGCGCCGCCGGCATGCTTGATCATGTCCATGGTGGCCATGGCCAGCCCCGCCCCATTGATGATGCAGCCGATCTCGCCGTCCAGCGCCACGTAGTTGAGGCCGTGCTCCGAGGCCTGCGCTTCGCGAGGATCCTCCTCGGCGTGATCCCGGAGCTCGCTCACGGATGGTCGCCGGAAGAGGGCATTGTCGTCGAAGGCCATCTTGGCGTCGAGGGCCAGAAGCTGCCCGTCCCGGGTGAGGACCAGTGGGTTGATTTCGACCATCGTCGCATCGAGGTCCCGGAACGCCCGGTGACACCCCATGAGCGTCGTCACCATCCGGTTGATGCTGGCGGCGGGGAGCCCCAGCCCAAATGCGACCTCTCGCGCCTGAAAGGACTGCATCCCGACCGCGGGCTCCATCGTCTGGCGGAGGATCGTCTGGGGCTCGGTCTTGGCGATCTCCTCGATCTCCATTCCCCCATGCGGGTGCGCCACGAGCATGATACGCTCACTCTTGCGATCCAGAACGAAGCCGATATACAGCTCCCGCTCGATCGGAACTGCGGCCTCGATGTACAGCCGGTGGACGACCTTCCCATCGGGTCCCGTCTGGTGGGTCACCAGCCGCTTGCCCAGGAGCTCGGTCGCGGCCTTGCGCACCTCGTCTTCCGTAGTGCAGAGCTTGATCCCACCGGCCTTTCCCCGCGCGCCGGAGTGGATCTGCGCCTTCACCGCCCATCGCGCGCCCCCGATCTCGGCGGCGCGGTAGACGGCCTGCTCCGCGCTGTAGGCCACGCCCCCGCGCGGCACCGCCACGCCGAAGTTGGCCAGCAACTCCTTGGCCTGGTACTCGTGTATGTCCATGAGCTCCTCTGGAGAGGGCCGTCAGCCGGGCAGCCATCGGCCGTCAGCCATCAGCCTGACCCGCTACTTCCGCTGTTGGATCGCCTGGTCCATGTCCACGACGTTCTGCGCCATCCGGGCGCTGGCGGCGTCAATCATCTTGCCGTCGAGCTGCGCGGCGCCTTTCCCCTCCCGCGCCGCCTGGGCCAGCGCGTCGAGAATCCGACGCGCCCGGCTCACTTCGGCCTCGGGCGGCGTGAAGACCTCGTTGGCCAGAGGAACCTGCGAGGGATGAATGGCCCACTTGCCTTCGATCCCCAGCGCAGCCCCCCGACGTGCCGCGGCCAGAAAGCCGTCGGTGTCCTTGATATCGCCGAACGGCCCATCGATGGGGCGGAGTCCGTAGGCCCGACACGCCACGATCATCCTGGTCAGCGAAGCGTGCCACTGATCGCCCGGATAATCCGGGTTGAGCCCTCCAATCGACACGGTACGGGCCCGCATGCTGGCCGCGTAGTCGGCCACGCCGAAATGCATCGCTTCGAGGCGCTTCGAGCTGGTCGCGATGGCCTCGACGTTTGCCATGCCCAGCGCCGTCTCGATCAGGACGTCGATCCCGATCCGACGGCTGAGTCCCTTGGCGGCCTCAATCTGCGTGAGCAGTGCGTCCGTTAGGTAGACATCCGCCGGCACGCCCACCTTGGGCACGAGGATGACGTCCAGCGCTGCGCCCGCCTGCTCCACCACGTCCACGATGTCCCGGTAGAAATAGTGGGTGTCGATCCCGTTCACCCGTACGCAGATCGTCTTGCCCTTGCTCCGCCAATCGTACTGGTTGAGCGCCTTGATGACGTTGAGCCGGGCCTGCTCCTTGTCGGCCGGCGCCACGGCGTCTTCCAGGTCGAGGAAGACGTAGTCCGCGGCGCTCGCCAGGGCCTTCTCGAACATGGCCGGATTGGAGCCGGGCACCGCCAGCTCGCTACGCTGCAGCCGCCCGCGGGCGGGCTCGTAGCGGGTGTGACTCACGCCACCCCCGCCGGCCGCTTGGCCACCGCGGCCTCGGCCGGCCCGGCCCCGCTCCGCGCGGGGAGCGGCTTCTGGGTCTCGATCCAGTACTGCTGCGCGGCCGCCACTCCCTTGCCGAGCTCGACCTTGATGCCCACGTCGCGCATTGCCATTTCGGTTCCGGCAAGGCCGGCCAGCAGCGTGATCTCGTTCAGGTCGCCCAGGTGCCCGATCCGGAACAACTTGCCCGCGACCTTGTTGAGGCCGGCGCCGAGCGCGAAGTTGTAGCGTCGGTAGGCAACGTCGATCACATCGGCGCCGTTGATGCCAGCCGGCACCATGATGGCGCTCACGGTGTCCGAATGCCACTTGGGCGCCTTGGCGCAGAGACCGAGCCCCCACGCGTGCACGGCCCGGCGGCACCCTTCGGCCAACCGGTGATGCCGCGCGAACACGGTCTCAAGCCCCTCCTCGAGCAGCATGTTGAGCGCCTCCCGTAAGCCGTAGATCATCGGGACCGACGGCGTGTACGGGAAGTATCCCGTGGCGTTGGCCTTCACCATGTCCTCATAGCTCCAGTAGCAGCGAGGGAGCTTGGCGGTCTTGCCGAGCTCCAGCGCGCGCGGGCTCACACACACGATCCCGGCGCCCGCCGGCAGCATGAACCCCTTCTGGGACCCGGTGACGGCGATGTCGACCTTCCACTCCTCCATCCGGAAATCGATGCTGGCGAGGCCGGACACGCTGTCGACAAAGAGCAGGGCCGGATGCTTGGCGGCGTCGATGGCCTTGCGCACCGCCCCGATGTCGCTGGTCACTCCAGTGGCGGTTTCATTGTGCACGACACAGACTGCCTTGTACTCGTGACGCGTGTCCTTGGATAGAAGCTCGTGGATCTTCTCGGGCGGCGCGCCTTCGCCCCATTCGACGTCGACGGCCGTGACGTCCAGCCCCAGCCGCTGCATCATGTCGATCCACAGGTGGCTGAACTGGCCGTACCGGAAGGAGAGCACCTTGTCGCCGGGCGAGAGCGTGTTGACCAGCGCCGACTCCCAGCCGCCGGTCCCGGTCCCCGGGAAGACGAAGGGAGTGCCGGATTCGGACTTGAAGACTTTCTTGAGATCCCGGAAGATGGGAAGGGTGAGCTCGGGAAACGATGAGGAGCGATGGTCTTCCATCGGCACGTGCATCGCCCGCAGGATGCGATCGGGCGAATTCGTCGGACCCGGGACAAACAGGAAGTTGCGACCAGACATGGCATCACCCTCTCTGCTGAAGACGGTACGGAGCGGGAGCATCGCATCCGCACGAATACTTGCGGCCGGCTGTATGTTCATACAACTGACCGCCCTCTGACTCCTGGCCTCCAATGACCTCGCCTGCTCCCCCCGCGGACCCGCGGGCACTGCTCGCTGATCTCTACTGGGCCGCGGTCTCCGCCGCTGCTCCCGGCCCGGCGCTCGCCAGAGCGCTCGCAAACCACGCCACGGAGCTGGGCCGGCCGGTGCACCTCTTCGCCCTCGGCAAGGCGGCGCTCCCCATGGCCCAAGCCGCCGTCGAGTTCCTGACCGCCCACGGACAGGTCCCGGCTGGCGGTCTCCTCGTGCTGCCGGAGCCCGCGCCCGCCCCCCATCCCAAGTTGGCGGTGGTGGTCGGGGACCACCCGACCCCGGGCCCGGGGTCCTTCGCCGCAGCGGAGCGCCTTGCGCACGCCGCCGCTCTGGTGCGACCCGGCGAGGACGTCTGGGTCCTCCTGTCCGGGGGGACAACAAGCCTGCTCGGCGCCCCCGTACCGGGGCTCCGATCGGACGACCTCACCGGGCTTTACCGACTGTTACTGGGATCCGGCCTCGATATAACCGCCATGAACCGGGTCCGCAAACGATTCGCGCGCTGGGCCGGAGGCCGGCTAGCGGTCGCGCTCCGTGGTGCGCACGTGAAAAATTTCACAATCTCGGACGTAATCGGTGACGATTTGGGCTCCATCGGCTCGGGACCCTGCGTTCCTGATTCGTCCACCGCCGGCGAGGTGCGCGACGAGCTGGTTGCCGCGGGTCTCTGGCCACAACTGCCCGATGGAGTTCGCGGCCACCTGGAGCAGGTAATCCAGGGTCTCCTGCCTGAGACCCCCAAGCCCGACGACCCCGCCTTTCGCACCACTCAGGTGGTCCTGATCGCCAGCAACCGGCTCGCCCTGGAGGCCGCGCTGTCGCGGGCCAAGTCCCTGGGCCTCACCGCAGTCCTACGTGATGCTGCCCTCGCGGGCGAGGCCGCCGACGTCGGACGGCGCGTCGCCACCGCCCTGCTCGACTATGATGCCACAAATGTCGCAGGCGCGCAAGACATGCTGATGAATAAAGATGCAGTATTGGTCTGGGGCGGTGAGACAACCGTGACCCTGGGCCCCGGGGCCGGCCGTGGCGGCCGCTCGCAGGAGCTGGCCCTCGCTGCGGCGGAGGTGCTGGCAGCGCCTGGAGGCTCTCACCGGCGCGAGGTGACCCTTCTGGCAGCCGGGACAGACGGCCGTGACGGCCCCACCGACGCGGCCGGCGGGTACGCGGACTCAGGCACCTGGGACGCGATCCGCCGGAATGGCCGGGACCCCGCGGTCGACCTACGCACTCACCACGCCTACGATGCGTTAGAAGCCGTGGGGGGCCTGTTCAAGACCGGCCTCACCGGCACCAACGTGATGGACCTCGTTCTTGGCTGTCTCTTGCGAGGGGCCCGACCCGCCCTTTAGGGCCGGCCGTCTTCATCAGCCACGAAGTCGGAGCCGAGGATCACGGTGACATCCACCTGCCGCAGGGAATCCAAGGCGTTGTGTACCTGACCGACGCCCAGTGCGGACCGAACGCGGTCGGCCTGATCACCATCTCCGCGGCGCAGCAGAACCCGGGTCGTATCACCCACCGGATGTTCCGCATTGCCGAAGAAGACCACGTCGAACCCGGAGCGCCTGAGACGCCGTGCCCCAAGACGCGCCAGGCCGGGTCGATTGCTGCCGTTCAGGACCTCGACGATGATCCGGTGATGGCTGGTGGGAATCGCGTAGGCGTGGCCCTCCACCCGGTCGCGTCGGAAGGAGCGGGCAACGAGGTATAGCAGGATGACGGCGAGGAAAAGGCCGCCGGCGATCAGCCAGCGGCGGGGCGCCCGATCAGCGAATTCCAAAACCGTACCGTGGGGTCCGGCAGGGGCCACCCGGAAGCCACCGCGTGGGCGATGCGGGCCCGAGCCACTTCCCGAAGGACCCCCATGGGGTCCTGTGGAAAGCGCGCCGCCAGAGCGGCGCGTTCGGTCTTCTGATGATCGCGGCCCGGCTCGAGGTAATCGGCCGCGTAGAGCACGCGGCCCACCATGTCCCATTCGGCCAGGCCAGCACTGTGATAGCGGACCGCGTCCAGCACTCCCCTGTCGATCTCCCCATCGGCCTTGGCGCGCGCCGCGCTCGCCGGTCCGTGCCGCAGGGAGGCCGGCCCGGCCGCGGAGGGCGCCCAGCGCTCCAACTCATCCTGGGAAGCGTCGCGGAGCGCATCGTGAAGCCAGACGGCGCGTAGCCAGCGGTTACGCTCGCTGTCGGGAACTCCCATCTCCTCGGCCCACCGGGACACGAGCTCCGCCACCCGCTCGATATGACCGAGCCGGACAGGCGAGACCACCGCCCAGGCCGGGAGGGTTGGCCTCAGGCCTGAGGGGGTCGAGCGCGCTTCGTGGATCACGTTCAACGAAACTCCGTACCGAGGATGTGGTTGTCGAGCAACCGAGTGGCGCCTATCCGCGCGGCAACAGCGACGATCGTGCCACGGTCGGCCGTGTCGACCGACCTCAGGTGCTCCGGCTCGACGATCGCAATATAGTCCACGCCCACAGAGGGAAACATGCGGAATTCCTCCCTCATGTGGCGCTCAAGTGTGGCGGTCGCGCGCTCCCCTGCGCGCCACAGGCGATCCACGAGGCGAAGGGCCTGACTCAGGGACAGCGCCTGGCGCCGTTCAGCCGCGGTTAGGTAGGCGTTGCGGCTGCTCAACGCCAGCCCATCCGTTTCCCGCACGGTTGGGGCCACGGTCACGGCAATCGGAAAATTCAGATCGTGGACCATCCGCTGAATCAGAACGGCTTGCTGAATGTCCTTCTGTCCGAAGACCGCCACATCAGGTTCAACGAGATGAAACAGCTTCGCGACAATAGTGAGGACACCAACGAAGTGGCCCGGGCGCCTCTCGCCCTCCCATCGCTCGGCCGTTGGGCCCGGCACGACGCGGGTTTCCGAACCCGCGGGGTACATGACATCACTGCTCGGCGCGAAGACGGCGGAGACGCCGCGGGCCCGGGCCAGCTGCTCATCGCGGGCCAGGTTCCGCGGGTACCGGAGAAAGTCTTCACTCGGTCCGAACTGCAGCGGATTGACGAAAATCGTCATGAGGACGGTATCGGCCTGTAGCGCCGCAACGTCGACCAGTGAGAGGTGCCCCTCGTGCAGCGCACCCATCGTCGGCACCAGTCCGATCCGCCGCCCGCGCTCCCGCTGCTCGCCTCGCCAAGCCCGGAGCGCGGGAATATCGGTGATGACCATGTCAGGCCGAAGGCGACGCGGGCACTACCGCTCGCGATCCCTGCTCCGCAGGGAGGCCAGGTGGGAACGGCTATTCAAAGCCGTGCTCCTTCGCCGGGTACTTTCCCGCCCGCACTTCCGCTGAGTACCTGGCCGCGGCCTCGCGTACCACCCGCGCCAGGTCCGCGTACTTGCGAAGAAACTTGGGAGTGAACTGCTCGTTCAGTCCCAGCATGTCATGGAGCACCAGCACCTGGCCGTCACACCCGGGGCCAGCGCCGATGCCGATCGTGGGGATAGCGAGCGACCGGCTCACCTCAAGGGCGAGCTGGGACGGGACCAGCTCCAGAACCAGGGCGCACGCGCCGGCCTCCTCTACGCGCCGAGCATCGCCGCGCAGGCGCTCGGCCGCCTCGGCCTCACGTCCTTGCACGCGATAGCCCCCGAGCAGATTGATCGACTGAGGTGTCAGGCCCAGGTGCCCCATTACAGGGATCCCGATCCGGACCAGCGCCTCGATGGTCGTGGCCATGGAAGCGCCGCCCTCGAGCTTCACTCCATGGGCTCCCGTCTCCTTGAGGACCCGTCCGGCATTCCGGAGCGCCTCCTCGATGGATACCTGGTAAGTGAGGAAAGGCAGGTCAACGAACACCAGCGATTTCCGCGAGCCGCGCCGCACCGCGGCGGCGTGGTAGATCATCTGATCGAGTGTGGCGCTCAGCGTCGAGTCGTGGCCGGCCACCACCTGATTAAGGGAGTCACCGACGAGCAGGATGTCGACGGCCCCGTCCAAAAGCGACGCGAACAACGCGTCGTAGCAGGTCAGCACCGTGACCTTCGTCCCGGCGGCCTTCATCTCTCGCAGGGCCGGCACCGTGATCGTCCGCGCGTCCTCAGACATGCCTGCACCTCATGCCGGCTCCTCGCTCTCCTTGGCGGGCACCATCCGGTCCAGCTCCGCGATCTCCCGCTGCCACCAGTCGCGGTTGGGCAACTCCGGGTGGGGAAGCCGCAGATCCGGATCCCGGAGCCGCCGCGTACCAAACCGGACGATGTCGAGATCCAGCGTCCGCGGGCCCCACCTGGTGTCCCTGCTCCGCCCGTTCTCATCCTCGATCTTGTGCAGCAGCGCGAGCAGCCTGCCCGGATCGAGCGAGGTCTCGAGCAGGAGCATCTGATTGAGGTAGGGTCCCTGCCCCGGCGGGCCGACCGGCTCGGTCTCCTCGACGCGGCTCTCGCCCAGCACGGTCGTCAGCGGCATGCGGGCCACGGCCGCCCGGGCCTGCGCCAGGTAGGCGCGGCGGTCCCCGAGGTTGCTTCCCAGGGCAAGGTACACCCGTTCGCGCGGGTTCATAGCTCGCGCGAGAAGTGGCGGGCGATCACTTCGAGGCGTTCGGCCACCGCGGCCAATTCCCGGATGGCGCGTTCCAACTCGGCGTGACTGCGCGCGGCCTCGGAGGCGCGCCGCGCCGTGGCGTTGGCGTCCTCCAGGTTGCGTGCTGACACGGCCGCGACCCGTTCCATCTGGTCCTGCAGCCGCAAGGTGGCCTGCTCCTGGCGCGAGGCCGTGTCGGCGATGTTCCGGGCATGATCCCCGGCGTCCATCGTGCCACTCACGATGTGCATCAGGGCCCGCTCCGCATCACCGGAAATCTGCTCCACGCCCCGCACCGTCTCGGTTCCCCGGTCCATTTCCTCGGACATTTCGGCCACCTGCCCGAGGATGGCCGCGACCAGCCCGCCGGCCTCCCGTGACGCCTGGGCGCTCTGCGCAGCCAGCTGGCGCACCTCCTCGGCAACGACCGCGAAGCCGCGCCCCTGCTGGCCCGCCCGCGCCGCTTCGATCGCCGCGTTCAGGGCAATCAGGTTGGTGGCGTCGGCGATCTCCCGGATGGTGCCGATGAACCCGATCAGTCGGTTGGTCACCTGATACAGCTCGCCGACCTTGGACGTGGTCGCCCCCACGAACTGCTGCAGCTGCACCAGCCGCTGAATCGCGTCCTGGATCAACTCCCGGTTCCGGGCCGCGGTCTCGCTGGCGGTGTGCGAGGCCGCGGCGGCTGCGGCGCCCTCGAGAGCGACCTGTCGCGACTGTGAGGCCAGCCCCGATGTCGCCTCGCGACCCTGCGCGATGAGCTGTTCCTGCTCGGCGGCTCCGCCCCGGATGGCGTGCGCGGTCTGTGCCACCGCGCCGGCCGCCGAGCGCAGGCTGTCCGCCGTCCCCACCAGCGTCTTCACCTGGATGCCCACCCGCTCGACGGTCTCGACCAGCGGGCGCCGGAGGTCGGCAATGTGAATGGCCGTCGCCAACTGGCTGGCGAACGTCCCCGCCGCGGCCATCTCCTTCGGACCGTAGGTGCGCGGCTTGTGGTGGTCCAGCTCGAGGGTCCCGATGACCTCTGCCCCGAATCGGAGCGGGAGCACCAGCATGCTGATCGCGTTGACCGATGGCGCCAGGATCCGCTCGTCGATCCGCGCGTCGCTGACGACGATCGGCTCGCCCGACTGAATGGCATGGGCCCGGAGCTGCGCGCTGTCGAAAGGCGGATCCTCGCGCTCCGCCCATCCGATGGCGCCCCGATAGACGAGTTCCGGCCCCCTCTCCTGCTGGCGGTAGATCCGGAAGTCGCTCCAGTCCAGCACCCGGTTGGCCATCGCCTCCAGCTGGGTGAAGGCGTCCATCAGGGAGATGTTGCTGGTGATGATCCGCTCCCGGGCGTGGATCTTGTTGAGCTCTTCGGCGCCGATCGCCTCTTCCAGAATGCGGTTGGTGAGCATTCCCAACACGCCCAGAACCGCGATCACCGTGAGCCACCCCTCGGGCGAGAGCACGCGCAGCGCGCTGCCCAGAATCACCGATGCGATGAGGGTGAGCAGGTAGGACAGCACCTCATACCGCAGGATCATGAGGCGTTCGTGCGGTTCGAGCTTGCCGCGGATGAGCAGGGTGAAATAGAACAGGGACCGGGTGCAGAAGAAGTACATCCCCGCCAGCGTGAGCGCCGGCGGAAGGAATTCGAGGCTGATCCCGGCCGGCTCGGTGCGGAGGAACACCGCCGCATAGGCCCCGTAGGCGGCAAGAAAGCCGATGCACTCGCGCGCGGCGTTGATCCAGCCCGCCCGGAGCAGTTTGCGGAGCCAGAATGCGTCGGCAATGAAGACGCCCAGCGCGAGAGCGAAGACCACCGTCCCCGGTCCGACCGTGAGGCCGCCGACCAGCGCCACGACCCCTATCTGGGAGATGTAGCTGAACTTGGAGAGCTGGATCTGCCCGTGCCGCAGCACCACTACGGCACCGACCAGGGCCAGCGCCACGAGCGGCCGATCGAGCCAGCGACGATCCTGGAGGAGAGCGGCCAGAGCGACGAGTGTCCCGCCCCAGGAGAGAACGAGGGCGTACGTATCCAGGACCCGCCGCGCCACGGGCCTCACCGTTTGCGCTCCGCGTCCACTTCGTCGAGCGCCTGCCGCAGGCCCGCCAGAAACCGCTCAGCGCCCTCGGCCCCGGCGGTGCGAAGCGTCTCGACCAGCGCGCTCCCCACCACCACCCCGTCGGCCAGCCGGCCGACCGTTCGCGCCTGCGCGGGTGTGGCGATGCCGAATCCGAGCGCCAGCGGCAGCCGGCTCACCGCGCGCACCCGCTCGACGTACTCATCCAGATTGGCGGCGAGGTCCCGGCTCGCCCCCGTGACGCCGAGCCGGGCCACCAGATAGAGGAAGCCCTGAGCGTCGCGCGCCACCGCGTCGAGGCGGCGGCCCGCGGTCGTGGGCGCCACCAGGCGGATCAGGTCCAGGGAACTGGCGCGCACCTGGCGCTCCACCTCCGGATCGCTGCCCGCCGGGAGATCGGTGAGCAGCAGGCCCGCGGCGCCCAGCGTCGCGGCATCGCGAAGGAACCGCTCCACACCGTAGCGCCGGATGGGATTGAGGTAGCTGAAGACGACTACCGGGCGCGACAGCCGAGCCTCGGCGATGAGCTCGAGCGTGCCGGCCAGGGTCATGCCGCGTTCGAGAGCCTCGAAGGTCGAGCGTTGGATAGTCGGGCCGTCGGCCAGGGGATCGCTGAACGGCACTCCCACTTCGAGGATGTCGGCGTACGCCTCCGCGCGACGGAGGGCGTCCAGACTCGTCGCGCGATCGGGGTGGCCCGCGGTGAAATAGGGAATCAGCGCGGTCCGGCCCTGCTGCTTGAGTGCCGCCCAGGCGGCACCGAGCAGTGACTCAGACGAAGTAGTCGCCGACAATGATCCCGTACCGGTCGGGGTTGGTGACCTTCACGATGGACCGGAGAAAGGCGCCCCCCGCATCCTGAGCCGCCAGGTTCTCCTCCCGGCCCGGCGGCCCCACGAGCGCGCCATCCTGATCGATACAGATGCGAACAATCGGCCGGTTCAGAAAGTTCTGGTCGGGGTTGGCCTGCGCCACGATGGCCACCTCGAATGTGTCGAGGATGACGCAGGTGCCGACCGGGTAGATCCCGATCAGATTGATCAGCGCCTTGACCAGCATCTTGTCGTAGCCGCGGCGCGGGTTCTCCCACATCTCCCGCAGGACCTGGTCTGGCTGGATCGGCACGGTCTGATAGCTGCGGCGCGTCGTGGCCGCATCGTAGCCGTCCGCCACGGCGACGATCCGCGAGAAAATCCCGAGGGTGCGCGGCCGGATGGCCTTGGGGTAACCGGTGAGATCGGTCTTCATGTGGTGTTCGTGCGCCACCACGATCTGCCGGTAGGGGATCTCGCCGTAGCCCCGCATGTTGAAGAGGGTGAGCACCCCGAGCCACGGGTGGGTCTGCATCAGCTTCCACTCCTCCTCGGTCAGCCCCGTGGTCTTGTTGAGGACGTCCACCGGGATGCGCGCCTTCCCGACATCGTGCAGCAGGGCCGCCAACCCGAGGTCGTAGAGCTGAAGCCGGGTCAGGCCCAGCTTCTTGCCGATCGCCACCGCCAGAATGCAGACGTTCACGGAGTGCGTGAACGTGTACTCGTCGTAGTCGCGAATGGTGGTGAGGCCCACCAGCGACGTTTCGTTGTTGAGCACCTGGTCGACGATGGCCTGCACCGCCCGCTTCACCTTGGCCACGGAGGTAGTGCGGCCGAGGCGAACGCTGTTGATGAGGTCGCGGGTGACGGCGACGCCGTGAGAGTAGGTGCGCTTGGCCACCTCCCGCGCCCGTTCGGCCTCCGCCACCTTCTCCTCGGATTCGAGGGGCGGCTCCGCCTCGATTCGGTTGACCCCGGCGAGCGACAGCTTCTCCCGCAGCTCGAGCAATGCATCGGGGTTCTGTTCCGTGGTCCCCTTCCCGGTGAGCGAGAGAAGCACGCCGAGAAAGATCTGCCACTCCCGCCGTTCCACCCCGGACTGGATCTTGAGCTCCCCGACGTCGACCGACCGCAGCGTCGCCAGGATGCTGGAGAAGGCGGCATAGTTGTCGAGCTCGAGGCGGAGGCGCGTCCCGTTCACGAAGATGAAGTCGCCCGAGAGCCGAAGCTCGATCTCGCCCATCGGCTCGAGGATGTGGAGGGCGGCCGCCTGGAGATCATCCAGTGACTTCTGGGCGGTAGCGTTCTCCAGCGGGTAGAGCTTGAGGCTCCGAAGGGCGGCGTACATCGCCAGCAGGAGCCCGCGCCCGGCATGGCGCAGGAACGCGTCGCCCGCGACCTTTTCTTCGGCCGCAGGGGCGGGGAGTCCGGTCTCCGACTCCCGATTCACGTCCCGGCCTCCCGCAGGGCGCGGCTCACCGCGTTCCGGACCACCAGCTCCTTGTCGTCGCGGTAGCGCTCGAGGAGCTCGCGCGCTTCAGGGGTCCGCAGGCGGCCAATCGCCAAGGCAGCGCAAGCCCGAACCTCGGGGGCCTCCTTCCGCTTGAAGAGCCCACCGGCCGCGAGCATGCCGCTCAGGCTTTCCAGCGCACCCGGCCCCGCGATCTGTGCGTACGCCTCGAAGAAACGCATCCGTTCCGTCAGGTCGATGTCCCGCGCCACCTTTCCCTGCACCACCGGCTCGATGCGCCGCAGGGCTCCCTTGTAGCCTCGCCTCCCCAGCGCCTGCACCGTTCCGATGCGGACCTCGCGGTCGGCATCCTCCAGCCCTCGCTCCAGTCCCTGCAGGGCACCGGGAGTGCCGATCGCATCGAGCGCCTGCACCGCGCTCACCCGGAGCGGTACCTGTGGATGGGCCAGTGTGTCGACCAGGCCGGGGATGGCCGCCTGCAGCTTGAGGCGACCGCACAGGGCGATGACGGCCGGCAGCGCCTCCGACTCGGGGAGCCGGAGCAAGCGGAGAACTTCCTGGGGGCTGGTTTCGGCCAGCCGCTCGACCGCGGAGGCGAGCAGCTTCTGCATGGGAGAGTTGGCGGGGACCCTGGGCAACCAGACCAGCGCCGTCTCGAGGCCGGTGGGACGGAGCTCCCCGAACAGCTCACCCAGTTCCTCCTCGGTCGGCGGGACTTGGGCCTCCGTCACGGACTGGAGAATCTGTTGCAGCACGGCCGGCTCCGAAAGGCGGCCCGTGAACGCGTCGAGCCGCTCCCGTTCCTCTGGTGCGAACGCTGCCGGCTGGCGCGCGAGCAGCCGGATCTCCCGGAGGATCAGCGCCACGGACCGGAAGTCGCCCGAGTTGAGGATGTACGGCAGGTAGCTCTCCAGCGTCCCCAGCACATCGGTCCGGACCCACCCCTCGGACCGCTGCTCGAGGACGTCGAATACGATGCCCAGCACGTTGGCGCGGAGATCCTGCTTGTACTCGCGCTCGACCGCCTCCGAGATCGAGCGGATCTCGCTCTCCTCCAGCCAGTACAGGGTGGAATCGAAGTCTTCGAGATCCACTACGCCCGGGCGCTTGGGCGGCGCGTCTTCTTCCACCTTGCCGCGCGTTTCCGCCTGTGCGGTCGCGACGGCGTTGGGATCGGTGGGCGCCTCCTGGCTGTACACCCCCTCGCCGGACAGACCCGGCACGCCGCTGTCCGCCACGAATTCGGTGAAGTGGTACTGGACCAGTGTGAAGTCCTGCTCCCAGAGCAGGGTGAGCAGGTCATCGCCAGCGTCGGCGGCCAGGCTGCGGGCGCGCTGCACGATCTCGAGGAAGCGGACGATCTCCTCGTCCTCGACCCCCGGCAGCAGCGTAAGCACCCGCATGCCGTCCTTGAAGAGTCCCCAGGCAAAGCTGTCGGACTTGGTCGGCTGGTGATAGACGACCTGTTCCTCCCACACGATGTCCGTCTCGACCACCTGCAGCACCAGGCGGTCGAGCCCGCTGCTCCAGATGGGCTGGAAGGCGGCACGGACGTTCTGGATGGCGCGCTGATAGACGGGATTGTTGGGCAGGTACATCTGGAACGCGCGAAGCCCCTTCACCAGGGTTCGCAGCAGTTCCTCCACCTGGGAAGGCGGCAGGAGCACCGCCGCGGGCATGCCTTCGGTCACCTAGGGTGTCCCAACCAGGCTTGCCACATGCGCCACATCCTTGTCTCCTCGTCCGCTCAGGCACACCAGCACGAGGTCCTCCGGACTCCAGCGGCCGCGCTGGGCTTCGACCCAGGCCAGGGCGTGAGCGGTCTCGAGGGCCGGGATGATTCCCTCCAGCCGGGCCAGAGACTGGAAGGCAGCCAGGGCCTCAGTGTCGGTGACCGCCTGGTAGCGGACCCGACCCGAGTCCCGCAGCCAGCTGTGCTCGGGGCCGACCCCCGGATAGTCGAGCCCCGCCGAAACGGAATGGGCCGGCAGCACCTGGCCATCGGCATCTTGAAGCAGATAGGAGAGCGAGCCGTGGAGGACGCCGGGAGCACCGGCGGTCAAGGTAGCGCTGTGCCGCCCGCTGGCGAGCCCTTCGCCCGCCGCTTCTACCCCGATCAGCTCGACGGCTTCGTCAGGCAGGAAGGCGCTGAACATGCCGATCGCATTCGAGCCCCCGCCGACACAGGCCACCACGCTCCGGGGCAACCGGCCCCGGGCCGCGAGCAGCTGGGCCCGCGCTTCCCGCCCGATCACCGACTGGAAGTCCCGCACCATCCGGGGATAGGGATCGGGTCCCACCACGGAACCGATGATGTAGTGAGTCGTCGGCACGTTGGTGACCCAGTCGCGGAGCGCCTCGTTGGTGGCGTCCTTGAGCGTCCGCGTGCCCGAGGTCACGGACTCGACCCGCGCGCCCAGTAACCGCATCCGATAGACGTTGAGGGCCTGACGCTCGACATCCTCGGCGCCCATATACACGACACACTCGAGACCGAAGCGTGCGCAGATCGTCGCCGTCGCCACGCCATGCTGGCCCGCGCCCGTCTCGGCGATGATACGCCGCTTGTCCATCCGTCGAGCGAGCAGTGCCTGACCGATGGTATTGTTGATCTTGTGGGCGCCGGTGTGGTTGAGGTCCTCTCGCTTGAGCAGCACCGTGGCGCCGACCCGTTCGGACAACCTCGGGGCGTCAGTGAGCGGGGTGGGGCGGCCGACGAAATCGCGGAGCAGGGTGTCGAACTCGGCCCAGAACGACGGGTCGGCCCGGGCCGCGTCGTAGAGCGACGCAAGCTCCTCCAGCGCGGCCATCAGCGTCTCCGGGACGTACCGCCCGCCGTAGACCCCGAACCGACCTGCGACAGCGCGCTCAGCTGGCAGCGTCACACCCAACCGAGTACCTCCAGAAAACGGGCCATGCGTTGGTGATCCTTGATGCCGGGAATCTGTTCCACCCCGGACGAAACGTCTACCGCATCAGGCTCGACGACGCGAACCGCCGCCGCCACGGTCTCGGGCGTGAGGCCCCCGGCAAGAAACATGGTGTGTCCGGCCAGCCTGATCCGCGCGCTCCGAGCCAGTTCGTGCGGCAGCGCGACGCCGCTCCCCCCCAGTTGGCCAGGCACCTTCGCCTCGATCAACACCGGCGCGCCGGTGGCCTTGAGGTCGTCGAGGCGCATGAGGTCGACGGGGCTGTTCAAGCGCTGCGTCACGAGGACCAGCAGCCCCCGGCTTCGGAGGCGGCCGACGGTCTCCGAAGACGCACCGTCATGCAGCTGGACGCCCTGAAGCCCTGTGTCTTCGCATACCTCTAATATCTCGTCGGTCCCCTGCGATCCAAAGACCCCGATAACCGGAGTCGAGCCGGCGCTCGCCACGACCTCGCGGGCCTGAGTCCGGGTCACCAGCCGTGGGCCGCCGGCGAAGATGACCCCCAGGTAGCGGGCGCCGAGACGCGCCGCGAGGGCTGCGTCCGCGGGCCGGGTGAGGCCGCAGATCTTAACCGGGACGGGCATTCGTCAGGTGCGCCCGACCCGGGGCACCGATGCGAAGGCGCGGGCCAGCGCAGTCGGATCGTCCGCGGCCGAGAGGGCGGAACCGATGAGCACGGCATCGGCACCGGCCGCGGCCGCGCGGCGGACGTCCGCCTCGGTGGCCATCCCGCTCTCCGCGACCACGACCACCCCCCCGGGGATCCCACGGATCAGCGCCCACGCGGCCGGTACATCGATTTCGAAGGTGTCGAGGTTGCGGCTGTTCACGCCGATCACCGTCGCCCCGATCCCGAGCGCGAGGTCGAGCTCCCCCTGGTCGTGCACCTCGACCAGCGTCCCCAACTCCCAATCCCGCGCGGCGGCGACGAGCGCCTTGAGGCGCTCCGGCGTGAGCGCCTTGACGATGAGCAGGACCGCCGCGGCCCCCGCGGCCCGCGCCTCGGCCACCTGAAGCTCATCGAGAATGAAGTCCTTCCTGAGCAGGGGCAGGCGGACCCGCATGGCCACCGCCCGCAGATCCTCGAGGGAGCCGCCGAAATAGGGCCGGTCGGTCAGGACGGAGATGGCGGAGGCACCTGCCGCGGCGTACGACGCGGCATGGCTCGCGGGATCGAGCTCCGCGCGGATGGTGCCCTGAGAAGGTGAGCGGCGCTTCACTTCGGCCACCAGAGCCATTCGGGACCCACCTACCTGAGAAAGGAACGTTGGCGGAGCAGGAACGGCTGTCGCCTCCCGTTCAATCATCTCCCGCCGCGACCGGAGTTCAGGCAGCGAGCGTCGGGTGCTGGCGAGGATCTCCTCAAGAGTGGGGGGCATCTTGCTCTTCGGTCGCTATTCGGGTAGTTTGATTCGGAATCCGTTCGGTCAACCAACCTGGGGGCACGACATGCCGCTCACGAAGCGCCAGAGCGAGATCCTCAAGTATCTGCAGGAGCATATCCGCGACCGGGGGTATGCGCCAAGCTTCGAGGAGATCGCCGAGCATTTCAGCTTCCAGTCCCTGGCCACGGTGCACGAGCATCTCACCAATCTCGAGCGCAAGGGCTACATCCATCGCACCCACAACGAGAGCCGGGCCATCGAGGTGCTGCCGCCTCGTGGTCAGTCAGGGGCCACGGAGATTCCCCTGCTCGGCAGGGTGGCCGCGGGAAGCCCTATCGAGTCGATCATGAGCAATGAGACTCTCGCGGTGCCGGACCAGATTCTCCCACGGCGCGGCCCCAACTACGCGCTCAAGGTGCAGGGCGAATCGATGATCGACGAACACATCATGGACGGAGACTACGTCGTGGTCCATGGCAAGCAGGCCGCGGACAACGGCGAGATGGTCATCGCGCTGGTGAACGGGTCCGAAGCGACCGTGAAGCGGTTCTATCGGGAGCAGGGTGGCTGGGTGCGGCTCCAGCCCGCCAACCCCACAATGCAGCCGATGCGCTTTCAGGAGCGGGACGTCCTCATCCAGGGCGTTGTCGTAGGTGTGATAAGGAAATATTAGGAATCCGCCAGCCATTCCCTCCAAGCCCTCCCGGCGGGATCTGGCGGTACATTTTGTCCCTTGACCGCCGGGGTTCGGGCACTTCTGTCACCCCATCGGTGTGATCGCCTCGGCTTGCCGAGGCCCGCCGCCATGATTTACGTAGTGGCTTCGAGTTTGCTGGAGCGCGCCCCCGTTTTGGGGGGTCGGGCCCGCAAGCGATCCTGCGAGGCCCTAGTTGCATGCCAACAATCGAAGCGGTGCTGTTCGACTTCGGCGGGACGCTGGACGCGGACGGGGCGCGCTGGAGCGTGCGCTTCCATCAGGGGTATCGGGAGCTGAGTGGCGGATTGGCGCTGCCGGCGTTCGAGGAGATTTTTCGGGACGTCGACCGGCGCCTCGGACGCGTTCCCGGAATTGCGAGGATGGGATTCCGGGCCATGGTGGAAACGGAGAGCCAATTGCTCGTTTCCGAACTTCCCGACGGGGCGAAGATCCCCGCGGAAGAACTGGCCGCGCGTTTTTGCGGCCGCGCGGTCCGAACCGTGCGGCGCAACATCCCCCTGCTCGAACGCCTAGCGGTCCGGTGGCCACTGGGCATCATCTCGAACTTCACCGGCAACCTCGAGCGCTGCCTCGAGGAGTTGGAGCTTCGCAAGTACTTCCGGCTGGTGGTGGACTCCGCGGTTGTGGGGAGGGAGAAGCCGGACCCGCAGCTGTTTCTCGACGCCTGCGCGGTCCTCGGCACGGAGGCACTGTGCACCTGGATGGTAGGGGACAACCCTGAGGCGGATATCCGCCCTGCCCTGCAACTGGGCATGTCGGCGTGCTGGGTTACCGAAGCGACGCGGCGGACGCCCGACGGGCTGGGCCCCGCGGTGCGGATCGAGCAGCTGCCAGAGCTGGAGCTGCTCCTGGAGTCGGCGTGCACGGTCTGATCCTGGCCGGGGGAGAAGGATCGAGACTGGCGGGGGATGGGATCGGCACACCCAAGCCGCTCGTCACGCTCGGCGGGCAGGCCCAGTTGGTACGCTTGGCTGTGGTGTTGCGCTCCGTGGAGTGTACCGGGGTCACTGCGATGGTCCGACAGGACTTCTTCACCGCCGCGGAGGCGGCGCGCCGCGAGGCGGGGCTGGACTGGCTCCGCCTCGTGGCCTGTGAGACACCGTCGAGTCTGCACACCCTTGCGGCGGGTCTCCGGTTGTGTCCGGAAGGGCCGGTGCTCTGCACCATGGTGGATACGGTCATGCCGGAGCCGGACTGGCGCCGGGTCGCGGCCGCGGTCGAACAGGACCTGGCCGCGGGGGCGGCCCTGATCCTGGTGGTAACCCCGTACGTGGATGACGAGGCCCCCGTCTGGGTGCACTGTAACGCCGTTGGCGAGGTAGTGCGCCTGGGGGCCGATCCGGTCACCCCGCCCTGCGTGACGGGCGGTGTGTACGGTCTCGCCCCGGTGGTTCGCGACTGGGCGGACCAGGCGGTGGCCGCGGGCACATCGCGGATGCGGCGGTTTCTGGAAGGGGTCGTCACCCGGGGAGCCCAGGTGACGACTGTGGCTGTGGACCGGATCATCGATCTCGATCGCCGGCGCGACCTAGAGGTGGCGCGGGCCTGGTATGACACTCTGACGGACAGCGGAACGCCTGTATGAGCCGACCCAAGATGGTCGCGATCTATCGTCGCGCCTCCTTCTCGCCCAAACAGCACCTGCAGAACGACCGGGCGATCCTCGACCTGGTGGTGACCCACCTGCACGACATGGGCTGGGACGAGGAGCGGGTGGACGAGGACATCGTGGAGACCGGTCGCATCCCGCGAGCGGAACTCTACCTCAATATGTGCCAGGGCGCCCGAGCCTCGGAACTGTTGGCGCCGCTCGAATGCGACGGCGTGACCGTCGTGAACCGGGCGAGCAGCGTGCTGAATTGCCATCGGCACCGGCTGGTCCACCATCTCGCCGGCACCGGGATCGCTTTTCCCCGGACCATCCTGCTCCCCGCCGGGAGCGGCCCGCCGGCGGCGGAGGACCTCGCCGAGCTCCTGGATGAGCGGGGCACGCTGTGGCTCAAGCGGGGCGACGTGCACGCCGAGCAGGCAGAGGACGTGATTCGGCTCGCCCCGGAGGAGCTGGATGACGCCCTCACCCGGTTCCGGGCCCGCGGGATCGCCTGGGCAGCGCTGCAGCATCACGTGCCGGGGCCGGTGATCAAGTTCTACGCCTTGGGCGACCGTAGCTTCTTCCGGTATTACGGCGCCGACGGTGGGCCCAAGGCGCCGCCGCCGGTAGTGGATCGGGAGGCGATGATGAGCCTGGCTTTCCGGGCAGCCGAACGTCTAGGCCTCGAGGTGTTCGGGGGCGACATGGCCATCCCGCATCCCGAAGAACCGGTACTGATCGACATCAACGACTGGCCCAGCTTCGCCCCGTTCCGCGATGAGGCAAGCCTCACCATCGCCCGTTACGTCAACGCTCAAGCGCGTCTCCGGAGCCCCGCATGACTTCGACCCTCCCCGGCCTGCAGCTTCCCGGCCCGCGTTCCGCCGCGCTGTTCGAGTCGGAATCGCCGTACCTCGCGCCCGGCACTCAAGGGGTGGCGCTGTTCACCCGGCTGGCCTTCGATCGCGGAGAGGGCGCCATTCTCTTCGACATGGATGGGAACCGCTACATCGACCTGCTGGCGGGGGTCGGCGTGGCGAGCCTGGGCTACGCGCATCCCAAGTATGTAGCGGGCCTGAGCCAGCAGGTGGCGCGCCTCCATGTCGGGAGCTTCACCAGCGCGCATCGAGCGGCGCTGGTCAAGCTGCTGGCCGAGCTGGCCCCGGGCGACATCAACCGCACCCAGTTCTATTCCAGCGGCGCCGAGGCCGTCGAGGCGGCACTTCGTCTGGCGAAGGCGCACACCGGCAAGACGGAGTTTCTCGGCTTCTGGGGCGGCTTCCACGGCAAGACGGGGGGAGTGCTGCCCCTCCTGGGCTCCAACTTCAAGCACGGGCTCGGGCCGCTCATGCCGGGGAACTACTCGACCCCGTATGCCTCGTGTGCCCGCTGCGCCTTCGGCCAGAAGTTCCCGGAATGTGCCTGGCACTGCCTCGAGTTCCTCAGGCAGAAGGTCGAGGTGGAAACCACCAACGACCTGGCGGCCATCATCGTCGAGCCGATCCAGGGCACGGCGGGGAACGTCGTGCCACCTCCCGGGTACCTGCAGGAGTTGCGGCGGCTCGCCGACAAGCTCGGGGCACTCCTCATCTGCGACGAAATGATCACGGGGTTCGGGCGCACCGGCTCCATGTTCGCCGTGAATCACGAAGGGATCGTTCCCGACATTATCACCGTCGGCAAGGGCTTCGGCGGCGGCTTCCCGATGAGCGGGCTGTTGATCCGCGAATCGGTGGCCTTCGCGAAGCCGTGGGCCAACCCGAGCGGCAGCTCGTCCAGCTACGGGGGCAACCCGCTCGCGGCGGCAGCGGCCCACGTGACCGTGCAGACCATCCTGGAAGAGGACTTGGTCGGCCACAGCGCACGGCTCGGCGCCAAGATGCTGGCCGAGATGCGCACCTGGCCGGCGGAGATTCCGATCGTGAGCGATGTGCGTGGGCGCGGCCTCATGATCGGCATGGACCTGGTGCGGCCCGGCACGCGCACTCTGCTCGACAGCAAGCTGACGCGCTGGATCTTCGATACATTGCTCTCTCGGGGCGTGCTGGCGATGATCTATTCGCCGGTGGTCCGCATCAACCCGCCGCTGGTGATCCGCGAGGACGACGCCCTCGAGGCCTTGGCCATCATGAAGGATGTGCTGCGTGAAGCAACCGACCGAGCTGGCGCTTAAAGGGCAGGGAGTCGAGGAGTGGGCGGACGTCCACTTCTTTCGACCGGCGGGGATCTGGGTAGCGCGGAGGCTCTACGCCACCCCGGTGAGTCCCGATCAGGTCACCCTGATCTGCCTGGCGGTGGGCCTGGTGGCCGGGCATCTCATGGTCTATCACTCCGTCCGGCTCAATGTGCTCGGCGTCGCGCTGTTCATCGTGTCGGACGTGTTCGACAGCGCCGACGGCCAGCTGGCGCGGCTCCGGGGAACCTCCACCCGCTTCGGCCGCATTCTCGACGGGGTTTCGGACACGTCCCGGTTCCTCAACCTGTACATCCACCTGATGGTGCGCCTGATGGTGGACGGATGGGGCGTCTCCGCGCTGTTCCTGATGCTGGCGGCCGCACTCAGCCACTCGTTCCAGAGCGCGGGCGCGGACTTCATGCGTCAGGCGTTCCTTGAACTGGGCGAGGGCGAAGGGAGCGAGCTGGACCTGCCCGGCGAGGAGCCGCCGCCGAACGTCGGGAGCTGGTTCCGGCGGGCGGTACTGCGCGGCTATCACGACTACATCCGGCGCCAGGCCCGGATGTTCGCGGCCACCGTCGCGCTGATCCGGCGGGAGCGCAGCCAGGGATCCGACGACGAGTTCCGCGCCGCCTACCGCGGCCTGCAGCAGACCCCGATCACATGGTGCGCACTGATCGCGCAGAACATCCGCTTCCTCCTGCTCGCGTTGACCGTCGTGCCGGGGTGGACCGCCGGGTTCATGTGGCTCACCCTCGGTCCGTTCAACCTGGTGCTGCTCGTCCTCGTAGCGGTTCACGAGCGGAACGCCACCGTCCTCCTGGGCGAGATCGACCAGACGGCTCCCGCCCACGTCGCCTGAGCGCGCTGGATGCGGGGTGCCGTGCTGGGTCTGGGAGGGATCGCTCGGCAGTCGCATCTGCCCGCCTTCCGCGCGCTCGCAGGTGAGGGGGCCGGGCTCGACGTCGTGGCCGCGGTGGACCCGCGGTTCGCGGGGCAACGGGTCGAGGGTCTTCCGGTGGTCGCCACCGTGGATGACCTCCACAGCCTCGGCCCGATCGACTTCATCGACATCTGCACTCCCACCGCCTCGCACCTGGAACTGGTCCTCTGGGGACTCGCGCGGGGCTACCATGTCATCTGCGAAAAACCGGTGGCTCTCACGGCCCAGGAGGCCGCGCGCGTAGTGGCTGCCGCCCGGGCGGCGCGGCGCGTGGTGATGCCCTGCCATCAGCATCGGTACAACCCCGCGTGGCGCCAGCTGAGGAGCTGGCTCGAGGCCGGCGCCATCGGCGCCTGGCACCTGGCCCAATTCGAGGTGCATCGGCCCGCGGCCGATCCGGGGGCTATGGGGACGCCCGTGCCGTGGCGCGGTCAGGCGACCGACAGCCGGGGCGGCGTCCTGCTCGATCACGGGACCCATCTGCTGTATCAGCTGCTCGATGTCGGTGGCCGCCCTCAGGCGGTCCAGGCCTGGACCGGGCGGCTCCGGCACCGTGACTACGATGTCGAAGACACCGCCGAGGTGATCGTCGACTTCGGCGGACGACTGGCACAGCTGTTTCTGACCTGGGCGGGCGCGGTGCGCGAGAATCGCATCCGGTTCGTGGGCGAGCGCGGGCAGGCCGAATGGCGAGGCGGGACGCTGCGCCTGGTGAGCGGCGGGGAGACGGACGAATTGGACTTCACCGCCCAGCTCGACAAGGCAAGCTATTCGGGGTGGTTTGCGCACCTGTTCCGGGACTTCGCCGCGGCCGTCCGGGCCCAGGACGGCGCGGCCGGGCTCGCCGACCTGTCGAGCGTGGCGGAGGTGCTGGCGCTGGCCTATCGCTCGGCGGCCGAAGGCCGACGGCTCTCCCTCGCGGCCGCGCCGTGAGCCTTCGACTCCGGATCCTGCTCTCGCTCGTCGGGTTCGGCCTGGCGGCGGTCATCATTGCCCACGCCGGGGTCGAGACCCTGCTTGCCAACCTGGCCTCGACCGGCTGGCTGCTGATCCCGGTGGTGCTGGTGTGGGCCCTGGTGTACGGGCTGAGCGCGCTGGCCTGGCGCTCGACGCTCACTCCCCTGCCCCGGCGTCCGGGCTTCTGGCGTCTCTACGCGATCAGCATCGCAAGCTTCAGCCTCAACAATGTGACGCCGGTGCTGGGCATAGGAGGAGAGGCCTACCGGGCCGCGGCGGTCACGCCCTGGCTGGGGCGACGGGAGGCGGTTGGCGCGGTGGTCCAGTACCGACTGCTCCACTCCCTCGCCCACATGCTCTTCGTCCTGACCGCGCTCATCCCCGGGATCTTTCTCCTTCCTTCGACGCCATTGGCGCTGGCGATCCTGGGCCTGATGGGGGTCTTCGGCGCGGTCATCGCGTGGTTCCTCCACCAGCGACATCAGGAGGGTGTCCTCGAAGCCGGCCTCGATCTCCTGCTGGCGATTCCCGGGATCCGCCGGCTGGCCCGCTCGCTCGAATCTCGACGCGAGTCGCTCAGGGCGATGGACAACCAGATCACCACGATCTACCACGAGCACCCGGTGGCCTTCTGGCGCGCGCTCGGAATCGAATACGTGAGCCGGTGCTCGATGTCGCTGGAGTTGATGCTGGTGCTGTACGGACTGGGGCTGGGCTTCCGACCGGGAGCGGCATTCGTGGCGCTCGCGCTCTATACCTCGATCTCCAATCTGTTCTTCTACATCCCGATGGAGCTGGGCGCGCGAGAGGGCGGGCTGTACCTCGTCTTCTCGCTCCTCGGCCTGGGCGGGGAGCATGGGGTCTTCGTCTCGATCGTGACCCGACTCCGCGAGATGGCCTGGACCCTGATCGGCGTGGCCCTCATCTGGGCCACGGGCGACACTCTCCCCGAACCGGTCAACGGGATCGCCCCTCCGACCGCCTGACCCAGGCCGGCCTCAGCGGCGGCGCGCGGCTCCGGTCTCCATGCGCAGGCGCTCCAGCACGCTGCTCGCCTTCCCTCCCTGGATCGCGGCGGCGGCCGTCCGGGTGGCCTCGGCGTAGGAATCTGCCAGCCCGCTCACCAGAATCCCCGCCGCCGCGTTGAGAACTACCGCTCGACGGGCGCCCTCGTCCGCGCCAGTCGGGCGGCCCAGCGGGGCCGGCTCGAGCAAGCGCTCCAACCGAACCGCGTTCTCCTCGGGCGTTCCTCCGTGCAGGTCGCCGGTGCGGTCCCAGGCCAAACCGTAGTCGGTGGGATCCAGGGTCCAGGTCGTCACCCGGTTCTGTTTCACCTCCCAGACGGTGCTCCGACCCGCGGGACTCACCTCGTCCATCCCCACCTCGCCGTGGACCACGAGCGCATGCTCCGCTTCCAGGCGCACCAGGGCCTCGGCAATCAGCGGCGCCCGGGCGCGGTCGGCCACTCCGACCACCTGCCGTCGAACGCCCGCGGGATTGGCGAGCGGCCCGAGCAGGTTCATGATCGTCGCGACGCCAAGCTCCTTTCGAATGGGACCCACGTGGCGCATGGCGGGGTGGTAGTTCGGCGCGAAGAGAAAGACCAGACCGACCCGGTCAAGCAGGTCCGCGGCTCGATCGGCCCCGATGCCGATGTCGACGCCCAGGGCTTCGAGAACGTCCGCACTGCCACACTTGGAGGTGTAGCTCCGATTGCCGTGCTTGGCGACACGGGCACCCGCACCCGCCGCGACGAACCCCGCCGCCGTCGAGAGATTGAGCGTGTTCACGCGACCGCCGCCCGTGCCACAGGTATCCACCAGCGGCGCTCCCTCGTTGGCCTGGACCCGGACCATGACATCGCGGAGGGCGCGCGCCGCTCCCGCGATCTCGTCCGCGGTCTCTCCCTTGGCGCGAAGCCCTACGAGAAGCCCCGCGATGAGGGCGGGAGTCGCCTCGCCGCGCATGATGTCCCCGAAGGCCGCGGCCGTCTCCTCGGCCGTGAGATGTCGGCCTTCGGAGACGCGGCCGATGGCCAGGTGCAGTGCGCTGGGCATACGGATGAAGGTAGAGGCTTGACCCACGACCGGAAGGTCTAGAGCACCAGTTCCCAGGTCTGGGCGACGAGGGACGGGCCAAAGTGCTCGTGCGGCTCGGATCTCACGAGCCGAAAGCCCGCTTGTTCGTAGAGATGGCGCGCGGCGTACAGAATGCTGTTGGTCCAGAGCTCCATCGTTCGGTAACCGGCCTGACGCGCGAAATGGATGGTCTCGGCGATGAGCGTCCTGCCCAGCCCGAGTCCGCGCGCCGCAGGCTCGACCAGGAGGAGCCGCAGCTGGGCCACCTGGTCGCTCTGCTTCACCAGGAAGACACAGCCCACTCGCTCGCCGTCGCGCTCCGCAATCCAGCAGCGCTCGCGGGACGGATCGAACTGCTCGATGAACTTTCCAACGATGGCGGCGACCAGCCCTTCGAAACGCACGTCCCAGCCATACTCGGCGTGGTAGAGCGTTCCGTGCCGTTCCACGACCCAGCCCATGTCTCCCGGGCGATGGGAGCGCAGCGTGACGATGGGCTTGGGAGCCGAGCCGTCGCCGAGGAGGCGTGCAGTCACCACCATGGCTCCCACCAACCGTGCTCGGTCAGGGGCGCTCAGGCCCGAGAGCAGTTGCTCCACCTGCTGGTCGGACCGTTGATCCAGTTCCCCAAAGGCCTTCGAGCCCTTGGCCGTGAGCCGGAGGTGGCGGCGCCGCCCGTCCCGCCCGGGGGTCCGCCGCGCCACGAGGTCGCGACGAGTGAGGCCGAGGAGCAGCCGACTCACGTACCCCGGATCCATATCGAGGTCACGCGCGAGATCGGCCGCGGTCGGCTCGTCGCGGTGGGCGATCTCGTACATGAGTCGGACCTCGGCCAAGGAGAAGCGGCTGTCCAGCAGGCCCTCGTGCAGCACGCCGATGCGCCGGGTGTAGAAGCGGTTGAAGCGCCGGATGTGCGCGACCGCGGGATCCGGGGCGGTAGGGGCCGGCTGGGGCGTGGGATCAGGAGCCATTATTACTTGCTACTGTCAAGCAAATAAGAGCCTTTGTCAAGTACCTGACATCCTCCCCATCCCCGGCGCCCCAGCGCCAGCGGTCCGACGCCGTCGGCCGCTTCCCCACCCGGCTATATTCCGGGCCTCATGAGCCGGACCTATCTGGCCCTCCTGCATTACGATGGCCGCGCCTTCGCAGGGTGGCAGCGGCAGCCGGAGGGCCGGACCGTTCAGGCAGAGTTCGAGGGGGTCCTGGAACGTTTGCTGGGGCGGCGAGTCCCGGTGCATGCCGCGGGTCGAACGGACGCGGGGGTGCACGCGATCGGGATGGGAGTGAGCCTGACCGTCCCCGAAGCCTGGAACGCGGAGCGCCTCTGCCGGGCGCTCAACGCGCTGCTCCCCGGGGATTGCTGGGTCGACCGAGTGTGCGCGATGACACCGGGTTTCCACGCCCGCAAGAGCGCCACCGGACGCCGGTACCGCTACGACATCGGCACTGACGCTACCTCACTTTCTCCGTTCCGGCGGCCATACGAGTGGGCCCTGGGACGCGAGCTCGACCGCCCGCTCCTCGACCGGTCCGCCGCGGCAGTGCTCGGCGAGCATGACTTCGAGGCCTTCGCGGTCCGTCGGCCGGAAGGTCGGGACCCGCGGCCGTTTCGCTGCGCGGTCCGGGAAGCCCGGTGGGAAGTCCGCGACGGTGATCAGGGCGTTCGGCTCCACATCGCTGCCGACCGGTTCCTGCACCACATGGTCCGCTTTCTGGTGGGGACGATGGTGGACATAGCGCTGCACCGACGCCCGGCCGACGACATGCAGAAGCTCCTTGTGAGTCACGACAACCAGGACACGAGCCCGCCGGCGCCGCCCCAGGGCCTGTACTTCGTGGCGGCCGACTATCCCGCGACGTGCTTTCTCGAGGCAGCGGTGGTCGCGGCTCCTCCGGAACGACGAGTCCTTGCACGGGAGGGGCAGCGGTGAGACGGTGGCTCGCCCCGCTCCTGGCGCTCGGGCTCGGTGCCGCCTGCGACCGCGGGCGTGCCACCCCCGAGTTTCTGGAGACCATCCAGGCACAGCGTCCCGGGAAACCGATCGTCGACCCGTCCACGGCATCGCGGCGCACCGCGATCGTGGAGGCGGCGGAGCGAGTCTCTCCCTCCGTCGTCTCCATTACAGTCACCAGCACGCGTCAGCCTCCGCCGCAGACGCCGTTCGACTTCTTCTTTGTCCCGCAATCACCGCTCGAGCAGCAGAGCTTCGGAACCGGCTTTGTCATCCGGCCCGACGGGATCATCCTGACGAACCAGCACGTGGTGAGCGGGGCCGACAAGATCATCGTGAGCCTGCCGGACGGCACCGACCAGCCGGCGCGGCTGCTGGGCGAGGACCCGCTTACCGACATTGCCGTCATCAAGATCGACAGGACGGGGCTCCGCCCGGTCACGACCGGCAAGACGACCGACCTGATGATCGGAGAGTGGGTCGTGGCGCTCGGGAACCCCTTCGTCTACCTGCTGGGCAATGCCGAGCCCAGCGTGACTGCGGGCGTGGTCAGCGCGGTCAACCGCAATATCCTGCCGGGACGCGATCAGACGGGGCTGTACCTGGACATGATCCAGACCGACGCGGCGATCAATCCGGGGAACTCGGGCGGGCCGCTCGCCAACGCCCTGGGCGAGGTGATCGGGGTCAACAGCTCGATCCTGAGCCAGAACGGCGGGTCCATCGGCCTCGGCTTCGCCATCCCGATCGAGCGGGCGCTCCGGGTGGCGGACGAAATCATCCGCACCGGTACGGTGCGCCGCGCCTGGGTGGGATTCGACGTGGCCGGCGCGGAGAGCCTGCGTGACTGGAAGGCGGCGGGCGGCGTGCTGGTGACCCGCGTGGCGCCGGGCGGCCCCGCGGACCATGCCGGCCTCGAGAAGGGGGATGTGCTCACCCGCGCCGACGATCACGCGCTGCACAACTACCTCGACTGGGAGGCGGTCAAGCTCGATCTGGGCGTCGGGGCCACCGTTCGGCTCACGGTCAGGCGGGGCGGCGCCGAACGAGTGCTCAGTCTCACCAGCGGCGACCTGCCGACGACCACGGCGGCCAAGGTCACCGTCCTCAAGGACCTGCAACTCGTCACCCTCACCGACGAGATCCGGGCGGAGCGGAACGTACAATCCGACCGCGGGGCGCTGATCTTCCGGATCTCCAAGCAACTCTCGGATGCGACCGGCCTGCAGGAAGGTGACGTCATCGTCGGCATGAACCGGCGACGGATCACGAGCGCGGACGACGTGCGCAACGTGATCCAGGGCCTTCAGCCACGTCAGGGCGTTCGCGTCTTCCTCGAGCGGGACGGTTCCATCGTGTACACGGATCTCGAATTCCGATGACTGACGATCGCTACCACTCCCCTCTCGGTACCCGCTATGCCTCCGCGGCCATGCAGCGGCTGTGGGGGGAACGGTACCGGAGCGCGCTGTGGCGCCGGGTCTGGCTGGCGCTGGCCGAGAGCGAGCGCGAGCTCGGCCTCGACATTCCGGAGCCGGCGCTCGCGGAGATGCGGGCCAATCTCGACACGGCGGACCTGGCGGCAGTGGCCGAGTACGAGCGCCGCTTCCGCCACGACGTGATGGCCCACGTCCACCATTTTGGCGACCAGGCCCCGGCCGCCCGCGCGATCCTGCACCTGGGCGCGACCAGCGCCTTCGTCACCGACAACGCCGATCTCCTGGTAATCCGGGATGGGCTCGGACTGCTGCTGGCCCGCGTGCTCCAGATCCTGGACTCGCTCGAGCGCTTTGCCCGTGCGCACGCCGGCCTGCCCTGCCTGGCGTACACCCACTTCCAGCCGGCACAGCTGACTACCGTTGGCAAGCGGGCCACCCTCTGGATGCAGGACCTTGCCCTCGATGTGGAGGAGCTGATCCACCGTCTCGAGACGCTCCGCCTCCAGGGATGCAAGGGGACTACCGGGACACAGGCGAGCTTCCTCGAACTGTTCGGGGGCGACCACGCCAAGGTGCGCGAGCTGGAGCGGCGGATTGCCAAACGGCTGGGGCTGCCGCGCGTCTTTGCGGTGACCGGGCAGACTTACCCGCGCAAGGTCGACAGCCAGATCCTGGACACGCTCTCGGGCATCGCGCAGTCCGCTTCCAAGATGGCGGCGGACCTCCGGCTGCTGCAGCACGAAGGGGAGTTGCTGGAGCCGTTCGAGAAGGACCAGATCGGCTCCAGCGCCATGGCGTACAAGCGGAACCCCATGCGGGCCGAGCGCATCGCGGGGCTGGCGCGGTTCGTCATCAGCCTCCAGGCCAACACCGCCCAGACGGCCGCCCAGCAGTGGTTGGAGCGCACCCTCGACGACTCGGCCAACCGGCGGCTCACGCTTCCCGAAGCATTCCTCGCGACGGACGCGATCGCTATTCTCGCCGTCAACATCGCGGGCGGGCTCGAAGTGCGACCGGCGGTCATCGAACGTCATGTCCGCGACCAGATGCCATTCATGGCCACCGAGCGGTGGCTGATGCTCGGGGTCGAGGCCGGGGGCGACCGCCAGGCGATGCACGAGGTGATTCGCCAGACCAGCCTCGCCACCCAGGAAGAAGTAGGGCGCGGCGAGCCGAATCGCCTGCTCGAGCGGCTGGCCGCGGATCACACCTTCGCGAAGATCCCGACGGCACGGCTCACCAAGGAGCTCGACCCGGCGCGCTACACCGGCCGCGCGCGCGAGCAGGTGGCGGAGTTCCTCGACGAGTACCTCGCTCCGCTCCTCGCGCGGGCCCGCCCGCTCGCCACGCAGACGGAGCGGGCGGAGGTCACGGTATGACCCCCGTCCTCACCGAGAGCCACCTGCCGCTCAGCCTGCTCCGCAAGGGGAAAGTGCGCGAGGTCTACGAGGTGGACGCCGACTACCTGCTCCTCGTGGCGAGCGACCGGGTGAGCGCTTTCGACGTGGTGATGGCCGAGGCGATCCCGCGGAAGGGCGCGGTGCTCACGCAGATCAGCGCCTTCTGGTTCGAGAAGCTGGGCGCGGTGGTGCCGAGCCATTTCGTCACCGCGCGGACCAGCGAGATCCTGCGGCGGTTCCCCGCCCTCCGCTCCCACCAGGAGCAGGTCGCGGGGCGGACCATGCTGGTCCGGCGCACCCAGCCGGTTCCCTTCGAGTGCGTCGTCCGGGGCTACCTCTCGGGCTCGGCTTGGAAGGAGTACCGTGAGAGCGGCACCCTGGCCGGAGAGCCCCTCCCCGCCGGCCTGCTCGAGAGCGCGCGCCTCGAGCCGCCCATCTTCTCGCCGGCCACGAAGGCGGAGTCGGGCCACGACATCAACGTCCCGTTCGCCACCATGGTGGACCGGCTGGGCGGGCCGCTGGCCACCCGGCTCCGGGACCTTTCGTTCTCCGTTTATGGCGCGGGCCGGGACCACGCCGAGAGCCGTGGGATCATCATTGCCGACACGAAATTCGAGTTCGGGATGGACGGACAGGGGACGGTGCGGCTGATCGACGAGGTGCTCACGCCCGACTCGTCGCGCTTCTGGCCGGCGGGCGATTATCACCCGGGGCGCGGGCAGGCCAGCTTCGACAAGCAGCCGCTCCGGGACTACCTCGCTTCGCTCAAGACGGCAGGCAGGTGGAACGGGGAGGCGCCGCCTCCTCCGCTCCCCGCGGAGGTCGTGGCCGCCACGAGCAGCCGCTACCTCGAGGCCTTCCGGCGCCTCACGGGGTTCGACCTGCCCGAGGACGCGTGATGCCCATCGCACCGGAGGGCTGGCCGTTTATAATCGGGGCGTGGGGAATCGCCGTACTGCTCTGGCTGCTCGCGCCCTGGTGGGCGGCGGCCGCGTGGACGGTGGCGGCAATCTGGGTGGTCGCCTTCTTCCGTGACCCAGAGCGGGACGGGCCGCGTGGCGATGACGTGGTGATCGCGCCGGCGGATGGAATGGTCGTGAGCGTGAAGGACATGGACGAGACGGAGTTCGTGAAACAGCGCGCGACGCGGGTCTCGATCTTCATGAATATCTTCAACGTCCACGTCAATCGGTATCCGATGAGTGGGGTTGTGGAGTATCGGCACTACCACAAGGGCACGTTCGGCCATGCGGGCGCGGAGAAGGCGAGCCTCGAGAACGAACAGAGCACGCTCGGGATCCGCACGGCGCGGGGCCCGGTGCTGGTGCGACAGATTGCCGGGCTGGTGGCCCGGCGGATTGTGACCGATCACGGCGTGGGAACCGCCGTGTCGCAGGGCCAGCGGCTGGGGATCATCCGCTTCGGCTCTCGCGTGGATGTCTTTCTTCCGCAGGGAGCCCGGGTGCTCGTCCACCAGGGCGACCGGACGGTGGCGGGGACAACGGTGGTGGCCCGATGGGATTGATGCCTACTCGAACCGGCCTTCGGCGGCCGGACATGCGGCAGGTGGTGGTGGTAGTGCCGAGCGCTTTCACCCTTGGCAACCTCTTCTTCGGCATCTGGGCGATCGTGACCGCCTACCGCGGCAACTTCATTGCCGCGGCCTGGTACGTCGTGATCGCCGGCCTGCTGGACATGCTGGATGGCCGGGTGGCGCGGCTCTCCGGCTCCGGCACCAAGTTCGGCGCCGAGCTCGACAGCCTGGTTGACTGTATCAGCTTCGGCGTGGCCCCGGCGATGATCATGTTCTTCGTCGAGTTCCAGACCGCGGGCAAGTTCGGCTGGCTCATCTGCTTCATGTACATCGTGGCCGTGGCGGTGCGGCTGGCCCGGTACAACGTCCAACACGGGACTGGCAAGCCGGGGTGGTTCACCGGATTCCCCTCTCCCGCCGCCGGGATGACCCTCGCCGTTTACTACCCGTTCAGCCAGACCGCGTGGTACCGGCAGTCGCTCGCGTACCTCGATTTTCAGCGCGAGGGCCTCACCATCCTGATGGTGCTCCTGGCCCTGCTGATGGTGAGCACGGTCAAGTACCCGCGCTTCCCGGCGATCGGCTTCCGCTCGCCGCGCGGGATCTTCGGCCTGCTAGTGCACCTGGCCATCCTGGTCTGCAGCCTGGCCTTCCCGAGCTACTTCCTGTTCCCGTTCGGACTGTTCTATCTCACCTTCGGCGTGGTGCGCCACGCTTTCCTGGGCGTGCTGGAGCGCCACGAAGGCCCGAGCGCGATCCTGAGGCCCGAGGACGAGGAAGACGACATTGGGCAGACGGCGCCGAGAAGGGCGGTGAGGGGGGAGGAGTGAGGGTGAGAGGTGAGAGGTGAGAGGTGAGAAGTGAGAGGTGAGCGGTGAGCGGGTGGCTGACGGCTAATGGCTAACGGCTGAGGCATCCATGCACTTCAAGGTCCACATCCGCATCGTTCCCCGCTCGGGGTTGTTGGACCCGCAGGGACAGGCGGTCGAGCACGCGCTCACGGCGCTCGGCTTCCGCGAGGCGACGCAGGTCCGCATCGGAAAGGCGATCGAGCTCGCGCTCGATGCCTCTTCGGCGGACGATGCGCGGGAGCGGGTGAGGGCCATGTGCGACAAACTGCTCGCGAATCCGGTCACCGAGGACTATCGCGTGGAGGTGGAGGGCTGATGCGCAGAGTCGCCGTCATTCGATTCCCCGGCAGCAACTGCGATCTCGACACCCTGCACGCGGCCCAGCGCGCCGGGACCGACGCATTCTTCGTGTGGCATCGCGAGACCGGCCTCCGCGATGCCGACTTCGTCCTCCTGCCGGGCGGTTTCAGCTACGGCGACTACCTGCGTTCGGGAGCGATTGCCAGATTCAGCCCGATCATGCCGGCGGTGCAGGAGTTCGCGCGGGCGGGAGGACCCGTCCTCGGCATCTGCAACGGCTTTCAGATTCTCTGTGAAGCCGGCCTCCTTCCCGGCGCTTTGGTCCGGAACAGCCGTCTCTCATTTGTCTCGCGGCCGGTGGCGATCCGAGTGGAGCAGACGGACACCGCGTTCACCAACGCGTACAAGCCCGGGGACGTCCTCCGGATGCCGGTGGCCCATGGCGACGGGCGGTTCACGGCCAGCGACAGAACCCTCGCCGAGCTCGAGGCGACGGGCCGGGTCGCCTTCCGGTATGTGGGGCTGGACGGTGGACAGCTCGATACCACGATCAACGGATCGCTCAACGATATCGCGGGCATCGCCAACGCGGAGGGAAACGTGGTCGGCCTCATGCCTCACCCCGATCGAGCCGCGGACCCCGCGCTCGGCAATAGCGACGGACTCGGTGTGTTCACGTCAATGACGACCTGGGCGGGGGTAACCTCATGAGCCGCCTCGAGTGGCACAGCCCGCTGGTCGCGCTCGCGGTCGGCCTGGCGCTCGCGGGAGGCCAGCCGGCAGCGGCGCAGGAGATGCGCACGATCAAGCCCGGCATGACCGAGGCCGACGTCCGGACGGCGTGGGGCGACCCACTCACCGAACGCAAGGTGGGCGACCGCACCTACCTCTATTATCGCAACGACTGCATGCGCACCTGCGGCATGCACGACATCGTCTTTCTCGAGGGTGGGCAGGTTGTCAACGCCATCGTACGAGATAAGCACCGGCACTACGACGGTGTCTCGTCCTCCCCCGTTGAAAAGCCGCCCGCCCCCGCCCCGAGGGCTGCTGGCAAACACCGGAAGCGATCGGCTGGAGCGGCGTCTGCGACGCCGGCCAAGCCGTGAGCCGCAATCAGGATCACGACCGATGACTACCGAAAACAAACCGAGTCGGAACGAGGAGGAATACTTCGCCAAGCTCGAGGCCGAGCGCATGGAGCGGAAGCGGCAGGAACTGGCGAGGCTTGCGGAGGACGCGGAACGGAAGACCCACCATATGCGCTGCCCGAAGTGCGGCGGGCATCTGGTCACCGAGGAGTTCCATCGCGTGCAGATCGACCGGTGCCCGGACTGTCACGGGGTCTGGTTCGACCAGGGGGAGCTGGACCACGCAATGGCGCACGAGGACAAGGGACTCCTGCGCCGGGTCGTGGGCGAGTTCATGTCCAGCCTGGGAGGACAGAAGAAGTGACGCGGCGTGGCCGGGGCGGCGTACGTTGACCGCCACAACGCAGTCATCCAGGCCAACGGCGGCCCAGCCCTTTCCCGGGGAGCGTCCCGTCACACCCGCGGTGGCCCGCGAGCACAACCTCACCGACTTCGAGTACCAACGGATTGTCGCGCTCCTGGGTCGCACTCCGACCCTCACCGAGCTCGGCATCTTCAGCGCGCTCTGGTCCGAGCACTGTTCGTACAAGCACTCGAAGCCGGTGCTGCGCACCTTCCCGACTCAGGGTCCTCAGGTGGTGCAGGGACCGGGCGAGAACGCCGGCGTGCTCCGGCTTCCCCAGGGCTGGGCGGTCGCCTTCAAGATCGAGTCGCACAACCATCCCTCGGCGGTCGAGCCCTACCAGGGGGCCGCCACCGGTGTGGGCGGCATTCTCCGCGACGTATTCACGATGGGCGCGCGACCCGTGGCCGTCCTCAACAGCCTCCGGTTCGGCCCGCTTGACCAGGCGCGGAACCGGTATCTCTTCGCCGGTGTGGTGAAGGGCGTGGGCGACTACGGGAACTGCGTGGGGATTCCTACGCTGGGAGGGGAGGTCGACTTCGCCCCGAGCTACAGCGGCAATCCCCTGGTAAATGCGATGTGCGTGGGGCTGCTCCGGGAGCGGGACCTCACGCTGGCGCGGGCGCACGGCGTGGGCAATGTGATCCTCGCCATGGGCTCGAGCACCGGGCGCGACGGAATCCACGGCGCGAGCTTCGCGTCGGAGGATCTCTCGGAGAAGAGCGAGGGCCGCCGGCCCCAGGTACAGGTCGGGGACCCATTCACCGAGAAGCTCCTGCTCGAGGCCACGCTCGAGCTGATCGAGAAGCACCTGGTGGTGGCGATCCAGGATATGGGAGCGGCGGGCCTCACCAGCTCTTCGGCGGAGATGGCGGCCCGCGGCGGCGTGGGGGTCGAGATCGACACCGACCGGGTCCCGACTCGCGAGCCGGGAATGACCCCTTACGAGATCATGCTCAGCGAGTCGCAGGAACGGATGCTGGTGGTAGCCGAGCCGGACCGCGTGGCGGAGATCCAGGCGGTGTGCGCAAAGTGGGAATTGAGCGCCACGCCCATCGGTCGGGTCACGAATGACGGGCTCTTTCGCATCAGGCACAACGGGGTCACCGTTGCGGAAATCCCGGGGCAGCCGCTGGTGGACGAGGTCCCCATCTATGAGCCGGCCGCCCAGGAGTCGGAGGCCGCAAAGGCGCGGCGCACCCAGAGGCCGACCAAGCGTCCCGTGGCCGATGCGTTAGGCGCCCTGCCCCACCTGCTGGACGAGCCGAGCCTCGCCTCCAAGCGGTGGGTGTTCGAGCAGTACGATTCGACGGTGCAGGCCGCTACGCTGATCGGCCCCGGAGGCGATGCCGGCGTGCTGCGAGTGGCCGATACCGACTTTGGCCTTGCGGTTACGGTCGACTGCAACAGCCGGCTGGTCGCGCTCGACCCCTACGAGGGCGGCAAGGCGGCGGTGGCCGAAGCGGCACGGAACATCGCGTGCAGCGGGGCGGTCCCTCTGGGGATCACCGACTGCCTCAATTTCGGGAACCCGGAGCGCCCGGAGATCTTCTTCCAGTTCCGGGAGGCGTGCCGCGGGATTGCCGACGCCTGTCGGGCCTTTGACACGCCGGTCACCGGCGGCAACGTGAGCCTGTACAACGAAAGCCCGACCGGCGCGGTGGACCCGACGCCGACGGTTGGCATGGTGGGCCTGCTGGAGAAGCTCGACTACCGCGTGCCAACCCACTTTCAGCGCCCCGGCGACCGAATCGTGATCCTTGGCGAGACCCGCGGAGAGCTGGGTGGGTCCGCCTACTGGACATATGTGCGAGATTTCACAGGGGGAGCGCAGCCCGGCGTGGACCTGGCGCAGGAACGCTCCCTGCAACGGTTCCTGGCCGAGGCGGCACGACGGAAGCTCTTGTGCTCCGCCCACGACTGCGCGACAGGCGGTGTCGCGGTGGCGCTGGCGGAAGCGGCGATCGGCGGACCCTATGCGACCCACGGCTTGGGGGCCGAGGTGACGCTGGCCCTGTCGGGCGCGGCAGGCCGGCCTGCAGGAGGCGAGACCGATGGCGAGGATGTACGCATCCTCTATGCGGAGGACCACGCGCGGGCCGTCTGTTCGTGCCGACCGGCCGATGAGCGTGCGGTGGTCGCGCTGGCCGCGGAGTTCGGGGTCCCGGCCGTCGCGGCGGGCGTGGTGGGCGAGCCCAATGGCGACCTCGCCATCCATGCCGCGAGCCGGATGTTCCTGTGGAAGGTGGAGCGGCTTCGGGAGAGCTATTTCAATGCGATCCCGAGACGGATGGGGCATGTGAATGAGGATCGGGCGGCGGTTGCGTAGCGGGCCCACCGTCCGCCTTTACGCCTCGTGTACGGAAGGATAGCTGACCATGTGCGGCATCTTCGGCGTTTCCGGCATTCCAGACGCGGCGCGACTCGCGTACCTGGGGCTCTATGCGCTCCAGCACCGCGGGCAGGAATCGGCCGGGATCGTCTCGGTTGACCGCGAGGGGTTCGCCCGCGCCCACCGAGGCATGGGCCTCGTATCCGAGAACTTCGATGATGCCGCGCTGGCCCGCCTCGAGGGAGACGTCGCGGTCGGCCACACCCGCTATTCCACGGCGGGCAGCTCGGTGCTGGCAAACGCCCAGCCGCTCCTCAAGGATCTGCGCGGCACGCCGATCTCCATCTCGCACAACGGGAACCTCACCAACGCCCCCGCCTTGCGACGCGAGCTCGAGCAGCAGGGGTCGCTGTTCGATACCACGACCGACACCGAGGTGATCCTCCACCTCATCGCGCGCTCCAGGAAGGCCACCCCGGAGGAACAGATCCGGGAGGCCCTGGAGAAGTGCGAGGGGGCATTCACCCTGCTCATCAGCGTGGGCCGCACCATCTACGCGGTGGTGGACTCCCGCGGCTTCCGGCCACTAGTGCTGGGACGCGGCAATGGCGGAGTGCTGATCGCCTCAGAGACTTGCGCGCTGGACCTGGTTGGAGCCGCGATGGTCTGCGAACTGATGCCAGGGCAGTTCCTCAAGATCGAAGAGGGCCAGATCACGGAGCTCCCCCGGCTCAGGCCGCGGCCGGAGACGCGCTGCGTGTTCGAGCTGGTCTACTTTGCGCGACCCGACAGCCGCGTGTTCGGCGAATCGGTCGACCGGGTGCGCCGGGAGCTGGGCCGCCAGCTCGCCCGCGAGCACCCGGCCAGGGGGGCGCACGTCGTCTTCAGCGTACCAGACAGCTCCAACGCGATGGCGCTCGGCTTTGCCGAACAGTCGGGAATCAAGCTCGAGAACGGGTTGATCCGGAATCACTACGTGGGCCGGACCTTCATTCACCCCACTCAGGCGCTCCGCGTTGCGAAGGTGAAGATCAAGTTCAATCCGGTTCGGGGCGTCATCGAGGGACGTTCGGTGGTGATGGTGGACGACAGCCTGGTGCGCGGCACCACCAGCAAGGGACTGGTGCAGATGATCCGGGCGGTCGGTGCTCGCGAAGTCCACCTGCGGCTGGGCAGCCCGCCCATTACGGGACCGTGCCACTACGGCATCGACACGCCGACCCGTGAGGAGCTCATCGGCGCCACCCACTCGATCGAGGAAATTCGCGAGTACCTGGGTGTGGATACCCTGGGCTACCTGTCACTCGATGGCATGCTCCGTGCTGCTGGGGAGCGGAGCGAGTTCTGTCACGCGTGCTTCTCGGGGCAGTATCCCACCGAGATCACGGACGAGTTGGTGACTTTGCGGCACGCCGCGCCACCCATTGCCACGACAGCATGACGGGAAGCTACTCCCAACCTTCGGTCTACTTCTTCGGGCAGGGCCGGGCCGACGGCACTGCCACGATGAAGGACATCCTGGGCGGCAAGGGCGCCGGCCTCGCCGAGATGACCAACCTCGGTATCCCGGTCCCGCCCGGCTTCACGATCGCCGCCAATCTTTGCATCACCTATCTCGAGACGCGGCAGTTCCCGCCGTGGCTCCGGTCGCAGGTGGAGACCAGCCTCCAGCGCCTGGAGGCCGCCACCAACCGGCATTTCGGAGGCAAGGAGCGGCCGCTCCTGGTCTCGGTTCGCTCGGGCGCCGCGGTGTCGATGCCGGGGATGATGGAGACGATCCTCAACCTCGGTCTTAACGAGACCACGGTGCAGGGAATGAGCGCCGAGAGTGGGAACCAGCAATTCGCGTGGGACAGCTATCGGCGGTTCCTCCAGATGTACGCTACCGTGGTGTTCGACCTCCCCAAGGCGTCGTTCGAGCAGCTGCTGGAGGAGCGGAAGAAGCAGGCGAAGGTGACGCGCGACATCGACCTGCCCGCGGCGCAGATGCAGACCTTGGTGAAGGAGTTCAAGGCCCATATTGAGAAGAGCACCGGCCGCCCCTTCCCCGACGATCCGATCGAGCAGCTGTGGGGGGCGATCGCCGCGGTCTTCGAAAGCTGGAACACCCGCCGCGCCATCGACTATCGGAAGCTGCACGACATTCCGGACACGATGGGGACGGCCGTCAACATCGTGACGATGGTCTTCGGCAACCTCGGGGACGACTCCGGGACCGGCGTCGCGTTCACGCGCGACCCTTCGACCGGAGAGAGTCGGCTGTACGGCGAGTACCTCATGAATGCGCAGGGCGAGGACGTCGTCTCGGGCACCCGGAACGTGGAGGAGATCTCCCGCCTCAAGGAGGAGATGCCGCAGGCGTACGCCGAGCTCGAACGGATCGCGCGCATCCTGGAGCGCCATTTCCGCGACGTCCAGGACATGGAGTTCACGATCGAGCGCGGCAAGCTCTTCATGCTCCAGACCCGGCGAGGCCAGCGGTCCGGCCAGGCCGCGGTGCGCATCGCGTGCGAGATGGTGACCGAGGGGCTGATCGACGAGAACGAGGCGGTGGCGCGCATCCCGCCCAACGACCTCAACCAGCTCCTCCACCCCACGATCGATGCGAACAGCCAGGTCGACCACCTCACGACCGGGCTGCCTGCCTCACCGGGGGCGGCCTCCGGCGCGGCGGTGCTCGACGCGGACCTGGCCGAGCAGATGGCCCGGCACGGCGAGGCGGTGATCCTGGTCCGTCGCGAGACCAGTCCGGAAGACTTTCACGGGATGGTGGCCGCCAAGGGAATTCTCACCGCGCGTGGCGGGATGACGAGCCATGCGGCGGTGGTCGCCCGCGGCCTGGGCAAGCCGTGCGTCGCGAGCGCCCAGCAGCTCACGGTCGACGAGGCGAACCACACTTTCTCCGTGAACGGGCGCTCCCTCAAGCAAGGCGACTGGATCACGATCGATGGCGGTAACGGCCATGTGTACGGCGGCAAGGCGACGCTCAAGGCGCCCGAGCTCTCCGGCAACTTTACCCGTCTCATGGAGTGGGCCGACAAGGTACGGCATCTCCGAGTACGCGTGAACGCCGACACTCCAGCTGATGCTCACCGGGGCCGCGATTTCGGCGCCGAGGGTATCGGACTGTGCCGCACCGAGCACATGTTCTTCGAGGGTGACCGATTGATCGCGATGCGCGAGATGATCCTCGCGCAGGATACCGAGGGCCGCAAGCGCGCGCTCGCCAAGCTGCTGCCGATGCAACGGGGAGATTTCGAGGCGATCTTCCGCGCCATGGAGGGCTTTCCCGTCACCATCCGCCTGCTCGATCCGCCCCTGCACGAGTTCCTGCCCAAGGAGCCAGGCGAGGTCCAGGAGATGGCCAAGGCCCTCAAGAAGCCGATCGAAGAGGTTCAGCGCATCATCGACGGCATGCAGGAGGCCAACCCGATGCTGGGATTGCGCGGCTGCCGCCTCGGGATCATCTACCCCGAGATCACGGCAATGCAGGCCCGCGCCATCTTCGAAGCCGCGTGCGCCGTGGCGCTCCGCAAGGGGCGAGTCCAGCCCGAGGTGATGATCCCGCTGGTCGCGAACGTGGTCGAGTTCCGGAAGCAGGCCCTGCTCGTGCGGCAGGTGGCCGAGGAGGTCTTCCGCGAAAAGCAGATCACGGTGCCGTACTTGCTCGGCACGATGATCGAGCTGCCGCGGGCGGCGCTCACCGCCGATGAGATCGCCCGGGAGGCACAGTTCTTCTCCTTTGGCACCAACGATCTCACGCAAACCACCTGGGGCCTCTCGCGAGACGATGCCGGGCGCTTCCTTCCGTATTATCTCGAGCACACCATCGTCGAGGACGACCCCTTCCAGGTTCTGGACCAGAACGGCGTGGGGAAGCTCATCGAGATGGCCTGTCAGCTCGGGCGGAAGACGCGCGCCGACCTCAAGATCGGCATCTGCGGAGAACACGGCGGGGAGCCCCGGTCGGTGGGGTTCTGTGACAGCCTGGGGATGAACTACGTGAGCTGTTCGCCGTACCGGGTACCGATCGCGCGGCTGGCAGCGGCCCAATCGGCCCTGGCCGAGCGGGGCACGATGGACCGGACGCGGGCGACGGTGTAGGCCACGAGGTCACTCGAGACGCAACGCCCCGGCGGGATCCTGCCGGCTGGCGCGCAGCGCGGGGATCCACGAAGCCGCCATGCCGGCGAGAACGAGGAGCGCCGGCACGGTAACGAAGGTCGCGGGGTCCGCCGGAGCGATCTCGTAGAGCAACGAAGCCATGGCGCGCGTGGCCAGGAACGCCGCCGCCAACCCCACGCCAAGTCCCACCGCGATCAACCGAAGTCCGTGCCGCACCACGAGCCACTGCACCTGGCGGGGCTCGGCCCCGAGCGCGATGCGGATGCCCATCTCCCGGACCCTGCCACGCGCCATCTGCGCTATCACGCCGTACACCCCCACCACCGCGAGCAGCAGACCCGTTATGGCGAAGACCGACAGCAGCGTGAGCAGGAACCGCTGACGAGCCACCGACCTCGCCCGGACCTCGTCCATGGTGGTCATGGCGAGGATGGCGAGTTCGGGATCAAGCCGGTGCACCAGCGCGCGGACCTCTGGACCGAGCCGCTCGGGATCGCCGTCAGTCCTGAGGAGGAGCTCCAGGCCGAGCCCCCCGTTCTGAGCCCTGGGCGCGATGAACTCGGGGCGCGGGTCCAGCTGCAGCGCCTCCTGATGCTCATTCCCCGCCACGCCCACGATGGTTCGCCAGACCGAGGCTGAGTCCGGCACCTTGTCGAAGCAGATTCGCCGCCCAATGGGGTCCTGCCCAGGGAAGTAGCGATCGGCCAGCGCCTGATTGATCATCACCACCGGCGGCGCGCCCGCGCGGTCAGCGTCGCTAAAGGCTCGGCCCTGGAGCACGGGCACTCCCATAGTCAGGAAGTAGTCCGGAGTAACCTCTTTGTGTGCAACCTCGAAGCCGACCTGGTCCGGCCGCCAGCCTTCGGCGGTAAAGTCGCTGGTCCAACGCAGTCCGGTGAGCGGGAGCTGGGTCGTACCAGCGGACCGGGTTACCCCCGGCAGGGCCCCGCCCTCTCGCAGAAGAGCGTCGAAGAAACCGGCAATCTTCTCACTGGTGTCGTAGCGCATGCCGGGGAGAATGATCCGGGTCGCCAGCACACCGCGGCCATCGAAGCCGGGGTCCACCGCCGAGAGCCGCCAGAAGCTCCGCGCGAGAAGCCCCGCCCCGATGGTCAGCAACAGGGCCAGGGCCACCTCGCTCACGACGAGCAGATCGCTCCACCGCCGCACCCGGTGTCCGCTCCCACCCCGCCCTCCTTCCTGGAGAACTTCGGCGGGGAGACGCCCGGCGCTCCATACCGCCGGTGCGATTCCGAAGAGTAGTCCACACAGGGTCGTGATCAGGGTAACGAAGGCTAGGACCGACCAGCTGATGCCGATCTCCCGGACCGGCAGCATCCCCGCAGGCTGGAGGCGGAGGAGAAGACGGGTGCCCCACCATCCCAGCAGGATCCCAGCGGCCCCGCCCCAGGCTGAAAGGACCAGGCTCTCGGTCAGCGCCTGTCGCACGAGCCGGCCACGACCGGCGCCGAGCGCGAGTCGGAGCGACACCTCGCGCTCGAGACCGGCGGCCCGCACCAGCAAGAGGTTGCCCACGTTGCCGCAGGCGATGAGCAGCAGCAGACCGACGGCGCCGAGGAGCAGCAGGAGGGGCCCGCGAATGCTCCCGAGCAGGAACTCATGGAGGGGGGTGAGGCCGGCCCCCATTGATCCGTTGGTGGCCGGGTATTCGACCTGAAGCTGGCGAGCTACGGCGTGCAGCTCCTGCTCGGCCATTTCCGGCGTCACCCTCGGCTTGAGTCTGGCGATTGCCCACATCCAGTGCGCGCGGCGGAACGGCACCTCGCCCCGGCTCGCTGCGGGCCACGCTGTTGGCATCCACAGGTCGGTCTCTTCCTCGGGAAAGGACACGCCAGCCGGAACAACGCCCACCACCTGGACCGACCGACCACTTATCTGAATGGAGCGGCCAACGATCGCGGGGTCTCCACTATAGCGCGTCTGCCAGAGACGATGGCTTATCACGGCCACATCGGTGCCGGTCTCCCACGTCTCCGCCGAGGTAAACGTTCGCCCGAGCTCGGCGTGAACGCCCAGGACGGAGAAGAAGTTTCCGGTGACCAGCGCCGACGGGATGAACGCCGGGGGCCCGTCGCCAGTGAGGGTGAAAGACGGATCCCAGCTGGCGTAGCCCATCACGTCATCGAAGTCCTTCACCCGATCGCGCCAGTCGAGCATGTTCGCCGGCGCCGCGACGTTCTTGTACCATCCCTTGCTCGGGTTCTGCTCCCAGACCATCACCAGCCGATCCGCGTCAGGAAACGGCAGCGGCCTCAGGATCACCGCGTTGACGGCGGAGAAGATGGTGGTGTTGGCCCCGATGCCGAGTGCCAGGGTGAGAATGGCGGCCGCGGCAAGGACCGGGCTCCGCCGGAGGGACCGCAGGGCGTAGCGGCTGTCCCCGATGAAGTCTTCCAACCAGCGGAGGCCCCGCGCGTCGCGATGCTCCTCTCTCAGGGCCTCGACGGCGCCAAAGGCAAGGCGGGCCTGGCGGGCCGCCTCGTCGGGAGGGAGCCCTCGCGCCAGGTTCGCCTCTGTCTCGAGCGCCAGGTGATGCTGCAGCTCTTCTTCCATCTCCTGTTCGGCGGCGACTGGCCGGAAGAAGGCCCGGATCCGCCGGATCATCACCGCTAGCTTGGTCATGGCTCAGGCCTCGGCAAGGATCCAGTCAACCGCGGTGACATAGCGACGCCAACTCTCCGTTTCCGCGCCGAAAGCCTTGCGGCCCGCCGGGGTCAGGTGGTAGAACCGCGCCCGCCGGTTGCTTTCCGACGCCTTCCACTCGCCGATGATCCACCCCCGCACTTCGAGTCGCTTGAGGGCGGGGTAGAGGGAGCCCTGATTCACATCGAGGACGCCGCGGGACGACTGTTGAATCCGCTGGCTGATCCCCCATCCATGCATCGGGCCAAGGTTCAGGGTCCGGAGGATGAGGAGATCGAGGGTGCCCTGGAGCAGGTCGGCCGGGGAGGTGGGCATTGTCGCTCCTGTCGTTTGACGACAAGAGATAGGGTTCATCTTGTCGGATGTCAACAGGAGTGGGTGAGAGGAGGCAGGCTACCGCCGGTCCTCAGACCGCGCGCCCCGCCGCGGCATGCCGCTATTCGCGTTATTCCGCTCTGGCCCAGTCGCCCTCACCAGCCATTATGGCCATGTGCCTCAAACAACCCGTCCCAAGCTCCTCGATCTGGTTCGTCAGGCCGCGCGGCTCCGGCATTACAGTCCACGCACGGAGCAGGCGTATGTCCGCTGGGCCAAGCGCTTCATCCTATTTCACAACAGACGGCACCCCGCCGAGCTGGGTGGGGAGGAGGTCACGGCCTTCCTGAGTTGGCTCGCCGAGGAGCGCCGAGTAAGCGCGTCGACGCAGACCCAGGCGCTAAGCGCGCTGCTCTTTCTCTATCGCCACGTGCTCATGCTCGAGCTCCCCTGGATGACGGAGGTCGTGCGGGCGCCAGCGCGTCCCCGGCTACCGGTCGTCCTGAGCCGTGAGGAGGTGCGCGCCGTCATCCGTCGAATGCAGGGGTCGGAACGGCTGGTCGTCATGCTCCTTTATGGTGCCGGGCTCCGACTTCTCGAGGCGCTCCGGCTCCGGGTCAAGGACATCGACTTCGACATAGATCAGATCGTGGTGCGGGGAGGCAAGGGCGATCGAGATCGTATCACGATGCTTCCGCAGTCCCTGAAGGCGGAACTGCGGCGCCACCTCTCGGAGGTCCGAGTGTTGCACGAGCGCGACCTGGGACGGGGAGCCGGTATCGTGGAGCTGCCGCACGCTCTGGATCGGAAGTATCCGAACGCCGCGCGGGAGTGGGTCTGGCAATGGGTCTTTCCGGCGACTCGCCTCCACGTCCGGGAGCCGGGGGGCGGGCTTCGGAGGCATCATCTGCACGAGAGCATGGTCCAGCGTGCGGTTACGGTCGCGGTGCGCGAATCCGGGATTGGAAAGCGGGCCACATGCCACAGCTTCCGGCATTCGTTCGCGACGCACCTGCTGGAGGACGGGTACGACATCCGGACGGTCCAGGAGCTGCTCGGTCACGGCGATGTGAGCACGACGATGATCTATACCCATGTCCTGAACAAAGGGGCGTTCGGGGTGCGGAGTCCGGCCGACCGGGTGTGACGGGGCCACCAGGCATCTACATTTACCTCCATGGATATCCAGGCGTACTCCGCGCATGCCCTGCTCCGGGATGGTGTCCCGGTCCTCATCCGAGCCATTCGGCCGACCGACCGCACTGGCCTCCAATGGGGGTTTGCCAGGCTATCGGCTGACGCCGTTTACCATCGCTTCTTCCAGGCCAAGCGAAGCCTCAGCGAGGAGGAGCTTCGTTATCTCACCGAAGTGGACTTCCGCGATCATGTGGCGCTGGTGGCGGTGGCCGAGTTTGAGGGGGCGGATCGGGTCGTCGGCGTCGGCCGTTTCGTACGTCTCGCGGCTCCTGACAAGGCGACGCCATCCGGGCGGGCGGAGGTTGCGTTCACGGTAGGTGAGGAGTTTCAGGGCCGGGGGGTAGCCACCTTGCTGCTCGATCATCTCGCGCGAATCGCGCGACGTTTGGACATTACTCACTTCGAGGCGGTGGTGCTGCCGGAGAACCGACCGATGCTCGAGGTCTTCGAGCACAGCGGCCTTGCGATCAGCGAGGAGGCGCGGGACGGGGTTGTGCATGTTGCGATGGCGCTGGATGGGCCTCGGGTTCCTGGCGAGCCGCCCGTCGCGGACGTCAGGCCGAGGCGTTCGGGCGGGTAATGGGGGCAGTGGTGGAGGGATCGGATCCGGCCTCGCGCGGTCTTACGCTGGTTCGGTCTATCCCAAGCAGGGACCGTGGCGCGCCCACCGCACGCACCGCGTTATATCGTACCGCTCGCGCGGCGGGTTTTCAGGCGTATATTTGGCCCGAGAATGGGCATTCTCCCGTTTACTCTACCTGCTCTACATTGGCGTATGCTGCCGGCACGGAGTTGGGTGGGTGGAGCGCGGGGATGGTGAAGTATTAGTTAGACAGCTCACCACAGAGCGACCAATACGCGCCCCGCCCCCTTTCTCCTTTGCGCCTGTCTCGCATCATGCGGCAAGCCCCTTTGGACCCCGCGCCCACTTCGCCCGGAGCGTCTCGCTGGGACCGCCGCCGCGTTGACCGGCCCGTGGAACCTCACCTTCATGCTGGACAGCCTGCGCGACCCGGGTTCCGAACATGGC
>DATJVM010000034.1:0-116603 GCA_035501775.1 Gemmatimonadales bacterium | reverse complement strand
GCAGCGCAGGTTCACCCTGGTGGTGATCCTGGCGTTCGCCGCCACCGCTCTGCTGCTCGCGGCGATCGGCATCTTTGGCGTGCTGTCCTACGTGGTGAAGCTCCGCGGCCAGGAGTTCGGCATCCGCGCCGCCCTGGGCGCTAGCCCGGGGCGGATCCTCGGCACCGTCATCCGCCAGGGCGCGATGGTGGTGGGGCTCGGCATCCTTTTCGGTCTGGCGGGAAGCGTCGCACTGTCCCGGGTGCTGGGCTCGCTGGTGTTCCAGGTGAGCCCGCTCGACCCCGTCGCACTACTCGGCGCCGCACTTCTTCTGATCGTGTCGGGCACGCTGGCGTCGTGGCTCCCGGCGCGCCGAGCGGCGGAGGCGGATCCGAGGAGGAGCCTGGAGTGAGCCGTCCGCGGCTAAAGCCGCGGCTCGGCCAGCCCTGTCGCTGAAGCGACGAGGGGACAGGGCGTCACGTCCGCGGCTAAAGCCGCGGCTCGGCCAGCCTGTCGCTGAAGCGACGAGCGGGACAGGGCGTCCCGTCCGCGGCTAAAGCCGCGGCTCGGCCAGCCTGTCGCTGAAGCGACGAGGGGACAGGGCGTCCCGTCCGCGGCTAAAGCCGCGGCTCGGCCAGCCTGTCGCTGAAGCGACGAGGGGGACGGGGCGTCACGTCCGCGGCTAAAGCCGCGGCACGGCCAATGTGTCGCTGAAGCGACGAGGGGGCAGGGCGTCTCCGTCCGCGGCTAAAGCCGCGGCTCGGCCAGCCTGTCGCTGAAGCGACGAGGGGACAGGCCATCAGCCGTTAGCTATCAGCCGTCAGCCGTCAGCCCTGAACGCTGTACGCTGTACGCTGCAGTTCCCGCTCACCTCTCACCTCTCACTTCTCACTTCTCACCTCAACCCCACCTCCACCTCCATCCCATCCCGCGCCACCGTCGTCTGGGGAAAGAAGGCGCGCGCTTCGGCGACCAGTTCCGTCGCCTCGCGATTGTAGCGAGGGGAGATGTGGGTGAGCACCAGCTGCTTCACACCCGCGTCGCACGCCAGCTCCGCGGCTTCGCGCGCGGTAGAGTGGCCCGTCTCCCGCGCGCGGGCGAGGTCCTGATGGCTGAAGGTGGCCTCGTGGACGAGGAGATCGGCGTTGACCGCGGCGGCGCGGAGTCCCTCGCAGGGCCGGGTGTCGCCGGAGAACACGACCTTCCGCCCCGGACGCGGCGCGCCGACCAGGTCGGCCGGACCGATGCGCCGCCCATCGGGAAGGGTGACGGTCTCGCCCTTGTGGAGCCGGCCCCAGAGCGGTCCTTCGGGAATGCCCAGGGCGCGGGCCTGCTCCGGGTGGAAGCGGCCCAGCCGCTCGTGCTCCACCAATGCGTAGCCCAGAGTGTCGGCCCGGTGCTCGGTAGGGAAGGTGACCAGATCGTAGTCCTTCCGTTTCACCACGTCGCCAACCTTCAGCTCCACGATCTCGACCGGGAACTTCACCCGTTCGATTCCCACCTCGAGCGCATGCCCCAGGATCCGCTCCGCCCCCTTGGGTCCGTAGAGGGTAAGCCCGTCCTTCCGGGATTCCTCGCCGAAGATGTTGAGAAGCCCCAGGGTCCGGAGCAGGCCGATCACGCCGAGGAGGTGGTCGGAGTGAAAGTGGGTAAAGAAGATCTCGCGGAAGGTGAAGCTCACCCCGTAGCGCATCATCTGGCGCTGGGTGCCTTCGCCGCAGTCGAACAGCATCGTCTCTCCCTCGCGCGTGAGCGCGAGCGAGGCGACGTTCCGGTCGACGGTGGGGCAGGCGGCCCCGGTGCCGAGAAAGGTCAGCTTCAGCATGGGCATAAAGTAGTGGGGGTGTGAATGGCGGCCCACGACTTGCACCCTCGGATGGGCCCTGCCCGGGTTCGACGACGTTTGGTTGACACCCCCGGACGGCATTCCTATGTTGTTGCGGTACTTGACTTTGGATGACTTCGCCACGCCGACATGGACTGGAAAAAGGCCTTCAAACGCTCGCTCAAGGAGCCGCGGCTCGCATATCGCACGGCCTTCGCCCTGCTGCGTGGGTACTACTACCGGCTCAAGTTCTTTGTGCTCCGCCGCCGAGTCGTGATCGGCAAGTTTTTCAGGGTCACCGGCCCGCTCGACATCCGCGGCCCCGGCACGGTGATCTTCGGCGACAACTGCACCGTCATCTCGACTCGGCTCCGGCCCACCACTCCGTACACCCACTCCAAGGATGCGGTCATTCGTTTCGGCAACCGGGTGCTGCTCACCCGGACCCGCCTGGGCTGCGAGAACCGGATCGAAGTCGGCGACGACGCGGGCCTCGCCGAGTGCTGGATCATCGACTCCGACTTTCACTCGGTGAAGCAGGAAGAAGGACCGCGCTACAACACCAAGGGGCGGAACAAGCCGATCGTCATCGGCGAGAACGTCTGGATCGGACAGGCCGCGATGGTGCTCAAGGGCGTGACCATCGGCGCCAACTCGGTGGTGGGCGCCGCTGCGGTGGTGGCGACCAACGTCCCGCCGGACACCGTCGTCTTCGGCAACCCGGCCCGCGTGGTCTGGCGCACTCGACGCCGCTCCGACAGTGCCGCCGATTTGCCGTCCGCCGATGCTCCCGCCCCCGCCCCCGAACCCGCGACCTGAGCCAATCATGGATTTCAGCTGGACGGACGAGCAACTGAAGTTGCGTGCCGCGGTGATCGACTTCGCTCGGCAGACGCTCAATCAGGACTTCGCGGCGCGGGAGAAGGACGCTCACTTCTCGCGCGAGCTGTGGCGGGAGTGCGCCCAGTTCGGGATCCAGGGGCTGCCCGTCCCCGAGGAGTTCGGCGGCGCGGCGCAGGACGTCGTGACCACGATGCTCGCCATGGAAGCGCTGGGGTACGCCTGTCTCGACCAGGGGCTCCTGTTCTCGCTGCACGCCCAGATGTGGGCCATCCAGACGCCTATCCTCCGCTTCGGCAGCGATCAGCAGAAGCAGAAGTATCTCCCCAAGCTCTGCGACGGCTCCATCATCGGCGCGCACGCCATGAGCGAGCCCGACACCGGCACCGACGCCTTCGCGCTCGGCACCCGCGCCGAGAAGAAGGGCGACCGCTACATCCTGAACGGGTCCAAGACCTTCGTCACCAACGCCCCGGTGGGCGATCTCTTCCTGGTCTTCGCGACGGTGGACAAGAAGAAGGGAATGTGGGGCATCACCGGCTTCCTGGTCGAGCGCGGCACCAAGGGGCTCTCGACCGGCGGCAAGCTCGAGAAGCTGGGCCTCACCACCTCCCCCACCGGCGAGGTCTTTCTCGAGGACTGCGAGGTCCCCGCCGAAGCCATGATCGGGAAGGTGGGCCAGGGGGCCACGATCTTCAACCACTCCATGGCCTGGGAACGGAGCTGCATCCTGGGCAGCGTGGTGGGCGCCATGGAGCGCGAGCTCGAGATCTGCGTGGACTACGCCAAGACCAGGAAGCAGTTCGGAAAGCCGATCGGCAATTTCCAGCTGGTGGCGGGGAAGCTCTCCGAGATGAAGGTGCGACTCGAGACCTCCCGGCTTCTCCTCTACCGGGCAGCATGGGCTCATGGGCGGGGCGAGCCCAACGCGCTCGAAGGGGCCATCGCCAAGCTGGCGATCAGCGAAGCCGCGGTGCAGTCCTCGCTCGACGCGATCCAGATCCATGGCGGCTACGGCTACATGCGCGAGTACCAGGTGGAGCGCCACCTGCGGGACAACGTCTCCTCGCGGCTCTATTCCGGCACCTCCGAGATTCAACGCCTGATCATCGCCCGTCACCTCGGCCTCAACCCGGGAGCCTGAGCGGGAGAACGACTATGGGATTCCTACTCTGGCACGGACTCAGGGACAGCGTCCGCCGCTTCGCGGACCGGCCCGCCATCGAGTGGCGGCGCGAGGTACTCACCTATCGCCAGCTCGACGAGCTGAGCAACGCCGTCGCGCATGTGCTCAGGGAGGCCGGGGTCGGCCCCGGCCATCGGGTGGGGCTCTACATGCCCAAGACCCACCGGAGCGTGGTGGCGATGCTCGGCATCTCGAAGGCGGGTGCGGCCTACGTGCCGATCGACCCCCACGCGCCCGCACTCCGCGCCGCCTATATCCTGGGCGACTGCGCCGTCACGGCGGTCGTGGCGAGCGCCGACCGGCTCGAGTCACTCGCCGAGCACCGGGAGAGCCTCACCACGCTCAAGCTCGCGATCGTGACTGACGGCGTAACCCAAGCCAGCGGTGGCTCGTCCTGGGTCGAGCAGCAGCGCTGGAACGATCTCAAGCCCAGCAGCGAACCGGTCGCCGAGCCGGCGGTCGAGACCGATCCGGCATATCTCCTCTATACCTCCGGATCCACCGGCAAGCCCAAGGGCGTGATCATTACTCATAGGAACGCGCTCACCTTCATCGACTGGGGCGCTGAGACCTTCAAGGTGGGGCCGGAGGACCGGCTCTCCAATCACGCGCCGCTCCACTTCGACCTGTCCGTCTTCGACATCTACGTCTCGCTCCTCACGGGCGCCTGTGTGGTCCTGGTGCCGGAGCAGATCGCCCCGTTCCCCGGCGAGCTGGCCAAGTGGATCAACGACCGCCGGATCTCGGTCTGGTACTCGGTGCCATCGGCCCTGGTACGGATGCTCCTCCACGGCAAGATGTCTAACGTCCAGTATGACCATCTCCGCGTCGTGCTCTTTGCCGGCGAGGTCTTTCCGCAGAAGTACCTGCTCGAGGTGATGCGGCTCCTGCCCCGCGCCGAGTTCTATAATCTGTACGGCCCAACGGAAACGAACGTCTGCACCTTCTATCATGTTCCACATGATATCGATCCCGCCGCCACCTGCATTCCGGTCGGAGCCGCCTGCGCCAACACCGAGGTGTTCGCGGTCGACCCGCAGGGTCGGGTCACCGGCGTGGGTGAGGAGGGAGAGCTCCTGGTCCGTGGGGGCACGGTGATGGCGGGGTACTGGGGACTTCCGGAGAAGACCGCGCAGATGCTGATCCGGAACCCGCTGCAGCCGGCCTTCGAGGACCGGGTCTACCGGACGGGGGATATCGTCCGGCTCGCGGAGGACGGCAACTACTTCTTCATCGGCCGCCGCGACCACATGGTCAAGTCGCGCGGCTACCGGATCGAGCTGGGCGAGATCGAGCAGGTGCTCCACTCGCACGAGCGGGTGAAGGAGGCGGCGGTGGTGCCGGTTCCCGATGAGGAGATCGGGGCGCGCCTCAAGGCCTTCGTGGCCCCGCAGGACGGCCGTTCGCTCACCGAGGACGAGCTCAAGAGCTTCTGCCTGGCGCGCCTGCCGCACTACATGGTGCCGGAGACCTTTGACATCATGGGCGAGCTTCCCAAGACTTCGACCGGCAAGACCGACCGCCAGTCGCTCGCACAGTCCCTCAAGAAAGGAGCCGCGACTTGACTACGCTCAACCGGGAGCTGGCCTCGTTCATCGAGAAGAACCTGATCGGGGAAGGCCGGGGCGCGTCCATCAACGATGCCACTCCGCTCATCGAGGAAGGGATCGTCGATTCGATGGGCCTGATGCAGATCGTGGCTTTTCTCGAGGAGCGAACGGGGGTCCGGGTGCCGGACGACGAGATCAGTCCCGACAACTTCGAAACGATCGAGCTGATCACCCGTCTCGTGGAGAAGCTGCAGGCGAAGCGCGCCCGCTGACCGGTTCCTGTCCCAGCTGGCGGACGCCGCGCTCCATCGCCGTCACCACCCCCGCCAGCTCCCGCACCAGGCGGGTCTTCCCGGGGGGCGTGGCCTCCTCGAGGGCGGTGGTGACGGTCCGGTAGTACCAGAGCGTCTTTTCCTTGGGCACGCTGAAGCGCTTCCAGACCTCCTCGCCCACCAGTCGCATGTCGTTGATGATTGACCGGACGTTGTAGAGCTTGTCCGCCGTGGCCACCCGGATGGCGTCGGCGGCCGTCTCGGTGCGCAGGTGCTCGATGTAGCGCTGCTTCCGCTCCTCCCAGGGGCCCTTGTGCCCGCGCTCCAGGGCGTGCGGGTCCGGCTCGGTGCAGCTCATCACGATGCGGTGCACCCGGGCGCCGAACCGCTCGAGGATCTCCCGTTCCGTGGCGCCTCCGCGCGGATGGTCCTCCACCGCGTCGTGGAGGAGCGCCGCGATGGCTTCCTCCTCGTCTCCACCGTCCTCCAGCACGATCGACGCCACACCCAGAAGGTGAGCCATGAAGGGGATGCCACTTCCCTTCCTGCGCTGCGTGCCGTGCAGCTCGCTGGCATAGAGCAGCGCCTCGGTGAACTTGGGGCTCAGGAGGGGCGGGGGGAGGGGCATGGGGGAAAAGGTAAGCGGTGAGCGGTGAGCGGTAAGCGGGGTGGCGGAACAGGCGCAAAGAGCGGTGAAATAGCCGCATGCTCGTGTGCGCCCGCTCACCGCTTACCGCTTACCGCTCACCTTAGAACAACTTCACCTGAATCGTCAGCTTCCCCGGATGCTTGTTCAACTCATCGAGCAGCACCTTGAGCGCCTGTACTGCGGAGCGGCTGTCGGTGTAGAGACCGGTGTCGGTCGCGAACTTGCCCAAGGTTCCCTGCCCCGCGTTCATCCGCTGGAGCAGGGTATCGAGCCGCGCGCCCGTCTCGGTGAGCTGAATGGACATCGTCGAGAGGTGGCGGGCCAGGGTGTCGGCCCGCTCCACGGCGTTGGCCACCGGGATCTTCGCGATGGTGCTGTCGAGATGCTCGGCCAGGTGGCGCAGGGTGACCAGGGTGTGGTCGGCCTCGCTGGTGGTGGCGGGCAGGCGCTCGTTCATCGTGTCGAGTACCCGCTGGAGTGACCGCAACGTGCGGGTCAGCTCGTCGGCGGTCTTCTGGTTGGCGATGGCCTGCACCCCGATCATCACCGAATCGGCCCGGTCGGCGAGCTGCCCCCCCTTGGTGAACAAGCTCGGGCTCGACACGCCCCGGATGGTCTCCCCCTCGGCGAGCGGGCCCGCGCTGTCACTTCCGGGATTGAGCAGGATCCGCGACCCGCTGCTGAAGAAGCCGGAGGAGATCTCCGCCGTCGCGTCCCGTTTGAGAGGCAGGTCCGGCGGCAGGTTCACGGTCACGAGGATGCGGCCCGGTCCCTTGAAGTCAACGGCGGCCACCTTGCCGACGTTGTATCCGGAGACGGCCACGTCGTTGTCGATCTGCAGGTTTCCGATCTCGGTAAAATCGATCTGGGCCGTGCGCTTGCCGGCGTGAAAGCTCTCTCCCTGCAGCCACATCGTGCCGGCCACGAAGAGAGCGATCCCCACCAGCACCATCGTCCCGACCCCGATCTCCCGCTCGTAGTGCAGGTCCATGGCTCAGGCGGCGAAGTGGATGTCCCCGAAGTCGCGCTCGAGAAACTCGCGTACCTCGGGCGCGGTCGATTTCATGAACTCCTCCGGTGTTCCTTCCAGCACGATCTTCCCTTTGGTGAGGAGCGCCAGGCGGTCGGCCACCTTGAAGGCCCCGCGCACGTCGTGCGTGACCATCACGCTGGTGACGCCCAACTCAGCCGCGAGGCTCTTCACCAACTGGTCGATGATGTCGGCGTTGACCGGGTCGAGCCCGGAGGTCGGCTCGTCGTACAGCAGGTACTTGGGCGTCCCGGCGATCGCCCGTGAAATCCCCACCCGCTTCCGCATCCCGCCGGAGAGCTGGGCCGGGTACTTCTCCCCCGTGTCCGGCGAGAGGTTCACTAGCGTGAGGCAGCGCCGCACCCGTTCCCGGCAGTAGTCCTCGTCGCGGTACTGGTCCTCATTGGTGATACCCAGCCGGATGTTCTCGTAGACCGACATCGAGTCGAAGAGGGCGCCGTTCTGGAACACGTAACCGATGGTGGATCGGAGCGCCCGGAGCTCCTCGCGCTTGAGGCGGGCCACGTCCTTGCCGTCGACGATCACGGTCCCCGCGTCCTGGCGAATGAGCCCCACGATATGCTTGAGGAGCACGCTCTTCCCCGTCCCCGAGGGACCCAGGAGCGCCACCGTTTCTCCGTCCCTGACGGTGAAGTCCACCCCGTCGAGCACCACCTGCTGGCCGAAGCGCTTCTTGACGCCGCGAAGTTCGATCATGGAGCCGAGTCGTCAGTGGAGCAGGAGCTTGGCAAGGAGCGTGTCGAGAAGCAGGATCATCACGCAGCTTGCGACCACCGCTCCCGTGGTCGATTTGCCCACCCCTTCCGCCCCCTGCTCGGTGCTGAATCCATAGTAGCACGAGATGATGGTGATGCACACGGCGAAGGCGAACCCCTTGATCACCGAGTACCAGGCATCGAATGGGTGCCAGAAAACCTGCGCGCCGTACTTGAAGTCGTAGTTGGTCACCGGCAGCACCTGCCGGACCGCGAGCCATCCCGACAGGATCCCGGTCACGTTGGCGATGATCGTGAGGATGGGGATCATCACGATGCCGGCCAGCACCCGCGGGATCACCAGGTGGCTCGCGGGGGAGCGGCCCAGCGTCTCCAGCGCGTCGATCTGCTCGGTGACGCGCATCGTCCCGAGCTCCGCCGCGTAGCGGGCCCCGATCCGGCCCGCCAGGATCAACCCGGTGAGCACGGGGCCCAGCTCCAGCACCACCGACTCGACGATGAGCGATCCGGCCACGTAGTATGGGATGTTGCCGGTAAACTGGTATCCCGTCTGGAGCGCGGTCACCGCGCCGGCGAACGAGGCAACCAGCAGAATGATGGGGAGGCTCCCCACCCCGATATTCCACGCCTCCGTCATCGTCCGCGGCAGCCAGACCCGCCAGTCGCTCAGGTTCCGGACCAGCTCCGCCACCAGCATGCTCAACCGCCCCACGTGCGCCAGCGCGCCGAGTACGGCTCGGCCCACCGGGCGGCGGATGTCGAACGTGGCAGCGGTCACGGGAGTCGGGGATGAAGCGCTAGGAACTTACCGCCTTTGGCGCGATGCTCCTAGCTCCTACCTTTGGGGGTCCTCGCCACCGGTGACTCGATCTGCCCATGACGCGCGCCCGCGCCAGCTCGGAGCTCAGCACCTTCCGTCGCCGCCTCACGGCCTGGTTCCGGCGTCAGGGCCGCGACCTGCCGTGGCGGCGCACCCGTGATCCGTACGCCATTCTGGTCTCGGAGTTCATGCTGCAGCAGACGCAGGTCCAACGGGTGACCGAGTACTACGCCCGCTTCCTCGCGCGCTACCCGACGATTGACGTTCTCGCGGCTGCGGCCGCCACGGAGGTGCGCGAGGCCTGGGAAGGGCTGGGCTACTATCGCCGCGCGGCCAACCTGCATCGCCTGGCCCGAACCGTCGTGGCCGAGCACGGCGGCCGAGTGCCCGACGATCCCGCCGCCCTGGCGCGGCTCCCGGGCGTGGGGCCCTATACCGCGGGCGCGGTGGCGACCTTCGCCTTCGAGCAGGCGCACCCGGCGGTAGACACCAACGTGGCTCGGGTGATCCGGCGGGTGTTCCATCCTCGCTCCCGCGGAGCGGCAGGGGAGCGGCGGGTGTGGGAGACGGCGCGCGCCCTCCAACCTCGGGCCGGGAAGGCGGCGTGGACCTTCAATCAGGCAGTGATGGAGCTCGGGGCGCTCATCTGCACGGCCCGGGTCGCCCGCTGCGGCGACTGTCCGGTGCGGGCCGGGTGCAGGACCGGCCGGAGGGGCCTGACTCCGCTCCTCAGTATTTGAAGAACACCCCGCCAAGCATCGCCAGCACCCCCAGGATCCCGGCGATCATCCCGGCCATCGCCTGCCGCTTGCGGAGCGCGTCGAAGGCGCGGCCGGTGTCGCCCGTCGGGGAGAGGCGGCTCAGCCGTCCCAGCGTCGGCAGCGAGACGAAGAGCACCAGGAGGCCCGCGAGCACGCCGCAGATCTGCATGAGCATGAGCCACGAGCTCGGCGAGCCCAGCTTGGCCGCGGGAATGGAGAGCGCCACTCCCGAGGCGAGAGTGAGCACGATACCGGGCAGCATTACCACCCGGTGAATCCCGGTCAGCATGCGGACCACCAGCGCCTGGTTGGGGCGGTCTTCGCGCCGGCCGCTGATCCCGATGAACATGCCGGCGAGCCCGCCGCCGAGCCAGAGCGTGAAGCCCACGATGTGGGCCAAGTGCCAGAGTGTCATTCGATCACCGTTTCGGCCATCATGGAGGCGTCGATCCGCTGCCGACCCGCGAACCCGGCGTCCACTTCGTGCCAGCAGGAGATGTGAGATTCGCCCATGCGCCAGCACAGGAAGACCAGCCGGTCGTCCATGAGCGCGTAGAAATCCACCAGCCCGGCATCGAACCCCTTGAAGACGCAGCCGATCTCCTCGAGCTCCGTGAGGTAGTCGTTGATGCGGGCCGCCTCGACCGCGGCCGCTTCCCGGAGCTCGCGGATCTCCTCCGGCTCGCCTGACTCCGCCCGGAGCGGGGCGGTGAGGAGTTCGTACCGCGCCACCAGCTCCTTCCACCGGGGGTAGGCCTCGAGCAGGTCGCCCACCACACGCCGCACCAGCGGGAGCGTGGCCTCCGCCTCCCGGACCGTGAAGATACGCGGCATCGCCATGGTCAGCGCCAGACCACCTGCACCCCGGGAACCTGTTCCGGGTGGCTGATGAAGCCGATGACGTGATGGGCCGCGTCCACCACGGTGATGGTGGGCCGAAGGTGAGACTCGTTGGAGTCCTGATTCATGTTGAGGGTAAAGCCCTCGAGTTCCGTCTGGGGGCCCACCACGCAGCTGTCGGTGCGCATGATCGCATCGGCGCGGGTCTGCTGCGGATCGCTCCCCACCGCCAGGCAGCGGGTCACCAGGTCGCGATCGCTCAGCACTCCGAGGAAGCGCCGGGTCCGGTGATCGTCCACCACGGGCACTACCGAGATGTTGCGGGCCCGGAACATGATGGCGACTTCGCTGGCCGAGGCGTTCGCCACGGCAACGAAGGGATCGGGGACCATGGCTTCGGAGGCTTTCATGAGATCACAGCATGAAGGTGAGGGAAGATGCGCTCAGGCGGGCCCCGATTTCAAGCCCGCGAGGGCGGCCCGCGTGGCGGCGTAGCCCTCCTCCACGTGACGCTGCATCAGGTCGACGCGGAAGGTGGCCCCGTGCGCCACCCGCGGCCGCACGTAGACCAGTGGGGGACGATGCGGATTCTGGCGCCAGAGGGCAAGGGTAAGGCGGGTCTGCTCCGACATGAGGATGCTCAGGGCCTCGTCGTGCGTCTCCACTACCGGCGGGAGCCCGCTGGGGGGGCCGCCGGCCTTCATCTCATCGAAGCCCGGCCCGGCGTCCACCGCCACGACCAGCCGGGCCGGCGCCATCGAGGCCGCCTCCAGGGGCACCACGGCGCGAAGCCCCCCGTCCGCGTAGCGGCGTCCCTCGATCACCACGGGTGGGAAGAAGAGCGGGAGGGCGCAGGAGGCGAACAGCGCGTCGAGGAGCGGGGCCTGGCGGCCGTCCGCGCCGAACAGGACCAGCTCTCCTGTATCGAGGTCCGTGGCGGTCACAGTAAGCGGCAGCTTGAGGTCCTCGAACCGCCGAATGCCCAGCATACGCTCGAGCGAGCGCCGGAGCGGCTCCGGCTTGAGGAGTGAGCGGGCCCAGAGGCCGCGCAGGAAGGCGAAAGGCTCGGGCCGCACCACGTCGCGCTCCCCGATCAGAGCCACCCGCTCGAGCGCTTGGTTCGCCGACAGCCCCGACGCGAAGAGCGCCGCGAAGACCGCGCCCATCGAGGTGCCGAAGAACCGATTGGGCACCAGCTCCGCCTCCTCCAGCGCGCGCATGGCCCCGATGTGGGCGGCGGCCTTGGCGCCACCGCCCCCGAGAACCATGACCACGCCGGGGGTGGTCCCCCCTTCCACGACCGCGGTCACGACGCCCCCTTCCGCTCTTCACGGCGCACCCGGGCCCGCTCGTAGTGTTCGAACTCCTCCGGCGTGCCAGGCACCAGCCTCGGCACGCGCTTGGGCTTCCCCTCTGCATCGATCGCGACGAACACCACATGGGCGACGTGGGTGTGGCGCCGCTCTCCCGTCGGCACGTCCTCCGCATACACATCCACCATGACGTCCATCGAGCTGTTCCCCACGAAGACCACCTGCGCCCGGCAGGTCACCAGCGCGCCCACCGGAATCCTGGCCCGGAAGTCCACCTGGTCGAATCGCGCCGTCACCGCGGGGCCGCCGGCATGCCGTATGGCCGCCACCGCCGCGGCCTGGTCCACCATGGAGAGGAGATGGCCGCCGAACAGGTCTCCCAGCACGTTCTGCATGTGCGGCATGACGAGCGTGGTGAGCTCGGCACGGGAGAAGGACATGGGGTGGGAGGGGGGCATGAAGTGAGAAGTGAGAGGTGAGAGGTGAGAAGTGAGAGGTGAGAGGTCAGAAGTGAGCGGTGAGCGGTGAGCGGTGAGCGGTGAGCGGTGAGCGGTGAGCGGTGCGAAGCTACGCCCACCCTCTCTCTCCGCGCCAGGCCAACTCTCACGCCCCTGAACGCTGTACGCTGTGCGCTGTACGCTGTACGCTGAGCGGTGCGCGGTGCGAAGCTACGCCCACCCTCCCTCTCAGCACCAGGCCAACTCTCACGCCCCTGAACGCTGTACGCTGAACGCTGTACGCTCCTCTAGTAGTCCACCGGCCTCAAATAATACTCCCCAATCGCCGTCTGGCTGACCATCGCCACCGTCGGCAGGCGGCGCTTCCAGTGGGTCGACTCGAGTCGCTTCCGCACCAGCATCACCTCCGCCTCACTGAAGCCCAGCGTGGTGATCTCCTGCGGGCGGAAGCCCTGCAGCAGCCAGTGCAGGATCTGATCGGCCTTGGGATAGGAGATCCCGAAGTCGCCTTCGTCGGTCTGGCCCCGGATCAGGTCGGCCGAGGCGGGCTTGGTGACGATCACCTCGGGCACTCCAAGGCTCCGGGCCAGAGCCCAAACCTGGGTCTTGAAGAGATCCCCGATCGGATTGACCGGCGGGGAATCATCGGCGTGCCACGTGAAGTAGCCGAAGAGCCGCTCGGTCTTGTTGCCGGTGCCAAGGGGCAGCGCGCCAAGCTCAGCGGAGAGATCGAACAGGGTGATCATGCGCATCCGCGCCATCACGTTGCCCTTCCGGCCCGGGCTCGACTCGCCGCCGATGCCGGCGACGATCCCGTCCACGCCGGCGGTGATGTCGACCGTGCGGCTCGGGATGCCCAGCGCGTCGATCACCAGCTGGGCGTGGGCCAGGCTCTCGGGGCTCGAGGTCCGGTACGGCATCCGTACCGCGGTGACGTTCTCCGGGCCGAGCGCGGCCACGGCGAGATACGTCACCAGCGCGCTGTCGACGCCGCCCGAGAGGCCCACCAGCGCCTTGTCGAACCTGCGGCGCCGGATGACCTCGTCCCGAATGAACTCCACGAGCCACTTGCGAGTGAGCTCGGGGTCGATGGCCAGCGGATTGGTCCCCGCCGAGGGGATGGTGCGGACGGCCGGTGCCTGCGGCGGAGTGGCGACAGCCGGTGGGGCGGCGCGGCCGCCAGCCGCGCGCCGGTTGGCCTCGAGGCTTTCCAGGAGGTGCGGCAGTCGCGCCTCGAGGTCGCTCAGGAGCGGGGCCTCGGCGCGGGCCCTCGTAATCTGATCGAAGTCGAGGGTGACCGGCACGGTGGCGGGCTCGAACAGGGGGGCCTCGAGCAGGATCTCGCCACGCGGCCCCGCGGCGATCGACCCGCCGGCGAATCCCTTTCCCCCCTCGAACCCCACCAGGTGCGACACCAGCACGTAGAGACCGTGCTCCTCCGCGATGCCCTGGGCCAGGCGGTCCCACCGGTCCAGGTTGGCCGGCCGCGGCGTGCCCACGCGAGGGGTGAGGCCCCGGCCCGGCGTGGCGCTGGGCACCAGGATCACCTGCGCCCCATCGAGCGCGGCCAGCATCGAGCTCAGCGAATGCCAGGCGTCTTCGCAGACCAGCATGGCGGCCCGACCCCACCGGGTGTCGAAGGCGGAGACGCTCCGGCCGGGCTCGACGAACCGCTCCTCGTCGAAGACGCCGTAGGTGGGGAGGAACACCTTGCGGTGGACGTGACGGATGCCGGCATCGCTCCCGCCCAGGCTGGCGTAAAGCGCCGAGTTGTGCAGAACGTTGCGCCAGACCTCATAGAAGCCGATGGCGAGATCGAGCGGCGGCGCGCCGCTCTCCCGATGTACCCGCTCCAGATCGGCGAAGAGCCGCTCGGCCGGCAAGGCCAGCTCCTGCACCCCGCCCTCGAGGAAGTAGCCGGTGAGCGCCGCCTCGGGGAAGACCACGAGTCCGGGCGCCTCAGGCCAGGCGGCGACCTCGCGGAGCACGTCGCCCAGCCGGACGAGGTTGCCCGGATAGTCTCCCTTGTCGGGGCGGAACTGGGCGATGGCCGCGAGCAGCACCTGGCGTTTCCTACCGGATGGTGGTCACTTCTTCTCGCCGCGATACATGATCACCCGGACCTTCTCCAGGGTGATCAACCCGCCACCGATCATCTCGTCCAGCTCGGGCAGTATCGCCTCGATCTTGGCCTCTTCGTCGATGCACTCGATGACGAGCGGCAGGTCCACCGAGAGGCGGAGGACCTTGTCGGTGTGCAGCCGCGCGGTGGCCCCGAATCCCATGATGGCGCGGGTGACGGTGGCCCCGGCAAGGTGGCGCTCGCGCAGCAGCAAGACGATCGCCTCGTAGAGCGGCTTTCCCTTCACATGGTCGTGCTCGCCGATGTGAATCCGCATCAGGACCCGCTCGCCGGTCAGCCCGTGCATATCCGCTCCGCCCCTAGCCCCGCCTCAGCACCAGCAGCTCCCGCCCCGCGGCGATACCCAGCACCGCCGCCACCAGGGAGATCCCCACGCTCAGTCCCACGTAGGCGAGCGCCCGCGCCGTCTCCCCGTCCTCGAGCAGCCGCACGGTCTCGTAGCTGAAGGAGGAGAAGGTGGTGAACCCGCCGCAGAACCCGATCGTCAGGAACGCCCGGACCTCCGGCGTGACCGCGATCGACTCACTGGCGTACCGGTAGAAGAGTCCGAGAAGAAACGAGCCGACGACGTTGATGAGGAACGTGCCGGTGGGAAAGGTGCCTCCGGTCAGACGCTGAATGAAGCCGCCAAAGAGGTAGCGCGACACGCCGCCGATGGCGCTCCCCAGCGCGATGTACCAGATCATCCCCTCTGTCCTTAGTTTTTGCCGTCGAACATGGCCTCACCCATCGAAGCGCTCCGCGGCGTGCTCAACGCCAGTCAGATCCTGCCCAACGTCATCAGCGGGGGACAGCCGGGGCCGGCCCAGCTCCGGGCCTTTCACGCCGCGGGCGGCAGGGTGGTCGTGGACATCCGGGCCCCGATGGAGCCACGCGGCTTCGACGAGGCGGCGGAGGCCCGCGCCCTTGGCCTCACCTACATCAATATCCCGCTCGGCCCCACACCTCTCACCGACCAGCTGATGGAGTCCATCCTCTCCGCGTTGCGCGACCACGCCGGCGAGCCGACCCTGTTTCACTGCGCGAGCGGGAACCGGACCGGAGGCCCGCTGATCCCGCTCCTCATACTGGATCACGCCATGGACGAGGAGGATGCCGTCGCCGTGGCTCGGCGCGCCGGCCTGAGGGGCGCCGAGCTCCTGCACTGGGGAGTGGACTACGCGCGGCGCCACGGCGGGTAAGGCTCCGGGGCCAGACCCGGCGCCATCGCTCAGCGCCGATCCCAGTACATCCGCATTTCCGTAATCAGCGACCCGTTGGTTTCGCAGAAGATGCTGCCACGCGCATCGACCCACTCGCCGGTCCGGCGGCGGCGGAAGGTGCACTTGAACTCCGTCGCGAACCATGGCCCCACGGTGAAGATCTCGCCCGAGGTGAAGGTGATCTCCGACTGGTGGAGAGGGACGTCGGCCCAGTAGCTCCGCACCGCGTCCGCACCGCGGAGCGGCTCCGCGAACGGCGTCTCGAGGAACACCGCCTCCGGCGCGAAGACACTCATCATCACGTCCACCTTGGCCCGCGACCAGCCGCGGCCGAACTCGTCGATCAGAGCCCGCCCCAGTGCCGCCGTCGTTCCGACCGTGCTTTCCGTCATGCGACCGCATCACCTCGTGGCTATGATTCACTCTCCGAAGATGCTGACGAATCTACACTTCTTGCTCCTCCTCTGCGCGGCTCCGCCCTGCCCACCGGAGGCCGGTGAGCTTGTGACCAGGGGGTGGCAGGCATATCGCGCCGACTCGATCGCCGTGGCGGGCCTTCGCTTTGCCCGGGCCGACTCGCTCTGTCCCGCCAACCTCGATGCCAAGGTGGGCCTGGGCTACGTCCGGCTCCGTCAGGACCAGGTACCGGCGGCGGATTCTCTGTTCCGAATCGTCGCCAGCGCCGACAGCGGCAACGCCGATGCCTGGAGTGGCCTTGCGCTCGCGGAGTGGCGGAAGGGCGATCATCAGGGCGCGCTCGCTGCCGCCCGGCGCGCGGTCGAGCTGGATCCGAAGAATGAAGCGGTCCGGAGTATCCTCGGCCAGCTCGACCCCGACTGGGACCGCCCGCCTCCGGCACCGGCGGCGCGCCAACGGGTGCTCCGGGTGGATGCCCGAACCAGGGGGGATTACTTCGAAATCCCGACGGCGGGCCGGGCGTGGCGCCGCTTCTATGTGAACGGGGTCAACATGGGAGTGGCGCTCCCGGGCAAATTCCCGTCGGAGTTTCCACCCGATTCCGCCACGTACGCCGGCTGGCTGGGACTGATCGCGGGGATGCATGCCAACGCGGTCAGACTCTACACCATCCTCCCGCCCAGCTTCTACCGGGCGCTCCGGGCGTGGAACATCTCCAATCCCGCTCGGCCTCTCTGGCTCATCCACGGGGTCTGGACCGAGCTGCCGCCGGAGCACGACTTCGAGGACAGCACCTGGAAGGGGGCGTTTCGGCAGGAGATGCGCTACGTGGTGGATCTCCTGCACGGCGCCGCCGACATTCCGCACCGCCCCGGGCACGCCTCCGGCCGCTACGACGCCGATGTCTCCCGCTGGACCCTGGGCTATATCATCGGCCGGGAGTGGGAGCCGTTCGCCGTGAAGGCGTTCGAGGAACGGTTCCACGGCACGCCAGCCACCTACCGCGGCCGCTTTCTCACCGAGAGCGGCGGGCTCCACATCGACGCCTGGATGGCAGAGCAGTGCGACTACCTGGTGAGCTACGAGGTGGATCGGTACAACACGATTCGCCCGGTGGCCTACACCAACTGGCCCACCCTGGATCCACTCTATCACATCACCGAATCGACCGGGGCGGAGGAACAAGCCTGGCGTGAGAAGGTGGGACGACCCGTCCCGCGGCAGCCGCTCGAATACGAGAACGACGCGATCGGTCTCGATGCGATGGTGGTCCACCCCACCACCCGGAACCCCGCGGGCTGGTTCGCGAGCTATCACGCCTACCCGTACTACCCCGACTTCATGCTGTACGACCCGGTCTACAACAAGGCGCGCTCGCCGGAGGGTCGGTCCAACTACTTCGGCTACCTCACCGACCTCAAGCACCACCACGCCGGCGTCCCCCTCATGATCTCGGAGTACGGCGTGCCGTCGAGCCGCGGCGTGGCCCACCTGCAGCCGCAGGGGTGGAACCACGGCGGGCATGACGAGACCGCCATGGCCGCGATCGACGCCCGGCTCACCCGCGAGATCCGCCAGAGCGGAGCCGCGGGCGGGATCATCTTCGCCCTGCTCGACGAGTGGTTCAAGAAGAACTGGATCGTGATCGACTACGAGAACCCGCTCGAAGACACTCGCCAGTGGCACAACGCGATGGACGCCGAGCAGAATTACGGCATCATCGGCGAGTACGCCGGAGGCTCCACTACCACACCCGCCCTGGGCGGCGACCCGTCGCGCTGGCTCGCCTTTCCGGTGCTCGAATCGCTTTCCGACCCGTCCCCCGGCACGCCGGCCCGCCTCCGCGCAGGCAGCGACGAGTCCTACCTGTACCTGGCTCTCGAGTTCCCCGCGCTGGCCAGCCAGGCGTATCCATGGAAGGAGCGGCGTCTTCTGATCGCGCTCGACACCTACCGGAGCGACCTGGGCCAGCAGGCGCTGCCGGGAGGCCTTCTCCATGGCGACGTCGGGTTCGAATTCCTGGGCATCTTCCGGGACACCAGCGACGCCGAGCTCCGCATCATCCCCGACTACTCGCCCTACGTGGGCGGCGACGCGATCGTCAACGGTGACGACTACGGCCGCTTTGCCCGCCGGCCGATCACGACTGTGAGCCGGAGCGACGGCCGCTTCGACTCGATGTTCGTCATCACCAATCGAGCGCGCTTCACGCGGGATGGACGGTTCATCCCCGCCCAAGGAGTGAACCGCGGCCGGCTGCGCTACGGCACCGAGGCGGCTTCGACCCTCTCCGACTGGTACTGGGATCAGGCGGCCGGCCTGCTTGAGCTCAGGCTCCCCTGGAACCTCATCAACGTAAGCGACCCATCGACCGAAACCGTGCTCTACGAGAAGACGGCGGGTCCCGACATCGGCACGGCGCACTCGGATGGATTCCGGATTGGCGTCGTGGTGACAGGGCCCCTCGGGACTCGGACGGGTGACTCCATCCTCGGCGCGCTGCCCGCCACCGGCGGCGACGGCCGCTGGCACGCATCGGCGTTTCCCACCTGGACCTGGCGCGGGTGGACCACGCCGCGCTCCCACTCGCATCTCAAGCCGGTGTACGACTCGCTCAAGGCGCTCTGGGACAAGGAGTCCGGCCAGTGACCCGGCGCGGGCAACGCTTGGTGATGGTGATCGGCCTCTGGCTCGGCGCCCTGCCGCTCGCCGCGCAGACTCACGTGGCGGATTCGCTCTGGGCCGCTGGCAAGTACCCGGAAGCGCGCGCCGCCTACACCCAGGTACTGCATGAGAACCCTGGCTCGGTGCGGGCTCTCTTCCGCCTGGCGATCCTGGAAGGATGGGACGGGAACCTCGATTCCGCGCTGGCGCTGCTTCGCGACGCGCGCGAGGTCGAGCCCAAGGATCCGGATGTGCGCCTCTGGGAGGCGAAGATCCTCGCGTGGAACGGGGACTACCGTGGCGCCGTGGCGCGGTATGACTCGCTCATCGCCGAAAACCCCGATCAGCGCGACCCGCGCTTCGGGCGCGCGCAGGCCCTCGCCTGGTGGGGACGCTACACCGAGGCGGACCGCGCCTTGCGGGCGCTCCTGGAGAAGGACCCGAAGGACACGGAAGCGCTGGTCGCGCTGGCCCGGCTCCGCATGTGGCAGGGCCGCCCCGAGGAAGCCGATCGGTACAACGGCATGGCGCTCCTCGCGTCCCCCCAGGACCCGGATGCCCTCAAGCTGGAGCCCGAGCTCCGCGCCCTCCGGCGGCCGGACCTCGAGGCCACCTTCGGACTCGCCCACGATTCCGATCACAACACCGTCTGGTGGCAGAGCCTCGGCACCTCGCTTCTCATCGGGCCCGGACTACGCGGGTTCGCCACGGTGGGGAGCTTCGAGGCCGGAGATCCGCTCCGCAGTGGAACCCGCGTTTCGGCGGAGGCGGGAGCCACCCTCAACCGCGGAGATGGAAGCGTGACCGCCGCGGTTGGCGTGCGGAAGCTCAGCGCTGACTCGGGATTCAGCCGCGCCCTTGCGACCATTCGCCTCGGCGCGAGTTACCGGTTGGCGTCGTGGGCTGGAGTGGATGCCGGGTTCGCTCACTACACGATAGACGAGACCGCCTTTCTCCTCTCCGACCGGCTCGATATCAACGAGGTCACCGCCGACGCCGATGCGGTTCTGGCCCAGCGGCTCACCCTGGGAGTCGGCGGAGGGCTGGGCTACCTCTCGGACAACAACCACCGCCGCTCGCTGGTCCTGGCCCTCACCGAGCGGCTGAATGGTCAGCTCACGGTCGGAGCCTATGGTCGCGGGCTCTGGTACGACTTCAGGGGCAACGGCTATTTCTCGCCGGATCGCTTCCTGCTGGGCGAGGTGCGCGGCACCTACGCCCGCCGCCTGGGACGCTGGGAAGGGCGGCTCGCCGCCGGCCTTGGGATCGAGGAAGTCGCAAACGGCGCCGGCACCGAGGCGGAATGGCATGGCGACCTCCGCATCGCCCGCCACTGGGGGGTCGCGAACGAGCTAGCCCTCTCGGGCGGCATCTCGAACAGCGCCATCAGCAGCGCGACCGGGGCGTATCACTATTACACGGGGGCGGTCAGTGTGAGGGTGGGGTTGTGAAGTGAGAAGTGAGAAGTGAGACGTGAGAGGTGAGATGTGAGCGGTGAGCGGTGAGCGGGAACAGCAGTGTTCAGCGTACAGCGTTCAGCGTACAGGGTGAGCCGAGGCAAGGTCCGGCTGACGGCTGACGGCTGACGACTGACGACTGACGGCTAACGCCTAACGGCTGCCCCGTCGCTTAAGCGACAGGCAGGCCGAGCCGCGGCTTCAGCCGCGGGCCGGGCGAGGACAACAGCGTCCAGCGTACAGGGTGAATCCGCGCGGGGTCCACCTAACGGCTAATGGCTAATGGCTGACGGCTGACGACTGACGGCTGACGGCTGACGACTGACGGCTAACGCCTAACGGCTGCCCCGTCGCTTAAGCGACAGGCAGGCCGAGCCGCGGCTTCGGCCGCGGGCCGGGCGAGGACAACGGCGTCCAGCGTGCAGGGTGAATCCGCGCGGGGTCCACCTAACGGCTAATGGCTAACGGCTAATGGCTAACGGCTAATGGCTAACGGCTAATGGCTAACGGCCAATGGCTAACGGCTAACGGCTAACGGCTAATGGCTGACGGCTGATGGCTGACCCCACATACGTCTCAAAGAACCCCTCTCCCTCGTCTCTCACCGCCTCACCGGCGATCGTCCCCTCGACCTCGAACGTCCCCCGCATCTGCAGAAAGTGCTGTGCCCGGCCGGCCGAACCGCGCTGCGTGACCTGATAGTCGGCTACCTTGGCGCTGACCCGAAGGGTGTCGTCGTCCCGCGAGGCGACGAAGGAGAAGGCCGTCGGAACCGTGCCGCCGTGATATGCGATCGTTCTGGCCCGGAGGATCTGGCGCACGCCGAGGGAGTCGACGACTGCCACCAGTATCCGCGGCGCCGTGGTCCCGCTGAACAGGGTGTCGTCCGGAGCGTAGACCGCGCCATAGAGCAGATCCAGTCTCTTCCCGCGCGCGGCGCCCCAGTCCCAGGTGACGCCACGCCAGACGCCCCAGTTGTGATCGTGGTAGCCGGGTACGGAGTGAAGCGCCTTGCACCGCCCCCGCAGGCAGATCTCGCCCGATACCCGCCCGCTGAGGGCCGGCACCACATACCCCGAGACCAGGGCTCCCTCCCGGAGATCGGCGGGAGGGAAGTAGCGATTGGCGTCGGGGGTGAGCGCCAGCTGGAACGAAAGCGCGCCAGCGGGCCCCGTCGCCTGACCCCGCAGACGATAGACTCCATCCTCCTGCCGCACTCCGCTCCGGCCCAGGGCCAGGTCAGCCCGGGCGGTATCCAGAGATATGACATCCGCCGCGACGGGCTCGACCCACCGGTCGTAACCACCGTCAGGCTTGCGATGCGACACGAGCAGCTGGCCGCCCCAGCGGCCTCGCATCACCTGACCCGCGACCAGATAGGTCAGGTACCACCACTCGTTGGGCCCCACAGTGACGTTGAAGTAGTGCCACTCCGCCCAGGTCGAATCCGCGACCGGCGGCAGGTGGAAGTGATCCAACTCGTCGTACAGCTCCTGCCGGGTCGGCGCGAACCAGGCGGAGTCTTCGGCCTGGTCCTGCCACGTCCCTTCCCGAACCGGCAGCCCGGCGCCAACGGCGCGGGCCCGGCTCGGAAGCTCGGCACCGGCACGCACCGGAACGACCCGACCGTGCGCGCCAAGATAGACCAGCTTGTTCTCGATGGTCGGGCTCACCGCCCGCATCACCCCCGCATGGCGCGGGCCCCCCAGGAGCTGCCGCGTGAGAAAGCGTGCCCGGTCGATGCCGAAGAACATGCCGCTCGCTCCGCCGGTGCGAATCGCCTCGACGTCGATGCCGAGCGGCAGCACCGTCACCTCGCCACCGCCCACCAGGGCGACGTCGCGCGACTGCTCGAGCATCGCCGCGCCGACGGAGAGCAGTACCACCATCACCGCCACGCCCAGGCCGTAGCCAAGGAGAAGCAGGAGGGATCGCCCCTTGTGGACCAGGAGATGACGCACCGCAAGGACGATCAGCATCCGTCTGCCACCTGCTCGGGCGCGATGCCGGAGGGGTCGGCCACCATCCTCCCGTCCAGCATCTGGACCACGCGGCCCGCCTCGCGCGCCAGATGCTCATCATGGGTCACCACCACCAGCGTGGCACCATCGTCGTGCAGGCGCCGGAACAGCGAGAGGATAGTGTGCCCCGTCGCCGCGTCGAGCTCGCCGGTCGGCTCATCGGCCAGGATCATGGCAGGGCGATTGGCGAGCGCCCGGGCAATCGCTACCCGCTGCATCTCGCCGCCGGAGAGCGCCGTGGGCCGGTGACTCACGCGGCTCTCCAGCCCAACGTAGCGGAGCAGCTCCCGGGCCCGCGCGCGCCGCTCGGCTCTGGCGAGCCCCGCCTCCGCCATGGGAAGCTCGACGTTCTCCAGAGCAGTGAGCACGGGAAGCAGATGAAACCGCTGGAAGACGAACCCGATCCGGGTAAGGCGGATGCGGGTGAGTTCCCGGTCCGAGAGAGCTTCGAGGTGCACCCCGTCGAGGTGGACGCTGCCCGCCGTCGGAGAGTCGATCCCCCCCAGGAGCTGCAGCAGCGTGGATTTGCCGGAGCCCGAGGGCCCCACCACGGCCACGTACTCGCCCCGCTCTATGGTGAGAGAGACGCCCCGGAGCGCGTGCACCACCTCCCCGTTCATCGGGTAGTCCTTGCGAAGGCCAACCGCGGTGAGGAGCCCGCTCACGTCGCCTCCGCGCGGAGCGTGGCCGCGATCGGCGCCCGGGCGGCGAGGAGCGCGGGATAGGCCCCGGCGAGGACACCGGTCGCCACCAGCAAAGCTCCGGCGAGGGTAAGACTCTGGGGATCCGGAACGAAGAAGGAGATCGATGCCGGGAGCCCCGGAAAGGCGGTGAGGATGCGGTCGAGGTAGGTCGCCGTCACGGCGCCCAAGGCCGCACCCAGGGCGCCACCCACCAGGGTGAGGAGGGCGCCCTCGAGCATCACGCCCCCTACGATCGTGCCACGCGCCACGCCGATCGCACGCAGCGTGGCGATCTCCCCCCGCCGCTCATTCACCGTGATCGAGAGGAGGGTGGAGAGGAGGAGGACCGTCACGATCAGGCTGATCGAGCCGATGATGTAGGACACCTGTCTGAAGTACACCAGCCGTTCCCGGAAGCGCCGGACGAAGTCGGCGATGCTGTTGACCTCGAGCCTCGGCAGGGCGCTCCTGAGGCGTTCGGTCGCGGCGGCCGCTTCGGCGTCGGTGCGGACCTTCACGGCAAAGGCCGATACCCGGTCGCCCGCGCGGAGCCCCGCGAGATCCTGCAGGACGGTCACGATGGTCCCGACCGACGGCTGGCCCTTGTAGTCGTAGAGCCAGCGCACGATCCCGCGCACCACCAGGCGCCGGGACACCGCCGCCCGGACAGCCTCGGGATCGAGCCGGCTCTGCAGGATCAGAGTGTCGCCCGGTACGAGGCCGAATCGCTCCGCCACCGGAACGCTGAGCAGCACCCCGGTCGAGTCGTCGGGCCCGAGATCGCGGCCCCGCTCCACCTCGTAGATGGCCTGGGCGGTGGGATCGATGCCGTAGCCGAAGAGCGTCACCAGCGAGTCCCCATGGCGGGCGTAGAGCGACGTGGCGAGCACCGGCCCTACCGCGACCACCGCGCTGTCGGCGGCGATCCGGCGTCGAACCCCCGCGGCGTCCGGAATCGTCGCCTCGGTATCGAACGGCAGAGTGCCCTTGGGCGAGACCCGGATCTGGAATCCTCTCCCCTCGAGGAGGCGGGTGAAGGACCGTTCGATGCCTCCGGCCAGGAGCACCATGTCGAGGAGCATCGCGGTGGTCACCGCGACCCCTGCCACGGCCAGGACGGTTCGAACCCGATGCCGCATGAGATTCCGGATACTGAGACGGAAGCCGGTGGACACTAGCCGTCAGCCATCAGCCGTCAGCCATCAGCAGAACAGGGCAGGACCACGCCCTGAAAGCTGAACGCTGGACGCTGCGGTTAACGCTGCTCCCGCTCACCGCTCACCTCTCACTTCTCACCTCTCACTTCTCACTCTGCTCCCCTCCCCCACAGCACCATCGGCGCGGTCTTCACCAGGCGCCGCGCGGCCAGGGCGCCGGCGAGGAGGCCGAGGCCGATGGAGAGCGCCACGCTGAAACGGAGGATGCCGGAGGTGATGATCGAAAACACCAGTGTGGTATCGAAGAAGCGCTGGTAGTAGGCATTGGTCGTGGCGCTCGCGGCCTCCGCTAGCGCGACTCCCATTACCGATCCGACCGTCGCGATCAGGACCGCCTCGATGAGCAGGGCCAGAAAGACGGTGCGGCGGCTGATTCCGGTGAGCCGCATGACGGCCGCGTCGACCCGGCGTTCCTCCACCTTGAGCAGCATGATGCAGAGGAGAAAGATCGCGCTGGCCACCACCGAGATCACGCCGATGGCCCGGTGAAAGCGGTCTACCACGCGGAAGGTCTCGGACGACTCGCTGGCAATCTCCCGGGACGGAAACGCGCGGAAGCCGAAGGCCGCCCGGTTGAGCACACCAGCCGCCACGGCAGGCTCCACCCCGGAGTCGACCGCGATGGCGAAGCGGTCCACCCGGTCCGGCGCTCCGAGGAGGCGCGCGAGGTAAGGCAGGTGAAACCGCGCCGTGAGGTCGCGTCGCGCCACGGCGGAGGGGTCGGCGGTGGGCTCGTAGATGGCAGCCACCACCGCCCGGGCTTCAAGCCGGTTCACCTCGAGCCCGACCGAGACCGTGTCGCCCACCCGGAGCCCCAGCCGCTCCGCCACCCGCCGTTCGATGGCGATCGGCTCGGGTCGGGGAGCCGGACCCGACTGCTGCGGGACTGCAAAGCTGATGGAAAGAAGGATGGCGGTGTGGAGCATATGCACCTGGTAGCGCTGTGGAGCGCAATCTACACGTGCTTGGCGCGCCGCAGCTTCGCCGTTATCGTAGAGCCACACCATGACTCGCTTCGAAACGCCGCGTGTCGCTATCGTTGGGGCCGGGGAGATCGGCCGGGGCTGGGCGGCGCTCGCGGTGGCGGCCGGATGGCCCGTCACCATCTACGACGCTGACGCCGAGGTCCTCAATCCCGCCGCGGATGCCATCGGCGACCGCGTGGTGGCCCTGGTCCGCCTCAAGCGCGCCGAAGCGATGGTGGCGGAGGAGGCCCTGAGCCAGATGCGGATCGGGCGGAGCCTCCTCCAGGCTGTCTCCGAGGCCAACTGGATCATCGAAGCGGTCCACGAGGACCTGCCCACCAAGCTCAAGGCCCTCCAGCAGTCGGAGAAGGTGGCCCGCCAGGCGGCGATCATCACCAGCAGCTCCAGCGGCCTGGGTCCGAGCATCCTCTCGAGCCGGCTCGAGCGACCGGACCGGTTCATGGTGGCTCACCCGCTCGACCCCGTCGAGCTGATTCCCCTCGTCGAGGTAGTCCCGAGCCCGCACACCGACCCGGCCTGCGTGGAGGACGTCCGCTTCTGGCTGAGCCTCCTCGGCCGGGCACCCATCGTCTTCAAGAAGGAAGTGCCGGGCAACATCACCGCCCGGCTCACCGCCGCACTGTGGCGCGAGTGCATCCAGCTGGTGGTGGATGGAGTGCTCGATGTGGAGGACGTGGACCGGGCCGTCTCGGTGGGGCCAGCCCTCGGCTGGGTGGCGGCGGGGCCGCACCTGGAACAGCACCTGGCCGCCGGCGAGTGGGGCGTGGACGTGTTCGTGGCCAAGATGCTCGGGACCTACGAGGAAATCTGGAAGGGACTCGCCGACTGGAAGCAGCTTGGCCCGGAGGACCAGAAGCGACTGATCCGGCTCGTGGACCGCGCCTACTCCCGGCACACCACGGAGCTGCGCGAGGCCCGCGACCAACGCCTGGTCCGGCTTCTGGCGGCGCTCCGCGAGTAGCTCTCCCCCCGTCCGCCCTCGCGGCCGGCCTCAGGCCAGCCAGCCGCGCACCGTCGTGAGCAGCAGCCAGCCGTTCATCCCGATTATCGCGATCGTCACCGCCCAGGCGGTTGCGGACAAGAGCCTGCTGTTGACGAACTCGCCCATCTTCGCCTTCTCGCTGGTGAATTGCACCAGGGGCACCACCGCGAACGCCAGCTGCAGGCTCAGAATCACCTGGCTCAGGATGAGCAGGCTGCCGATGCCGCGCTCACCGTAGATCGCGGTCACGATGACGGCCGGGATAATCGCGATGAGCCGCGTGATCAGACGCCGGAGCCACGGCGGGAGCCGCAGGTTGAGGAAGCCCTCCATCACGATCTGGCCAGCCAGGGTCCCCGTGATGGTCGAGTTCTGACCGGAGGCGAGGAGCGCCATGGCGAAGAGCAGGCTGGCGGCCGTGGTGCCGAGGAGCGGGGACAGCAACCGGTACGCGTCGTTGATGTCCTGCACACCCTCGTGCCCGCTCCCGTGGAACACCGCCGCGGAAACGACCAGGATCGCGGCGTTGACGAAGAACGCGAGCAGGAGCGCCACGGTCGAGTCGATCACCGCGTACTTGATTGCCTCGCGCCGGTCGGCCGGAGCGGAGCCGATGCGCCGGGTCTGCACGATCGAGGAATGCAGGTAGAGGTTGTGCGGCATCACCGTCGCGCCCAGAATGCCGATCGCGATGTACAGCATGTCCGGATTGGTCACGACCTGTGCGGACGGAAGCAGCCCCCGCGCCACCTGGCCCAGGTCGGGCCGCGACAGCACGATCTCCGCGAAGAAGCAGACCCCGATCGTCACGATCAGGGTGATCACGACCGCCTCGAGATACCGGAAGCCCTTATGCTGGAGCAGCAGGAGGAGCAGCACATCCAGCGCCGTCAGGCAGACGCCAGCCACCAGCGGGATTCCGAACAACAGGTTGAGCCCGATCGCCGAGCCGAGCACCTCCGCGAGGTCGCAGGCGGCGATGGCGATCTCGCACAGCACCCACAGCGCGAAGCTCACCCGGGGCGAGTAGTGCTCCCGGCAGGCCTGCGCCAGATCCCGGCCCGTCGCCACGCCCAGCTTGACCGAAAGCGCCTGCAGCAGGATCGCGATCAGGTTCGAGAGCAGGACGACGCTGAGCAGCGTGTAGCCGAACCGCGCACCGCCCGCGAGGTCGGTGGCCCAGTTGCCCGGGTCCATGTAGCCGACCGCCACCAGATACCCGGGGCCCGCAAAGGCCAGGAGCTTCCGCCACACGCTCGGCCCGCCCGGTACATCCACCGAGCGGTGGGCCTCAGGGAGGGACGGGCCCGCGGCCGGCTGGCGCCACGCCCGACCAGTCTGGGGAACCGTGGTCATGGCTGAAGTCCCGGACGGGCGCAGAGCAGAAGCCGCGCGATCTCGTCGCCCAGCACATGCTGCTGCTTTCCTACCCGCACCGTGACCGGTCCGTGGAACGGCTGGCGGTCCACTACCGTGGCCTTGGCCCCCGGGGTGAGTCCAAAGCTCGCGATGTAGCGGAGCCGGTCGGGGTGACTCGTGTCCACTCGGCATACCTCTACCGTCTCGCCGGACGGGATCTCGGAAAGCGGGGTGTAGAGCAGCTCCGCGATCGTACCGTCGGGCCCGGGAATGGGGTCGCCATGGGGATCGAAGTGGGGATTCCCCAGCGCCGTGGCCATCCGCTCGATCAGGAGATCGCTCACGGCGTGCTCCATCCGTTCGGCCTCCTCGTGCACGTACTCCCATCCATAGCCGAGGAAGGCCACCAGGTAGGCCTCGAGAATCCGGTGCCGCCGCACCATCCGGAGCGCGAGCCGACGCCCTTCGGCGGTGAGCTGCACGCCCTTGTACGGCTCGTGCTCGAGTAGACCAAGCTCGGAGAGCCGCTTGATCATTCCGCTCACCGAGGGAGCCGCCAGCATGAGATGCTGGGCGATATCACTGGTCGTGGCCGGCGCCCCGGAGAGGGACAATCGGTAGATGGCCTTGAGGTAGTCCTCGACCGACCGGGTCAGAGGCTCATGGACAACGGCTGCCGACATGACTTGCTCCCGCCGAACAGATTGTTTAGTCTCAACTAATTGTCGGTTGCCACACGGCTAAAGTCAAGAGCCCCCGGCCTCTTGGGGCCTCAGGCCCCCGGACGGTCAGCGATCAGCGAGAGTAGCGGGGTGAGAATGCGCTCGGTAAGGCCCCAGACCACGCCGGGGTCCAGGTGGTAGGCGGGAAAGACCCGGTTCTCACCGGAGAGCCGAATGACGGTGTCCCGGTACACCTCCGGCTTGAGCAGCTCCTGCACCGGAATCCAGAACGCCTCCTGGACTTCCCCACTCAGGGTTACGGGCAGCCGTTCCGAAATGGCGAAGACGAAGGGGCGAACCACGATGCGGCGGGGAAGGGGGGAGCGGGGCCAGACATCTTCGAGCACACCGAGCAGCTCGTCCGGTCGGAGCGCGAAGCCAACCTCTTCGACGGTTTCCCGCATCGCGGTCGCGACCAGGTCCGGATCCTCGGGGTCGGCACGTCCGCCGGGAAGCCCCATGTGCCCGGACCACGGATCGTCCTCCCGCTCGGCCCGTCGGATGAGCAGCACGCTGTCCGGATCCGGCGAGACGACCACCGCGACCGCCGCCCGTGGCGCGGCATCGGCGGACTCTGTGGGGGCCGCGGGTGCGCTCCGGAGCCGTTCCGCGAGGCGCGCCTGCAGCGGACTCAGTGGCAGCCGCAGCCTCCACCGCCGCAGCAACCGCCTCCTCCGCTCGGCGGACCGAGGCTCGAATAGTCCGTGGTCGCGCCGGCTCCACCGGCCGGACGGGCGGGCACTGACATGCGGCGCTCGATCTTCTGGCAGTGGCAGCCGGGGCACGCCAGCCTGGTCTCTCCTCGAACGAACAGCTCAAACTCCTTGCCGCAGTCGGGGCAGGTGTATTCGTAGATTGGCATAGACGGAATATAGGGGGAGAGCCGTGAGCCATCAGCCGTCAGCCATCAGCCATCAGCCGTCAGCCGTTAGCCGTAAGGCAAAGCCGAACGCTGAACGCTGTACGCTCCCTACAGTCCCCTCCCCAACCACCCCAGCGTCTCGTCAAACACCACCGCCAGTTCCGGTGTCATTCCCTGAAACGGGTGGACCGCTCCGAAGGTGTGCCCCGTGCCCGGGATCAGCATCAGGCGGGTTGGATTCTCTCGCGACGCGGCTTGGGCCAGAGCACGCGCCTCGTCGGGAGAAACGGCGGGGTCGTTTTCCCCGTGGACGATGAGCCAGGGAATCGAGACCCGGCGCGCGGCGGCCGTGATGTCCAGATTGACCTGATGCTGCTCGATGTCGTCCAGGACATCAGTATAGAGGGGAAGCACCTCGCCGGTGCGGGCGTTGACGATGTCGAGGTGGCCGGCCCTGCGCCACTCCGCCGCCTGCCCCGGCCAGCGGTTCACGTGGGAGATCGCGGCCCAGGTGACGAGCGTCTGGACGCGCGGGTCGCGGCTGGCCGTGAGTATGGACATGCCGCCGCCTCGGGAGTGCCCCACCAGGCCGAACCGATCGGTAGGTGCCGCTCCCAGGCGCCCCTCGCCCAGAGCCCGGAGCACCCGATCGATATCCTCGAGCTCCGCGGTAAAGGTGTTGTGCCCAAACCGCTCCGGAAAGACGAACTGGCCCTCATCGTTCACCCCGCTCCCACTCAGATTGAAAGAAACCGCCGTGAACCCGGCCCGGGCCACGCGCTCCGCGAAGGCGGGGAACATTCCCCAGTCCTTGAATCCCTTGAAGCCGTGGACGATGATGACGGCGGGCCGCGCCGAGCCTCGATCGCTGGTGCGCACTTCAATCGAGAGCGGGCCAAGAGCGCCGGCCAGAGAGTGACGGGAGAGGGTCGGAGTGGCCATGCCAACGTGCAAGTTGGGGTCCGGTGCGCCTAGATGGTGCACTCGTCGAGAATCTCCACCTCGCCGGCTCCCGCGTCCAGCCTGGCCCTGACACCGATCGGCAGGGTCCACTGGTCTTCGATATGCCCGATGGGGAATCCCATCGCCACCGGGATGCCTAACGGTGTGAGATAGGTGCCGAGCACCTCGTCCAGCGCCAAGGCGCCGCCGTCTCCCGTGCCGCGCCGCATCTCGGTGAACTGCCCCGCGATGACGCCAGCCAGCCGATCGAGCGCGCCCAGCATACGGAGGTGCGCCAGGTGGCGGTCGATGCGATACAGGTCTTCCCCCACGTCTTCGAGAAACAGCAGTGCCCCGGTGAGGTCCGGAAAGTGCCGCGTCCCCGCCAGGGCCATGAGAAGCGTGAGGTTCCCGCCGACCAGTGGGCCCTCTGCGACACCCGGATGGAGTGCAACGATCCTCGGCGCCCGCGGCACGGTGACGCCCGACGGCGTTGGCGGGTTTCCCATGAGCCCCGGAGCTCCCACCCGGGTGAGCACCAGCTCGAAGTGGCGCCGGCTGAACAGCGAGAGCGGGGAGCGGCTCATCGGGCCGTGGTAGGTCACCACGCCAGCGCTCTCGTGCAGTGCGAGGAGCAAGGCGGTCACATCGGAAAAGCCGATCACCACCTTGGGCCGCCTCACAAAACCCTCGGTCTCGACGCGATCGAGGATGCGCGTTACGCCGTAGCCGCCCCGAAGGCACCAGATGGCGTCGACGGACGGATCGTTCAGAGCCTGGTTGAGATCGGCGAGCCGGGCGTCGTCCTCGCCCGCCAGATAGCCGTGCCGTTCCAGCGCGTGCGTCCCCGCGATGGGCTCGAACTGGAAGGCGCGGCACAGCTCCAGCGCCCGCGTCAGGTCGTCCCGCTCGCTGAGCGGCCCGGACGGCGCGAGCAGAGCGACGCGACTGCCGGCGCGGAGCCGGGGAGGCCGTATGACCGTCTTTGACCCCATTACACCCCTCCATGTAGATTGCCCCGCGTCGTTTTCACCCCCCGGAGCCTCATTGCGCGCATCGCATCCCACGTTGCTGACCGTCGGCCGAGCGATGGCTGACCATCGCGATGCCGTGGTGAAGGAATGGGCGGGCTGGCTGGCCGGTAGGGTTTCGACGGCGACCTCGAGGCCGCCCGGCACGCTGGAGCGTGAACTTCGCCTGCTGTACGACATCCTCACCGAAAGCGTGGGGCCCTTGCGCCGGTCGGTCGCGGAGGTCTGGCATCACGCCGCGGAACACTACGGCCGCTTCGGCGCGGCGCGCGGCCTCGCCGCCGGAGAGATCGTCGAGGAGATCCAGTACCTGCGCGAGCTTCTCATCCGCCGGATCGGCCCGGTTCTCACCGGCCTCCGTCAGCGCCAGGCGATGGCCATCATTCTCCGCCTGAGCGCCACCCTCGACAAGGGCATCGCCGTCGCGGTGGTCGGCTACACCGACGCGCTGGTCGCGACGTTGTTCACGCAGAACGGCGTCCCGGCCCCTGACAGCGCGCTCGATGACCATGACATCGAGAAGCAGCTCGACCAGATCGAGACCGAGCTGCAGCAAGTCGTAAGGATCCGCTGAAGCTCGAGGCAGGAACGTCAGACGTCCGTGGCTCTCCGCTGGCTCTCCACCCTGCCCTGGTTGCTCCCCTGGGTGACGCTCCTCCGCCTGGCGCGCCGGTCGCCGCGGTTGACGGCGTTTCCCGCCGCGTCTCGCGGCCTGGTGTCGGTGATCGTGCCCGCGCGGAACGAAGCCAGCACGATCGACACCGTCATCCGATCCATCCTCGCCACGACCTACCCCGCCATTGAACTGATCGTCGTCGATGACCGCTCGACCGATGCGACCAGGACCCTCGCCGAGCAGGCGGTTGGCGCCGACCCGCGCGCCCGGGTGCTGGCTGGCGAGCCGTTGCCCGATGGCTGGTACGGAAAACCCTGGGCGCTGGAACAGGGATACCGCGCGGCCCGCGGTGACTTCCTCCTCTTCACCGACGCCGATACCCGGCATACGCCGGAGCTGATCGGTCGCGCCGTCGGCGCAATCGAGGCGACGGCGGCCGATTTGCTCACGATCGCCCCGCGCCAGCGTTGCGTCACGCTCTGGGAACGGCTCATCATGCCGCAGGTCATCTACCTGCTGGCACTCCGCTTTCATCCGCGGCTCGTCAACCGCGCGCGCCACCGGAGCGAGGTAATCGCGATCGGTCAGTTCATCCTCGTCAGGCGCCCAGCCTACGAAGCCATCGGGGGACATGAGGTGGTGCGCGCCGAGATCGCCGAAGACCTGGCGCTCGCCCAGGAGTTCTGGAGCGCCGGATACCGGCTGCGCGTGCTTTTCGGCGACGAGTTGATCGAGACCCGGATGTATACCGGGCTCCGCCACCTGATCGAGGGATGGTCGAAGAACATCTACCTCGGCTCACGGCGCTCCTTCCCCGACGAGCCGGTTCAGCGAGCGCTGGTCCCCCTGCTGCTCGGCGGCGCGCTCGCCTTCTGGCTGGTCCCCTGGCTCCTGCTTGCGGCGGTGGCCGTCGGCGCGCTTCCCGCCTGGCTCGCGGGACCCCTCTGGGGAGCGGTCGGGGCCAGCGTCCTCTTCTGGGGCGCCATCGCTTTCGGAATGGGGATTCCTCCCTGGTACGGCCTTGGCTATCCGGTGGGTGCGGCGCTCAGCCTCTATATCGTCGGGCTCTCGACAATCCGCGGCGCAAGAAGGGTCGAGTGGAAGGGGCGACGCTATGGGCCGGACCTGCGTCAGCGCTGAGCGCGAAGGATCCGTCCCGCCGTCACGATCTGCCAGAGGGCCATGATGCCGATGCCGGTCAGCATGAGCGGGTTGCCGGGCGTCGCGAAAATGTTGCCCAGCAGTCCGGCGATGCACGCGACCGTCGCGACGGAGATCAGCCAGCGCGGCTCGTCCTGACGGCTCCCGGTGGTGAGCGCGATGAGTCCCGCCGCGGCCGACACCAGAAACCCACCCAGCCGGCCGCACGCGACGGCGAAGAGGTGGGTGGCCTGATAGACTCCGGCCACGTCGGCTCCGCCCGCCGCGAGCCGCGCGAAGAGCGTCCCCGCCCCCGTCATGTACGCGATGTTCACGCCGTTGAGCGCGTGCCCCACACCGAGCAGGAAGAATGAGATGGCAAGCCCCGGGCGCTCCCCGCGCTCGGCCGAGCACCAGCGCGCCCAGATGCCCACCATGATCATCCCGGTGCCATACAGCAGCGCGATGTGAATCGCCCGCCAGTAGGGCGTCGATTCGATCATGGCGAGATCGCCGCTGGCGGTGAGCGGAAGCAGGGGATGCAACAGGGCGCTGACCGTGAGGAGCAGGCTCCCCAGGAGGAGCACCACCGCCAGGATCGTGGTGGCGCGTGGAGAGGGCCAGACCGCCAGCGGATCTCGCTCGCGCTCGTTGAGCGCGGCGGCCACCTCAGCGCTCGCTTTGCGCGCGGTCCAGCACTTCACGCACTCGATGGGTCAGGTCTGCCAGGGTCCACGGCTTCTGCAGCAGCGAGAGCTCGCCGTCCCCGGTGTCGCCCTGCATGATCTCGTCGGCGGCGTATCCGCTCGTGAAGAGGAAGCGGACCGCATGCCCGTCCTGCCGGACCGCCCGGTACAGGGCGATGCCGCCGAGCTTCGGCATAACCACGTCGGTGATGATGAGATCGATCTCGCCGGCGTTCCGCCTGAAGACTTCCAGCGCCTCGAGCCCATCCGCGGCGGTCAGGACCCGGTACCCGACCTTCTCCAGCGCGCGCTGCGCGACCCGCCGGAGCCCATCTTCGTCCTCCACGAGGAGCACGCGCTCCTTGCCCCCACGCAGCCCATCGGGGGTCGGGGCCAGCTCGGCCATGGGCTGGTCCTCGCGAGCCATCGGAAAGAACACCCGCACCGTCGTGCCCTTGCCGACCGAGCTGTCCAGCTCGACGAACCCGCCGTGCTGCTGGGTGAGCCCGTAGATCATCGCCATGCCCAGCCCGCTGCCTTCCCCGGGCGGCTTGGTAGTGAAGAACGGCTCGAAGACCCGGGCCCGGACCCGGTCGTCCATCCCCACGCCGTTGTCGCTGACGCTGAGACAGGCATACGACCCCGGCAGGGCTCCCGCGGGCGGCCGGGCCACGTCGATGCGCCGTGTCTCGACCCGGAGCGTCCCGCCCCGCGGCATCGCATCCCGGGAGTTGGTGGCGAGGTTGAGCAGAATCTGCTCCACGGCGCCTGCGTCGGCGAGGACCCGGAGCGGGGCGTCTTCCCGGGTGCAGACCACTTCGATGTGCGCGGGGAGCAGTCGCCGCATCGTGCCGATCAGATCCTCCATCAGCCGGCCCAGGTCGAACACCTGGTAGGTGAGGGGGGCGTGCCGGCTGAAGGACAGGAGCTTGCGGATCATCTGCGCGCCGCGGCGCGCCGCCATCTGCAGCTCCGCGAGGTCGCTCCTGAGGTCGTCACGCTCGGCCGGGAGCGTGGCCGCGATCATCTCGCTGTTCGCCAGCACCACGGTCAACAAGTTGTTCAGGTCGTGTGCAATGCCGCCGGTGAGCTGCCCCACGGCCTCCATCTTCTGCGCCTGTCGAAGCTGCTCCTCCAGCCGTCGCCGCTCCGACACGTCCCGGACGATGGCCTGGTACCGGCCGTCACCCAGGTCCCGCGCGCTGATCTCCACGTCCGCGAATCCGCCGGTCTTGCGCTGCATGCGCCGCTCGGAGAGTCCGTGCCGCCCCTCGATGAGATCGCGCAGGCGGAACGGAATGCGGTCGCGATCCTCCGGCGCGACGAAGTCCTCCATCCGCCGGCCGATGATCTCCTCGCGGGTGCAGCACAGGATCTCCTCGGTGCGGGCATTGACCTCGAGGATCACGCCCTGCCGGTCGCTCACGATGATGGCGTCGGAAGCCTGCTCCAGCGCCCGTCGGTAGTTGGCCTCGGATTCCACCAGCTGGCGCTCGGCCCGTACCCGATCGGTGATGTCGTGGACCAGCGAAAAGAGGGTGGGCCGCCCCTTGAGAAAGATCGGACTCGAATGGACCTCGACATCCCGCACCGCGCCGGAGCGGAGCCGGTGCCGGAAGACGAAGAAATTGAGCTGCTCGGCGCGCGCGTCCCGGAGCCGCTCGCGGAGCACCGGCTCCGGCAGGGTGTCGATATCCGCGATCGACTTGCCGATCAGTTCCTCGCGCGACCAGCCGTAGAACAGTACCGCGGCCGGGTTGACGTCCACCAGGCGAAGCGTCTCCGCGTCCACCAGCAGGCAGACCGACGTGGTCCGCTCGAAGATCTGACGGTACCGGGATTCGCTCTCGAAACGGGCCGACTCCGCTTCCGCCACCTCCGTCAGGGCCCGACGCACCAGCCACCAGATGATGAGGGCCGTGAGCCCGACGTAGATCAGTCCCTTGAAAGTACCGAGGCGCTGGACCTGGTCGCGGGACAGGCTGGTCAGCGTGAACAGCACTTTGTCCGAGAAGAGAATCCACGCCCACCCCAGAATCGCGTACAACAGCGCGATCGAGAGGGCGAGTTGTCGCCGGCTGAGCTGCGGGCGCCCCATCGCGGTGGCCGTCAGCCCGTGGCGGTGCGGGAGATGGCCAGACCCTGTGACGGCACCGCGCCGCCGAGGATGCGGCCGGTCTTGTCTACGTGGAAGCGAAACTCTACCGATCCGATGCGAACCGCGGCGGAATCGGTACCCAGCCGCTGCACGACGCCGGTGACGGTCTGTCCCCCGCCGAGATTAAAGAAGGGGACGGCCAAGCTGTCGGCCCCCGCTCCGGCCGCTCGGCGCGTGGCGAGTTCCATCAAGGACACCGACAGGTTGAGATAGGGTACCGCGGCCGGGCGGGTGGGCAGCACGTGCGTGATGACGCCGTCCCACCGGCTGGCGTCGTCCACCGCCGCGCTGTCCCCCTTGAAGAGCACCCGCGCCGTCTGGCGGGCGGGGCTGTCCTCGGGGTCTGTCGCCCGCCACACCGACACTTCGATGAGAGGCGTGCTCTGGTCGGGGAGCAGCACGGTGTGGTATGTGAGCCGCTCCCGCGCGGCCGCGGACGCGGTGCGAACCAGGCTCCCATCGAGGACCGCCGTCTGCCGCTGGAAATGCTCCACCGCGACGGTGTCGGTGCCCCTCACAGTCACGAATTCGCCGCTCTCCTGGGCCCGAACCGCCCCCGGCGCGAGCAGCGTCACCACGATCAAGGCCTCGTACGGCCTCATACTCGCTCCAATGAAAGTCCGCGAACGTCGCCCTCCGACCGCCAGCGGGTTATTTGGCGCCGGGCGACCGCAAGACTGCTACCAAGTTATACCGGCCGTGGCCCTACCGTGGACCCCCGCCAACCGGGTACGCCATGGATATCGCCACCCTGCTCGGAGGGATCCGGGCCCTGCCCGATCTGGCCGCCATCGTGCAGGCGCTGGGCCAGCACTACCGACCCCGGGAATTGGGACCCGGCGCCCTGCCCGTCGCTGCAGAGGCCGCGGTACTGCTGGGCGGCACGGAGAATTTCGAGTGGCTTGGAGTGTTGACGAGGGAGCCGGCCGAGGTCGCCGCCAGACTGTCAGAGGCCTTCGCCGAGCGGGGCCGGCTGGTGGGCGTCATGGCACTCGACCCAGGCGCTCGTCGCCTCGCCATCGCGGTCACCGCGGACCAGAGCGCCACCCTCTCTCTGGATCTGGATCGCCCCGATCCGGGGGACCGGGAGCGCCTGCGGCGACTCCTCCTTCTGCCGCCTCTTTCCGGTCTGGCGTTCGCCCTCCGAGCCAGCGCCGTGCTCGAAGGGAGCGACGTCGGGCGACGATTCTTCCGGCAGTTTCGGCGCGCCCTCGACCTCATGGCCGCCGGGCTGTCCGGCTCCCTCCGTGAGCGGGACCGGCGACCGCTGGCCCTCATTCAACTCACGCGGGTCCTGTTTCTGTACTTTGTCGCCGCCAAGGGCTGGCTCGACGGTCGGCACGACTTCCTGAGGCAGGCCGTCGACGACACCCTCGCCAGGCGCCGCCATCTGCACCGCGACCTCTTCCGCCCCCTCTTCTTCGGCACCCTCAACCGACCTCCGGACCAGCGGGGACGGGCCAAGGCGTTCGGTCGGATCCCGTTTCTCAACGGAGGGCTCTTCGAGCCGCATCTGCTGGAGCGATCGTGGCGGGGCGATGTCCCCAACCGCTGCTGGCGGGATGCCTTCGACCAGATGTTCGAGCGCTTCCATTTCACCGCCGTCGAAAGCGCCGACCCCTCGCGCATCGCGCCCGACATGCTGGGCCGGGTGTTCGAGGGAATCATGGCGCCCGAGGACCGCCAGAAGAGCGGCAGCTTCTACACTCCGAGCCGTCTCGTGGAGCGTCTGGTGGACGCGGGGCTCGAGAGCCTGATCGCATCACGCCTCGGGCTCACGCGGGAGGAGGCGCGTGAGCGCCTCACGGCACCGGACCGCGCCGTCCGCCGGGTACTGCGCGGAATTGCGGTGCTCGATCCGGCGGTGGGCTCCGGCGCCTTTCTGCTCGGCGCCCTGGAACGCCTGGCGGTCCTCCGCCGCGGTGAGGCACCACCCGCCCTCCTCCGCCGACGCATTCTCGAACAGAACCTCTTCGGCGTAGACCTGAACCCGATGGCGGTGCGTCTCGCCGAGCTCCGGCTCTGGCTCGCGATCATCGCCGCGGAAGCGGTGACCGATCCGGAAGCCGTGGCACCTCTGCCCAATCTCGACGGTGTGGTGCGTCAGGGTGACAGCCTTCTCGACCCGACCTGGACCCTTGCCGGCCATGGGCTCCGTTCCCCATCGCACGGCCCTCCGATGCACGGCCTGCGCAAAGCCTTCGTTCAGGCCACGGGCTCGGACAAGCGCGAGCTTGGCCGCCAGCTGCGCCGCGCCGAGACCGCTGCGTTCAAGGAATGTCTCCATCAGGCAGGCCGACAGCTCGAAGCCGAAATGGCCGAGTGCCTGCGGGTGGCGAGGGCGACGGACCTGTTTGGCGAGCGGCGCAGCCTCGACCGCGGCCTCCGGCAGCGCATGAACCAGCTGCGGAGAGGCATGAAGGAGGTCCGGCGTCTCGAGCGGCGACTCCGCCACGACGGAGAGATCACCTGGTTCTGCTATGAGGCGCACGCGGCCGACGTGCTGGCCCGCGGTGGCTTCGATCTCGTCGTCGGCAACCCGCCCTGGGTGCGCGCCGAGCAGCTCCGCCCCTCGATGCGCGAACTCCTCTCCCGCCGCTACCGCTGGTGGCGGACCGGCGGCCGCGGCTTCTCCCATCAGCCGGATCTCGCGGTCGCATTTGTGGAACGAGGCGCCGAGCTGCTGTCGCCCGGCGGGGTTCTGGCGCTCCTCCTTCCCCTCAAGGTCACCACGGCGGGCTACGCCCGTGCCATGCGGGCCGGCCTGGCCCGGGAGTTCACCCTGCACGTCCTGGCCGACCTGACCGAGGATCGGAGTGCCCCGTTCGATGCCACGACCTATCCCGCGGCGGTCGTCGCGGCCCGGCGGGCCCCGTCCCCTGACCACACCGTCCGCCTCACCCTCGATTCCATGGAGCGGCACTGCTGTCCGCAACGGCACGTCGTCGGTGGCCAGGCCTGGACGCTGGCGGCGCCCGCCCTCCTCGATGCACTCGCACGCGCCCGCGGCGACCATCCGAGCCTCGGTGAGCGCTTCACGCCGCGGTTGGGAGTGAAGACCGGGGCCAACGCGCTCTTCCTCGACCCGCCTCCGTCAGTTGAGCCGGCCCTGGTGCGCCAGGCCGTAAGAGGGCGTGACATCCGGCCATTCTCCGCGCATCCGGGGGCACGGCTCTTCTTCCCGCATGATGCGAACGGCGGGCCCTATCAGACCCTGCCACGAGGCGCGGCGGCATACGTGACGCAGCACGAGGCGATGCTGTCGGCGCGAGTGGACTATCAGGGTGGCCCCCTCTGGACGCTGTTTCGGGTCACTCATGCCCAAGGCGAGAACCGGGTGATCTGGGCGGATATCGCCCGCCAGCTCACGGCGGCGGCGCTGGTGGATGCCGAGGGCTCCCGGCTGGTGGCTCTCAATACCTGCTACGTCCTTCCGGTGCCGGATCGGCTCACGGCGCTCACCCTCTCCGCATGGCTCAACTGCACCTGGGTCCGGGCACTGGCCCGAGCCGCGGCGGATATCGCTTCCGGCGGATTCGCCCGCTTCAATGCCCGCGTCGTTGCTAGCCTCCCGCTGCCCACCGCCGTGCTTTCCGATCAGCGCCTGGCGCGCCTCGCCGACCGGGCTGGCCGAGGCGAGCAAGTCGCAAAGGAACTCGATGCCATCACCGCCCAGCACCTCCAGCTTTCGGCGGAGGAGCGCTCCCTGCTCGCCCGCTTCGTGGGGGCCGATTCCGCGGATCGTGGCGGAAGCCCTGAGTGAGGTCCACGACCCGCTCGCGACCGTGCTCTCGGTGGCGCCGACCGATGCCGCTCGCGAGGTCGCGGAGACGCTGGCGGCGTCCGTGGCCCCGCCGGAGGCGAGCTACACGCCTCCTCCATGGCTCCGCGGGGAGCAGCGAGGGTCGTTTCGTCGGGCCTTGGCCGCCCTCGAGATTCATCGCGGCGTGGTCCTGGCGGATCCGGTCGGAAGCGGCAAGACCTACATTGCCCTCGCTGCCGCCATGGCGCTCGGAGCGCCCACCGTCGCCATCGTGCCGGCGGCGCTCGCCTCACAATGGCGGCACGCGGCGAACCGAGTCGCTCTCCCGCTGGCCCTCCTGTCGCACGAGGCGGTGAGTCGCGGGCACCTGCCCGCCTCCGACCGCAGGCTGGTGATCGTGGACGAGAGTCATCGCTTCCGCAATCCGGCCACGAGACGATATCGCGCCCTGGCACCGTGGCTGCACGGTCGACGGGTGCTGCTCCTCTCGGCCACGCCCGTCGTCAATCAGCTGAGCGACCTGGCCCACCAGCTTCTCCTTGCCGTCCGCGACGACGCCCTCTCCGGCCGGGGCTGCCCCAGCCTGCTCGAAGCCCTGCGCGCCCGCTCCGCGCCATCCGCCCTGGGCGACCTGGTGATCTGTCGCCCGCTGCCCGCCGGAGCCCCGGCGGTGAGGAGCCGCGCGATGCCCGTCTCGCTCGACCCACAATGCCATGAACTCCTGGAGCTGTTGGATCGCCTCAGACTCTCTCGCGATCCGACGGTGGCTGGCCTCATCCGGAGTGTCTTCTGGCGTGCCTGCGCCTCGAGTCCGGGCGCGCTGCTTGGCGTGCTCGAGCGCTACGCCCGCCTCCTGGACCATGCGGACGCGGCCAGAGAGGCGGGGCAATCGCCCACCCGCGCCGCCATCCGCTCCTTTGTGGGCAGAGATCCCGAGCAGCTCGTGCTTTGGGGACTGGCACCGATTCCAGACGAACCGGTCGACCTCGCACTGGACGATGCGTCCCGTCTCCGCAGCGTCCTCGACAAGGCGCGGCGAGCTGCGCCAGAGGCCGACGGAAAGTGCCGACTTCTCGCTGACCTGATCGGGGACGGAACGCCAACCCTCGTCTTCACCGGCTTTCGAGACACCCTCACCTGGCTCCGGGCGCGGCTCTCGAGACATGGGCCCGCGTGGGTGACCGGCGACGCCGCAGGGATCGGCCGGAGCCGGCTCGGTCGTGACGCCGTGCTCGACTGGTTTCGGCCCGGCGCCATGCCCCGGTGCGGTACCCCGCCTGCGCTCCTGCTCGCCACCGACGTCGCCGCCGAGGGGCTCGACCTGCAACGAGTGAGTCGGGTCGTCCACTACGACCTCCCCTGGACCGCCGTCCGTCTCGACCAGCGCGTCGGGCGCGCGGCGCGGCTGGGTTCCCTTCATGAGTCCATCGAGGTCATCGAGTTCTCCGCGGCGTCGGAACTCGAAAGACGCCTGCACCAGCTCGAGTCCCTCGGCATCAAGCGGGAGCTGCTGCTTCATGCCGGGCTCGACCAGCGGAGCCGCTGGCTCTATCGCTGGAGGTCAGACATGGCCGTGTGGGCCCGTCCCTGCCCGGGGATCCCGGGCATGACCGTGGTCAAGGGGGAAGAGGAGGGTTGGCTGATCGGCCTGGCGCTCGATCTCCTGGGCCCAACACCGGAGGCTCGCCCGGAGCCGGGTCGCATCTTCTGGGTGGACAACGAAGGATGCCGGACCGAGGATCCGAAAAAGGTGGTCCCGATTCTCGAGACGGCTCGCGAAAGCCGGGGCCGCGCGCCGGCGCCGGAGGAGCACCATGCGGCCCTGGACCTGGCCGCCGGCATCGCGCGCGAGGAGCTCCGGCTCGCCAATACTGAACGCTGGAGCGGCCACCTGGAGCACGATCAGCGACTACTCGTTGCCCGGCTCCGGCGCCTGGCCCGCCTGGCGGCCTGCCGCCGGGACGGCCGGCTGCTTTCGCTGATCGACCAGTCGCTCGCCTGGCTCTGTGGCGGCCTTACGGCCGGGGAGGCACACCTCGTCGGTCGCCTGCTCCACACGCCCACGAACGATTTGGCATCTGGCCTGAGAACGCTCCTTACGGTGCCAAGGGGCCAGGCCCTCTTTCGCCCTCGCGTCACCGGGGTTGTGCGGGTGAGTAGCTTACCCCGATGTCTGCCATCCGCACCGTTCTCTTCGATCTCGATGGAACCCTGATCGACTCCATCGAACTCATCCTGGCCAGTTACCGGCATACGCTGGCAGCGCACGGCCGGGCACCGGTTCCCGATAGCGAATGGATGCGAGGCGTCGGCACCCCGCTCCGGGTGCAGCTCGCGCCCTGGGCGGATTCGCCGGAGGAGCTGCAGGCGCTGGTGGCCACCTACCGGGATTTCAACCTGGCCAACCACGACCGGATGGTGGCGGCGTTTCCGGGTGTAGTCGATCTGGTTCGCGGTATCCGCGGGCGGGGGCTCCGTACCGGAGTCGTGACCAGCAAGAACCGAGAAGGAACCCGTCGAGGGCTTCGGCTGATCGGATTGGAGGACGCCATCGAGGTACTGGTCTGCGCCGATGACGTCGAGCACCCCAAGCCCCACCCGGAGCCGGTTCAGCGGGCCGTCACGGCGCTCGCCAGCGAGCCGATCAGCACTCTCTTCGTGGGCGACAGCGTGCACGATCTCGCGAGCGGGAGGAAAGCGGGTGTTCTCACCGGGGCCGCGCTGTGGGGGCCCTTCGCGCGGAGCGACCTGGAAGCCGGCGCTCCGGACTTCTGGTTCGAGAGCGCCGCCGAGCTGGAGGGTCTTCTCTTCGAGCGGGACGGGCCGCGCCCCTAGGCGGCCTGGACCCGACCTTTTGACGCCGCGGTCGCGGCGTAGTCCTGGAGCAGTTGATCGTAGATCCGGCCCCACTGGCGCGACTCGGCCGTCTGGAGGCCACCCCTCGACAGACGGGCTCGCAGGGAGCCGTCCGCCATCAGCTTCTCGAGCGCGCCTTGCAGCGCTTCCGTATCGTTGGGTCCCACCAGCCACGCGTTCCGGCCGTGCTCCGCGAACTCCTGCACGCCTCCGGCGGCGACGCCAAGCGAACAGGCCCCGGAGGCCATCGCCTCGAGCAGTGAGTTGCCGAACGTTTCCGTGGACGAGGGAAACACGAACAGGTCAGTGCTGGCGTACGCCTCGGCGAGCTCGCGGCCGGTGAGCAGGCCTGTGAGGTGAATCCCGGGCACAGCCCGCTCGCGGAGATCCTCCTCCATCGGGCCCCGACCCACGAGCACTAGCTTGGCATTGCCTCGCCGCGCACGAAGCCGCTGCCAAGCCTCTACCAGACGGTCGAGGTCCTTCTCGCGCGCCAGCCGGCCCACGTAGGACACCAGCAGATCGCCGGGCTTAAGACCGAACCTGGCGCGAAAGCCCTCGCTCCGGAATCCGGGATTGAACTCCTCCGGATCCACCCCTCGAGTCCAGAGGCCGGTGTGACTCACCCCGCGGCTGTTCAGGTAGTGCTCGTACACTCGGGAGGGAACCAGCACGCGCTCGGCGTGGTTGTAGAACCAGCGCAAGTATATCCAGCCCATCTGCAACACGAAGCCCACCCCGTAGCGCTGCGCGTACTTCTGATAGTCGGTGTGGGCCGACGCGATGATCGGCACACCGAGCTGCTCCGCCGCCTTCACCCCCGCCAGTCCCAGCGCGAACTCGGTGGCCACGTGCACCACATCCGGCCGGAAGAACGCCAGGTCAGCGGTGATCTCCCGCTGCCTGGGGAAGGCCCATTGCACGTCCGGATAAAGGAAGAGCGGGATGCTCGGCGAGCGGTGGACCTCCAGGCAGTCATCGACCCCCGGCGGAAGCGGGTAGCTCGCCGTGTAGACGCGGACCTCGTGTCCGCGCGCGGCGAGCTCCTGGGTCAGGCGGCGGAGGGTCACTCCAACGCCGCTCACCATCGGCCAGTAAACCTCGGAGAAGATCGCGATTCGCATACGCAAAGGTTGCCCCGCACCGTCACGCGCGGGAGAAGATTTCCCGTATCCGCCGGTCAGAGGCCTGTCATAGGCTAGTCACGGCGAGAAGGCGATACAAGCTCCCGTCGCTCCGGCAAGCCCGCCGCTTCACGGATCACCGTGACGAACCCCGCGAAATCATAGCCGTCGCGACCGCGTCGGAGCGCCTCACGGATGTGGTCTCGGACCAGCTCGGCCAGCGGCATCGGCGCTCCCGTCTCGGCGGATGCCTCGAGCACCAGGGTCAGATCCTTGAGCGCGAGCGGGAGCCTGAACCCCGGCGGGATGAATTCGGTCCGCGCGATCCGTGCGCCGTAGCCGCGATAGACCGGCGCGTTGAAGAGCGTCCCCGTGAACAGCGCCAGCAGCCGCTCCGGGTCGACGCCCCCCTTCTCTCCCAGGGCCAGCGCCTCCCCCAGCGATTCCACGACCGCGCCGATCAGGAAGTTGCCCGTGAGCTTGGCCAGCGCCGCCTGCTCGGCGCTCGGCATTGGGAACGTGCCCTGTCCCAATGCCCGGAAGATCGGCGCCGAGCGTTCGATCGCCTCCGCCGGCCCGCCCGGCACGATCCAGAGCTGCCTCGCCGCCGCGGCATCCGGCCGCCCAAAGACGGGCCCGGCGACGAACACCGATCCGTGCGCCGCGTGCGCGGCAACCAGCCGTCGCGTCGCGGCCAGAGAGATCGTGCTCAGTCCGATGTGGATCGCCCCCGGCGGGAGCCCGGCGAGCGCGCCCTCCGGGCCGCCGGTCACTCCCTCGACCGCCGCGTCATCCGCGAGCATCGTGAGCAGGAACTCCGCCCCAAGCGCCGCCTCACGCGGCGTGGCCGCGACCGTGGCCCCGGCCAATGCCTCCGCCCGCTGGCGCGAGCGATTCCACGCCCGTACTCCAAAGCCGGAGGCCACCAGGTTGGCCGCCATCGGCGAGCCCATCCCGCCGAGCCCGAGAAACGCAACGGTCGTCGTCATCCGATCTTCTCCAGTCGCCTGAGATCCGGCACCCGCCAAGCAATGAGCGCCACCACCAGCATCGGGACCATGCCGCCCAGCAGCACGGCCGGCACCGCTCCGATCAGCCGCGCGGCAACGCCCGACTCGAAAGCCCCGATCTCGTTCGACGACCCGACGAAGATCGCGTTGACGGCCGCCACCCGACCCAGAACCTCCCGCGGGGTGAGGGTCTGCAGCAGAGTCGAACGGAGCACCACGCTGATGTTATCGAACATACCCGAGACCCCGAGCAGGGCCACCGACAGGGGAAAGCTCCGCGACAGCCCGAACGCACTGATGCACACACCGTAGAGCGCCACGGACACCAGGAGTATCCTCCCCACCCGGCCGCGCAGGGGTCGGTGGGAGAGAAAGACCGACATCAATACCGATCCCGCGGCCGGAGCCGCGCGGAGCACACCAAGCCCCTCCGCGCCCACATGCAGGTAGACGACCGCGAAGAGCGGCAGCAGTGCCTCGGCGCCGGCAAAGAGCACGGAGAAGAGATCGAGTGTCTGGGCTCCGAGCAGGACCGGCTGCTGGCGGACGAATCGGACCCCTTCCAGCAGCCCCGAAAAGCCGGGCGCATTGCCGGATGCCGCGGGGCGAAGCCGGGTGGCCACCCGGAACAGCGCGAGGAAACCGCAGACGAGGAAGACAGCGGACGTCCCGTAGGCGAGCGCTGGCCCGCCGAACCCGACCAGCAGCCCGCCCAGCGCCGGGCCCGCCACCGCGGCAAACTGCCATACCGAGCTTCGCCAGGTGATCGAGTTGACGTACAGCTCCCGCGGGACGAGATCGGCGGAGAGCGCGGTGCGGGTGGGCTGCAGGAAGCTGCGGGCCACTCCACTGATGAAGATCACCGCGTAGACGGCCCATACCGTGTCCGCGCGAACCAGGCCCGCCAGCGTCAGGGCCAGGAGCGCGGTACTGCAGAGCATGAGCACCAGGATGGCCGAAAGGCACATTCGTCGCCGATCGAGCCGATCCGCCAGATGGCCGGCGGGGAGGGCAAACGCGATGAACGGCACCGCTTCCGCCAGGCCGAGGAGGCCGAGTGCGAGTGGGTCCCGCGTGACCTGGTAGACCTGCCATCCCACGACAACACCCTGCGCCATCGTGGCGAGAGTCTGGGCCAGCAGGAAGATGATGAAACGGCGGAAGTCGTGGACCCGAAGCGCGGCGTAAGGGTCGTGAGGACGGCCTGGGTGCGTCACGCGATCAAAGTAACCGGCGCCGAAACCGTCTCAAGGCATGAGGTTATGAGGGGCGGAGGGAAGGTGGGTCCCAGCTTCCGCGGGGTGGCCACAGGAGGCTGCGGTTCGAGGGCTGCCCGTGGCGCAGGGAAGCCCCCGGTCCCGCTGTCAGAGGTGGATGATACTGGGGCGGCAGGGGTCGAACCTGCAACCTCCCGGTTAACAGCCGGGCGCTCTGCCAGTTGAGCTACACCCCAAGGAGAATCGGATCGCCTTACTATCGGCCGGCGACATCGGAAGCCCGACCGACTCCGCCGCCTTTCCGTGCTTTCCGGCAATAAAAAACCCGCCGCTCGAGCGACGGGCCGGCATGGCAGCGGGATGCAGAATGCGCCTAGGCTCGACCCGTCTCCCTGGAGACACGGTTCGAGTTTCGATTTCCGGGCACCGCAGGCCGCATATGCATAAGTGTGAATATTGTACCGGGCACGACGGATCGGGTCAAGCCCGCCGCCGTCTTGACCGGGTTCCGGGTGAGCAGTACCCTAACCCGCCCGGACAGAAAGGGCGCCCGGGCCCCCCTCACCCTGGCGCCTCGTGTTCCCGCGCTCCGGCGCCCCCTCCGCATCGTCGAGGAAGCTCGCATGAAACGCTCCGTCACACTCCAGATTAATGGAAACAGGCACCTGGTCGAGGTCGAGCCGCGCGCGCTTCTGGTGCACGTACTACGGGATGAGCTCAACCTGACGGGCACGCATGTCGGCTGCGACACCAGTCAGTGCGGGGCCTGCACCGTACACCTCGACGGCCGCGCCGTAAAAAGCTGCACGGTCCTGGCGGTGCAGGCCGAGGGCTCGAGCATCACCACCATCGAAGGGATGGCGAGCGGAGATGGTCAGCACCACCCGCTGCAGACCGCGTTCTGGGAAAAGCACGGGCTCCAGTGCGGGTTCTGCACGCCCGGCATGATCATGACGGCGGCGGACTTCCTGTCACGACATCCCGATCCGACCGAGGCGGAGATTCGCGACGCGATCGAGGGCAATCTCTGCCGCTGCACCGGGTACCAGAATATCGTCGCGGCCATCCAGGCAGCGGCGGCGACCATGCGCGCCGGGAAGACCGGCGCCGCCGTCTGAGGGGAAGGCCCATGACCACGCTATTTGGCTCAGGCATCAAGCGGCGCGAGGATCCCCGCCTCATCACGGGCTCCGCGACGTATACCGACGACGTGAAGCTCCCCGGACTGGTCTACGCGATGTTCGTCCGCAGCCCGTACGCCCATGCCCGGCTCAAGTCGGTCGACACCAAGGCGGCCCGAAACGCCCCCGGCGTGGTGGCGATCTACACCGGCAAGGACCTGGCCGACCGGCTCGTCCCGGTGCCCTGTGCCTGGAACGTCCCGGGCTGCGATCTCAAGGTGCCGCCACACCCGCTTCTGGCCGTTGACAAGGTCCGGTACGTGGGTGATGCCGTCGCCATGGTCGTGGCCGAGACGCGGGCCGAGGCGCGGGACGCCGTCGACCTGATCGAGGCCGATTACGATCCGCTCCCCGCGACGGCCGACCCCGAGAAGGCCGCCGCTCAGGGCGCGGCGCAACTGCACACCGAAGTGCCCGGCAACATCGCCTTTACCTGGACCGTCTCGGGTGGAGACGCGGAGGCGGCGTTCAAGTCCGCGGACGTGAAGGTCGCGGAGCGTATCGTCCAGCAGCGCCTGCTCCCCACGGCGATCGAACCCCGGGCCGCGGTGGCCAGCTACAACAAGGGCTCGGGCCAGCTCACTCTGTGGGCAACCAGCCAGAATCCGCACATCCACCGCTTCCTCTGCTCCGTCATGCTCAAGCTGCCGGAGCACCGGGTCCGGGTCATCGCGCCGGAGGTGGGTGGCGGGTTCGGCTCCAAGATTCCCGCCTACGCCGATGAGGCCCTCACCGCCTTTGCGTCGATCGACCTGGGCCGGCCCGTGAAGTGGACCGAGGACCGCTCGGAGAACTACAAGGTCACCATTCACGGCCGCGATCACATCGAGTACGTGGAGATGTGCGGCACCAAGGATGGCCGGATCACCGGCCTCCGCACCAAGGTCTATGCCGGACTCGGCGCCTATGCCTCCACCGCGGCGCCGGGGATTCCCACGATCCTGCACGGACTGGTGTATTCGGGGGCCTACACCATCCCCAACATCCACGGCGTGATCAACGGGGTCTACACCAACGGCGCTCCGGTCGACGCCTATCGCGGGGCAGGACGCCCGGAGGCCGCCTATCTTGTCGAGCGCCTGGTCGATATCTACGCGCGAAAGATCGGAATGGACCCGGTCGAGGTACGGCGGAAGAACTTCATCCCCAAGGACAAGTTCCCCTACACCGTCGCCACCGGGCTGATCTACGATTCGGGCAACTACGAAGCGGCCCTCGACAAGGCCGTCGGAATCCTCGATTACAAGGCCTTCCGCGCGGAGCAGGCCAAGGCCCGCAAGGAAGGACGGTACCTCGGCGTCGGAGTGGTGAGCTACATCGAGATCTGCGGTCTCGGTCCATCCCAGGTTGCCGGCGCCGTCGGCTTTGGCGGAGGCCTGTACGACTCCGCCCTGGTCCGGGTCTACCCGACCGGCGTGGTCAAGGTCTACATCGGCGCTTCGCCCCACGGCCAGGGCGAGGAAACCACGTTCGCGCAGATCGTGGCGGATGAGTTCGGCTACCCGATAGAGAACGTCGAGATCATCCACGGCGACACCGACAACACACCCCAGGGCTGGGGCACCTACGGCAGTCGCAGTACGGCGGTCTGCGGGTCGGCGGTCAAGGTCGCCGCGATCAAAGTCCGGGAGAAGGCCAAGAAGCTCGCCGCCCACCTGCTCGAAGCCAACGAGGCCGACCTCGAGTGGAAGGACGGCAAGTTCCAGGTCAGGGGCACGCCCTCCAAGGCGAAGACCTTCGCCGAGGTGGCGCTCATGGCCAACGTCGCGTGGAACATGCCGCCGGGCCTCGAGCCTGGCCTCGAGGCCAGCGCCTTCTTCGATCCAAGCAACTTCGTCTACCCCTTCGGGACCCACATCTGCACGGTCGAGGTGGACGCCGATACCGGCGCCGTGAAGATCCTCCGCTACATCTGCGTTGACGACTGCGGCCCGCCGATCAACCCCATGATCGTCGACGGCCAGATCCACGGCGGGGTCATCCAGGGCCTCGGGGAAGGGCTGCAGGAGATCGCCGTCTACGACGAGGAGGCCCAGCTCCTCACCGGCACCATGATGGATTACGCGGTGCCCAAGGCGAGCCAGATGCCGAAGCTCGAAGTGGCGCACACCGTCACGCCCTCGCCGGTCAACCCGCTCGGCATCAAGGGCTGCGGCGAGGCGGGCACCATCGCCTCGGCGGCCTGCCTCGTGAACGCGGTGGTGGATGCCCTGCAACCCTTCGGGATCACCCATATCGACAAGCCGCTCACCGCCGCGCGCGTCTGGGCCGCCATCCAGAAGGCGAAGGGAGGTAAGTCATGATCCCGACCAGCTTCGATTACGTTCGCGCCGGGTCGGTCAAGGAGGCCTTGAACCTGCTCGCCGCCGGAGACGGCTCCAAGGTCATCGCCGGAGGCCACAGCCTGCTCCCGATGATGCGCTTCCGCCTGGTCCAGGTGCCCAAGCTGGTCGACATCTCGCGCATCGACGAGCTCAAAGGCGTGCAGGAGTTCAAGAAGGGAGCGCGAATCGGGGCGGCGACGACCTATGCCGACCTGGCCACGAGCCCGGTGCTCCGGGAGCGTTGCCCCATCGTGGCGGAGGTGGCTTCCACCATCGCCGACATCCAGGTGCGGAACCGCGGCACCATCGGCGGCTCGCTGGCCCACGCGGATCCCGCCAGCGATATGCCCGCCGTGATGGTCGCGCTCGACGCCGAGTTTCAGCTGCGGTCGAAGAAGGGCGGCCGGCGGACGGTCAAGGCCCGCGACTTTTTCCAGGGCGCCTTCTCCACCGCCATGACGGACGAAGAACTGTTCACCGACATCCTGCTCGGACCAATGGGCCGCAATCACGCCGCGTACGTGAGCTTCGATCAGGCTGCCTCGGGCTATGCCCTGGTGGGGGTCTGCGCGGTCGTCGGGCGGAAGCGCGCGACCATCTCGGAGATCACCGTGGCCTACACCGGCATCGGCGAGAAGGCCTTCCTCGGCACAACCTTCGAGCAGGTGAACGGGACCAAGTGCGACTCCGCCGCGCTGGAGAAGGCGGCGCGGGAAGCGGTGCAAGATCTCGAGATCGCGGGCGATGTGCATGCCCCCGGGGAATACCGTCGGCACCTCGCGAGGGTGGCCGCCATCCGGGCGGTCTCGCAGGCTTACGAGCGAGCCGGCAGCTGACCGGAGCCCGGCGCCGGGCGGCGACGCGCATGCGCTGGTTCTCGCCGCGGGTGCCAGCGTCCGCTTCGGCGGCGCCAAGCTGGTCGCCCCGTGGCGAGGACGCCCGCTGATCGCGCACGTGGCGGTCGCCGTGGGCCAAGCTATCGCCTCCGGCACGCTCCAGGGCGGCGTGGCCGTGGTGCCGCCTCGCGACACCGCGCTCGGCTGGCACCTCGCCACGGCCGGGCTCCGCGTCGTGGTGAACCCGGAGGCGGACACGGGGTTGGCCTCGTCTCTTCGCGTGGGCCTCCGCGAGCTCGCGGTGATGGCGGCGCCTGACCGCCCTCGTGCCGCGCTCGTGGTGCTGGCCGATCAACCACTCCTCTCTGGCGCTACGATCTCCCGCCTGGTGGGCGCGTGGCGCCGCACGGGACGAAGCGTCCGCCCCCGGTACGCGAGTCGCCCGGACGAGCCAGGGCACCCCGTGCTTCTCGATGGCGCCTTGTGGGCGCTGGCCGAGAATCTGATCGGTGACCAGGGCCTCGGGGCGGCATTGCGCGCGCGACCGGACGCCGTTGACCTGATCGACGTGCCGGGCGCCAACCCGGACGTGGACACCCGGGCGGACCTCCTCGCCCTCGAGGATCAAACGGAATGAAGCTCAGCTTTTCAGGCGCTCCGGAAGTGGCCGCTCCCCTCGCGAACGTCTGGCCCCGGATCATCGACCCGTATTTCGTCGGCAAGCACGGGCCGGGAGTGGAATCGGTGGACGTCGTGGATCCGCGCCATTTCAAGGTGATCACGGGCTTCGGCGTGGGCGCCATCAAGGTTCGGTTCGGCATCGACGTGGAGCTCACCGACGTGAATCCCCCCAACTACTTCCGGATGACGGCGCGGGGAAAGGCGCCCGGGTCGGCCGTCGAAGTGCAGGCCGAGCTTTCCCTGGAGCCCATCGACCCGGCCCGCACCCGGCTCAGCTGGAAGGCCGACACGGAAGTCAGCGGTACCGTCGCGAGCATAGGGGCGCGCCTGATGGAGGGAACAGCTCGCAAGTTGACCGAGCAGTTCTGGACCAAGTTCGCCGCCAGCATCGCCGCAGCCAGTCAGGGTCCGGCACCACCCTCGACCCCGCCCCCACCATCGCCCGCTCCTCCACCTCCCGAGCCGACGCCACCACCCCCGGCGTGACGTCATCCGCCACCGAGCACGCTATTCCGCTCCGCGACCTCGTGGTGCATCTCGAGGAGCGCGGCGCCGGGCCTCCGGTCCTGCTGGCCCATGGGATGTGGTGTGACGGCGGGATGTTTGCCCGCCTCGCCACCGAGCTGGCGCGGGACCACCGGGTACTCGTGCCCGACCTCCGGGGCCATGGGCGGACCACGGTCCCGGCCACCCAGTGGGAGATCGGCGACCTCGCCCTGGACCTCGTTGCCCTGCTGGATCATCTCGAGATCGAGCGGGTAACGCTGCTGGGCTTCAGCATGGGCGGGATGGCGGCGATCGATCTGGCCATCCACTTCCCGAAGCGCCTCGAGGCCCTGGCGCTCGTCGGCACCAGCGCCGCGGCGGAAGAACTGCTCCGCGCGCTCGAGATCCGCGCGCTGGCCCGCATCATCCAGCTCACGGGCCAGGCCCGGTACTTGGCACGGGAGGCGGCGCGGAGCACCTTCAGCCCGTCCTTTCGCAAGGCCGATCCGGCCGCGGTGGCGCGGTGGGAGAGCAGCGTGCGCGCCATGGAGGATCGCGCGCTGATCCAGGCCCTGCACGCCGTCGCCTCCCGCCCCTCACTCCTCGAGCGCCTGGACGAGATCACCGTCACGAGCGTCATCGCGGCGGGCGGTGCGGACCGGGTCTTGAAACCCCGCTGGTCCAAGGCGATGCACCGCCGCCTGCGGCGATCGAAGCTGGTCATCTACCCGAAGACGGGCCACGCCGTGCCCACCGAGCGGCCGCTGGAGATGGCCGCTCTCGTCCGCGGGCTCGGAGCCGGCGGCCGCGCTTGAGACCGATTGGCGGTGGGTCGGGCGGCGTGCCACATTAGTGAATGGACCTCATTCTCGGAATCCCATCATGAAGATCCCCCAACTGCTGCTCCGGCAGCTCTACACCTTCGGATCGCTCACCAATTCGCCCGATGGCGCGCACTTCAGCCTGAAGAACCGCCTGAGCGACGTGACCCTGACCCGGATCGTCCGGGTGCGTTTCGGAACCTTGGAAATTTCGTCGCGCGACCTCCAGGTCGATATGGGCGACGGCCGCTGGCGGCCGGCGAGCGACGTCACCCCCGAGCGCCCCGAGGAGTTCCCGCTCCGGAAGGTGGCGCACCTGCGGGCGCCGGGTCGGACGCTGCCGGAGGGGATCCAGGAGATCGAGATCGCGATCGAGGTCAAAGGGATCGGCGCCTTGGCCTTCAAGGTCAACGATCATGTCGCCCACCCGCAGCAGCGGCCCCGTTCGGTCCCCTATTCCAAGGAGGACAACTATACCCCGGCCATCATCGCCGAGCGCCAGCGGTTCGTGGAGCAGTTCAGCGGAGTGAAGCTCCAGCATCTGAACCGGTACTCCTTCGACCCGCAGCTCACCAAGGGGAACATCGAGAACTTCACCGGCGTGGCCCAGGTCCCGATCGGCTTCGCGGGTCCGCTCAAGGTGAATGGCGAGCATGCGCAGGGGGAATTCGTCATCCCCCTGGCCACCAGCGAGGGCACTCTGGTCGCCTCCTACAACCGGGGCATGAAGGTGCTGAACCTTTCCGGTGGGGTTACTTGCACCATCCAGGCCGATCACATGCAGCGCGCGCCGGTGTTCGTGTTCGACTCTGCGCGCGAAGCCCGCGCCTTCCGTGACTGGGTGGACGAGCACATCGCCGACGTTCAGCGCGAGGCCGAGGCCACCACCCGGGTGGGGAAGCTACAGTACATCGACACCTATCTCGCGAGCAAGTTCGCTTATCTCCGGTTCAACTTCTTCACCGGTGATGCCGCGGGGCAAAATATGGTGGGTCGCGCCACCTTCGCGGCGTGCAGCTGGATTCTCGAGAACAACCCCTCGGTCCGGCGATTCTATCTGGAGTCCAACCTGGCCACTGACAAGAAGGCGTCCCAGGTGAACCTGATGCGGACCCGGGGGAAGCGGGTGACCGCCGAGTGCGTGATCAAGCGCGACGTGCTGCTCGACGTCATGCGAGTAGAGCCGGAGAGCCTCCACTACCACTGGGGCGTGGCCAACGTCGGCGCCATTCTCTCCGGCGCGAACAACAATGGCGCCCATTCGCCGAACGCCATCACGGCCATGTTCATCGCGACCGGACAGGACGTGGCCAACGTGGCCGAAGGATCGGCGGGCATCTCCTACGCCGAGCTGACACCTGAAAAGGACCTGTACCTGTCGATAACGATCCCATCGCTGATCGTCGCCACCCACGGCGGCGGCACGCACCTCCCCACCCAGCGGGAATGCCTCGAGATCCTCGGCTGCGTAGGGAAGGGCAAGGTCAACAAGTTCGCCGAGATCGTCGCCGGGGTGGTGCTCGCCGGCGAGATCTCGCTGGCGGCCGCGATCTCATCATTGGAGTGGGTCTCGTCGCACGAGGAGTATGGGCGCAATCGCTGAGCCCGCGGCAGCGGAAGAGCAGGCCCTCCGCGAGCGGGGCTTCGAGGTCATGCGGCTCCGGCCCCCCCAGGGACTGCTGCGCCGGCTGCTGACCACGTGGCGACACTTCCTGGGTCTCCTGTTTGGCGGTCTCGCCGCGCAGGTCCGGACCCGGCGGGAGAACGGTACCGGCCGGGGTGTCAAGTTCCTGCTGCTCCGGATGGTGGCATGGACAACGGCCCCGTTCGTGGACCGGGAGCTCCGCCCGCTGCCATTTCCCGAGCAGTTGAGGCGGCGGCTGGAGCGTCTCGGCCCCACATACATCAAGCTGGGCCAGATCCTGAGTCTGCGTGAGGATTTGCTTCCGCGCCCCATCACCGACGAACTCAAGCATCTCCTCAACCGCCTGCCGGTGGTGCCGCTCTCGGTGCTGGTGGAGATCATCGAGGAGGACCTGAAGCGACCGATTCACGCGATGTTCCTGCAGATCGATCCGGTGCCCCTGGGATCGGCCTCGATTGGCCAGACCCACCGCGCCACGACCGCCGACGGGACACCAGTCATCCTCAAGGTGGTCAAGCCCGGAATCCGGGAAACCCTTGAGCGCGACTCCCGGCTGCTCCGGATGCTCGGCAGCATCCTTCAGGGGATCATCCCCCGCTACCAGCCGCGGCAGCTGGTGAATGAGTTCTGCGATTACACCCTGCGGGAAGTCGACCTGCGCCGAGAAGCCGACAACGCGGAGATCTTCGCGGCCAACTTCGCCGATGTCCCGGATGTCGTTTTTCCCGAGATCTACCGGGAATACAGCGGGCACAGCGTGCTCTGCATGGAGTTCTTTGACGGGATCGCGCCCGACTCGCCCGAGGCGCAGGAACTACCGGAGGACCAACGGCGCCACCTGACCGATCTCGGCGCCGCCGCCATCATCCGGATGCTGTACAAGGACGGTTTCTTTCACGCCGATCTGCATCCCGGCAATCTGCTCATCCTCCCCGGCCCCAAAGTCGGCTTCATCGACCTGGGTATGGTCGGACGGCTGGACGAGGAGCTGCGGCGGGCCCTCCTCTACTACTACTTCGCGCTGGTGATGGGTGATGCCGAGAACGCCGCGCGGTATCTCACCGCGATCGCGACTCCCGGTCCCGGCGCCAACCCCAATGGCTTCCGCCGCGAGGCGACCGAGATCTCCAATCGCTGGAAACGGGCCTCCAGCTTCGAGGAGTACTCCCTCGGCCAGTTGATCCTCGACTCACTTTCGCGCGGGGCCCAGTACGGAATGTACTTTCCGGTCGAGCTGGTCCTGATGGTCAAGGCCCTCGTGACATTCGAGGGCGTCGGACACGTGCTGCTCCCTGGCTTCGATGTCGCGGAAGTCTCGAAGCGGCACATCCGCACCCTGTTCATTCACCAGTTCAGTCCGCTCCGCCTGCTGACCGAGGGGATGCGCGGGGCGCCCGACCTGGTCGACGCGATGGCGAAGATGCCGCTGCTGGTCTCCGATGGCCTGCGCGTGCTGGAGCGAGTCGCGCGGCAGCCGCCGCAGAACCCGCTCTCCGGCCTCCGCGGCACCCTGATCGCCGGGTCGTGCCTGGTGGCAGCCGCCATCTCGATGGGTTTCGGCGCCCCCTGGCCCGTCTGGGTCGCGCTGTTTGTCATCGCCTTCTTCCTCGCTGTGCGGCGGAGTTAGCAAATGCTGCTTGCACTCTCCGTCAGGCGCCGCCCACAGATGGCACCCCCGCTCCGCGGCGGGCAGGAGGAGGGTTAGCATGCGGGCCCGCATTGCCAGCAACGACGCGATGTGGCTGCAGGACTCCGCCACCAACCTGATGGTGATCAACGCGATCTTCACGACCGACCGGATGGACCTGGAGACCTTCCGCGACACCTTCCGCCATCGGGTGATGGAGGCCGGGGGCGGCGAGCGATTTGCCAGGCTCCGCCAGCGGATCGTGCATGTCGCCGGCACCCCGCACTGGGAAGAGGACCCCGGCTTCGACATCCGTCGCCAGATCATCCCGGCCCGGGACCCGGACCTGAATACCACTGCCAAGTTGCGGGCCTACGTCGGGGCCGAGGCCTCACTCCCGCTTCCCGATGACCGGCCCCGCTGGCAGTTCCAGGTGGTAGAAGACTTCGAGGACGGCGCGACCGCGGTCATTGCCCGGATTCATCATACGATCGCGGATGGAGTATCGCTGCTGTCGGTGATGTTCAGCCTGATGGAGGAGATGACCGCGGAGCACGGGGCAGCCCCTCCCAAGGGCGGGATACGGCCGGCGGCGGGCGCCCCCGGTCGCGGTATCCTCAAGGCGCTCTCCATCCCGCTGGCCGCGCCCGGCATCCTGCTCAAGCGGATGTTGTGGATCCCCGATCGTCACGCCCTCCATGGACCCAGGGTCTCCGGGCGCAAGCAGGTCGCCTGGACCGCCCCTCTGGATCTCGCCGTGGTGAAACGGGCTCGGCAGCGGCTCGACGCCACGGTGAACGATGTCCTGATGGCCCTGGTGTCAGGAGCGCTCAGCGCCTATGTGGAGCAGCGTTCGGGTCAGATCCTCCACCGCCTGCGGGTGTCGATGCCGGTGAACATCCGTCCCGCCGACGAACCGCTGACTCTGGACAACCGCTTTGCGGCCGTGCCGCTGGAGCTGCCGGCCGGCATTGCGTCGCTCGAAACCCGGGTTCGCGCTGTGAAGGCCGCAATGGATGATCTCAAGCGATCGGTGGTGCCGATCGTGGTCTACGGCATCCAGCGGGCGCTGCTCACCGTGCTCCCGCAGGGAGTCAGTCGCGGCCTGATCGACTTTCTGGCCAACAAGTGCACCGCGGTCGTGACCAACGTCCCCGGACCCCAGCGCGAGATCACGGTCGCCGGCCGGCGGGTGCGGAGCATGATGTTCTGGGTCCCGCAGCGCGCCAACATCGGCGTGGGCATTTCGATCCTGAGCTTTGCGGGCAAGGTGCAGGTCGGCGTGCTGGCGGATACCGTGCTGGTGCCGGACCCGCTCGAACTCGTCCATGCGTTCGAGCGGGAGTTCGAGGCCCTGCGCGCCGTCTAGGCTCTACCTCGTCGCCAATGAAGCTTCCAGGCGTGTGAGGGCCTCCGCCAGCTGAGCGCTGACGGGGGCGCCGCGCTCGGCGTGACCCAGCCCCACTCCATCCCACACACTCCGGTCCAGATCGCGGAGCCGCTCCTCCCGGAGCCTCAGCCCATGACGGCGAAACATCGGGGCGAGCACGGCCCGCCGGCGCCAGAGATCGCGCCGGGTCGCCCGGTAGCCGATCTCGCAGATCTCCCGCCGAGCCCGGAAGCTGAACACGTTGCTGAAGAACAGGCGGTATTCGTCGCGATCGGGCTCGAACAACGCCACGTCGGCCCTGGGGAAGCGGCTCCGGTACCGGGCCATTCCCACGACCATCCGCGAATGGATCAGGGTCCGGAAGGTCTGCGACATGATCGCGGGGAGACCGTACCGGACCAGCGATCCGGGCCGGAGTGCCCCGCGCTGCTCTCCCGCCGCAACATCTACCGGCACCAGCGGGTTGACGCACAGCAATAGATCTGCCCCTTCCTCCAGCGCGACCGAGGCGTGCACGGTCTTGAGCAGCACCCCGTCCACACACAGCCTGCCCTCGATCTCCACCGGCGAGTATACCCCGGGCACCGCCGTACTGGCCTGGACAGCCGTTGAAATCGGGATGTGGTCCCAGCCATCCCGGCCAAAGACGATCGGGACCCCGGCTTCCAGATCCGCCGCGACGACAAACAGTTTCTGCCTCAGTCGCCGAAAATCGTCCGTGCGCCCCGGACGGGAGAATGCGCGGGCCAGGAACCGGCGAATCGGCTCGTTATCGAACAGACCGAGCGGGAGCACGCGGGAGAGCCTCAGCAGCGACCGGGTGACGGTCCAGGGCTCGCGAAGCCCCTGCAGGAGCAGGTCTCCCGCCAGGGCGGGCACCCGAATCCCCCGCCGCACCCAATCCCCGTACGCCGGCGTGAAGAACGTCCACGCATCGTAGGGATTCTCGCCGGGTACCCGCTTGACGAGTCCACGCACCAGCTGGCTCGTGGTTTGTCCGTTCGCGAGCGCCGCGGCCACGAACGCGCCCGCGCTCACCCCGACATAGACATGGATTGTGTTGAGATCGAGTCCTTCAATCGCTTCCTCGAGGGCGCGAAGGGCGCCGATCTCGTAGACCGCGCCCTCCGCTCCCCCGCCGGCCAAGGCGAGCCCCAGCCGGTGTCCCCGCCGACCGCGACGCGCGGTGGCCATGGCTGCCTCCGATCAGACGCTGACCGTCTCGGCCTTCGGCGCTCGCCGGGTCTTGCGGGCCTTGCTCTTCGACTTCGCCACCACCCGGGTCAGCTCCTCGACCCGCTTGGTCAGGGTCGCGATCTCCTTGCGAGTCGGGACCCCGAGACGGTGCATGGCGTTGGTCATGCCGGCTTCGATCGGCGTGGCCAGCCGGGCCACCGCCTGCCGCGCATCACCCTGCAGGCTCTCGGCCCGCGAGGCCAGCTTCTGGATCCGCGTCTTGTTCACCTTCTCCATCCCCTCGCCCCGCTTGACCAGTTGCCGGAACAGCCGGCCACCCTCTTCCCCGGCCAGCGCGAAAGCGCCCAGCCCGGCCAGCCAGATATCATGCGCCGACTCCTTGAGCATCGGGACCGTCTGGGTCTTCTTGCCGTTCTTCTTTGCCGCCATACTCTCCTCCTGGTTGCCGGTCCCGAGGACCGGGGATACTAACGGACTGCGACTGTTGCGACTACGCGCGCCGAGCGACCCTCCGCTTCGGTTTCTGCGGCTTGCGGCCCTTCGCCTTCGGTGCTTCGTCGCTCTCCAGTTCCACGAGCGAGGCTTCCAACTCCGCCAGCCGTTCCCGCAGCAGATCCAGCTCCTCCTGCATCCCTCCGACCGGGGTGATCCGGTCCACCGACGCGCGAACCAGCCGATCCACGCCGGCCTGCATCTGCTCTACCCCGCCGGCGATGACACGGCCGCTCCGGCGGATGACATCGTGAAGGAACTCGGTGGGTAGAAACGAATCACCACGCTTGTGGTCCTCATAAATGATCTGCGCCAGCGTTTGCGCAGTGACATCTTCCCCCGTGCCACTATCCACAACCTGCAACTCTTGCCCGGCCCGAATCCAGGCGGAAATCTCATCCAGCGAGACGTATCGGCTCTCCTCAGTGTCATAGAGCTTGCGGCTCCCGCCGCCGTACCGTTTGATGAGCCGGATCATAGCGATCTCCCGTTCAGGCATGGCCAGTATACCGCATTGCGGTAAAAAGTCAAGATGGCGCTGCCGCAATGCGGTAAAGAACCAGTGAAGTCCGGCTGAAAGGGCCCTTAACCGGGGAGCTGCGCGAGCAGGGTCGCGCCGAGACTCGTCAGGCTCGGGAGGTCGGTCGGCGGAGTGGCGGCGAGCGGAACGGCAAGCAGGGGCTCCCCTCTGGACAGCAGCCGCCGCAGTCGCTCCACCCCCTCTCGATCCCGCTGGCCGAGGAAGTGAAACAGGGCCAGCCCCGCGGCGAGCGGCCCCGGCGCGCCAGGCGCTGGGGCCTCGGGGTGGACCTGGTTGACGACGATGGGACCGAGGTGATGACCCCTCTCCGCCAGCTTCCGCGCAAAGAAGAGTGTGTCGGGGATCCGATCCGCCCCGGGGCCGCTCACCAGAACGAAAAGTGTCTCCGGAGCCCGCAGCAGCTTCCGTACCTCTTCCGCCCGCTCCCGGAAGCCGTCGTACAGGGGAACAAAGGCGCGAAAGAACTCGAGCATGTCGCCGAGCAACCGCATGCCGATGATCCGATCCGCGATCTCCTCGACGCCCTTCGCCGCGAGCCGCATCGGCATCCCCCGCAACCCGCCTCCCTGCTCCCACCACGGTTTGAGGGCGATGCGGATCGCCCCGCTGTCGAGGAAATTCACGATCCGGTCCGGTGCTTCGAGAAAGTCGAGCGCCTGCCGGGTCGGGGGCGTGTCGAGGATGATCCGGGCGTAGCGGCGCTCCGATTGAACCTCGAACAGCCGTTCCACGGCCATGTATTCGAGGATCCCGGCGAGATTCCCGGCCAGGTCCCGGTAGAATCGGTTGGAGAAGATCCGCTCGGCCGCGGCGGCATCCGGAGCGTAGCGCCGGATGAGGCGGTCGAAGGTGGTTCCCGCATCGAGCAGGGCAACCTCCAGGCGACCCTTCGTCCCTGCCTTCACGATTGCGGGCCGTTCCTTGGCCTCTTCGCCGACGCCGAGGGCATCTTTGAGCCGCAAGGAGGGATCGAAGGTCATCACCAGCGTGTCCGCCCCGGCCTTCGCCGACTGGAGGCCGAGGGCCGCAGCCAGGGTGGTCTTGCCGACGCCGCCCGCGCCGACCACTACCAGCAGCTCGCGGTCCAGGCTCTTGAGGCTCATGACAGGGCCTCGCCCAGGGCGTCGGCGACCTGGGCCAGCAGCATCGGACCGCGGTCCACCGGGAGGAGTGGCAACTCGACCAGGGGACCCTTCCACGCCTGCCCCAGTCGCGCCAGCTCTCGCTCGTTTACCGCCCGCCGCTGCTCCCAGAGAGCGAGGGTTTCCGTCAAGGCGCCGCTTCGGGGCGCCGGCGCGTTCGCGGGAAAAGGTGGATAGAGCGCATTGGCGACGACCAGCTCCGGTGGACGCCCCATGCGTTCGCGCAGCAGCGTGACCAACTCGACGAGCTCCTGCACCGGCATCTCCTCGGCCAGGGTGGTGAGCACCACCCCGCAGCGGCGCGGATCGGCGATGAGGCCGGCCAGATCCTGAGCCATCTCGCCCAACTGCCCGCCCTCTATCGCCTCGGCGAGGAGCAGGGGCGCGGAGAGCATCGACGCGCCATGGCCCGTGGCGGGGGCATCGAGCACCACCACGTCCGCCCGGTGCCGGTACTCCCCCTTCACCGTCCGCAGCGCGTATCCGAGTATGGCCATTTCCTTGAGTCCCGGTGCGCCTTCGGTGAAATGCTGGAAGACGGGACTCGCCACGATCTTCTTCGCCAGCACGCCGACCCGGACCTTCTCTCGAACCAGCCCCTCGATCACCGCTTGCGCCTGGAGGTTCTGCACCGCAAGCCTGGGCCCCACCTTCACAATTTTCCCGCCCGAGGGCTCGGTGCCCAGCAGCTGGTGCAGGCTCTCACGCGGGTCGATCTCCAGGAGCAAAGTCCGCCGGCCGCCCTCGGCCAGCAGCCGCGCCAGCGCGGCGGCGACGGTGGTCTTGCCGACACCGCCTTTGCCGGTGACCACTACCAGTTGCAGTCTCGCCAGGCCGTCAAGCAGCTTCATGAAGAACCGTTCCTCGAGAAGTGCGCCATCATATCACCCGAGGCGCGTTCGGCCAACCCCGACTGTCCAAGGTTGCCGTGGATGCTTGCGAGGCGCCGGGCCGTCCTCTACGCTTCGGCGTGACTCACAGCTACGATTACGTCATCGTCGGGTCGGGCTTCGGTGGCAGCGTCTCGGCGATGCGCCTGGCGGAAAAGGGCTACCGCGTCGCCGTGCTGGAGCGGGGCCGCCGCTTTCGCGACGAGGACTTCGCGACCAGCACCTGGAATCTTCCGCGCTACCTCTGGGCCCCCGCAATCGGCTGCTACGGCATCCTCCAGATCAGCCCGTTCCGCAACGTCTTCGTTCTCCATGGCGCGGGGGTCGGCGGCGGAAGCCTGGGCTACGCCAACGTCCTGATGGAGCCCGAACCAGCCGCCTTCGATTCTCCCGCGTGGCAGAGGCCGGTCGATTGGCGGCGAGCGCTTGAGCCTCACTATGCCACAGCCAAGCGGATGCTCGGCGTCACCGAGAACCCGCGCCTTGGCCCGGCCGACCAGGTGCTTCGGCACATCGCCGATGAACTGGGACAGGGCGCCACCTTTCGTCCCGTTCCTGTCGGCACCTTCTTCGGCAAGGCGGGCGAGGAAGGCCGAGAGGTTCCCGATCCCTATTTCGGGGGCGAGGGTCCCGCCCGACGCGGCTGCCAGTATTGCGGCGCCTGCATGGTGGGCTGCCGGCACAATGCCAAGAACACCCTTCCCAAGAACTACCTCCACTTCGCCGAAAGCTACGGAGCCGAGATCATCCCCGAGATGACAGTTCGGGACATCCGTCCCCTCAGGGACGTCCAGTCCGACGGCGCCCGATACGAGGTCCACTATCGGCGCACTACGGGATGGTGGCACCCGAGGGGCGAACCGCTCCGCGCGAAGAATGTCATCGTCTCCTCCGGAACCCTCGGGACCTTGCGCCTGCTCTTCCGCTGCCGTGACACCACTCGCTCGCTCGCCGGACTCTCCGAGCGGTTGGGTACGCTGGTGCGGACGAATAACGAGGCCCTCCTGGGCAGCGTCGCTCGCCACGCCACCACCGACTATTCCAAGGGGATCGCGATTACCTCGATCTTCCGGGCCGACCCGGTCACTACGGTCGAGCCGGTGCGCTACCCCGCCGGGTCCTCTGCGATGCGCCTCCTGGGCGGTCCCATGATCTCCTCGGGAAGTCTTCCTTCCCGGTTGGGGCAGTCGATACTGGAAATCGCCCGCCGCCCAGGGGACTTCCTTCGGACCCACATACTCCCCGGCTGGGCGGAGCGGACCACGATCATTCTGGTGATGCAGTGGGAAGACAACCGCATACGCCTCCGTCAGGGGCGCAGCCTGTTCACCGGCTTTCGCCGGGACCTGGTGTCGGAACCCGATCCGGAGGCGACGATCCCGACCTCCATCGACATCGGCCATCAGGTGACCCGAACCTTCGCCGAGCGCACCGGCGGGATCGCCATGGGGTCGGTCAATGAAGGACTGTTCAACATCCCGCTGACCGCTCACATCCTCGGAGGAGTCCCGTTCGGAAGCAACGCCGGGGAGGGGGTCATCGGCCCCGACTGCCAGGTACACGGCTTCCCGGGGCTCTACGTGATCGACGGATCCATCATGCCCGCCAACCCGGGGGTGAATCCGAGCCTGACGATCACTGCGCTGGCCGAGTACGCCATGAGCAGAGTACCGGCGCGAAGTGTCGAACCTTCACAAGAGGTCTTCATGCCATCTTAAGACGCTCGATCCTAGTATTGCCCAAGCTGCTCAAGGCCGGTTCCTGTGACTACCGCGACTGCTCCCGCCCCGATCGTCCCGCTCGTACCTCTGGCGCCCTACGACCGCCGCACCCTGAATCAGATCTTCTTCGAAGCCATCGACCGATTCGGCCCGGGGGAGGCGCTCCGGTACAAGCGCGACGGCGTCTGGAAGAGCCTCACCTATCGCGAGGTCGAGTTGCGGGTCGGACACACGGCGCAGCTGCTCCGGGACAGCGGGCTCACCCCCGGCGACCGGGTCGCAATCCTCTCGGAGAATCGCCCCGAGTGGGCCTTTGTCGATTACGCGGCCCTGGCGCTTGGGCTCATCGTCGTGCCGATCTACCCAACGCTACCTCCCAATCAGGTTGAGTTCATCTTGCGGGATGCCGGTGCCCGCCTGGTCTTCGTCTCGACGGCGGCGCAACTGCAGAAGATCCGGATGATTCAGGCGCGGGCGCCGGCCCTCGAACGGGTGGTTGTGTTCGACCGGGCGGCGCAAGGGGAGGGGGTCGAGTCCCTGGAGCATCAGCTCGACGATGCGGCGAGCTCTGACGGCGGGTGGATCCGGGAGCTGCGCAAAAAGGCCTATGGCATCGCGGCCGAAAGTATCGCAACGATCATCTATACCTCCGGCACGACCGGGACCCCCAAGGGAGCGATGCTCAGCCACCAGAACCTGGCAGCCATGGTGGCGGCGTCCCGGCAGCACGGTTCCCTCTCCACCCGCCCGGGCATGGTCGCATTGTCGCTGCTGCCCCTGTCTCACGTGCTGGAACGCGCCGGCGATTACTACTACTGGGACAATGGCGTCACCATCGCCTATGCCGAATCGATCACGGCGGTCCCGGCCAATCTGCTGGAAGTCCGCCCCCAGATCATGATCGCCGTGCCGCGGCTGTTCGACAAAGTCTATGGCAAGGTCATGGGCACGACCGGACTCAAGGGGAGACTGGTCACCTGGGCAGCCCGAGTAGGCGGGGCGGTGACCGATCAACGGGGTCGCGGTGAGCGGCCATCCCGTTGGCTGGCCATGCGCCATCGGCTCGCGGACCTGCTCGTCTTCCGGAAGATCCGCCGCCAATTGGGTGGTCGGCTGGAAACCATGATCTGCGGCGGGGCACCACTGTCACCGGTGGTCGGGCGGTTCTTCCTCGGTGCAGGCATTCCCCTGTACGAGGGCTATGGGCTGACCGAGAGCTCGCCGGTCCTCGCGGCCAACCGGCCCGACCGCTGGCGGCTCGGCACCGTCGGCACTCCGTACCCGGGAGTGGAGTTGCGGCTGGGCCCGGAGAACGAAGTTCTCGCCCGGAGTCCATCAATCATGCAGGGTTACTGGAACAACCCCGATGCGACGCGGGCGGCGATCGACCCGGAAGGATGGCTGCATACCGGCGATGTGGGAGCAATCGACGCGGACGGCTATCTCAAGATCACCGATCGCATCAAGGAGCTGATCATCACCGCCGGGGGGAAGAAGGTCGCCCCCCAGCCCATCGAGGGACAGACACAGCTGTCGCCGTTCGTAGCCCAGGCGATTCTGGTGGGTGATCGGCGTCCCTATCCGGCGCTTCTGGTCGTCCCGGATTTCACGAGGCTGCAGGCTTGGGCCGCTGAGCACGGCATCCACGTCGCGGATCGGACGCGTCTGCTCGCGACAGCAACGGTCCGCCGGCTCATGGAACAGGAGACCCTCGGGCGGCTGCAGCACCTGGCCCAGTTCGAGCGCCCCAAGCGATTGGCGCTCCTCAGCGAGGAGCTCACCGTGGACGCGGGGCTGCTGACGCCGACGTTCAAGGTCCGGCGGCGACTGGTCGAGCAGCACTTCAGGGGGGCCATCGAGGCATTGTACGCGGAGGTAGCCGTGGACGGCTCGCCGGGGATAAACTAGGCCGTGAACTCCCTGGAGAGCGGCCATGCATTTCAGGCGGGTGCCGGTGGAGGAGATCATCTCCGGACCAGCCGAGCCGTTGCTCGGCGCGGTGATGCTCGCCCCGGCCCACGTCGGCGACAGCACGATCCAGAAGGGGACGCGGGTCGATGCGGCCTTGGCGCGAACCCTCCGGGAGGCGGCTGGGCGGGGGCTGCTCGTCGCCCCGCTGCGACTTGGATGGCCCGATCCCGGCGACCTGCACGAGGATGATGCGGCGCTGCGCCTGGCCTCCGCGGTGTCCGGTCCGGGGATCGCGATCGGCACCCCGGCCCAGAGCCGCGTGGATCTGACGGCCCGCAGCGACGGGGTGCTGCGGGTCAAGGTCGACCGGCTCGGCCTCGTCAACCGTATCGACCCGCTCGAGATCTTCACCCTCTTCCATGGACAGGCGGTACGGGCGGGCCAGACCGTGGGCAGCGTCAAGGTGGCGCCGCATCTGGTTCCGGGCGCGGCGGTGGAGGCGGGCGAAGCGGTGGCCCAAGCCGACCGCCCGCTCCTCAATGTCGATCCGTACCTCCCCCTCGAGATCATCGCAATCGCTGCGGAATCGCTCCCCCCGGAGGGTCTCGAGCGCTTCGATCGCGCCGCCAGAACCAAGGTGCTATCTCTCGGTGGTCGGTTCGAGGGGACGGTGAACGTCGCGGAACGGGACCCCGCTCAAGCCAGCCGACGCCTGGAGCGGGTGCTCCGGGAGCTGGCGCTTGATCGGCGGGTGCCCATCCTTCTGGTCGGCGGCGTCTCCGCGGGCGATCCTCTCTCGCCGCTCTATGAGGCACTGGCCAGGCTGGGAGGTCGGCTGCTTCGGCGGGGGGTGCCGGCCCATCCCGGCTCGATGATCTGGCTCGCATCCCTCGAGGCCACCACTTTGCTCGGCCTGCCACAGTGCGGAATGTTCAGTATGGCGACGGCCGCGGACCTGGTTCTCCCTCGACTCCTCACCGGTGAGCAGGTCACCGCCGACACGCTCGCCGACCTGGGACATGGAGGACTGCTGGGGAAGGAGATGCGGTTTCGGTTTCCGGCGTACGCGAAGGATCTCGAGGCCCCCCCGGTGGCGGGAACGCATTCATGACGCTGACCATCGACCAGATTCAGGCCCGTATGCAGGCCGAGCGGTACGTCGCCGATCGGGAGCTGGCGACGGCCGTGTTCCTAATGCTCACCCTGGAGAGACCGCTCCTCCTGGAGGGGGAGGCCGGCGTCGGCAAGACGGAGGTGGCCCGGGTCCTTGCGCGCGTGCTCGGGGCCGAGCTCATCCGCCTCCAGTGTTACGAAGGCATCGACGTCAACACGGCCGTATACGAATGGGATTATCCCCGCCAGATGCTCGAGATCCGGCTCCTCGAAGCGCGGGGTGAGGCCAGGACCGCGGCGACGAAGGACATCTTCGGCGAGGAGTTCCTGATCCGCCGCCCGCTGCTCCGGGCCATCGAAGGGGGCGAAGGGGAACCGCGGGTCCTTCTGATCGACGAGGTGGATCGTGCGGATGAGGAATTCGAGGCCTTCCTCCTCGAGCTCCTGAGCGATTTCGCCGTGACAGTTCCCGAAATCGGAACCCTGCGGGCCACGCGGCCCCCCCGGGTGATTCTGACCTCCAACCGCACCCGCGAGATCCATGATGCTCTCAAGCGCCGCTGCCTCTACCAGTGGATCGACTACCCGACGGCGGAACGGGAGCTGGCGATTCTTTTCGCGCGGCAGCCGGGAATCGACGAGCGACTGGCGCGCGAGGTCGTTCGGTTTGTGCAGGGGCTGCGTCAGGCGGACCTGACCAAGGTCCCGGGGGTCGCCGAGACGCTCGATTGGGCCGCGGCCCTCACGGCCTTGGGCGCCAGCCACCTCGAGTCCGGACAGGTGGAAGAAACACTCGGAGTCCTGCTCAAGTACCAGGAAGACGTGGCCGCAATGAAGAACGGCGGCGCCCGTACCCTCCTCGCGGAGGTGCTGGCGAGGTGACCGAGATTGTGGAGGTAGACGGTCGGGCCCTCGCGGCCAATTGTGTGCAGTTCGGGCGGCTGCTCCGCCGGGCCGGGCTCATGGTTGATCCGGACCAGACCCGGACCTTCACCCTGGCCCTCACGCTGGTGGGCGTCGCTCGAAAGGCCGACGTTCGGGCCGCCGGTCGGGCGATCTTCGTGCGGCGGCGGGAGGACCAGGCGGCCTTTGACGAGGCCTTTGCGCTTTTCTGGCGCCGCCACATGCCGCCATCACAGCTCGCGACGCGGCTGCCCAGGATCCGGCAGCACGAGCGCCTGACGGGTGGGCTCGATCTCTCAGAGGCGATGGCTGGTGAAGCGGAGCGGAGCGAGCCCCTTACCACTGTTGTGCGAGGGTCAGCCTCGCTTACCGAGGTACTGCGGCAGGCCGATTTCGGAAGCCTGAGCGCCTCCGAAGAAGTCGACGCCCTCCGGATGCTGGCGGCGCTCCGCCCTCGCCTTCCCATGCGGCCAGCGCGGCGCGGCGTCGTGAGACGGAGCGGGCCTCGACCCGCCATGCGCAGGCTGCTCCGCCGATCGCTGGCGACCGGCGGCCAGCCGCTGGTCTGGTCCTGGCTCAGGCGGCGCCAGCGCCCGCGGCCGATCACGGTGATCTGCGACATCAGCGGCTCCATGGAGCGCTACAGCCGGTTCCTGCTCCGCTTTGCCCATACCTTGGCCCGCTCGGGCGCCCCGCTCGAGGTCTTTGTATTCGGCACGCGACTCACGCGAATCACGCGCCAGCTCCGGCGTCGCAGCGCCGAGGAGGCTCTGCGACGTGTCGCGCATGCGGTGGTGGACTGGAGCGGAGGCACACGCATCGGCGAAAGCCTGCGTGAGTTCAATCAGCGGTGGGTCCGGCGCACCCTGCGGGGGGGAGCGATCGTGCTCCTCGTGTCGGATGGGTGGGAGCGCGGTGACCCCGAGCTGCTCTCCCGCGAGATGGTCCGCCTGCACCGCTCCTGTCACCGCCTCCTCTGGCTCGACCCCTTCGCCGGACACGAGGGATTCGAGCCGTCGACTCTGGGGCTTCGCGCCGCGCTCCCCCATGTGGATGAGTTTCTTCCCTGCGCTAACGTGGCGTCGCTCGAGAGGCTGGGTGAGGTGCTGGGGAGGGCGGGAGAACGGCGGTGAGAGGTGAGAGGTGAGAGGTGAGAGGGCCGAAGCTGGCTCAGCCTGTTACACCGCACCAGTCCGCCAACAGGGTGGCGACCACTTTCACGGCGGTCAGCAACTCGTCGACCTCGATATACTCGTCGGGCGCGTGAGCGAGGCGGATGTCCCCGGCTCCGTACATGACGCAGGGCATCTTGCCGAAGGCGATGAAGTGCCGCATGTCCGCACCGTAGGTCACGGCCTCGGTCGTGGCGGGCGCGCCGGTGACTCGCTCATGCGCGGCCCGTACCGCCATACAGAACGGATCGTCTGCGGGCGTCTCGGCGGCGATGAACTGGCCGCCGAAAAACGAGATCACCGGTGGATGCGCGCGGAGCCACTTGTCCCGCCCCGCCGCCGCCATGATCCGATCGATCACGACCTGCTTGAATGGCTCCAGGTCCTCCCCGGGAAGGAGCCCCACGCGGACCTCCGCTTCCAGCTGCTCCGGCACGGTGGAGGCCCAGTTCCCGGCCCGCACCACTCCGACATTCACCGGGGCCTTGTTGACAAACCCCGCGTACAGCGGGTGGCTCAGCGTCAGGTTGCGCTCGCGCTCGAAGGCCAGGAGATCGTTGAAGAGCGGCACGAACTTCTCCAGCGCCGACACGCCCTCGTTCCGCGTCGCGGCGTGGGCCGACCGCCCGGTGATGGTCATCCGGAAGACTAGTGAGCCTTCGCAGGCAGTCACCAATGCGAGACGCGTAGGCTCGGTTACCAGGGCCGCATCGGCACGATAGCCGCGGAGCACCGTCGACAGCGCCCCGAGCCCGCCATCTTCCTCGCCGACCGTGCCGCAGACGATGACGTCACCCTTCAACTGTATGCCGCAGTCGGCCAGGGCCCGGAGGGCGGCCAAGTGGGTGACCAATCCACCCTTCATGTCGCAGCTGCCGCGACCATAAACCCGGCCATCGACCAGCGTGCCGCCGAAGGGGGGCTGGGTCCAGAGGGTGTGATCCCCTTCCGGCACCGTATCGATGTGGGCATTCAGCAGAATCGAGCGAGCACCCGCGCCCCCGACCCCGGCCCGGCGGCCGGCTACGTTGGGGCGTCCGTCATACCGGCCCTGCTCGCCCACGTGCTCCAGGTAGGGAAGCATCTCCTCCCTGGTGGCCGACCAGGTGTCCACTTCAAGGCCGGTATCCCGAAAGCCGGTCGCGACCCGCGCGGCCATTGCCGCCTCGTCTCCTGTGACCGACCGCGCTCCCACGAAGGCTTGCAAAAGTTCGACAGTCCGCCCGCGGGCGGCGTCGACGGCCCGGCTGATCCGCGCGTCCCGCTCGTTCGTCTCCGGCACGTGCAGCGAGGCCCCTTTCCGTCTCAGCCAGGTTGGGAACGGTTTACGGCAATGCTCGAGGATCAAAGCTAATGGGTGCTTTCCCCGCGGCGAGGGGAACGGTATCCTATGACGAAGGAAGACGCCATGCACGATCTGCTCGCCGAACTCACGGTCCTGGAGGGAACCGGACGGCCCACCGGCCGAGCCGTGGTCACGAGCGTCTGGGGATCGGCGCCGCGACCCGAGGGCGCCTGGCTCCTGGCCACGGACGACGGCCGGATTGCCGGGTCGGTCTCCGGCGGCTGCGTCGAGAGCGCCACGGCGCAGGAGATCGCCGCGGCGATCATACGCGGATCGCCGCGACTCGTGACCTACGGCGTGAGCCACGAACGGGCCTGGGAGGTGGGGCTCGCCTGCGGCGGCACCATCAAAGTCTTCGTGGAGCCGCGGGTGAGCGACCGGGTCCGGGCGGCTGCCGCCGGCGCGGGGGGTGTGCTGGTGGCGACGATCATCGGCGCTGCCGATCCGAGCGGCCCCCAGCTGGGCCGCTCGGTCACGATTCATGACGATGGCACCATCGAGGCCGCGCCGGAGGATCGGTGGGTCGGAGAGGCCGTGCGCGATGCGGCGATGGAGGCCTTCGGGAAGGAAGCCAGTCGCACGGTCGAGATCACCCACGATGGCGAGGTGCTCTCCGTCTTTGTGGAACTCTTCCCGCGTCCGCCCAGGCTGGTCATCTTCGGCGGCGTGCACATCGCGATGGCGCTGGTCCCTCTGGCACGCTCGCTGGGGTACCGCACCGTCGTGGTGGACGGGCGCGAGGCATTCGCCACGCGCGAGCGGTTCCCGGACGTTGACGACCTGATCGTCGCCTGGCCGGACCAGGCCGCCGCGAGGCTCGGGCTCGATCGCGCGACGTATGTCTGCGTCCTCTCCCATGATCCCAAGTTCGATGAGCCGGCGCTTGATCTGGCCTTGCGCTCGCCAGCCCCGTACATCGGGGCCATCGGGTCGCGGAAGACCCAAGGGGCACGACGACAGCGGCTCCTCGACTCGGGCTTCACCCCTCGGGACCTGGATCGCCTGCACGGCCCGATCGGGCTCGACCTGGGCGGTCGGAGTCCCGCGGAGACGGCACTCGCCATCATGGCCGAGATCACGCAGGTGCGCTACGGCCGGTCGGGGGAAGGGGCGAGAGCGGCCACCGCCGTGAGTCACGAGTCCGGAGCGCCGTGACGGAGGCGCACGGGCGCCACATTTTCATAACGGGCGCAACGGGCTACCTCGGACGCCGTCTCACCCACCGGCTCCTGGCCCGAGGCCATCGGGTTCGGGGTCTGGTCCGCCCGGGAGCCGAGCATCGCCTCCCGAAGGGCACCGAGGCCGTGATCGGGGACGCTCTGCATGGCGTGAGCTACGCAAGTCAGATCGCGCCAGCCGATACCTTCGTGCACCTCGTCGGAGTGGCGCGGCCGAGTCCGGCCAAGGCGCAGCAGTTTCTCAGTGTGGACCTTGCCTCGGTGGCCGCGGCGGTTCCCTCGGCGGTCACGGCCGGCGTGCGGCACTTCGTCTACGTCAGCGTCGCGCACCCCGCGCCCGTGATGCACGCCTACCAAGCCGCGCGGGTCCGGGGTGAGGCCCTGGTTCGGGAAAGCGGCCTCGCGACGACGATCCTCCGGCCCTGGTACGTACTCGGACCCGGTCACTGGTGGCCGATCATTCTGTCGCCCATCTACTGGGTGGCCTCGGCGGTCCCTGCGACTCGGGATGGTGCCCGCCGAGTCGGCCTGGTGACGATCGGTCAGATGCTTCGGGCCCTGGTTTTCGCGATCGAGCAGCCGGCGGACGGAGTGCGGGTTCTCGAGGTTCCGGAGATCCGGCTCGCCGGGGCCTGGCACGCGAAAGAGCCCTGACACCACAAGGTGCCAGGGCTCTTCGATTGCCGAAGCCGAGTTATGGCTTGGTGGTGGTGCTGTCCTTCTTCGCCGTCATCGCCTTCTTGGTCGAGGCCACGTGCTTCCGGGTGGAGGTGCTGGCCTTGTGGGCCGTCGTGGTCGCCTTGTGCTTGGCGGTCTTGGCCGTGGTCGTTACGGCGGCCTTGGCAGCGGTGGAATCCTTCTTCACCGTCGCGGTAGGCTGCTGCTGGGCGGCCAACGCGGTCGTCGACAGGGCGAGAGCGAGGGCGGCAGCGGTCAGGGAACGGGACATGCTGGCTTCTCCATGAGAGGTTCTTCAACCGGGCGAGGCGGCGCTCGCTCGGCAGTACCGGAAACGTTCCGGCGCCAACCGCGCGCAGTGCAGCTACTGTACCAACCCCCGGAACGCGACCTCATACCCAAGCCATCCGCTATCGAGCCGCGCGGGAAGTGCGGCGATGATGATGAGTTGCCTCACGGAAGGTCGAGCCCGTGGGCACCGCTTGCCAGCGCGCGGCCAACGGCGCGTGAACAGTTTGTAATCCATCGGCGCGCCCTCAGGGTCACTCTGTCCTGCTCCGTGGGACAGACTGGCTCTGTGTCCTGCATCACTAACTCCGCCTCACGAAGCTGACGGCTTGGGATTCCCGACTATCTCCGAGGCGGCCTCGATCGCGTCGTGCGATCCTGTCAGGGCAAGCAGGTCGCCGCCTGCCAGGCGCTCATGAGCTTCCGGGAAAGGGGTTCGCCGATTCCCGTGAAGCATCGCGACCACGGTGGCGCCGGTGCGGCCCCGCAGGTTGAGGTCACCAAGGGTTTCGCCGTCTGCCTCGCTGCCGGAAGCGACGCGAAGCGCGGTGAAGTCGCCGAGGCCCGGAAGGAGCCGTCTCGCCAACTCGACGCTCGGCTGCTCGCCACTCGACTGCTTGGCCAGCGCCGAGACTACAACCTCGGCACCAGCGCGAAAGTGCCCCTCGAGGTCCTGGGCGCGCCGCCAGAAGCCAGTCCCGAGAAGTGCCAGCACCCCTGCCAGCACGAGCAGGCCGCCGAACCCGGGGATTAACGGAAGAGTCGCGACGGCGAGAGGAATGCCGACCAGCAACACCGCGGTGAGCTGCACGGTGAGCGCCAGCAGCCGCCGCGGGGCGAGCGCGTTGTCCACCTTGCCTTTGGGAGGAGGCGGCAGGGCCAGGTTGGCGAGCTCGAGCCCAAGCCCCCGTGACACGTTGATGATGCCAAGGACGAACGGGGCGAGCACAGCGACCGTTCCCGCGGCAAGCACCGATTGCATCACGCCGATACCGATCCGCACGGCGGCAAGGCCGCCGGAAGCGATCTGCTCACGGAGCACTTTGTAGACGAAAACGATGGCCAGCACCCCGCCGGAATCCAGGAGCAGAAAGCGCACGGCCCGTCGCACGCGCCGCGCGGGCGTGGCCGGACGCGGGGTGTGCCGGAGCATCTCGATCCACGACCCGTACAGCGAGGCGAAGGTTTGCAGGCGATGCGGGAGCTTGCGGTCCACGTAGGCCGCGAGAGGGGCCGCCACCCGCACGCACCAGGGAGTCGTGAAGGCAGTGATGGCGGAGATAGTGATGGCCACAGCGTAGAGTTCCGGCGGGACGGCGTGGAGCGCGAAGCCGACCCCCGCGATGATGAACGAGAACTCCCCGATCTGCGTCATGCTCATGCCGGTCTCGAGCGCCGGGCGGACCCCACGGCCGGCGAGGAAGGCGCCGACCGAAACCCCGAACAGCTTGCCGAGGATGACGAGTGCCGCGCCTCCCACGGCGAGCGGCCAGTGCGCGACCAGCGCGTGCAGATCGAACTGCATGCCGACGGCGGCAAAGAAGATGGCCGCGAACATATCTCGTACCGGCCGGATCTCGCGCCTGACCTGGTAACCGGAACCGGATTCCGCGACCAGGCATCCGGCAAGGAAGGCACCTAGCGCCACCGAATAGCCCGCCGCCTCCGCCAACGCGGCCATCCCGAAGCAGAGCCCCACGCCGGCCACCAGCATCGTATCCGGCTTCCACAGCCTCGCCGCCGCCCGGAGCATCCTCGGGATGACGAGCATGCCAGCCGCGAGCATGATCACCAGGGCCACCGCCAGGCCGGCAGCGACCCGCCCGACGAGCGACGCCGAGACGGCCTGCCCCGCACCAAGGGAGGTGAACAGGGTGATCAACACGATCGCCGCCAGGTCCTCGAAGATGAGGACGCCGTACAGAAAGTCCTGGAAGTCGGGGTCGGGTGGCTGCTCCTCGTTGACCTTGGCGACGATCATGGTGCTCGAGATCGCCAGGACCCCGCCGGCGAAGAGACTGGCCACCGGGCTCCAGCCGAGCAGGTGTCCGGCGAGGTACCCCAGTCCGCACATGAAGCTCACCTCGACCAGCGCGGTGAGCCCCGCGGTCGGCACCATCGCGATGACCTGCCGCACCCGGAAGCCAAGACCGATGCTGAACATGAGGAGGACCACCCCCAGCTCCGACAGGGTCTGGATGGTGGCTTCATCGGAGATCAGCCGTGGCGGGGTGCGCGGGCCGACCAGGAAGCCGGCAACGAGATAGCCCAGGATGACGGGAAGACGCAGGCGCTGGAACAGCAGCGTCACGATCGCGGCGGCGACGAGGACGAATGCCAAATCGCGCAGGAGCCCTTCGGGAACGGTCACGAGGCGAGCGTGGTGGAAAGGCGGGGACGCGGAATCTCGTTCCGCGAGGCAACCCGCGGAGTGGCCGCAAACCGGGTTCTTTGCATGCGCGGAAATGAACCGGTTCAGCGCCTCCGAGGAAGCCCTAGTTTCGGGCCTCCGCGAGGCGGCGGAGCTGCCGAATGACCCGCTGGCGTGCTGGGCCGTTCCGGACCGCGACAAAGATGGTATCGTCGCCCGCGATCGTCCCCACCACATCGCTCCATGCCAGGCGATCGATAGCTACGGCAACCCGGTTGGCTTCCCCCGCCGGAGTGTGGAGCACAAGCAGCGCCTCCCCGGCCGAATCCAGAGTCAGCACCCCCTCGGCGATCCTTCGCTCGTCGGGGTGCTCGGGTCCGGAGGCCAGTCGCGCGGGCCGCTGATAGGCTCCATCCACCTTGATGAGCTTGAGCGCGGCGATATCGCGACTCACCGAGCTCTGCGTCACCTTCCATCCCTCGGACGACAGGGCCTCGACCAGCTCGTCCTGAGTCCGGACTGGCCGGGTGCTGATCAGCTCCAGAATCTTGAGATGCCGCTTACGCCGGTCGCCGCTCATGCCGTGCCGCGCGCACCGCCCCGCCCGGCAAGCCGCTGGAGCGCTCCATCGAAGCGTCGTTGTTCACGGACCGCCCAGGCACGACATGCCCGCAGCCGCCCTCGCACCGCCGGCAGCCCAAGATTGCCCAGCCCTCCGGTGCTGCGACGGCGGCCGATGATCTCCTCGGAGGCGGGCTCCCGCCACCAGTCGCCTTCCTTGATGGCGGCCGCCACCTCGCGGTACGCGGAGCGAAAGGCGCTTCCACCCTCGACGCGGCGCATGACCTCGTCGGTGGCGAGCGGGCCACCGCGCAGGATATCGCGGCCCACAGCGGCATCGACGCCGAGACGAGGCACCGTCACCGCGAGCATGGACAGCATCCCTTCCAGGCGATCCACGCCCCGGATGACGGGCTCCTTGATCAGCTGGAAGTCACGGTGGTACCCGCCGCCAAGCTTGGCCTTCACCGAGAGCACCGTGAAGAGATCGGCCTCAAGCGCCGCCGCCCGGCTCCGCGTCAACTCGAAGAGGTCGGGGTTCCGCTTGTGCGGCATGATGCTCGAGCCGGTGGCAAGGTCAGGTGGAAGCAGCAGGAACCCGTACTCGTCAGCGGAGAAGTGGATTACATCGGTGCTGAGCTTGGCGAGCTCATGTCCCAGCTGGGTGCACCAGAAGAGCACCAGGGCCTCGAGCTTCCCGCGGCCGTTCTGAACCAGGGCGACGTTGTGCTCGACCTCGGCGAACCCCAGAGCTCGCGCCGTCGCCTCCCGCTTGAGCGGGAGGGGAACACCGTAGCCGGCCGCGCTTCCCAGCGGGGATCGGTCCAGCTTGGCCCACAGGGCCGGCAGGAGCTCGACGGAGTCGAGGATTCCCTCGGCGAACGCCGCCGCCCACAACCCTGCCGAGGACGGCATGGCCCGACGGGTGTGGGTATACCCGGGCCACAGCACCCGGGCGTACTTCCGGGCAAAGATGAGAAGGCTCTCGGCCAGATCGAGCGCGTCACCGGAGAGCAGCAGCAGGCGGTCCTTGAGGTAGAGACGGAGGTCGCAGGCGATCTGGTCGTTGCGCGAACGCCCGGTGTGCAGTCGCTCTCCTACCGGCCCCACCTGGCGGACCAGCCAGGTCTCGACAGCGGTATGCACATCCTCGTGCTCCGGCCCCAGGGCCAGGCGACCGTCGTCCACCTCGCGGAGCGCCATGCGAAGCCCCGCGCGGAGCCGGACGTACTCGGACTGCGATAGCAGGCCAGAGGCCCGGAGCCCCTCCACGTGCCCCAGGCTTCCCAGGATGTCCCACGCGAGAAGGCGACCGTCCCACAAGCGGTCTTCCGCCGCCGTATAGTCGAGCATCTGGCGGTCGAGCGACGCCCCCGGCATCCAGAGCGTGGCGACTCGGGGCGGCTCCCCGGGCGGAAGCTGGGGTCGGCCTCTTTTTGGAGTAGACTTGGAGCGACTCATGCGAGATAGGCCTGGGCAAGTTGGCGGTAGAAGAGCCGGGCCTCCGAGACCTCCGGGAGGTCAACGTATTCGTCAGGCGTGTGGGAGCGCCGGCTGGTGCCGGGTCCGCATTTGATCGCGTCCCGGTCCCGTACAAAGACCCAGTCGGAGCAGGTCGGCGAGCCGAACTGAGTGTTCCCCGGACGGAGGGCGCTCGCGGTTTTGAGAAGGCGCGAGCCCTCCGGAGTCTCGCAGGGAACCAGCCGATCCGAGGTGACCACCACCTCGATGTCCAGTGACTTTCGCAGTGCCTCGGCAAGTTCGGCGTGGGTCCAGCTCGGCGTGCTCCGGACATCCAGCACGGCCCGCGCGACGGGCGGCGTGACGTTCCTGCTGATGCCACCTTCGAGCATGGTCGGCGTAGCGGTGGCCACGCCGAGAATGGGGTGGCGCCGCTCCTGAAACATGGAAGGAAGCCGGGCCAGGTTCCGTCCCAGCTCCACGATGGCGTTCGTGAAATCGGGATTGTCCGCCGCATACCCGGCGTGTCGCTGCACGCCCTTCGCGACCAGATCCACCATCATGAGACCCCGCTGCGCGATGGCGAACTGCAGATTGGTCGGCTCTCCGACGACCGCCGCGTCGATCGGCCCGAGGCGCGCCACGGCGGTGCCCATCGTGGTGTGTTTGGTCTCCTCCTCGTACCCGAGCACTACCAGGAGGCGACCACGTCCGGGCCCGCCCGTTTCGGCGAGATCGCGGGCCGCCATCAGCATGGCGGCGACCGAGGCCTTGGCGTCACCGGCGCCGCGTCCGTAGAGCCGGTCGCCCTCGATCGTGGGCGTGAAGGCCGGGCGGGTCCACCCTTCGCCCGCCGGTACCGTGTCGAGGTGCGACACCAGCGCGAGCGTCTCGCCGGGCCCGCGGCCCGGCACGGTGATGGTCACCGCCGCGTCGTCACGGTTCGCTTCGAGCCCGGCCGAGCGGGCCCACGCCTCCACCCACCGCGCGATGACCTCCTCGGTCCCACTCACGGAGTGGGTCGCGACCAGGTCCCGCAGCAGGGCGATCTCAGGTCGCGAGGTCCACTCCAAGGTACGTCGCCTTCTCCTTTCGACCGACGATCATGGTGCCGCAGCCCGCCCCCGTGAAGACCTCGAGCAGGATCGAGTCGGGGAGCCGGCCATCGATGATATGGGTGCGCTCTACTCCGCCGGTCGCGGCCCGGATGCAGGCCTCCACCTTGGGCCGCATGCCGCCGGCAATCGAGCCGTGGGCGACCAGCTCGGCCAGGTCATCGGGGTCGGCGAAGGTGACCAGGCTGGAGGGATCTTCCCGATTGCGCAGCACGCCGGGCGCGCCCGTGAGGTAGATGAGCTTCTGGGCCCGAAGGGCCACCGCCAGCGCCTCGGCCACGGTGTCCGCGTTCACGTTGTAGACGTTGCCGTCGCGGTCGCCCGCCAGGCTGGCGACGACGGGCATGAACCGGGCCTCGAGAAGGGTGGTGAGCACCCGGGGATCGACCCGGTCGATGTCGCCGACGTGGCCGTAGTCCACCTGGCGGGACACGCCAGCGTCGTCCACCACCTGCACCGGCGGGCGGCGCCGGGCGGCGATGAGATCCGCGTCGACCCCGGAGAGCCCCACCGCCTGAACCTCGTGCGCGCGGAGTGACGCCAGCAGGCTCACGTTGAGCGTCCCGCTGTAGACCATCTTGGCCACCTCGAGAGCCGTGTCGTCCGTCACGCGGCGCCCCGCGACCATGGTCGGCTGGTGCCCCAGCCTATTGGAGAGGGCCGTCGCCTGCGGGCCACCCCCGTGCACGACGACGATCCGAATCCCGAGCGAGCTGAGCAGACTCAGCTGTTGCGCGACCCGATCGAGCGCTTCGTTGTCGGCGAGCACCTCGCCGCCGAGCTTGACCACGAAGACGTTGTCCCGGTAGGCGCGCACGTAGCGCAGCGCGCCCTTGAGACCCGCAATGCCCTTGCTGGTGTCGATCGTCATGCCGTGCTCCGTATGGGTCGTGGGCCGAAGGGGTCGGGTCACCTGGCGCCGAGCAGCTCCAGCAGCAGCGCCCGCTGCACGTGGAGCCGGTTCTCCGCCTCGTCCACGACGACGGAGGAGGGACCATCCAGCACCGCATCGTCGATCTCGACGTTGCGCCGCACCGGCAGGCAATGCATGACCAGCCCCCGGCCCTGGCGCGTCGACTTGAGGCGCTGGGCGGTGAGCCGCCAGTCGCGGAGCCCGGCACGGAAGGCCGCCTCCGTCTCCGGCTGGCCGAAGTACTTCACGGCCCCCCACGATTTCACGTAGACCACATCCGCGCCGACTACGGCCTCGTCGGGGTCGTTCATGATGTGCACGAACTCGCCACCCCGTGCCTGGGCGATGCGACGGATGAGCGCCGTATCCTCCGGATCCAGCTCGTAGCCGTCCGGCCGGGCGATGACGATCTCCATCCCCTGGTGCGCCGCGGCCAACGCGGCGCTCGCCGGCACCGCGGTGGGGAGGGCCTTGGGGTGCCAGGCCCACATCAGCACAAAGCGCTTGCCGGTCGGATCGCCCAGCTTCTCCCGGAGCGTCATCGCGTCGGCCAGCTGCTGGCAGGGATGGCGCCGTGACGATTCCATGTTGATCACCGGCTTCTCCGAGAACCGCGCGAAGTCTCGCACCACCCGGTCCTCCCGCACCACCTTCCAATCGGTCCCGCGGGGGAACGAACGGACGCCTAGCACGTCAGCGTAGCGCCCGAGGACCCGGGCGGCGTCCTTGACGTGCTCGACGGTGCTGCCATCCATCACGGCGCCCGGCTCGGTCTCGAGGCTCCAGCTGCTCTTGCCGGGCTCCAGCACCACGGCGTGACCGCCGTGCAGGAACATTGCCGCCTCGAAGCTGGTCCGGGTGCGGAGACTCGGGTCCATGAACACCATCGCCAGGACCCGGCGCTCGAGGCCGCCCGTGATCTCGCCGCGTTTGACGCGCGTGGCCAGGGCCAGGAGCGCGTCCACCTCCTCGCCGCTCCAGTCCTCCACGGTGATGAAATCGCGCTTGCTCACGCCATGCACTCCTTGAGCCCCGCCAGCAGCAGATCGGCCTCGCGGCGCGAGAAGGTGAGTGGCGGCAGCAGCCGCAGAATCGAGGGATCGGTGGCGGTGCCGGTGAGAATCCGCCGACGGAAGAGTGCCTGCTGCACCTCGCTGGCCGGGCGGCTCAGGCGGAGCCCCAGCAGAAGGCCGCGCCCCTCGACCCCCTGCACGCCCAGCGCGAGCGCCGACGCGGCCAGGTAGCCGCCGACATCGCGCACGTTCGCGAGCAGCCCTTCCGATTCGATCACGTCGAGCGTGGCGAGCGCCGCCGCGCAGGGCACCGGGCCGCCGCCGAACGTGCTGCCGAGATCGCCAGTCTTGACGCCCGCGGCGATCGCCTCCGACACGAGCACCGCACCGATCGGGAGCCCGGAGGCCAGCCCCTTGGCCATCGTCAGGATGTCGGGCGAGACACCGAAGGCCTCCGCGGCGGTGAACGCCCCGCTTCGCCCAACGCCGCACTGTACCTCGTCGTAGACCAGCATCACTCCATGCGTGGTGCAAAGCTCGCGGATCCGTCGCAGAAACTCAGGGTCCACGGCTCGGGCCCCGGCCATTCCCTGGATCGGCTCGAGGATCACCGCGGCCACGGTCGGGTTGATGGCCCGCTCGAGCCCTTCTATGCGGTTGAAGGGGATCTTCCGCGAGAGCGGAATGCCGGCCCGCGTGGCACTTTCCTCGTACTTGGCCCCGTCCGTCACCGCCAGGCAGCCGACGGTGCGGCCATGCCAGCCACCCTCGAGTGATACCAGCGCGCGGCGACCCGTGATCTTCCGGGCCAGCTGCAGCGCGTTCTCGTTGGCCTCGGCGCCGGAGTTGCAGAAGAAGACCTTCGCGAGAGGCGCCGGCGCGAGCGCCACAAGGCGCTCGGCCAGGAGCTCCCGGTTGGCGTGCGGCACAGCGCTCGAATAGAACAGGAGGCGCTCGGCCTGCTCGGCGATCGCGCGGACCACCGTGGGGTGGCTGTGCCCCGTCGACGAGACGGCGTGCCCGCCGTAGGCGTCGAGCCACTCATTGCCCTCGGCATCGATCAGCCAGCTGCCCCGCCCCGAGACCGGGCGCACCGGGAACTGGGCGTAGACCGGAAGCAGTGCCGAGCCGGCCGCGTCCTTGGTCGAGGCACCGGTCAGCATGGAAAGATCCCTCCGCCGCGAAGACCCGACTCTTCGGGGAGGCCGAGAGACAGGTTCATCGCCTGAATCGCCTGGCCACCGGCGCCCTTTACCAGGTTGTCGACCGCCACCATCACCTGTACCTCCCTCCCATCTGCAGACTGGGCCACGTGGATCAGGGCGTAATTGGTCCCGACGGCGTGGGTGAGCTCGGGCGGCTGGTCCAGCAGCCTCACAAAGGGCCGCCCGCGGTACGCCTCACGGAAGCGCTCGACGACCGGAATCGCCGTGCCACGCTCGCCGAGCTCGGCGTGAAGGGTGAGATAGATGCCCCGCACAAACGGACCGGAGTGAGTGAGGAGACGGGCCCGGGCCCCTCCCCGGCCGGTCCACTCCCGCCACCGCTGGAGGATCTCGGCCTCGTGCCGGTGGCTCAGCACGGAGTAGGCGAAGAGGTTATGCGCGCGCGCCGGATGGTGCGTGGTCGGCTTGGGCTGCGCGCCGCTTCCGCTCGATCCGGTTACCGCGAAGAGGGCCGGGCTCAGCTCACCGAGGCCGGCCAGCGGATAGAGGGCCAGCTGCGCGGCGGTGGCGAAGCATCCAGGCGCCGCCAGGGCGTTCTTCCCGCGGAGGGACGTTCCCAGCACATCCGCCAGCGCGTAGGTGAACCTTGGCAGGAGCCGCGGGGCGGCGTGCTGGCCGTAGAACCTGGCATAGAGCTCGAGATCGCTCACCCGGAAGTCCGCGGCCAGATCAATGACCAGGCCGGGCCCGGCCGCGAAGATCTCCTCCGCGATAGTCGAGGACTCGCCATGCTCGAGGGAAAGAAACACGACGTCCGCGCCAGCCGCGACTTCGCCCGGTGTGGCGCCGGAAAACCGCACATCGGTGAGCGGAGCCAGGGCGGGATGCACCGCGCCTACCGGTACGCCGGCCTTGCTCCGACTGGTCGCGACCAGATCGCCCAGCTCGGGGTGGCTGAGCAGCAGGCGGAGCAGCTCGCCGCCGACATAGCCGGCGCCACCGACCACGGCGATCCGAAGCGTCATGCAGCAACCAGAGACATCAGACCACGTTCTCCGCCAGCTCCTGGCTGGCGGGAACCGGCGGATGCCCTTCCAGCGCCTGCCGCACAATCTGCACGAGGCCATCCGCATCCCGCAGGGCGTTGTGCGCCGGCAGCTGCAGCTCTGCGCGAATGTAGTCGCGCCCCACTTCGTTGTCCGTTGCCGGGCCGGTGATGACGGTTACGGGGAGGCCGAAGAGATCGCGCATCAGGGTCACGGCGCCCCAGCATCCCACCGGATCGGGCGCGGCCATGACGTAGGCCCGGCCGAGCGCGGTCAGCTCCGCATCCCGCAGGATGTCCTGCACGCCGTACTCGCCGAGGATGCCGTCTCCGAGCTCGGCCACGATCGCGTCGGGCCGGCTCGTCCCCAGGCGATTGAAGATGCCTCTGGCCGCGGGAACGGTGAGCCCGGCACGGGTGGTGGCGATGCCGATGTCGTTGAAGGTGAGGGCCGTGATGGCGCCGGCGTCCAGCATCGACAGCGCGTCGCGCATGAGCGAGACGCCCGTGAGCTTGGCCGCGGCCACCCGCAGTCCCGAGCGCGTCAACCCACGGACCAGCTCGGTCGCGGCGACGGTCTTGCCGGCATTCATGCAGGTACCAGCCACGTACACTACCGGCACCGCCGTTTCGAGACGCTCGGCTGGCGGCACGGCGTGATCCCGAATGTGCGCCGGCCGGCCGATCCGGTCGCCAAGCTCCGGGAAGGCGAGAATCGCGCCCAGCACCTCGGCCTTGAAGGGCGGGCCGATCTCGGGGTTGGTCGAGGTGCATTTGCCGAGGATGCCCCCGAGATTGAGCACCTCGATGGTGTCACCGACGGCGATGCTCGGCGGAACCACGCCGGCGTAGCCGCGGAGAGCCCGGCGGTGCCCCAGCGTGCCGGCCAGCACGTCTCCGGCGCGAAGCGAGATCATCCGCCCCGAGACGTCCTCGACGGTGTTGTAACTGGCCTTGTCATGCAGGATGCGCACGGCGAGCACGTAGCCTTCGGCGGCCACGATCTCGTCCCCGATGATCACCTCGGCCCCGAGGTGCGCGTTGCGGGTCGAGGACGAGATGCGGTCGAGGCGGATGCGGGTCGTCTTGACCATTGCGGCTCTCCCTTTGCTATGCCGATGCCGAGGCGGACCCGGCGCGAGCGGCGAGCAGCTCCGGGATGGCGGAAACCCGGCTGAACGCCCGAGCTTCCTCGCCGGTCCAGAGCCGGTTCTCCTCACCGTAGGTTGCGACACTCCGGTCCATCATCGAGAACGGACTCCGCGTCCCTACCACCTGGAAGCGCCCGGGCGCCAGCAGCACCCGGGTCTCGCCGCTCACCCGCTGCTGGCTGCTCATGAGGAAGGCCTCGATGTCGCGAAGAGCCGGATCGAAGTAGTGCCCTTCGTGCAGCCGGTCGCCGTAGAACTGGCCCAGCTGGTCCTTCCAGAAGGCCTGCCACTTGGTGAGGACCAGTTTCTCGAGCTCGCGGTGCGCCGCGACCAGGAGCAGGGCGGCACCGGCCTCGAAACCGATCCGCCCCTTGATCCCGAGGGCCGTCTCACCCACGTGGATATTGCGGCCGAACCCGTAGTGCGCCGCCAGATCGCCCAGACGCCGGATGAGCTCGGGGCCGGCGAGCGAGGTGCCATCGAGCGAGGTCGGCGAGCCGGCAGTCCAGGCCAGTACCACTTCACGGGGCGCGGGAGCATCCGAAGGAGTCTCGAGGAGCTCGGGTGGCGGACCCGCCCAGGTGTCGTGGGTCCATCCACCGCCCCAGGTTGTGCCCCAGAGGCCCCGGTTGATCGAGTAGGCCCCGGCCTTGGGCGGCACCGGGAGCTTGCGCGCCTCGAGCTCGGCGATGGCCCGGTCGCGGGTGATGCCCTCGTCACGGATCGGGGTGATGATCTCGAGATCCGGGGCGAGCACCCGGAAGGCGATATCGAAGCGAACCTGGTCGTTCCCGGCCCCAGTCGAGCCATGCGCGACCGCGACCGCCCCGATCCGGCGGGCGGTCTCGACGAGCGAGAGGGCTTGCTGGGTGCGCTCAGCCGCGACCGAGAGGGGGTAGACCTGGCCCCGGAGAACGTTGCCCTGGATGAGGAAGCGTACGAAGCGATCGAACACCGCCTGCCGCGCGTCGACCGCGTGGTGGGTCACCGCTCCCACGGCCTTGGCCTGCTTGGCGATAGCGGCCAGATCGTCGGGGGTGCTGCCGCCGGTATCAACGTAGACGGTGTGGACCGCCCACCCCCGGTCGGCCAGGTGGGGGACACAGAAGGAGGTGTCCAGGCCGCCGGAGAAGGCGAGGGCGAGGGTCTTCATGGCGGATAAATATGCATTATGCAACTTCCGCCGCAAGTCCGAAGGCCCGGCCCCCTACCACCGCTCGGCGAGCGTCCGCACCAGATCCGCCAGTCCAGCCACGTCCCGCAGGTCGACCGTCTCCACCGGCGAATGGGAGTAGCGCATCGGCCAGCCGATAGCCACGTCCGGGACCCCCCACGACTGGAACATCGAGCCATCGTTCCCGCCGCTCGTGGTGCCGTACTGGAGTGGGATGCGGGCCCGCCGCGCCAGCTCCCGGAGCGAGTCGAGCAGCACAGGTGGCGTCACGGAACTGTTGTCGAGCGCCCGCGCCACGGGCCCCTGGCCCAGCGGGGCGTCGGCGTAGGTCCGCACTTCAAGTGGAGCGTCCGAGGAGACGAAGGTGTCGATGGCGTGGACCCGCGCCGGCCTCGATTCGAGAGCGTGCGCGGCGGCACGGGCCCCTTCGAGACCGATCTCCTCCCGGACGCTCCAGAGAAAGACCACTTCGTGACGAAGCCGGGCCGGGTCGAGCGCCCGCAGGGCAAGGACGAGCGCGGTGCACCCGACCCGGTCGTCCATCGCGCGACCGGTCGCTCGGGTCCCGGCCAGGCGCGCGTATCGCTTCGGCATCGTGACGGTGGCGCCCGGCCCGATGCCGAGCGCCTCCGTGGCGGTCTGGTTCGCGGTGCCGACGTCGACACGAAACGCGCCCGGGTCGCGGCGAGCCGACGCCGAGTCGCGCGGGGGGAACACTCCCGGGACATCGCCCGCTGCAGTGTGGACCAGCGCCGGCTCGCCCTCGAAGAGCGAAGGGAAGAAGCCGCCCCGAGGCTCTACACGCAGCTGGCCGTCATCGCCGATCTCCGTGACGCGGAACCCGATCTCATCCTGGTGCGCCACGAAGACGACCAGCGGGTCGCCCTTGCCCACCCTCACCCACAGGTTCCCAGCGGTGTCGGCCTCGGCGTGCGCCCACGCGGGGAGCATGTGCTTCAGCGCGGCTCGGACCCGCTCTTCGCTACCGGAAACACCGTACGTCTCGACCAGCGGTGCGAGCACCCGCTCGACTTCCGTCACCGTGGTCACCCGCTGCCCCGCGAGGCGCGCGGGAATGAAAGCCGCCAGGGCAACCAAAGCCCCACGACAGGCGCGGTGCATCACGGCTGCCCTCCAATCCACGACTGGAGCCGTCGTTCCAGGCGCTCGGCGCCCGCGAGGGAAACGGTCTCGACCGGCGTCGCCGGATAGCGCACCGGAAGGCCCCACCGCTCCAGATCGGGGAGGTAGGTCGGATCGGGGGAGGGCAGATGAGAGGCGGTGTCCGCCCCCCCGCGCGCGTCCAGGAGAACGGCTTGGTCAAACGGCCCGAGACTTCGGGCCAGATAGAGGAGCCCGCGCCGGGTGAAGCTCTGCTCCACCACGAAGGCGGCGACGAGCGTCCCCCGGGCGGGGCGCGCATCGGCCAGCGCACCGACCAGCGCGGCGCATGCCGCCCGCCGGCCGGAGACCGGGGCCGCGAGCAAGGTGTCCCCGTACCGGATGGGCGCCTTCTCACGGGCTACGGGCGAGAGGACCTCGATCCCTAGACGAGCTACCTCGCCGGCGCTATCGGCGCCCACGTCGACGAAAGCGTTGTCGAAGGTGAACGGCGTATCGCCGGCAGAGCGGCCCCGAGTGAGGTGCACCGAGCGAACACCTACCACTCCGGGCACCGGACCCCTCCGGCCGAACACCGTTACGCGCTGCCCCTCCAGCTGCTGATCGGCCAGAGGGCCGGGGCTGGGCCCGACGCGACGGAGGGTGAGGTAACCGTCCGGCCGAATGCTGCCCACCACGAAGCCCGGCTCGTCGATCGGGCAGGCGACCAGCCGTCTCGGCTCTCCCTCGCCCTGGACGCGGACCACATTTCCCACTCGGTCGCGCGTGGCGCCGGGAATCAGAGGAAGCAGCGTATCCAGCGCCTGAGCTTCATAGCCTGAAACGGCGGTCAGCGCCGCGAGCCGGGTAGCGAGCTGCTCGAGTCCCGGCGGCGGCGCGCTTTGCCCGGCCAGGGTGAGCGGCATCATGCCAGCCGCAATCGCCAGCAGCGCTCGAAGCCTCATCTCGCCTCCGTGGGGCTGGCCGGGCCCTCGCCGGCTCCGCTTCGTGCGATCGCCTCGCGAACCTCAGCGAGGTCCTGCGGCGTCAGAGTCAGGGTCGCGCCGCCGATCCAGCCGTCCACCTGTGAGGCGCTCCGGGCGCCGACGATGGCCCCGCTTACGCCGGGCCAGGCCAGGGTCCACGCGATGGCCACAGCGGAGACGCTGGTCCCGCGACGTGCGGCGATCGGCCGCAGCGCATCGCGCAAGGCCAGACTGCGCTCCAGCCGTGGCGACTGGAACTCCGCCGCCCGGCGCCGCCAATCGTCCGGCGCCATCCGCTCGACCCGCTCCCGACTGAACGTGTCCGTGAGGATGCCGGTCTGGAGCGGGCTGTAGACGATGACACCGGTCTGGTGCGACGCGCACCAGGGAATGACGTCTTCCGCGGCCTGTCGCCGGATGAGCGAGAACGGAGGCTGCAGGGATGCCACATGACGGCGGGCTTCGCAGCGCTCGAGCAGCGGCACCGTGAAGTTGGAAACGCCCCCGAACCGGACCTTCCCGGCCTCGATCAGCTTTCCCATCTCGTCCCACGAGTCCTCGACCGCCACTCCGGTCTTGTCGGGCCAGTGAAACTGATAGAGGTCGATCCGCTCCACGCCGAGTCGTCTGAGGGAGGCCTCGCACTCGCGGCGGATCGACGCGGGCTCCAGGCTCTGCGTCGGTGCCGCCCGGCGCTGAGTGGGGTCCCAGGGCATGCCGCACTTGGTAAACACCAGTGGACGATCCGCTGGCGGGAGGTCGCGGAGCAGTCTGCCAACCACCTCCTCGGAGTGTCCGAGGCCGTACACCGCCGCGGTGTCGATCCAGTTGATGCCCAGTGCAAGCGCGCGCCGCATCGCGGCGAGCGAGTCGGCGTCGTCCTGGGGGCCCCACCCAAACGACCAGTCGCCACCGCCCGCGGCCCAGGCTCCGAATCCGACGGTGCTGATCGAGAGACCCGTAGCGCCGAATGGGCGCCGGGGTAGCGTCGTCATGGTTCCTCCACTGTGATGGTGACGCTCGCCCGGTCCCGCCCGGATTCGGCGCGCACCTCGTGGCGACCCGGCACCAGGCGCCATCGCGCCGATCGTATGGCATGCCCATCCACGTACCAGCGAATCGTCGCGTCGGGTCGAGCCCCCGTCACCCGGAGCGGGATGGTGGCATAGCGCGGCTCCACGCCCGGCGGAACGCGATACCGGTCGCCGTGCTCGGGTGAGGTGATCGTGAAGGGTCCCTCTCGCGACGGGGCAGGCGGCGCGGGAGCAGCGGCGATGACCGGCTGCTCGAGCCCCTCCGTAGCGCTCCATTCCGCGTATTCAGCCGGGAGCTGGACCGAAGTGTTGGTGTGCCAGTCGCACGGGCGGGTCGGCTCGGTGCCCGGTGCAAAGTACTCGGTGAGAGTCGGACAGCGGGGCGTGGCGACCATGCCGGACAGCCGACAGATCGTAACCGGCACGAGCCCAGCCTCGGCCGCCGTCGGCAGTGATCCCGGAGGGTAGCGCTCCGCCGTGACGAGTACCGCCCGGCGGAGCAGCGGGCCGGCGCCGGTCACGCCGCTCACCCCTTCCATCGGCTGTCCACTGAAGTTCCCGGCCCAGACGGCCACGGTGAATCCCGCCGTCACCGCGACCGCCCAGTTGTCGGTAAAATGCCGGCTGGTGCCGGTCTTCGCCGCCGCGCGGAAGGGCCAGTCGAATGGGCTTGTCAGCCCAAACCCGGGCATCCGGGCCACGGGATCGGCGAGAATGTCGAGAACCAGCGCCGCGGAGCGGACCGAGGCCACCCGCACACCCTCCTTGAGGACGGGAGGGGACTCGGTCGCCCACCAGCGCACCGGCGTCCACATGCCACGATTGGCCAGGGCCCGGTACGCGTTGGCCAGCTCGAGGAGGGTGACGTCGCCGTTGCCGAGGGCCAGCCCCAGGCCGTAGAACTCGGGCGAGCGGTCGAGCGAGCCGAAGCCCGCGCGGTGCAACTCCTCGAGCAGCGTGGCGTAGCCGAAGCGATTGGCCAACTCGACAGCCGGCACGTTATACGAGCTGGCCAGCGCCTCCCGCGCGCGCACCGGCCCGTGGTAGCGGCGATCGTAGTTCCTGGGATGGTACGGCCCGCCCGCCGTCTGGTAGGTGGTGGCGATATCGGCGAGAACGGTCGCGGCTGTCGCCCCGCGATCGAACGCCATGGCATAGAGAAAAGGCTTGAGCGCCGAGCCCGGTTGACGTGGGCTCACCACCATGTCGACCTGCCCCGCTGTGTCCGACCAGAAGTCGGGCGAGCCCACCCAGGCCAGGATCTCCCCCCAGCGGTTGTCCAGCACCACCAGGGCGGCCTGCTTCACTCCCCGGTCCCCGAGCCGATCGACCGTGTGCTGAACCTCGGCCTCAAGCGCCTCCTGGAGGTCCAGGTCGAGCGAGGTGCGCCAGGTTCCGGCCAGGGGCCGTCCCTCTTCCTCGGCGTGGACCAGGAGGCGGCTCGTGTAGTGGGGCGCAAGGAACGGACGACCGCGGCCCACCCCAAGCAGCGGCTCGCGTTCGGCGCGATCCCGTTCCTCCCGCGTAGCATACCCCACGCGCACGAGTTCCTCGAGACCGAGGCGACGCCGCGCCGCCGCCCGCGCAGGATCCACCAGTGGATTCTGGCTCGAGGGAGCCCGCGCCAGCGCGGCCAGAAGCGCCGCCTGGCCGACACTGGCCTGCTCCGCCGATGCGCCGAAGTAGAGCCGCATCGCCGCCGGAACACCGACGGTGGCCTGGCCCAGCGGGACTCGGTTGAGGTATTGCTCCAGGATCTGGTTCTTGGACAGGTGCTGCTCGAGGCGGAGCGCCCAGAGCGACTGCAGCAGCTTTCCCCCGAACCCGCGGCCGATCGGCATGAGGAGCCGGGCCAGCTGCATCGTCAGCGTGGACGCGCCCGACACGACCCGTCGGTGGATCAGGTTGTCTCGAACGGCGCGGGCCACCGATCGAGGGTCGACCCCGTGGTGCTGGTAAAACCGCCGGTCTTCGACGGCCACGAAGGCGCGGGGTAGAGCCGGATCCATGCGGTCGAGACTCAGCCATTCCACTAGGTTGCCGTCGTCAGCTCGGGTGGAGCGGAGAAGCAGCCCGTGCCGGTCTTCGATGGTAAGACTCTGCGCTCCCGGCGGAGCGAGGAGACCGGAAGGCAGGGGAGCAAGCACCCAGAATGCGAGCGACAGGAGCAGCAGGCCTCCGCCTGCGGCGCACCAGATAGCCGCTCGCCAGAACAAGGATTGGCGGAGGGCGGAGAACCGGATCACTTCGCCGTCACGGTAAAGACCCCACCGTCACTCCGGCCGTAGACCGCCGGATTGTACATCTCCTCCGCGTGGGCGGGCGGCCGCACAAAGGTCCCTACGGTCGTGGCCCGCGCCAGGTAGGTCATCGTGTAGGTCCCCTTCCACAGCACCGTCGCGGAATAAATGACGCGATCGTCCCGTATCTCCCTGTGATCGAACGGCGACCACCAGCCATCGTCCCAGCTCCCATAGTACCAGTGCGAGAGACCGTTGCCGGCGTTGCCTTCCTCCCCTTCACCCTCCGCCTGGTCGCGGCCCGGAGTGGTGAGGCCGGTGCCGGGGCCCGGCGCCAGGCTGGCGGTGCGGAGGCTGAGGTCAATCGCCTCGAGCCCTGCGGGAAGCGCGTCGTCCACGACAACGAACTGCCGGTCCTCCGGAACGGTGATGCGGAGACGCACCCGTACGAGGCCTCCTTCAAGGGCGCTGGTGACCGGCTCCGGCTGCTCATACTTCTCGTACCAGCGCTCAACCTGAATGCCCTGGTTCTCGGGATTGACCGGCCGTGAGGTCGGGACTTCGTGCACCGTCAGGGCGTAGTAGATCGGCGCGCCTGCGCCGGCGGCGGCCAGCGTGACACGCACCACCGACTTACCGGCTGCACCGCCGCTCAGGAGCCCGGTGAGCGCCACCATTGAATCGCTCAGCGAAAGCCGGTCCGGGGCTCCGCGCTGGCCCGAGGAGGCGAGAATCGTGCGTCCGCCGCTCCGCACGGTAAAGGGCCGCGCCAGTCCGGCCCGCATGCGGTGCTGGAAGGCCGCGAGCGCCTCGATGGTCGCGGCGTAGTCCTGAGTGTTCCACCACTCGAGCGCGCCGGCCCGACCCTGCTCGGTCAGCGTCTCCACCAGCGGTCCGATGAGGGCATTCGACGAATCCACGGCCAGCGTTGCCGTGAGGAGCCGTCCGACGGGGCGGGTGCTCGAGGCGAAGTAGTGATGATACCGATACGCGCCGTCGGGCAGCGTGGCGCGACGCCCTTCGATTCGAGTCTCGGCCCACGCGGGCTCGAGCAGGCTCCGCGCCGCGTTCATCGCCTTGCGGCGCGCCAGCAACTCGGCCAGCCGCAACCGATCCTCAAAGGCCAGTTGTGGCGCGTTGCGCAGCAGCTCATTCTCGGCGGGCACGTCCGGTCGTCCGAGGCGGCTCAGGAAATCGGCGGCGGCGACCTGATCGCCGAGCCTGGTCTGCATCTCGTCGTACCAGCCGATGACCGGCGCTCGAATCGGAGTGGGACGATTCAGCGCGCCGCGCAGATACTCCGCCAGTCGGGCCAGGACCGAATCGTTCACGGTAATGCCCGCGTCCCGCGCGTCGAGGAGAGTGAGGCCGGCGTATGCGCTGAGCCAGGGAGTGCTCCAGTCTCCCGCACCCCAGAACCCGATGGCACCATCGCTCCGCTGGCGCCGGCTCAGAATCGCTACGGCCCCCTCGATCTCGCCTTGAGGATCACCGGGGATGAGCCGGGCGCCGGGCGCCTCCTGCTGGGCCCGGTAGAGCGCGATGACGGCCTGCGCCATGCTCGACACCTGCTCCGAGCAGTAGTAGGGATAGATCTCGAGAGCGTAGTCCATCCCCCGCGCGATCGAGAGCGGCGAGCCGCCCACGGCCAGTTCGAGCGTCGAGCGATCCGGGTCGAGTCCGTCGGGGACAACGACCTCGGCGGTTGCGGAGTCGTTGACCACGCCCGTTACCGTCCAGGCGCGCGGGCGGAAGGCGGGGCGCACCGCCAGCTTCTGCTCCACCAGATCCGCATCCCCAGCGCCGGAGACCCGGAAGCGGAAGCTTGCGCTGTCGTCTCCCAGGGGCCCGCTGCCGGGGCGCTCGAACTCGAACCGCACCTCGCGGCCCCGTCCCGCCTCGAGCACCGCCTGACGAACACTGTCGCCCGCGAGCCGGGCCCCGCGAGCCTGGGCGCTGACCTGGACCGTGGGGGTCCCGCCCGCGCGCTGGTTCACCACGACACCGGCGAGGAAGCGATCCCCGTCCCGCATGAAGCGCGGGAGCGCCGGGCGTGCCAGGAGTGGGCGCGTGACCAGCAGCGGCGATTGGCCGCTGCCATAACGGTCTCCCGCGGTGACCGCTACGGCCATCACCCGGAAGGTGGTGAGATTGTCGGGGAGCTTGGCCGTGGCGAGGGCGGCACCCGAGGCGTCAGTCTGCACGCCGCCGAGGAAGAAAGCCGTCGCCTTGAAGCGGGAACGCAGGATGTCGCTCTCGCCCTGCCCGCCGCCGCCCCCAGGAGCACGCCCTCCCTTTTCACCTTCGGGAACCTGCGGCGCGACGGTGGTCAGGTTGCTCGCGAGACGGAGCCCCAGCCCCCGCGGGGCATACAGCAGGTCGAGGGGGTCCGGCGTCCGGTACCCCGTGAGCGAGAGGACACCCTCGTCGACGGCCCAGAGCGTGACCTCGCTTCGCTGGCCCGCGCCTCTCTGATCGGTCACCTTGACCGCCACCCTCGCGCTGTCCCCCGGCCGGTACTCGGAGCGCGCGGGCCGTAGCGTCACGGACAGGCGCTTTACCTCGGGTGTCACCCTGAGCTCCGTGTAACCGACGCGAATAGTGGGGCGGCCCGGGTCGTCGAGCGGGCCAGGCTTCGCGCTCCGTCCGCGGGCCACGAGCACTGAGACGTAGGCGTTGGGCGCCCAGGCCTCCGTGACCGGGAACTTGAGCGTCGTGGCGCCCGAGGTGAGACGGAGTCGGCGCTGCTCGATCAGTCCTTCCCGCTCAACGGTCACCCACGCCTCGGCGTTGGTGAACGGCGCCGCGAACAGTACGGTGGCCGTGTCCCCAACCGTGTATCGCGTCTTGTCAGGCACGAGGTCCATCTTGAACTGGCTCTCGTCGTTCCATGGCACGAAGTCTTTCCCGGTCGCCCACCGATAGAGACTGGTGGATGCCGGACGGCCCGCCTCGTCCTGTGAACGGAAGGTGAGCTGGTAGGTGCCGCCCCCCGGCGGGGTGAAGGTGCACGGGCTCGGGGACCCGGCAGCGGTCACGAGCTCGCAGTGTCCCACCGTGTCCGGCACCCACTCGCCGTAGATCTCACTGTATCCCTCGCGGGTCCGGTGAACCCGGTGCCACTCCTGTCGCACGATCGTGCCGTGCACCGCTACCGAAGAGAGCCGACGGCCATCGGGCCGGACCGCGATCACGCCGACCGACGCCGGCTCCCCGGCTGTCCAGAAGAAGCTCCGGCCCAGGGGCTTGACCCCTATATAAAAGGAAGAGGCGTGGACCAGGACCGACGCCTCCGCGGCCACCGCCTGCCGGTTGACGTCGATGACCGATGCGCTGAAGGTGGCCCGGGCCGGCCGGCCTTTCACCGTCGGGCCCAGCGCGAATGGAACTACGGTCCGGCCGTGGGCATCGAGCGTGTCCGTGCCCTGCGCCAGCGACTGAACCGGGGTCTGTCCCTCATCGTCCTCCCACCACCACCCGTTGTCCCCAAAGAAGAACCCGTCCGTGTTGGGGATCTCGAATCCCCAGAAGTCGAGTGACACCTGGCGAACCGACCAGGTGAGCGCGGCGCGCCCCATCGGGGAGCCGAAGAGGTAACGCGCCTCGACGGCTGCATGGACCGTGTCCCCGGGAAATCTGGGAGCGGAGTCGGTGCTCGCGCTGACCAGGAACTGCGGCGGGCGATACTCCGCCACCCGGTAGCTCGCGCCGGCCAGGCGCTGCCATGCGCCGGCCCGACGCAGCTGCACCTCAACGTCGTAGGTGCCGAGCTTGATGTCCGATGGCAGCGTGACCGTCTGATCATTCGTGCCGAAGCTGGACAGGGCCACCACCGCTTCCTTGAGCGCTGTGCCACGATCCCGGTTCCCGAACACCCAGCGAATGCTGTCGCCCCGCGCGGGAACGGTGAGATGTCCGAGCGTCCCGGTCCGCACAATGGCCTTGGCGTAGAGCGGCTCACCGGGGCGGTAGATGCCGCGGTCCGTGAAGACCGCCGCTGCGGCGGGCAGGCGCTCCGCGCCGTAGCTCGAGGAGACGTTGAACTGCCACGGACTCAGGTCCGGATCGTAGGCGCTGATTCCGGTGACCGCCTTGTCGTTCCCGGAAGAAGCCACGACATAGCCCTCGAAGCCGTACCCGCGAAGGGCGGTCGAGTCGGCCCGATACTCACCCAGGATTACGGTGCCATCCGGCGCCGTCCGGCCCGTCGCCTGTTGCTTGCCGTGGGTGTCGTACAGGGTCACCTGCACGTTGCCGCGGGGCAGACCGTCCTCCGCCCCGGTCACCCACACGACACCGCTCGAGACACCGATCCGTGCGTGCACCGCGAGGTCGGTGATCTGGACGACGGCAAGCGGCTGATTCTGCTGCCACTGGGGCGGCAGCGACGGACTCGTCACCCGGACCAGCTGGAGGAGCGGAGCGCTGGGCCGGGCCATGTTGTAGAGCGGGATCTTGACGCCATAGATGCGCACCTGGTCCCGCGGGGCCGACACCGCCACCCTGGTCGTCTTGGCGCTCCGCAAGAGCCCCGCTATCAGGCTGTCGTCCCGACTCCACCGGCTGTACTGCAGGACGGCGGGGATGAGCGCGGCGGGCACCGGCGCCACGGTGATCGCCAGCGTGTCCACGTTCACGTATTTCACGGCAAGCGTGCCGTAGGCCGCCCGCTCCACTGTCAGGCGGCCATACTCATGATCCACCATCGGCGCGAACCCGGAGGTGCGGAATCCGAGAACCGGGTTCCCTTCAAGCGGCTGGTTGAAGACGTCTCTCATCGCGGTGTCGACCATGACCGCGTAGCCGGTTCGCGGGCTGAGCTGGGCCTCGAGATACCAGTCTTCGGTGGCCTCGGCCGTGTCGGAGACGTTGAATGGCACGGCTGGCAGGAGCGAGACCCGCCGCATGACCTCCGCCCCCTTCACGGGCGTGCTGAACCGGAGTCGGATCCCTCCGCTCGGACAGTTGGGACCAGCGCCGCACCGCGCCTCCAGCACCCGGAACGGACCGTAGGTGGAGAACCCCCACCGGACGAACGGCTTGGTCCCCTCGGGGTCGATCGCCCTGGGGGCCACCAGGTCACCGCGGCAGTTGAGCGGAAGCGCCCGTTCGGGCTTGAGCACCAACACCCGGCGCAGCGAATCCGTTGACCGGTCGCGCTGCCACCCGCCCGCGTCCCGGTATTGCTCCGGATCCTGATCGACGATCGGGCGCTGCTCGGTCACGTTGAGCCGGATGATCCCGGGCTCGGGGCAGGCAGCGTTCAGGTCGAGGTACGCCAGACCGTTCTGCGAGGACGGGTCAACGGGGGCACTGAAGACGAGCTCGAAGGTCGCGTCAGGCGCGAGAAAGCGAGGGTGATCCCCCTCGCTCACCGGCAGGCCCGTAAGCAGCGCGGGCCCCGTGACGGTAAAGGAGTAGCTGAAGGGCTCCGCGAGCCTGGTGCCGTCCATCGCCGAGAAGGAGTTGGCGATCGTGACGGCGTAGGTCTTTCCGGGAGCGAGCGGCGCCGCGGGCCTGAAGCGCAGAGTCACGGGGTCGCGCCATTCCGCCTTGCCAGACACCGCGGGGGCGATGCGGAAGATCGCCGCGGGGTCCACGGTTCGATCGAGTGAGCCGGCCACCGGCCGGTCGAAGATCACCTGAACCGGCGCGGTCAGCGGCGCATCAGGACCAGGAGAGTAGGAGAGGACCTGGAGCGAGCTGGGAGGCGAGGAGACAAGTAGCGCTCCAGCCACAGAAGCGAGCACGCGGAAGGAGGCCATGGCGAACCGCTCCCCGAGAGGCGATCGGGCGGAAGATCGTCAGCCTCATGAAGCGGGTCAATCGTACAGGCGGCGGACCTCTATCGCTTGACCGGCCAGAAGATCCGGGGCGACCGCGGGAGGCGGGCGCCAGCACGCCGGTGCCGGCGCCCGCGTCTCCGCGCGGAAGTGCTGCCTTGGACGCGGGTCCAGAGACCAACCCTGCCGGTCACCGGATCTCCACGATCCACCCGTACTCGTCGAGCCGCTCCCGCTGCCGCCCTTCGCCGGCAACTGGCAGAGCGAACTCGAGCGAGTGGGCCACCCCCGTATACAGCTTTGCCAGGGCCTGATTGAATGCCGGTGAGCAGTCCCCGCCGACCTGCAGCTCGGTGCCCTCCGGCGCGGTGACCCAGCTGAGCTCCAGAACGGGCTCGCCCCACGCCGACCCCACCGGTCGCACCTCACCATTGGCGTCCACGGGGCCCGCGCTGGTCAGCGTGAGCGAGCAGGTGTTCGCCGCATTGCCGTGCGGACCACAAAAGCTGATCCTGGCCGATCGCCGGAGTTGCCCGACATAGTTCCCGCCGCTGGTCAGTTCGATCGTCCCGTCAAGGACTTCCTGGCCCCCGTTGACACAACCCCCGCCGCCCGTCCCGAGCTGGGGCCAGTCGCTGACCAGGTGGATCTCGTAGGCAGGCTTGAGTTCGGCGGCCAGAATCGCACGTGAGACCGGGCCCCCGAGTCCGGGGGCCACGGCACCCGCCGCGAGCGCCTGCGCTGACAGGCCCGAAGTAAGAGTCAGATGACCGACTACGAACACCAAAGGAATGACACGACCCATCGAAGCTCCAGACAGAGGACGCCCCAAGGCAAGGCGAGCTTCGTGCCGTACCGCGCGCGGAGGGCGCGTGCCTCCGGTATGACACGACAACCTCCACTCCGACATGGCGTTCCGGGCCGAGAGCGGTTCTGGATGCCTAGCGAGATGTGATATCCGGCCCGACATTCTTGTCAGACTGACGGCGTCCACGCACAAGGGTGTCGGAGAGGCCTCGCTGGACATGAGACCCCCCGACCGCGCGCGCAGCGGGGGTCGCCGCCTGGACGATGCAACCTCCCGGGCGATCCGGCCGTCTAATCCGCTATTCCATGACGTCGGAGTCACCGATGGACCTCCGCCTCGTCCTCCGTTCGCTCGGCAGGCGGCCGGGCTATTCCGCTCTCGTCATCCTCACCCTGGGACTCGGCATTGGCGCCGCGACGGCCATCTTCACCGTCGTGAACGCCGTGCTGCTCAAGCCCCTCCCCTATCACGAGGCGAACCGGTTGGCGCTGATCTGGAGCCGGTGGAACAACTTCGACAAGACCTGGGTCTCGGAGGCCGAGTACCTGGACTATCAACGCCAGCATCAGGTCTTTCAGGATGTCGGCCTCTGGGCGAGCAATGGTGAAGTGACCATCACTGGGCCGGAGGGCCCGGCGGAGAGCGTGGAGTCGGCGCAGAGCACAGCCAATCTGCTCGGGGTGCTCGGCGTAGCCCCGCTTCGGGGCAGGATGTTCTCGCCGGAGGAAGACGTGCCCAACGGCCCCCCCCTTGTCATGGTGGGCCACGATCTCTGGCAGCGCCGCTGGGGCGGGGACCCGGCCCTTGTGGGCCGCACTATCGTGCTCGACGGACAGCCTTATCGAGTGGCGGGGATCCTCCCCAGGGACTTCCGGCTGCCGCTCGAGTTTCAGTCCCGCGCCACGGTCCAGCTCCTTGGCTCACTCGAGATCGATCGCGCCGCCGCGCCGCGGGGCAGCCACTGCTGCTACGCCGTGGCGCGGCTCAACCCCCAAGTCACGGCCGATCAGGCCTCCCGGGAGGTCCACGCCCTGGCGACACAGTGGATCGAGCAGGGCCTCTACCCCAGGGACATGTCGTTTGCGCCATTTGTCGTCTCCCTCGACGACGAGGTCAGCGGCCCGGTCCGACCGGCCCTGGCACTGCTCGCGGTAGCGGTAGGTCTGCTCGTCATGCTCACCTGCGCCAACGTCACCAACCTGATCCTGGCGCGGGTCGAATCCCGGGGCCGGGAGGCGGCGGTCCGGGCGGCGATGGGCGCGGGCGTGATGGACCTCGTACGACTGGTGCTGGAAGAGAGCCTGGTCCTGAGCCTGGCCGGAGGGGTGCTGGGCCTGGGAATGGCCTGGGCCGGCCTCAGGGCCCTGGTGGTGCGCGCCCCGACGACCGTACCCCGTCTCGCGGAGCTGGGCATCGATGGCGGGGTCGCCTTCTTTGCGCTTGCCCTCGCCGTCGGAACGGGCCTGGCCGTAGCGCTTGCGCCGGTGTTGCGTCTCGGCCGGTTCGATCCGGCCGGGGTCCTCCGCGAGGGCCGGGGACAGAGCGGTGGAATGAGCCGGCGGGACGTGCGAAAGGCCCTGGTGGTCGCGGAGACATCGCTGGCGGTCATCCTGCTGGTGGGCGCGGGGCTCACGGTGAAGAGCTTCATCAAGCTGCGTGCTATTGACGCGGGGTTCGACGCGCGCCGCGTGCTGACCCTTCACCTCACGCTGCCCGCCGCGACCTACCCGACGGTCGAGAGCGCCATCGGCCTCTTCGGCGCGCTGGGGGACCAGGTGCGTCGGCTACCGGGGGTCGAGGCCGCGGGATTGGTCCGCCTGCTCCCACTCGAGACCGAAATGGGTGACGCCGGGCTTCGTATCCAAGACAAACCGATCGCCCCCGGGTTGCCCGGCCGACAAGCCGACTGGCAGGCGGTAACCCCGGGCTATTTCGAAGCGATGCGGATTCCGCTCTTGTCCGGGCGTTACTTCGATGCCCACGACGACCTGAACGGCGAGCAGGTCATCATCGTGAATCGCGAGCTGGCGCGTGAGTATTTCCCAGGGGAGGACCCGGTGGGACGGATGATCCAGGTCGGCCCGGACTCCACACCGTGGCGACGCGTTGTCGGCGTCGTGGGAGACGTCCACCACAATGGCTTGCTGGGGGACTTCAAGCGAGGCTGGTACATCCCGCAGGACCAGTGGTCCCGGTCTTATGGGAATCCGCGCCGATCGGCCTACCTGGTGGTACGCGCGGCGGGAGATCCCGGCAAGCTGGTCGCACCGGTCCTGGCGGTCGCACACCGCCTCGATCCCAATCTCCCCGCCACGGATATCCGCCAGCTTTCCGACGTGCTGGCCGCGGCAACGAAGGAACAGCGATTCACCATGAGCCTCATGGCGATCTTCGCTTGCCTGGCGCTCTCGCTGGCGGCGGTGGGGATCTATGGCGTGATGTCGTACGCCGTCGGCCAGCGCACTCGCGAAATTGGAATCCGATTGGCGCTGGGCTCGGAGATCGGCGAGGTACGCTGGCTGGTGGTGAAGGAGGGGATGCGCCCCGCCTACTGGGGCGCCCTGCTCGGCCTGCTCGTGGCGGCAGGGTTCTCCCGATTCCTACGTTCCGTCCTCTACGGTGTGGCGCCACTGGATGGCGCGATCTTCCTGTTGGTGCCCTTCGCCTTGCTCACCGTGGCGGTAGCGGCGGCGCTCATCCCCGCCATCCGCGCCTCCCGAGTCGCACCGGTCGAGGCGCTCCGGTCCGACTGAGACCCTAGGGCGGGGCGAGCAGCACGCGCCCTCCGTTTGTGCTGGCGTGGTTCACGCGAACCGGGTCGGGTCGATGCCGAGCTTCCGGAGCTTGTAGCGGATGATCCGCTCCGTGCTCGCGAGAAGCCGGGTCGCCTCGGCGACCGACCCGCGTGAGGACTTGAGGGAATCCACCAGCAGGTCCGTCTCCAGCCGCTCTACGGCGGCCTTGAGCGACCCGGGAAGGGCGCCGGTCATCTCCGGGGTCTGCAGCGTGGGCGGGAGATGTCGGCCGTGAATGGCGGGGCCGTCACAGACGATCACCGCGCGCTCGATGACATTTTCGAGCTCGCGCACGTTGCCGGGCCAGTGGTACCGCATCAGCATGTCGATGGCCGGGGTGGTGATCCGACGGACGCGTTTCTGGTGGGCCCGGGCGTACTTGTCGACGAAATGATCCGCCAGCAGGAGAGTGTCGGTCTTCCGCTCGCGAAGCGGCGGCAGGAAGATCGGAAAGACGTTGAGCCGATAGTACAGGTCCTCCCGGAATCCGCGCTCGGCAATGGCGCGTTCGAGATCACGGTTGGTGGCAACTATAATCCGCACGTCGACCCTGAGCGGCCCCTGCCCGCCCACCCGCTCGAATTCCCGCTCCTGCAGGACGCGCAGCAGCTTGGCCTGGGTCGCGAGCGACACTTCTCCGATCTCGTCCAGGAAGATGGTGCCCCCATCCGCCAGCTCGAAGCGGCCCTTCTTGCGGGTGAGGGCGCCCGTGAAGGCGCCGCGCTCGTGCCCGAACAGCTCGGATTCCATCAGCGTCTCGGGCAGCGCGGCGCAGTTCACCTTCACGAACGGCCCCTGGGCCCGCGGGCTGTTGTAGTGGAGGGCATGCGCGATCAACTCCTTGCCGGTTCCGGACTCGCCCCGGATCAGCACGGTGGTCGCAGTGGCGGCCACCTGCGCCACCTGGGCCAGGACGTCCCGCATGGGGCCGCTCGTCCCGATGAGGTGACCGAAGTCGTAGCGCTCCCTGAGCTCCTGCTTGAGCAGCCGATTCTCTTCCTCCAGCGGGCGCTGGGTCCGGAGGCGGAGCGCCACGAGGGAGGTCACCAGCTGCAGGAACCTGAGCGCCGAGTCGTAATCGTCGTCCGCCCGCTGGGGGAGGTCCACCGAAAGGGCCCCCGCGACGCGTCCGTCCAGGGGAATGGGCACGCACAGAAAGCTGACGCCATGGCCGGCGGCGCCTCGGCGCAGGATCGTCCGGTGAAGGAACCGTGGCTCCCGCTCCACGTCCGGCACGAAGATGGCCCGACCGGTCGCGGCCACCTCGCCGGTGATCCCCTCCCCCAGACGGTAGCGCGCCAGGCGGCCGGCGTCCGGGAGGTCGAGCGCGGCCTCGATGTACAGCTCGTGTGTCTCGTCGTCGAGGAGCGTCAGCGAGCCACGGAGCGCCCCCGGATAGCGACGGAGAAGCCGCATCGTCTCGTCCAGCGCAAGATGCAGCGTGGGCGCCCCGGCGAGCGCCTGGCTGATCTCATGCAGGGTGTCGAACTCGACCTGGGGCGCGCGCTCGGTGGCCGGCGCGCGCTTGAACGCTGTGGACGGTTCCATGCGGCCCTCTCAGGGTCCAAAACGAACCGGCCCGCTCGAAAGGAGCGGGCCGGACCAGTCACCAACGCAGCCGTGCCTCGCTCCAGATCAGCGGAACCGATTCCCCCGGCAATTGCCGTTGACGTTGGAGCGAGGCACGACACGATGCGGCTTCATGGTTTCCATCATAGAGGGCGCCCGACCCCCGGTCAACCGACCGCAACGTAACGAGTCAGCGACTCGGCGCCTGGGCGGGAGCAGGAAGCCGCCGCGCCCGGGAAGTGCCCAGCTCCCGACCCGTGATGATGAGGATGACCGAACCCACGATGATCACCGAAGCCACGAGCGAGCGGAGCCCCAGACTCTCACCGCCGAGCGCCCATCCCACCAGCAGGGCCACCATGGGATTCACGTACCCGGCGGTCGACACCTTGTTGGGAGTGCTCACCTGCAGGAGCCACGAGAACGCGGTGAAGGTGACCAGGGAGCCGAAGACGATCAGGTAGAGCAAGGCCAAGGCCGACTGTAGCGTGATCGTCGCGGGATCGTACCCGCGCCATTCGCGGGTCACCAGACTCGCGATCAGCAGCTGCACCCCTCCCGTGAACAGTTCCATCCCCGATACCATCCCTGCACCGGCCGGGAGGTCCGCATAGCGGCTGATCACCGAGGCCAGAGCCCAGGCGAAGGTCGAGCCGGTGAGAAGCACCACTCCCGTCACGTCCACCCGGCCACCGCCCAGCCCGCCGGGCACCACCAGAACCGTGACGCCCAGGAAGCCCAGCACGATTCCCGCGAAGACGATGCGGGGCGGACGGGCCCCTCCCGGCCGGAGCCATTCCAGCAGGGCGGTCCAGACCGAGACGAGGGCAACCACCAACGCCGTGAGTCCGCTCGGCAGGCGCTGCTCGACCCAGACCACGGTGCCGTTGCCGATCAGGAAGAAGAGCGCGCCCAGCAGAACGGCCCAGCCCCATTGGGCTGGTCGCGGGCGGGCGCCGCCGCGCCAGCGCGACCAGAGGTAGAGCAGCGCGCCGGCGATCGTGAGCCGAGTCCCGGCCATGAGGAACGGGGGGATGGTGCGGATGGCGAACGCGATGGCCAGGTAGGTCGAGCCCCACACCACGTAGATGGTGAGGAACGCCGCGATCACCCTGCTCCGATGTTCGGAGGAGGAGGGATGTTCAGCCGTCACGTCGAGCTCCTTCGCCCTCGAGCGGGAGCGACTGCGATTCCTTGACGGTCTGCAGGACGATGGTGCTGCGCGTGCTGCGCACGCCCTTGAGACGCCCGAACCGCTCACGCAACAGGCCGCTCAGCGATTCCGTATCGCGCACCCGGGCCTTGACCAGGTAGCAGTCCTCACCGGCGACGTGGTGCACCTCGAGGACCTCGGGGATCCGGGCGAGCGCCTGCCCGATGGTACCGGCGCCGACCCGCTCCTCGGTGCGCACCAGGATGAAGGCGGTGAGGCCGAGCCCGACCGCGCCGGGGTCGATGCGCGCACTGTAGCCCTGAAGCACGCCACGGGTCTCGAGCTTTCGGATGCGGTCGAGAATCGCCGAGGGAGCCATGCCCAGCTTGCGGGCGATGTCGGCGTTGGAGGTGCGGGCGTTGGCCTGGAGGCTGTCGAGGATGGCAAGGTCGGTGGCGTCGAGCACGGTGATCCCCCAGAAAGCCAACGATTATTCTGATAAATACATATATCGCCGAATGATCGACGGCAAGATGCCCATTCTACAGACCGCATGCCGTCTCTCAAACCGGGCTCCCGCCCCGCCGATACTGGGAGGCATGAGCCCACCCCGTCCCGACCCGGAACCCTCGCCCCAGCCGAGCCAGGCCCGCCGCACCGGGCTTCGGGCCGCGCTGGCCGCCCTGGAGACGGCGCGCGCCGGCCTCGACCTCCCCGAGGAGACGGAGGAAGCCGAAGACTCCGCCCGCCGCATCGTCCGCGCCCTTAAGGAAGGTGGCGCCTTGGAGGGCCGTTCCGAGCTCGCGCTGGCAGCGGACAAGGTGCTGGAGGGAAGGGCAACCGGCTTCCACGCGGCCGTGACAGGGTTCACGGCTCTGCTGGCCCGGGCGGTGGACGCACAGGCTGCCCGCACCTCGGACGCGATCCTCATCATCGAGGACGATTCCATCTTCAACCGAACACTGGCGTCGGCGCTCAAGGCACCCGGGCGGCGCCTTCTGGTGGCGGAGTCCGCCGCCAGCGCGCGCGAGATCCTCAAGCGCGACAGCGTGACGCTCATCGTGCTCGACCTGATCCTGCCGGACGGTGACGGCCGAAACATCCTGCTCGAGCTCCGCTCCGATCCCCGTACCGCCGGACTGCCCGTCTTCGTCATGTCGGCCCGCTTCAGCACGCGGACCAAGTCGGAGTGCTTCGCGCTGGGCGCCGATGCCTACTTCGAGAAGCCGCTCGACATCGAGGCCTTCTCCGTGGCCGTGGGTGCTCGGCTCGAGCGTTACTATGACCAGGCCCAGGCCGCGCGGCGCGATCCAGTTACCGGACTCCCCAACCGGGCGGCGTTTCTCGAAGCCTGGGGACGACTGCGTGACGCCGCCGCGGAGAATCACCAGTTCGCATTGGCCGTGCTGGACCTCGACCACTTCCGATGGATCGAGGAGACCTGGGGACGTCAGGTGAGTGACAACGTGCTGCGTCGAGCCGCGATTCGGCTGGCCCTCGCTCTGCGGCAGGCGGCCGTGTTCGCGCGGTGGGATGGCGCGGAGTTCATCGCGCTGTTCGCCGGCCGGAGCGCGGTCGAGGCGGGCGTGGCGGTCGATCAGGCCCTCACCATGCTCCGCCGGGTGGACTTCCGGCCCGGCGGCGACGCCCCGCTCACGCTCACCTTCTCCGCCGGCGTGGTGGATGTGCCTCAGAGCCAACCGATGGAGGAAGCCATCGCGCTGGCCGACCGTCTCCGGTATCTCGCCAAGGCCTCAGGGCGTAACCGCGTCGTGGCCGGGGAGGCCACGGTCTCGGTTCCCACGCGCCGCATTCTGCTCGCCGAGGATGACCCCGACATCACGCGGATGGTGACCCGCCACCTGCGCCGGGAGGGGTTTGAAGTGGTGGCTTATGGCAACGGCGAGGAAGCGCTCGCCAACATGGCACGGAGCGGTGCCGCCCTCGTCATCAGCGATATCCAGATGCCGAAGCTCGATGGGCTCGAGCTGCTCCGCGCCATCCGGTCCCACCCCGAGCTGCGCCATATCCCGGTCATGATGCTCACCGCCATGGGTGATGAGAGCTACATCGTCCGCGCCTTCGAGCTGGGTGCCGACGACTACGTCATCAAGCCGTTCTCGATGCGCGAGGTGACGGCCCGGGTGCGGCGCCTCCTGCGCCGGCCGTCCGTGGCTGGCGTCCCCGTGACGTGAGGTCGGCTTGCGCTAGGCGAGGCCGGCGGCCTTCCGTACATTGGGGGGCATGACACCTCCGGTTACCTACCGTCGGACCCTGGGCCTTTTCTCCGGTACGATGGCGGTGGTCGGAGGGATCATCGGGTCCGGCATCTTCATCAACCCTTCCATCGTCGCGGCGCGGGTCGGGACCGCCTCGCTCACGCTGGGCGTCTGGGCGCTCGGCGGCCTGGTCGCGCTGATCGGCGCGTTCTGCTTCGGCGAGCTGGGTCAGCGTCGGCCGCGGGCGGGCGGGAGCTACGTCTACATCCGCGAAGCACTGGGGCCGCTCCCCGCCTTTCTGTACGCGTGGGCACTCCTGCTGGTGATCGGCACCGGCGCCATCGCGGCGGTGGCGATCACCTTCGCGAATTACGCCCTGCGGCTGGCGGGCGCGCCGCCCCACCTATCCACGCCACTCGCCGGATTGGCGATCCTCCTCCTGTCGGCGGTCAACTATGTGGGCATACGGCCGGGAGCGACCACGACCAACATCTTCACGCTCCTCAAGCTCGGCGCCCTCGGGTTCCTCATCCTGGTCGGCCTGAGCGGAGCCGGCCCGGTGCCGGGCGCCGCGGCGGCCGGCGCCGGTCAGGTCGCGCCGAGCGCGCCGTTTCTCGCGGTGGCGGCGGCTCTGGTGCCTGTGCTCTTCGCCTATGGTGGCTGGCAACAGACCAATTTCATCGCGGAGGAGATGATCGCGCCGGAGCGGAATCTGCCGCGTGCCCTGGTCTTCGGCGTCACGATCGTCGTGGCGGTCTACCTCCTGGCCAACCTCACCTACCTGCGGCTCCTTGGCCCGGCCGGCCTGGCGGCGAGTCCCGCTCCCGCCGCGGACGCCTTGCGAGTACGGATGGGACAGGTCGGGGCCGGAGTCATCGGCGCCGGGATAGCCGCGTCCACCTTCGGCTTTCTCAACCTGGTCATCATGGTCTCGCCGCGGGTGTACCAGACCATGGCCGCCGACGGATTGTTCTTTCCAGCCTTTGCCCGGCTCCATCCGCGGTTCCGAACCCCCGGCGCGGCGATCATCGTGCAGGGCGTCTGGGCCACCGCCCTGCTGGTCACGGGGGAATACGGCGCGCTGCTCGACTACGTGGTCTTCTGCGACTGGATCTTCTTTGGACTGGCGGTGGCGTCGCTCTTCGTGATCCGGCGACGCGACGCGGCACAGGGGCGTCCCGAGCCGCCCGGCGCGTTTCGCGTGCCGGGCTGGCCCGTGGCGCCCCTGCTGTTCATTCTCGCCGCCGTGTACGTCGTGCTCGGATCGATCCGCTCGAACCCGCGGAATGCCCTCCTGGGGCTGCTGATCCTGCTCCTCGGCGTGCCCGTCTTCCTCTACTGGCGCGGGCGCTCCGAGGTCAGGAGGCCTTGATCAGCTGAATGCTGCCGTTGACGGTGGAGAGCTTGAGCTCCCGCCCCCCACTTCCGATCTGCCCCCTGAGTGAGCGCGGATTGATCCGCCCGGTCATTGTCACTGGGAAATCGCTTTCGATCGACCCGTTCACGGTCTCGGCCTGGAGCTCGCAGCTTGCGGTCGCGGGCAGAGTCACGGCGATGCCGCCGTTCACCGTGCTCAGCTTGAGGGGCTGCTCCCAGTCGGCCCGGCCGAGCTTGGCCTTGATCGAGCCGTTCACCGTGCTGCCACGGGCCACCCCGCCGGCTTCCACGTCCACGTCACCGTTCACGGTACTGAGCGAGGCATTGCCCGGCAGGTCCCTCCCCACCACGCCGCCGTTGACGGTGCTGCCGTCGAATTCCACGCCGGCAGGCACCTGAACCTCGAAGGCCACCGAGACGTCATTGTCCTTGGTATCGTTGTCCCCGGCTCCGCCAGAGCGGCACTCATTGGTGTCTCCGCTGTGCCGGGAGGGGTAGACGGCGCAGATGGTCACACCGCGATCGCCCGTGACCACCCGGATCTGGACCGAGGCCGTGTCGCTCTTGCGGGCGGTCTTGGTGGCCGTCACCACGGCCTCGGATCCGGTGGCGCGGGTCGCATGGATGGGACCGTTGATCCCGCGCACCTCGAGGGTCTTGCCCGCCGCGAGGGCGCCGTGCCAGCGGAACCCTTGCGCGTTGGCGGCGAGCGGCGTCAGGGCAATCATCCCCAGGCCGATAAACGCGTGACTGATTGCTTTCATGGCTATCCCTCGCTGGAAGTCAGAGTCTGTGACGATCGCTGTGCCCTCAAGGTTTCCCGCCGGTTCCCTTGCGGAGGGTGACCTTCCCGTCGAACGACTCGACCTCGAGCCTGGCGCCGCCGGTCCCCAGGGTAAAGTGCATCTGCCCGCGATGCTGCGTGCCCGAAATCGTCACGGGAAAGTCGGACTCGAATCCCCCACTGAAGGTCGAGACGCTCACATCGGCATTGATCGCGGCCGCCACGACGGTCACGTCTCCATCATGGGAGGAGAGCTCATAGTGCCCTCCCGGCCGGATGGCGCCGGCGAAAGTGATGGCCCCATCCACGGAGCTCGCGTCGACCTCGGAGGATTCGATGTCGGTAAGCGTGATGGCGCCATCGACCGCGCTCGCCTTGATGTCGCCGGTGGCCCGGCGGATGTCGATCGTGCCATCGACCGAGCTGACCTTGAGTCGGCCATTCGAGCCGCTGAGGCCCACGCTTCCGTCGACGGTCTGCAAGGCGATGAAACCCGCGCCTCCCTCCACTGTGATGTCGCCCTCCACGGTCGAGACCGAGACTTCCCCCCTGGTCCCCGCCACCCGGACGGTACCACTCTGGCTGGAAAGATCGAGCGCCATGTCCGCGGGAACTGTCAGGCGCCAGGTCACCTCGGACGGGCCGTAGCGACTGCGGGCGCTCACGCTGAGGGTCCGGTCGCCCTGGTCGACGTCGATGCGAGTGTCCTCATCGTGCGTGGCTTCGACGCGGACCGCGCTCCGGCTCCAGGTCTGGACGGTGATATCCCCATCGATGCTCGAGAGCTCGAGCCGCGACCCACTCTTGACCTGGATCGTGGTGTCCGTGCCCTGCGAGGCGACGAGGGCGGCGAGAAGCAGCAACATGGTAATCCTTTCCTCAGCTGACCACGTGTGCCAGCGCGCTGGCGCGGCGCAGCAGGTCCAGCTTGCGCAGTCGGGTCTCGGTGAGATGGGTGCTCAGGTACACGTTCGACGGGTCCGCGGCGAGTGCGCGCTCCGCCTCCAGGATCGCTCGGTCGATCAGCTTGAGCTTTTCCTCGACGACACGCACTGTGGTCGTATCCAGTCGGCCGCGGCCCGCCACTACCTGCGACTCGAGTTCGCGGATGGCGGCCTCGTATCCGCGATCGGAGACCACCGACTCGGCCGCTATTCCGGGCGTGGCCGCCGCCGGGGCCAGGACGGCGGGGCGCTCGCCCATCGGGCGGGGCCACCACTTCCACGCGGCGGCCACCGTTCCTCCCGACAACACCATCAACCCGATTCCCGCGGCGAGCAGCTGCGGAACAGAGAGGGACACCCGCCGGCGACCGGGACTGGCGCCGATGGCGGCGGCCACACCCGGCCATAGGTCGGCGTGCGGCGGCTGGTCCTCCAGGGCCTGCGCCCGGGCCACCACGCGGCGAAGCTCGGCGAGGAGCGTCTGGCAGGCGGTGCATCCATCGAGGTGTGCTTCAAGGGCCCGGGCCTCGGACGCGGGAAGTTCACCATCGAGATAATCGGAGAATCGCTCCGGTAACGGATGAGTCATGAGGTCACCCCAGCGCTTGGCGCAGCGCCATGCGGGCATAGTGCAACTGAGATTTGGAGGTGCCGACGGTGATGCGGAGCAAGCCGGCAATCTCCTCGTGACGGTACCCCTCCACATCGTGCAGCACGAAGACCTGGCGCGCCCCCGGGGGAAGCTTCGCGATCGCCCCCTCGAAATCGAGGCCGAGCGCCGGGGAGACCGGTCGCCCGGGAGAGTCGAACCCACGCTCCGGCTCCTCGAGAAACAGCTTGCGCCAGCGACCGCGTGCGCTGCGGCGGTTGAGGACGACATTCACCGCCAGCCGATGTAGCCAGGTTCCGAACGCCGCCTCTCCCCGGAACGAGCCCAGCTTCTGCCAGGCGCGGATCAGCACTTCCTGCGTCACATCCTCCGCGTCCTCGCCCAGCATCCGGCGAACCAGAGTGTGGATGCGACCCACATGGCGCCGGTAGAGCCGCTCGAAGGCGTGGGCATCACCGCTGGCAGCCAGCGTGGCGTCGATGGCGTCGGCGTCGGGATCGGCAGTCTCGAAGGTCCTGAGAGGGCGCATTCCTGATGTCGGGGTTCGCATTCGGAGGGTTAGACAAGGGACCGGCCCGAAGGTTGGAACCGGGCAATGGTCGCAAGGCCCTGCCCCATCAGCACTTTGACGGGGAATCCCGCCCTCAAGTGACCGGGGGTCCGAACCGAATATAAGGAAGTGCCCTCATCCCCTTCCGGACCGGCAGGTGGTCACCGGTCGCTCGGCCTCGACGCCCCGTGCGGAGCCGGAGACGGGGTGGACCGAATTACCGCGAGGCCAGAGGCTCGTGAGCCCCACACTCGACGCTGACGAACCCGACGGGAAGGCTGAATACATGGCCGGGGACGGAGCGCGGCCTCGAGTCCTCGTGGTGGACGACGACAGGCTCAATCGCGAGATGGCCGCCCGGCTTCTCGAGCGAACCGGGTGCCGGGTGGCAGCCGCGGCCAACGGCCGGGAGGCTGTCGAGCAACTGGCTCGGCTTTCATTTCACGTGGTCTTCATGGACTGCGTCATGCCTGTGATGGACGGCTACGCCGCGACCACCGCGATCCGCGCACTCCCCGGGGAGCGCGGCCGGACACCGATTGTGGCCATGACAGGAGGCGCGACTCCCGAGGACCGGGCGCGGTGCTTCGCCGCCGGGATGGACGATTACCTGTGCAAGCCGGTGCGCCCGGAGCAGCTCCGGGAGGCGGTCACCCGCTGGACCCGTTCCCCGAACCGGTAACCGCAATGTCCTTCCGCGAAGGCGCAATGTCGTCGGAGCCCCGGGGCCAGGAGCAGAGCGATGCCGCCCGGTTCGCCCGAATCTCGGAGCATGCTCCCGTGGGCATCTTCGAGACCGACGAGACCGGCTGGTGCCGATACGTGAACGGCCGCTGGTGCGAGCTGACCGGTGTCGAGCCGGCGGTGGCCTACGGCGCGGGCTGGATCAGCGCCATCGCCCCGGCGGACCAGCAGGCGGTGCGGGCCGAGTGGCAGGCGGCAGCCATCGAGCGACGTGACTTCGTGGCCGAATTCCGCGTAACCGGGTCGGATGGGACAGAGCGATGGCTGGGCGCGTCGGCGCGCGCGGTGCGGGAGCCCAGCGGTCGGACCGCTGGCTACGTGGGGATCCTCACCGACATCTCCGACCAGAAGCGCCAGGAAGCGGAACTGTACCGCTATTCCCTCGACGTCGAAGATGCACGCCAGCGCGTCGAAGAGCAGGCGGCCCTCATGACCGGCCAGGCGGAGGCCCTGGCCAAGGCCCGCGACCAGGCCATCGAGTCGGTCCGGGTTCGATCCGCCTTCTTCGCCATGATGAGCCACGAGATCCGGACTCCCATGAACGGCATCATCGGCATGGCGGGCCTCCTGCTCGACACCGACCTCTCGGCGGAGCAGCGCAACTACGTCGACACCGTCCGCTCCAGCGCCGATGCCCTGCTGACGATCATCAACGACATCCTGGACTTCTCCAAGATCGAAGCCGGCAGGCTGTCGCTCGAAACCGTGGACTTCTCGCTGCGGCAGATCGTGGAGGAGGTCCTCGAGCTGCTGGCCGAGATGGCGAACACGCGGGGCTTGAGCCTGGCCGCCCACGTCGAGCGCAGCGCGGCGGATGACGTCCGCGGAGACCCAAGCCGTCTCCGGCAGATCCTCACCAACCTCGTCAGTAATGCCATCAAGTTCACTGAACGGGGTGGCGTGACGGTCCATGTGAGCCTCGCTGCCGAGGAGAGCGCACTGCGACTCCGCTGCGAGGTCCGGGATTCCGGCATTGGGCTCACCCCCGAGCAGCAGGCCCGCCTGTTCCAGCCGTTCAGCCAGGCCGACCAGTCCACGACCCGCAAGTATGGCGGCACCGGCCTCGGCCTGGCCATCTGCCGGCAGCTCTCGGAACAGATGGGCGGAGCCATCGGAGTCGAGAGCCGGTTCGGAGAGGGCAGCGTGTTCTGGTTCACGGCCCGCCTGGAGCGCGGCGCCGAAGCGGCCAGCGGGCCACTGGCACGGGACGTGGACCTGGCGGGGATACGGGCGTTGGTGGTCGCGCCGCATCCGGTGGAGCGGGCCGCGCTCGGAGACCAGTTGGAGGTCTGGGGTCTGGAGGTCACGACGATCGAGGATGCCGGAGACGCCTTCGCCAGGCTCAAGAGCTCGGCCGCCGCGGGCCGACCCTTTCAAATCGTCCTGGCCGATCTCGCGGCGGACGGGGCGAAAGGGCTCGAGTTTTCCCGCGCCGTTGCGGCCGCCGACCTCCGCGACAGCAAGGTTCTGCTCTTCGCCCCGATGACCCATCGGAGCTTCGCCCCCCAGGCGGTGGCGGCCGGGGCCGCGGGCGTGGTGTCGAAGCCCGTCCGCCACCAGCCGCTCCACGACCAGATACGTCGTGCGCTCGGGTTCGAGGTCCGGACTCCGAGCCGGGTGGCGTTCCTGCAAGGCAACGATCCAGTGGAACGGCCGGCCCGGCACGGTCGCATCCTGCTGGCCGAGGACAACCCCGTCAACCAGAAGGTCGCGACCCGCGTCCTCGGCAAAGTGGGACACATCGTCGATGTGGTCGGGAACGGCCTCGAGGCGCTGGAAGCCGCCCGCAAGCTCCCCTACGACGTCATTCTAATGGACTGCCAGATGCCCGAACTGGACGGCTACGCCGCGACCGCGGCCATCAGAAAGCTGGAAGGTGCCGGCGGCCACACTCCGATCATCGCGATGACAGCAAACGCCATGCAGGGCGACCGGGAGCAGTGCCTGGCAGCCGGCATGGACGACTACGTGGCCAAGCCGGTGCGCGGCGAGGAGCTGCTCGCGGCAGTGGACCGGTGGATCGCGTGGCGAAAGGAGGAGCAGGCCGAAGCGCCGGACGTCGAAGCCAGCGGCGCCGCGCCGGCGGCCGCCGATCCCGCGGACGACGGGATCGACGAGTCGATCCTGGATGACATTGTCTCTCTCTCTCCCGATGGCGGAGCCTCCCTCGCCGACGAGCTGCTGGGAATCTTCTTCGGCGAAGCGCCCGCCAGACTCGAGCACCTGCGGAGCGGAGTCGCCACCAATGACTGCGCTCGCATCACGCGCACGGCTCACGCCATGAAGGGAGGGGCTGGCAACATCGGCGCCTCACGCGTGGCCGAATTCTGCGCCCGCCTCGAGCAGCAAGGGCGCGCCGGTGCGCTCGATGGCGCGGCGGAACTGGTGGCCGAGCTCGCGGCCGAGCTGATGCGCGTGCGCGGAGTGCTGGAGCAGCGGATCAGGGATCTCACTGCGCGCCACCAGCAGCGCGCCGGCTGAAGACCCGCACCCCGAAGCGGCACGGGCTCACCCGACAGCCCTCCATGATCACCCGGAGCCGGTACCAGCCGGCAGCGCCCGTTTTGAAACGAAGGATGGGGGCCCGCCCCGCCCCGCGGTTGGCAACGATCTCGTAGCGACCCTCGTTCGCCAGCACCAGACCCAGCTGTGTGCAATCCCGGTCGCACGTCGCCGCTATGACATGCTCGCCGCCGCGGTCGAGATGGATCGGCAGCCATGCCATCTCCTGCGCGTCGAGCAGGCCACCCAGGACGTCGGAGCGCGGCCGGTAGCCCTGCTCGGCGAGAGAAGCCGACATCGTCTCGATCGAGGCGCGGACCTCCCGGCTCCACAGGTCGGACTGAGCACTTGCCCTGGCAGGCGCACCCAGCGCGAGCAGCACCGTGGCCAACGCGAAGGAGGCTTTCATCCCACCCGTCGCCGGGCTGCACCCAGGGTCGCGATCCCCAGGCAGGCTACGACAGACAACATCGCTGCTAGCGTTTCCGCGAATGGTGGAGTTGGCGTCAAAGCGGGAGCCGGACCGATCGTGCGCTGCCACCGCGCGGTCCACTCGCCAACCGGCTCACGGAGGGCAAGACTCAGGGCGGAGTCCACCGGGAGCTCGGTAGTCCACAGTTCCTGAAAGCGATCGGGCCCGACGGAGCGCGCCACGGCCGCCAGGAAGCTTCCGGAGCCTAACAGACGTCTGCGGTCAAGCGGAACGTAATAGGGGTTCGAAACGAGGCGGGGGATTGAGTCCCGGGCCAGCGTGCCGTTATCGGTCACCGCGCGCCGGCAGGCCGACGCGCGCCCGCCAAAGCACGCGAGCGCGCCGAGCGTCAACGTATAGACCCCACCGCGCCACCACATCTCCCTGGTCGGGTACTCCGGGACGGCGCCGGCCGTGTCGGGCATCTCGGCCCAGTTCCACCGCTCAGGAGTCGCCGCCAGCTCGTACCCGTGCCCCGCCAGCCATCGCCGGATTCTCAGGCCCGGCACGCCGAAACGGGCGTAGAAGGCGCACGGCCCCAGCCTTTCCAGGAGCCAGGACGCGTACCATCCGCTGGACCGGTTTCCATTCCGCAGGACTGCGCCAGCGTGGGCTGGCAGGAGCACCAGGCAGGTGGCCCGGTCTGTGGAATCGGGGAACAGATAGGATGTCGCGCTAAGCCATCCGGCCTCGCTCTCTCCGGTGGCCCTCTCGGGGCGCAGCACCGCGATCACCCCAACCGAGACCTTGGTGACACCGAGGCCAAGCCGTCTCCAGGCCGAATCGAACGCGGCCTGAACGATTGGCCGTGCCAGCAGCGCCGTGCTGTCCGGCGCGTCCACCAGGACGGCGATGCTGGGCAGATCATGCGCCGCGCGGGCCTCCAGCTCCGGCTCGAGTCGGGCGCGGTACCCGGCGAGTCGAAGCTCGAGTGCGGCGGCCTGCCACCGCCGCCAGGCCTCATTCGCCTGTTCCCGCAAGAGCGTCGGCGTGGCGGCTTCGGGTGGGGGCCGGAAGCCGGCACGGTGCGGACGGCGCGTGCTGAACGCCAGCACCGCACCGCAAGCAACTGCGACCGCCAGCGCCCAGAACTTCAATTCACGCGCCATCGAGAGCTCCGCGACGCACAGAGGCCCAGTACGAGTATCCATCCCACGCCAAGCAGAACGCCATAGTGGGGCAGCGTGACCGGCGTCGGTCGTGCCGAGAGGACGCGTCGCCTCCATTGAGCCAACAGGCTATCCAGCGGTATTTCACTCGCTGCCGAGAGCTGGCCGACCGGACCTCCGCTGCCCGAGAGCAGGCGGTCGTACGCTCCGCGCCCGCCTTGCGCCAAGGCCAGGCGAACCAGGACGCCTCGCGCGACGCTGCCGAGCGGTCGAGGGAGCGCGCGGGGAGGCGTAGCATGGATGATCGCGATGCACGCCGAGTCGACTCCGGCGATGCAGGCACGGAACCCGGGGCTGGTCCCCTCTTCGGTGGTACCTGGCACAACGACGCGGCTGGCGACGTCCCGCCGTTCTCGCTCGGTCATGTACGTCTCTACGGCCGAGGCGGAGTCCTCGAGGCCCAGGGCGATCCGGCATGCGGCAAGGCCGCCTCGATAGCAGCTCCGGTCCACTTGAAACGGCGTCGTCACCAGATCGAGGTACGTGGCTTCCAGATCGGAACCGGGGTTGAGGGAGGGCCCCAACCGTCCGCCCAGCCACTCCTGGAAGGCCAGGTCTGGCTGATCCACCGGGACGTACGCGAGAAGAAAGCGAACCAGAAAGAGCGAATCCGCGTCCCAGGGGACACCCAGCCCAAGCACGGGGTCGAGGTTCTTCACCGCTTCGTTTGAGTCCGCTATGTGCAGCACGATCGGCCGGCCGGACAGGGCCATCGCCCTATCGCCGTAGAGCGAGTCCAGTACCGACCACGCCTGTCTCGTGGCGCCGGCCAGGGGGAGAGGCGAGTGATTCGCGATGACCACCAGCGAGCCGGCGCGGAACGTGTCCGTGGCCGCCCGGGCCGCCGCGCGACCAAGACTGTCCGAGAGATCTACCAGCACACGGGCCTGGATCCACTCCCGTTCGAGGCTGTCCGCGCGTCTCGCCAGTCGATGCAAGGTGGAATCGGCCGGGGCGCCCTGCGGCACCAGCCCAGCGAGCGGTCCCGCGGCCATGAGCGCCGCGAGCGTCCCGAGCAGAGCGCCCGACCTCCTACACATCGATCAGCATCCATCGCCCGGCGAAGATGGCGAACGGCCCGGGCCAGTCGAAGACGGCGGCGGGGATCCTCCCCAGAAACTCCACGTTGACTCCGGCCACGCCCGCCAGGATCGTGATGACGATGAGCCCCCCAATGGTTCCAAGAATGATCCCCGCCGTGCGCGCGGTGCTCCCCGAGATCGCGAAGAAGAGCGAAAAGGCCACCAGAACCGCCAGCGCAAAGCGGACCGCGAGGGCGACGGGATACCCATGCAGCCCTTCAGGGAGGGACGCCGTACCCGTCGCGATGAGGCCAGACACCAGCACCGCCGCGATGGGAAGCGAAAGCAGGGTCATCCCCGCCCCGAAGCGCAGCAGCACGTATCGCCACCTGGGGATCGGGAGGGAGAGCGCGAGAACGTGGCGGCCCCGATGATCGGGAGCCCAGGCCGCGATCGCCATCAGGAGCCCAAGCGTCCCCGCGAGCGCCGGATAGAGCGTGCCCCAGGCCTGCACCGCGCGCAGCAGCTCCGCGGGCTTCTCGGCGGGGTCGCCGCTCAGCGCGCCGCGTAGCGAGACCATCGGCAGACCGAACCCCGCGATCGTTCCAAGCGTGATCGCGAGCCGAGACCACTTCCATTCACTCCACAGAATCACGCGGAACATGCTGCCTCCGGATGCAGACTCCGGGCGGATTTCAGGAGCTCCACGTACGCGTCTTCGAGATCGAGGTCGATCACGTCACGGAGGGACAGGCCGGCCGCGGAGAGACCCGCCGCCATGTCAGGCTCCCAGCCGCGCACGATCCAGGTCTCGGCGCTGGCCCCATCCGGTTCCCGGCCCAGCAGCGCAAAGGGCAGCGCCTCCGGCGCCACGTCCGGCTGGCTCCCTACCCGCAGGCGCTTGATGCCGTTCCGGAACCGCTCGATGGGGAGCTCCGCCACCAGGCGCCCATGGTCCATCACCCCCACCCAGGTGCAGATCCGTTCCAACTCATGCACGAGATGGCTGGAGATGAGCACCGTGGCGCCTCGGTCGGCTACGTACTCGAGAAGCGCGGTCAGGATGTCGCGGCGGGCGACAGGATCGAGGCCATCGGTCGGCTCGTCCAGCACCAACAGCTCCGGCCGCTGCGCCAGCGCGGCCAGCATCATCAGCTTCCCCTTCTGCCCCTTGGAGAGCCGGCCGAACCGCTGCGCGCCGTCCAGCTCCAGCTCCCGGAGCAACAACTCGACAAAGGGCCAATCCCATCTCTGATAGAAGGCCGACTGGTACTCGAGTACTTCGCGAACGGTGAGGAGGTTGTCGAAGTGCGGTTGCTCGGGGACATATCCGAGGTCTGCCAGGGCGCGGTGCGCCGCCCCGGGAACCTGATGGCCGAGCACGCTGATCGTCCCCGCAACGGGCGGGAGCAGCCCGAGGAGGAGGCGGAGGGTCGTGGTCTTCCCCGCGCCGTTCGGCCCCAGGAACCCGTAAACCGACCCCTTCGGTACGGTGAAATCCAGGCCGGGGATCTCGAACGACCCCGTCCGATACCGGAGCTGGCGCGTCTCGATCACGTTGCTCATGCTGTCTCCGGTCTGATTTCGCGATCGAAGGCGGCCCTGAGTTCGGGGGTCGCCAGACGGAGCCGGCCCGCCTCGGCCAGCATGCGCCGGATGAGGAGCGAGGCCTGCCGGGAGCGCTCCACATCGCGGCGCTGGTCGGCGACTTCCTTCACGAACGTGCCTGCTCCCTGGCGCACCTCGACGAACCCCTCCTCCTCGAGGCCCCGATACGCCTGGACGACGGTGGCGGGGTTGATCCGGAGTCGCGAGGCCAGCTGGCGCACCGATGGCAGCCCTTCGCCCGGCGCCAGCTCGCCCGAGGCAATCGCCACCTTCACCCGGTCGGCGATCTGGGCGTAGAGTGGCGTGGCGCTCTTGGGGTCGACCGAGTCGAACAGCGACAGACCAGCCTCTCCTAAAGTGTATTGCTGTAGTGATACACTAGTTCATCGAGGCGCAGCTGTCAAGAAACAGCAAAGCCGGGAACAAAGTCCCCGGCTCGGCTGCCCTTCCGCCGGTCCCCTCCGACCGGTTTCCCCTTGCCTTCTCGGTTACACCTTGGCCCCCGCCAGCGCGCGGACCAAGTCCATGGTGGAGACCACTCCGGCCAAGCGTCCGTCCTCCTCCACGAACAGCCGGTGGACCTCCAAGTACAGCATCCGCTGCGCCGCGTCCCTGACATCAGCGTCCGGCGTGATGGTTTGCGGCCGGGGCGTCATCAGTTCCTGCACCAGCATCTCGTCGAATACCTTTTCCCGCTCTTCCGGGTCGGAATGTTCGGCCAGTGCCTCCAGGATATCACTATAGGAAAGCACGCCGACGAGGCGACCGTGCTCATCAACGACCGGCGCCCCGGAGATGTGGCTTTCGGCCAGCAAGGCTACCACGTCCCCGACCGTATCGGTGCCCCGAATGGTCTTGAGGGCGGTCTGCATGACATCGTGAACGCGCATCGCTCCTCCAAGGTTCGGGTGCGATCCAAATACGCACCCGGTGCCGTGAATCAATCGTGAAGCACGGATGAGGAGTAGATTGGCACAGCCCGCCACCGGCCTCTTCAAACCCGGCACCGCCACCCGGCATCCCAACGGACGATGAGAGATTGGCCCCATCCCCTCCCCCGCGCCCGCACTAGCCCGTGTCTCTGCCCATGCTCCGGCGGCCGGTCCCGCCGCCGCCTCCGGCACCGGTGAACGAAACCGTCCGCAGAGCGCAGCAGGGCGATGCGGCGTCCTTCCGGACGCTTTACGACGCCCATGTGGGCCGGATCTATGCCGTCTGCCTGCGGATTCTGGGCGACCGGGTCGAAGCGGAAGAACGGACCCAGGATGTGTTCGTGCGGGCCTGGGATCGCCTGGGCACCTTCCGAGGGGAAAGCGCGTTCTCCACCTGGCTCTACCGGCTGGCGGTCAACGAGGTCCTGCGAGCCCGCCGGGCAGCGGGGCGCCGGGCGGCCCGCGAGACACTGTCCGACAGCGTGGAGCAGCACGAGGCCGCGCCTGACGAGAGGCAGCCAGGCGGGCGGGGCGAAGAGCTGGAACGGGCGATCGCGGCGCTGCCGGAGGGGGCGCGCACGGTCTTTGTCCTGTATGACATCGAGGGCTATCAGCACGAGGAAATCGCGGAGGTCCTGGGCATCGCGCCCGGGACATCAAAGGCGCAGCTGCATCGAGCGCGCCGGCTCTTGCGGGGAGCACTGGAGAAATCATGACTTGTTCCGAATGTGGCGCCCGCCTGGACGACTACCTCGACGGCGCCTTGTCGACGGCCGAGCGCGCGCTGGTCGAAGCCCATCTCGCCTCCTGCCAGGAGTGCCGGGAGGAACTCAGCGGGCAGAAGGCGCTGCTTTCCGCTGCCCGCATCCTGCCGCGTTCCATCCAGCCCGAGCGGGACCTGTGGCGCGGCATCGAGCCTCGGCTGATGTCGGAACAGCGCTCCGGCTCAACCCCGCCCCGGAGTCGCCCGGTTCCACGGTGGGCGCTGGCCGCGGCCGCTATCCTCCTCGTCGCCATCGGCGCGGCACTCGCGACGGTGTGGCAGCGGCGCGCAGCACCTGACTCGTTCACCACAGCGACCGCCCGCTACGCCACCGAGAGCGCCGCGCTCGCCGACCGCCTCAACCATGCGGCACGGCCCCTGTCGCCTG
>DATJVM010000033.1:0-12139 GCA_035501775.1 Gemmatimonadales bacterium | reverse complement strand
ACTCTTGCTCCACCACACGAACCGCGCCAGCGGCAGGTACCGCGGCTCCTCGCAGATCGGCGCCGGCGTCGATGCCATCCTCGAGATGACGGTCGACCAGGCGGATCCCACGACGCGGATCGTGAAAAGCCGCGGCCGGATCCGGTGCGAAACCTTCCGGCTCCGCTACAGCGAGGCCTCGGGGTACACCCTCGACGCCGCCGGCGATCTTCCCGTCGAGCTCCAGGTCTACCGGGCAATCGAGCAGAACCCCGGCATCGGCGCTCGCCGCCTCCGGGAGCTGGTCACCGGCCGCAACGTCGACAAAGATGCCGCCTTGCAGGACCTCCTGCGCCGCCGGGCGATCGAAGATCGGGGGTCTGGACAGACCCGGGCCTACCACGTCCGCGAAGAGGCCGGGCACGGTTGGGCACGGTCGGGGCACGGTCCGGGGCACACCGATTTCGAAAACCCCGGGGCACGGTCGGGGCACGGTCCGGGGCACACCAATTCAGAATCGCGTAAGTCGTTTGGGGCAACGGCTGGGCACGGTGTGGGCACGGTGCCGGGCACGCCCGTGTGCCCGGACCCCTTAGAAAAGGGGTCCAGGGCACGCGCACGAGGGCAAGAGAATTGGGCACGGTCCGGGGCACACCACGCCGAGGCCGCTGGCCCCGGCCTGGAGTCTCTTGACCCGGCGTACCTGGCCGCGCTGGTCGGTGAGAATTGTACGGCTTCGAGGGACGACCTGTGACCGCGAAGACCCTATCGCAATCTGGGAGGTACACTGTGATTGGCCTTTGGCCGGAGAACATCGCGGCCGAACGTGCGGCGATGATTGCACGTATCACCCCCGAGGCACGGGCGCTGATGGCCGCAGAGTTCGCCACCGCGGGCGGTCGTGAAATCGCGCTGAGCTTGAGCAAGCAATCCGATGGCCGCTTCGGCGAGCCGCGACTCCACATGCGCGGCCACTCATGTCGTGCGGGATTCTTGGCTCATCGACTGCTCGACGGGGACTTCCTGATTCACTGCCATCCCGGTGATGACCTGACGCCTTCGGATAAGGATCTCGATACGGCGGGTTCGATTCACTGTCGGCTGCCTGCTACCGGCTTCGCGATCTGCGACACAGAGGTCGAGAGACTATACATCGTGATCGAGCCGGAAACGCCGCCCCCTTCCCCTGTACGGACGGCGCGGGTGGGGCCGCTCCAACTGCGATGGGCGATTGAGTGGCTACCGCGGCAGAGGAATTCATGAGCTCCAGGCAAGTCGCGATCCGGGGAAAGGTGACGCGGCGTCTCGGGGGGTGCCTGACACGCCCTTACGGGTCCTTCCGGGGGGACTATCGCCGCGGGGTCCGGCGCCCTCGAAACGTCAGCCGCTGAATCAACTGTGAGTGTGAGACTTATATGACGACAAGACGACGAGAGACAACGGAGGCGACGAAGGGACAAAGCGAAGAGCTGCTGATTGAGCAGGCGCAGGCGGCCCACTGGCTGGGCATTACACGGCAGAGCCTCGGTGTCTGGGCGCAGCGACCAGGCGCGCCAGTCGTGATGCGAAACGGCAAGCGCCTGCTTCGGTGGCCAGCCTTTCCAAGGTGGCGGGAGCGCGAGTTGGAACGCCAGGTACGAGCCGAATCCAGGTCGCCTCGCCTTGCGGCCGCGGCCGAGCGCTATGAGGTTGCTCGCGCGCGGAAGATGGAGCTGGAGACGGAAGCGCTGGAGGGCACCTTGGTGCCGCTGGCGGATTACGAGCAGGAGCTGAACAAGGTGGTCGGCACGCTGGCAGCGGTAGCGAGCGGCGAGCTGATGCGGTTTGAGCGCGACATTGTCACCTGCCAAACGCCAGCGGAGGCTCGCCGGATCACGCAGGAGATCCACGCGGCGCTCATGCGGGGCGCTAATCAGGCCGCTGACGAACTCGAGCGAGAAATGGGCGAAAGTGAACAGAGCGACTAATGAGGAGACCATGAGACGGCCCGAACAGCAGGCGGAAAGGATCGAGCAGCGTAAGAGGCTTATCGCGGAGCTTGCGCGACGGAAGCAGGAATTCGAACGGGCTTGGGATCCAGCGGCCCGTCGACACGGGCAGGAAGCCGACGCCCTGAACGGTCTTGAGGCGCAACGGGTCGCCCAGATCCGGCGCGTCGCCGAGGCTGAAGGCGCCGCCACGGCGATTCGGTTGGACTACGCCTCCCATCGCGAGCGGCTGGAGTTGGAGCTTCGAAAGACGGCCGATCAGCGGCTGGCAACCGTGATCAACCGCATCGACGCGCGACGCCGGGAGGGCCCCTTCGCGGACGCCTTCGAGGCTCATGAGGTGCGCGCCATCCATCAGCGGCTAGTGGATCTGCAACTGGACGCCGGCGAGGACCTGGATGCTGAGCTCGCCCGGCTCGCGGAGCGGATGCCGGAACGGTGGGTGAGGGTCTTCACAGGAGTGGACGACGATGCCGCTCGGAACTAGGCGCCCGGTAGCCGGTCCGGGGGCGCTGGCCCTGGTACGGGACGGCGCCCGGGTCGAGTTCCTCCGCTCGGAGTGGATAGCGGCGCTCCATTGCGCCAGGGCTCGGGGCTGGCAGCCGAGGGGAACGGACTACTCCGCGCTGCTTCCGCGCCTGCCGCTCATCTTCGGCTACTACCTGGCACCTGATGGGCAGGCCATCACGGGTCCGGACGCGAGCGCCTTGGCGTCTGCGCTTTGCAGCGCAGCGTCCGTGCTCCGGGCGGGCTTGGCCCATGAGCAGTTCGCTCGGAAGGTCAACACGATGGCTTGCATCAGTCCGGGTGAATGGGAGCCGGGGCGGATAGCACCCTTCGCCCTTGCGCAGCGGACGGGTGTACGCCCGGAGTTGCTGGAGGGGATCGCCAAGTTTCTGAGCCAAGGGTGCTGTACGATCGAGCGAGGCACTTGGTCGTGACGGAGCGCTCGGGATGACCGCCGCTGAGCTGCGCGGACGCCTCCTGGCACTGCCCGCGGGGACGACGTTCACGCGGGACGCCGTGATGGAGCTTCTGGAGGGCCTTGATGGGAAGCGTTGCAGCGTCCGCGCTGAGGAGCTCCTGACGGCCGGGGAAGCGGCCCGTCGCCTCGGTGTGACGGTGGACTGGATGTACCGGCGTACCCGAACCCTGCCGTTCGCGCGGAAGCTTTCGCGGAAGGTCGTGCGATTCAGTGCGGAAGGTCTAGCGGAGTACATCGCAGCCCAGAACGGCCGCTAACGCCTTTTTCTGGTTGGGATGAATTCCAGCAGTTCAGCTGGGGCCACACCCAGCGCGTCGGCCAGTTTGTCCAGGACTTCAAGGGTGACATTCGGTCGCTCGCCGTTTTCGATCCTTCCGATCAGGGTTCGGCTGACGCCGGACGCGCGGGCGAGGGCGGCCTGGCTGAGCCCTTTCGCTTGGCGCATGGACTCAAGGCGCAGGCGGGTGGGGGTCATGGTGAGCGAAAGGTAGCTCTTCTCAGGCCTGATCTTGCGGGGGTGCGCCTATAGTCGCATGTTGGCGCACGGGCACGCAGCCCGTAACCCGATCAGCGGCCGAGGCCGCAGGAGCAAACCATGTGCACATCGTACCGCTTGCAACCGCTAGTCGCCTGCCAATCCGAGGCCTGCCCATCGCCTGGGGGTGAGGCATGAGCCGGCACGCCTACGGCACAGGCGGGGTCTACCGGCGGGCCTCGACCTGGTGGGTTCATTGGAGCTATCGCGGAAGGCGATACTGTGAATCCTCCCGTTCGAGCAGGCGAAGTGATGCCGTCCGACTTCTCCGACAGCGGCTAGCAGAGCTGGGGCAGGGCAGGGCACCCATCGCTGAGGATCGTGGGGCCTTTGAAGCGCTGGCGACCCTGATCGAGCAGGATTACCAGATCAACGGCCGCCGCTCGTGGAGTCGGGTGGAGCGCGCGCTGGTGCATCTGCGTGCGGCCTTCGCCGGGACTGTCGCGGCCGATCTGACTGCGGCAGCGATCACGGCCTACAAGTCCAAGCGGTTGGAGGCAGGAGCTGCCCCGGCAACCGTCCATTACGAGTTGGCCACACTCCGGCGGATGTGCTCTCTTGGCGTTGAGCATCAGTTGATCGCCCACCGGCCAGCGATTCGGGGCCTGAAGGTCAACAACGCCCGTCAGGGCTTCTTCAGTCAGGAGCAGTTGTCAGCGCTTTTGCCCCAACTGCCACCAGCGGTTCGGCCGGCGGTCGCGTTTGCCTTCTGGACCGGCTGGCGGCTGCGATCCGAGGTTTTGCCCCTGCGGTGGGAGCAGGTGGACTTCGCTGCCGGAGAGGTGCGGCTTGAGCCCCGGACGACAAAGAACCTCGAAGCGCGCTCCTTCCCGTTCGCCCAGTTCCAATCGCTGGAGAAGCTCCTGGAGGCGCAGCGTGTGAGCGCTGAGGCGGTTGAGAAGCGTCGAGGTGTCTCCATCCCGTGGATGTTTCATCGGAACGGCAAACAGATCCGGGAAATCCGCGGGGGATGGGAGAAGGCGTGCGACGCCATCGGCCTCAAGGGTCTCGTGCCGCACGATCTCCGGCGGTCCGCGGTTCGGAACCTGGTGAATGCGGGAGTGGCGCAGGATACCGCGATGAAGCTCACCGGGCACAAGACGGCCGCGGTCTTCCGGCGGTACAACATCGTCACCCGGCGCGAGACCGATGACGCCGTGGCGCGGCTGGCCACTTTCCTGGAAGGGACAGCCCAGGACTGCTACAAGACTGCTACAGCGCCGGGCAGACCCCGTGCGGCGGAGTTGCCAAAGCCGGTGTAGGAGTTGAGCTTGCAGATCACGCTCGGGTGGCGAAACTGGCAGACGCAAGGGACTTAAAATCCCTTGGGGAGCAATCCCCGTGAGAGTTCGAGCCTCTCCCCGAGCATTAAGCCTCAATCACTGCGCCCGGACGGCCTTCTAGGTGGTAGTGCTGGCATTCCGCTCCAGAGGGCGGTCTGCTCTCGCCCAGGATGCGGTCGAATCAAGCGGGGACCGGCAGATTGGAGGTGCCGCGAGCCATGGCCTCTGGCCGAAACAGACCTGTGACAAGGCTCTCGCATCCTCCGAATCCGCGATCAGGCGGATGGGACCGGAGAAGCCCGTGGGTAAGCGAGTGCGGCCGGGGTGCCCTGGCGGATGCCGAGTAGCGCCCAGTGCCCCGGCCCCTGAGAGTCGGCCGGGCCGAGAGTAGGGAGCCTCCTCTGATTGATAGTCTGTCCCCATTATCCTCGGCTACGGGGTGGGCTCCGATGCTCCTCTTGGGGAGGATAGATGCTTCGCATCGCTCATCTCTCGGATCCGCATATCCTGTCGGCGGTGGGCGTCGAGTGGCGGAAGGTCCTTTTTAACAAGCGCATCACGGGTTATGCCAATCTGCTCCTGCACCGTGGACGCGTTTATCGTCACGACTACCTGACGACTGTCCTCGAGGCGGCGGCAAGGTCTGCCGATCACCTCGTCATCACCGGGGACATCACTAACCTCGCCCTGGAGGCTGAATACGACGAGGCGCGAACGCTACTCGACTCCGTGGCTCGGCGTACGGAGATCACGGCTGTCCCCGGCAATCATGACATATATCTGCCTTCGATCCAGCGGGAGCGACGTTTCCCCCGCTATTTTGGGAAGTTCCTGGTCGGCGATCTGCCACAGTTCGCCGCTCAGCTTCCGGCCGGGCCTTATCCGTGTGTGAAGTTGCGTGGGCAGGTCGCGATCATCGCCTTATCGAGTGCCGTGCCACGTCCGCCTTTCGTGGCCTCCGGCAAGATCGGTGAAGTCCAGCTCACCGCCCTGGAGAGGATACTGGCGCATCCCGAGGTGGCAAAGCGGACGCCGGTCATCCTGCTGCATCACCCCCCGGTCGACCGGCGAGCCCGGCTGGCACAGCTGCGGGACGGCCTGGTGGATGCCGCCGCGCTGCGCCATACGCTTGCGCCCCTTGGGCGCGGACTGGTGCTCTTCGGCCACCTCCACCTTCGCGTTCGCTGTGCCCTGCCGACGGTCGCTGGGGCGCTCGATGTCATCTGCGCGAGCGGGGCGGCACTGGATCATCCCGATCCCTCGATCCGGGCCGGCTTCAATCTCTACGAGATCGATGACCAGGGAGCAATCGCCACGGTCCAGGCTCGCGTGCTCGACCCCGCCGGCAGTACGTTATGCCGCACGACGATCGCCGAGCGACCGGCCTGTGCCTAGACTCACGATGGGCGCACCATGAACTACCGACGCGTGCTCTTCATCACCGAGCTGGGAGCCGACGCGAGCATGGCCGTCGCCATGATCCGAGAAGTGACACCGGCCGCAGACCTCCTCTTGGTGGTGGCCCACATATCGCAACGCAAGGTGGCCTGGTTTTCAGGCGAGGCTCCGGGGGACCTCAGCGAGGCGGTGACTGGGGCAGTCGATGCGGTTCGCAAGGCGAGCACCAGCGCGGCGAAGCGAGTGGAACTCACGTTGGCGGCCGATCTCGGCGCCAGTACCCTGCTGAGTCTCGCCGCCACGTCGGAGATCGACCTCGTCGTGGCCGTTGGGACCCTCCCGCTGCACCTCATTGCCGCCCTGGCGGAGCTGCGCAAGCGATGCAGCATCGCGGTGCTGTGGAGCGCGCGGGCCCTATCGAACGGTCATCCGATCAGGAACGTCCGGTGCGAAGCAATCGGCTCACGGGCTCGCGCGGCGGTCGCGGCGTTTCTGCGCGACCATGGCGGTCCCACGCTGCACGCTACCGTGGTTCTGCTCGACTCGCAGCTCCTCGATCGCGAGACCGCGCTTGTGGTCACGGGCATCAAGACACAGGTCGATCTGGTGACGCCGGCCGCGCCGCGAAGTGGGCCGATCGACCTGCTGGTGCTGCCTCGCTTCCCGGGTGCCCTGTTCGTCGCTCGCCCGTGGCCGGCACCGCTTCTGATCCTGCCGCCGCTTCCCGTGTCCGCGCCGGCCCCGAAGCGTGCGATCGACGTTGCGGATGCTGTCGATGACGGCGGCGTCATGCGTGCCAGCATTCGCTACGCTGGTGGCATTGGCCGCTGCGACCCCATCCCGGACCAGCAGGTAGCCTTCGTATCCGCCGGGCGGACGGCGGCCGTGATAACTACCACCAACGGCGAAGCAGAGCTTGCCTCCGCTCTCGTTGGCCAATCATTCGGCGTCTTTCGTGTCGGTGAGCGACCGGCCGCCGATCCTCTAGCTGCCATCGAGCAGCTGGCCTCGGTGATCCGACCGGGCACGCGGCCGCTGCTGCTGTTCGACGCCGAGCTCGCCGATCACGAACTTGAGATACTGGCCGGACTTGGAGGCGAAGAGGCACCCGACCTGCTGGCCGTACGAATGCGTCCGATCCGAAGCTGCATGGCGCTCCGCGAGCGGTTGGTTGCGGCCGGGCTGGCTTCGCGTGTGGCCGACGCAAGCGCCATCCTGGACGAAGGTGCGGCCTTGGATGTACCGGAGGCCGTGGATCCGGTCCGGCTAGCCCGCGTCGGGGCACGAATGCGCGCGGCTGGATTCCCCGTCGCGGCAATCGTTCACCGAGGGCCACACCAGCCTCGTACCAACGGGTTCGTGGCCGTGCGAGCCGAAGAGGTGGCAAGCACGGCGTGGAAGCTCCAAGTCCCGGCGCGGAGACCGCAGTCTTTGGGCGACCGTCTCGAGATTACGACTGGCGCGCCGGTTCTGCAGGGCAACCACATCGAGATCGAGATGGACAACGCGAAGGCACGCCGCTGGCTGCTCGAGGCCATCGCCGGGAGCCGGGAGCGCGTCCACTTGCAGCTATACATGGCGTTGGACGATGATGTGGGCGGACCCGTGGAGGCGGCACTCGCGGAGGCCGCCGCCCGGGGCGTTACCGTGCGGGTGGTCGTCGATTCCCTGCACGGGATGGAGGGCTCGTTCGGAACACACAATCCGCTGCTCGAACGGCTTGGGGCCCGCCCTGGGGTCGAACTCCGGATTGCGCGGCCACTGACCGGCGTCCCGTCGGTGGAGGAGATCAAGCAGCGCGACCACCGCAAAGTCGCGGTGGTCGACGGGCAGATTGCGCTCGTCGGTGGGCGGAATCTCTCCCACGAGTACTACACGGGATTCGACGAAGTGAAGCTCGCGCCGATCTCGACGTGGCGCCAGGTGCCATGGCTCGATGCCGGGGCCCGGGTGCAGGGTCCCGCCGTCGCGGCGCTGGAGCGTTCTTTCCTCGACGCGTGGAGCATGGCCGGGGGCGCTTCGTACGACATTCTGGTACCACCGCCCGCAGGTACCGTCGCCGGGCGCGTCGTCGTGCATCACGGCTTGCGCGACGCCTGCACGCTCGAAGCCTATCTCGCGCTCATTGAGACGGCGACATCCCACGTCTACGCGGTCAATGGGTTTCCACTCATTCTCGAGATTCAGCACGCACTTCTGCGTGCGATCGGACGGGGCATTCGAGTGCGGGCGCTCTTCGGCAACCTCACGCCAACCCATGACGGCAAGCCCTTCGGCGGGCCCTGGTCCACGGCGCGGACGGCCGCGACCGAGTTGGTGCACTCACGCGTGGATGCGCTGGTGGAGGCCGGAGGCGAAGGATACGAGTTCAGTGTCAAACAGCAGCCAGCCTGGACGGGTGGACTGGGTTCGATAAACCCTCACGTCCATGCCAAGGTCATGAGCGTGGATGGTCGAGTCTGCTCCGTCGGTAGCGCGAACTTCGACATCACCGCGGGATACTGGGAAAACGAGGTGATGCTCATCGTGGAGGACGAGCCGATTGCTCGGGCTCTCGAAGCGCATATCGACCACCTCCTCCTGGACTCGCGACCAGTCGATCGGAACGATCCCGCGTGGCGGCGTACGGCCCGGCGCCGGACATGGCTGCAGCACTGGCCCGGCGTGTTATCAGTGTGAGGTGTGAGTTGGGCGCTCACGCGTAATCGCCGAACTCGGTGACGCGCCCAGCGGGCCGGAGCGCGGAAACGTACCGATGAGGCGCGTGCTCGGCCATGGAGTAGCGTGAGGCGTTGCGCCGTTTCGCGCTGGCAAAGAAGGCCAGGAGCGAGGTTGGTATCTCATGAATACCCTTGAGCTGAGACACCGCTCTGTCGGAAGCCTTCCACTCTCCGTTCATGAAGCGGTACTCATGGCCGAAATGAACGAAACGCCCCCAGGCCACCGGGGGAAGGACGGGTACAGGGTCGCGAGGGTTGACGTGACGAAAGACCTTGGACGCGACGCTGGTGGCGATATCGGGCAACGGCTCTCCCGCCGTCAGGGGCTGGCCGAAGGTATAGACGGCACGCAGTCTGTCGGCGATGGCCCGCTCTTCAACATTCGCCGCGATCCAAATTGAAAAGAGGACGGCCATGGCACCGCCGAGGCTGTGGCCGGTTACGTAGAGCGCCTCCAACGGGTGCTCGAGCACCTTGTTCGGGTCCGACAGGGATCTCCCCTGGAGAGCGCGATGTAGCTCAGCGACAACCCCCCATTGTGTGGCACGGACATTCCGATAGAAGCCGGAGTGGACGGCGACCGCCTCGCCTCCTAGCACCAGCCTGTCAGCGCCGACATCGGCGTCGCCGAGCCAGTTCCCGAAGGTCGCCGGCTCGGTGCCTCGATAACTGAGAATCACGACCCGGCCGCATCGGCTCTGCACGAGATACGCGGTCGAGAAGATGAACATGGCATCAACGGTCTGCGCCACCCGAACACAGCCGTGGTCCTCGAGTCCGACCCTGGACATGATCGTCGCCAAGGTCTGGATATCCGAGTACGAGTAGCCTGCCGCGGTGGCCAGCACGTGCGCCACGGTGGCGTCTCGAGCCGCGCCAGGCCGGTCATGTGCCCGGAGAAGATCGTCCACCAGTTGCTCATAGATCGGAAACGGGTGCTCACACCGCCCGCCCAGGAGACGTTCCACTCTCATCGATTCACCCCTTCCTGAGGGCCGGCAAGCGGCTCAGACGGTGACCGGAGCACCCGTTGTGATCTCGCCAGCAGTCAACGATGCTTGCTTGGAGCCGCGAGGCGCGGCTGTGCCTGGGAACGGACGCGCAGCTCAACTGCCAGCGCGGTGTCTTCTCTAGGGATTGCATCGGAGCTATCTTTGCCCCGTTTCTCTACTCCCTGAGCCGACCCTACCGTGCTGCCACTTCTGTTAGCCGTGCTACTCCAAGACACCACCGGGACCCGCCCCATCCAGGTGGCTCCCCGCGAGACCCTGGAGACCGTCTCCGTCGGGGCGGGCCCGGCGGTGGTCCTGATTCCGGGACTGCTTGGTGGAGCCTACAGCTTCCGGAAAGTGATGCCAGAACTCGACGCGCGCGGGTATCATGCCGTGGCCATTGAGCCACTCGGCTTCGGAGAATCGGGCAGACCCAGGCAGGCGGATTACTCCCTCACTGCCCAGGCCGACCGGATCGGCACGGCACTGGATTCTCTGGGGATCTCTCACGCCCTGATCGTCAGCGCCTCCCTCGGCTCGTCGATTGCCCTCCGACTCGCCTATCGCCGGCCGGACCTGGTGCGCGGTGTGTTGAGCATCGATGGTGGCCCCGTCGAATCGGCCTCGACGCCTGGACTCCGCCGGGCCATGCGATTGGCGCCGCTCCTCAAACGGGTGGTGGGGCAGGGCACCATCCGTCGTGAAGTCAGAGACGGGCTGCTCAGGAACTCGGGCGATACGACTTGGATCACGGACTCCGTGCTTGATCGATACACCCAAGGCCCGAGTCGGGATGTTGGCGCCACGCTGGACGCTTTCCGTGGAATGTCCCAGTCGAAGGAGCCCGAGCGCCTCGCCGACCACCTCCACGAAATTCGTGCCCCGGTGCTGCTGCTTTTCGGAACCGCACCCCACGAGGCTGCGATCGACACCGCGGAGGTCGAGGTCCTTCGTAGGACTCTTCCCACCTTCATGATCGACAGCGTGCCGGAGGCCGGGCAGTACCTCCAAGAGGAGCGCCCGGACGCGGTCACTGCCGCCCTCCAGCGTCTGGACGAAGTGGCTCACTAGCGGCTCCTCCCACTGGACCGTTGTAACAAGCTGCTCGGCGGCGCACGAGCCTGATTCCGCCGTGGCCGGCGGCGGAGTGATCGCCACAGCCGGCTCGTGCCAGGCCGCGGCGAGCGTTGCTCCTCTCTCGTTTATCGTGCAGGTCAGGGTCAACAAGCGCAAGAGAACGACGCAGGGCACCAGTTCCCAGAAAAAGGCGACTGACTTGCTAGCCGAATATGTGGACTCGCTCCGGGCGGCTGGCGTGGCTCATTCCTGACGGGTACATTCTCGCGGTCGCAATCCCGTCCCGAATGATGTGTGGGGCGCGGATGAGAGTTCCTTCAGCGCGCCATGGGTTGCGCGTCCAACTCCTACGCGCAATCGGCGGTATCAATCGCTCGTCCTGCCCCCTCGGCGTCTACGTCAGAGGGCACTTCATAGTGGCGGAGCAGTCCCGGCTCGCTTGGTGGCCGTGGCAATGTCGGTGCGACAGCCCCTTCGTGCGTCAGCCGTCGCACCTCACCGATGGGCGCACGCGGAACAGGAGGGTCATATGGCAACCGCGGTCCTGGATGATCTCAAACGGGTGTACCACAGGGCCTGGTGGGCGCTCTTTCTTCGCGGTCTGCTCGGTCTGGCTGTCGGCGCCTTCGTGCTGATCCGCCCCCTGGAGTCCGTCGCCGCCTTCGCACTGGTCATCGCCTGGTGGGCGCTCTTCTCCGGTTCGGTCGAAATCGTACAGGCCTTCGAACTGCGATCAACAGTACACCACTGGTGGGTGTTGCTGCTCTCGGGTCTCGTTGGAGTCGGATTCGGCGTTGCCTCACTGTGGTACTACCCGGTTCTGGCGTTGACGTTCGCAGTCGTCCTCGTCGCCTGGTGGCTCATGATCACCGGTGTCATTGGCATCTATGGGGCCTTTCAGCAGAAGCAGCTGGGACTTCCGTGGGGCTGGACCGCGGCCTTCGGAGTGCTCAGCGTGGTCGCATCGGCGTTTGCCATCCTCGTGCCGCCGGCCACGCTGGCGACGATCATGGGGCTGATCGCTGGATTCGGAATAGTCTCCGGCATTGTGTTGATCGCAGGGGCGTTCAAACTCCGCTCTGTGCTTCCACTGTAGACCCAAGTGCGTGCGGGGCTGTGGCGGAGCATTCTCATGCCGAGGCCACCATGAGCTGGACGCTGAGGGCACCTCCTGCAGGCATC
>DATJVM010000032.1:0-3070 GCA_035501775.1 Gemmatimonadales bacterium | reverse complement strand
CTCGGGGCGCTCACGCTGGCCGAGCTTGGCGCCATGCTGCCCCGATCCGGCGGGCAATATGTGTTCGCCCGTCAGGCGCTCGGCGACTACGCCGGATTCGTCATCGGCTGGAGCGACTGGGTGTCTTCCTGCGGCTCCATGGCCGTTGTGACGGTCTCGATCGGCGAATACACCGGCGTTCTGTTCCCGGCACTCGCGCCTTACGCCGTCGAGATCGCCATACTGGTCACGGTGGCATTCACCGTCATTCACGGCATCGGCATCCGGACCGGTGACATCGCCCAGCAGATCACGAGTCTGGTCAAGGTGCTGGTGCTGGTGGGCCTGGCCGTGGCGTGCCTGGCGGCGGCCGCACCGGCGAGAGGTGAGGTGACGGTGGCAACGCACTCTCTGCCGACGTTTGCCGCCGTGATCGTCTCCCTGCAAGGGGTGATCTATACCTACGACGGCTGGAACGGCGTGCTCTATTTCAGCGGTGAAGTGCAGGACCCCGGCCGGCAGATTCCCCGGGCGATGGCGGGTGGGGTGATCCTGGTGATCGCGATCTACCTGTTGCTCAATCTGGCCTACTTCCACATCCTGCCGCTCGACCGGATGGCGGGTCAGACGCTGGTGGCCGCAACGGCGGCGCGGTCGGTGTTCGGACCTTCCGGGGAGACCCTGGTCCGGGTCGTGGCCATCGTTTCGCTGTTCAGCGCGGCCAGCGCGATCCTCCTCCTGACCAGCCGCATCATCCACGCGATGAGCGAGGACGGACTCTTCTGGTCGCGCGTGCGGCAGGTGACCCGTGCTGGCTCACCGGTTCCCGCCCTGGTCTTCTCGGCGCTGCTGACGGCGGCGATGCTGGTGTCGGGGACGTTCGACCAGGTGCTGGCGGTGACGGCTTTCTTCTTCGTGCTCAACTACCTGCTGTCGTTCGTTTCGGTTCTCGTCCTGCGTTGGCGGGAGCCATCGACCCCACGGCCTTATCGCGCGTGGGGATACCCCGTCGTTACCTGGCTGCTCCTGCTCGGCTCCCTGGCGTTCCTCGGAGGGAACGTGCTTGGCGACTGGGCGGACGCGCGCTGGGCGCTGGCGCTCCTAGTGGTGAGCTATCCGATCTTCCGGCTGAGGGCGCGCCCCAGGAGCTCCGACATTGAATCGCGAAGCTCCATGCCGTGAGTGAAGCCTCCTACCGCGCCACCGCATCCGGCACCCGCCCGACCAGTTTCTGGATCCGCTTGACTCCCTCCACAACCGCCGCCTCCTCGGGCCCGAACGAGAAGCGCACGTACTGCCGGAACCGGCTGGGCCGGCCGCTCCGGCGCTTGCCGGGGTTGATGTCGAAGAACTCGCCGGGGACAGAGATCACCTTCTCCTTGAGCGCGGCCTTGAAGAACGACATGCCGTCGTTGAGGCCCTCGGGGAGGCCGGAGACATCCGCCCAGCAGTAGAACGTCCCCTCCGGGTCGAGATCAAGCCGGGCGCCGGCCGTCTCGAGTCCCTCCTTGAGGATCTGCTTCTTCCTGAGGAATGCGGTGCGGATGGCTGACGTTTCGGCCTCGACGATCTCTGGGGCGAGCAGGGGCACCGCGCTCCGCTGTAGTGGCTTGCTGCCGCCTCCATCGAGGAAGGACCCGGTGCTCGACACGGCGTCGATTACCGCGCGCGGGCCGACGATCCAAGTGCAGCGCCATCCCGGGTAACGCCAGTTCTTGGTCAGGCCGTCGAAGATGATGACCGGGTCGCGGTCGACATCATCCACGTACTGCGCGGCGGAGACGACGGCCTGGCTCGGACTCCACACGTAATGCGAGTAGAACTCGTCGAGCAGGAGCGAGCACTGAAGTTCCCGAGCCGTCGCCACCCAGCGCTCCAGCTCGGGGCCGGCGATAACCCGTCCCGTTGGATTGTTAGGGTTGGACAGGAGGACTGCCGAGAGCCCCCGCCCAGTAATCTCACGGCGCAGCTCCTCCACGGTGAACTCGTAGCCCCGGGTGCCTTCGAGGAGGATGGGGATGGCGGTGAAGAGCTTGAAGATGTCGAGCAGCTCCTCATAGGCGGTGTAGTCCGGAAGGAAGTGCCCCAGGTTGATCTCGCCGAGCGCGGCTACGGCCCGGGTGAGAGAGGCGCGCCCCCCTCCGCAGACGCAGACGTTGCGCTCGGTGTACTGCGAGGCCTTGCCCGCGCGATACAGGCTGTTGTACAGAGCGGCTACCGCCTGGCGCAGCTCCGGGATGCCCGGAACCGGGGCGTACTCCTGGTCGTCCAGCGACACATGGACCTCATCCACCCGAGGTGGCGCCCCGGGCAGGGGGCCGGTCTCCGGCATGCCCTGGCCCAGGTTGCACCAGTCGGGGTGGCCGTAGCGGTAACCGTGCCGGGCCGCCTCGGCCATGACATAGATGACGCCGGTGAACGGAACGGCACGGAAACCGGGGATGGCGGGCGTTTGCATCTTCAAAAGATAGCGTGCGCCGAGGGGACTTAGGGACAGAACGGGTCAGCGGGCTGCCCGCTCGGCAGTGATTCCGAGTGCCCCCTCCGGAGATTGGGTGGACAGCCTCTGGCCTGCGCGCTTTAGGGCAGGCGCGCGATCAGAACGCGATCCGACTGGTGATGTCGTCCCTGGTAGGCGACCAGGCGGAGGCGGCGCTGGCTCCCGCTCCCGTCGGGAAGGGTATCGAGGGTGAAGGCGGAGCAGCTCGGAGCCTGGCGGCCGGGTCGGCGGTTGAAGCAGAGAGCGGGGGCTGTGGAGTCACCGGACAGGCGGCCCGCGGTCCACCGCCCGTAATGCTCGCGGTGCTCGGTTCGACGGATACCGTGCGGCGCTGCTTCTATCGTGACACGCAGCAGATCGTCCCGGCCATTCGGCTCGAGCACCCAGACCATCGTGTCGCCCGGAGTGGTCTTCTCGATATCGACCCATTGTCCCGCGAGGGTTTCCCGTGGGAGGGTGGACGCGAAGCCTGCGCTGCACCCGGAGAGGGCGGCGAGGACCCCCGCGATGCGCAGGTTATCGCGGAAGCTCTTCATGCGGCTCCTCGTGGAACAGGAGGTAGAGGTTGGGCAAGAGGGTCAGGGTAAGCAC
>DATJVM010000031.1:0-65116 GCA_035501775.1 Gemmatimonadales bacterium | reverse complement strand
TCGCCATCGGCGCGGCACTCGCGACGGTGTGGCAGCGGCGCGCAGCACCTGACTCGTTCACCACAGCGACCGCCCGCTACGCCACCGAGAGCGCCGCGCTCGCCGACCGCCTCAACCATGCGGCACGGCCCCTGTCGCCTGTCACGCAAGCGGTGGTGGCCCGGAACCTCGCCATCGTGGATGCCGCGATTAAAGAGGCCGAGGCTGCGCTGGCCGCCGACCCGGGGAACGCGGCGCTCGAGCACATCGTCATCGCGGCCTACCAGCAGCGTCTGGCGCTCCTCAGGGGCGCGGTGGCGGCTGATGGCACGGAGAGCTGAGATGAGGAAATCCCGGCCAAGCCGTGCTCTCCTCCTGATCGCGACAGTGCTGGCCCCTCGGCATCTCTGGGCGCAGGCCGCCATCACGGCAGGACGCGCTGCCGACCCCAACGCGGCAATCCGGGTGTCGTCCCTGACCGGCTCGCTTCGCATCACGACCTGGCCCCGGGACAGCATCACGGTCCGCGGCCGGGTCGACGCCGGCACCGGTCGGTTTTATCTCGGTGGCGTGCCCACCGCGCTCAAGCTCGGCATCGAGCCGCCGGACAGCGGCGAGCCCCAGGGTGTGGCCGATCTGGACATCGTCGTTCCCGAGGGGAGCCGCCTCTGGGTCAAGTCGAGTGCCGCCGAGATCGACATCACGGCGGGAGGAGGCAGCGTCGAGGTGACCAACGTGAGCGGTCAGGTCCGGGTGGCGGGACAGGCATCGAGCGTGAGCGTGGAAACGCTGGACGGAAACGTGGAGCTCGCGGCCCGGAGCGCGCTGGGCCACGTTCGAACGGCCAGCGGCACGATCGTGGTCCGCGGCGTGGTGAACGACCTCGATGCCTCGACCGTGAGCGGCCGGCTGTACATCGGGATGGAAGGCGCGGTGGATCGAGTCCGCCTCGAGACGGTGTCGAGCGAAATCGCCTTCAAGGGCGACCTCACTCGCGAGGGGCGCCTGGAGGCGGAGACCCACGGGGGAGACGTCGAGCTGCGTCTGCCGGTGCGGCTCCAGGCCGCTTACCACCTCCTCAGCTACGGCGGCGGGGTCGTGAACCAGCTGGTGCCCCCCTCCGTGGTACGCCGGGGGCAGGGAAAGGGCGAATGGTCGTTCCAGACCGGAGACGGGCGCGCCACGGTGATGGTCAGGACCTTCAAGGGCACCATCACCCTCAAGGTCCGGGGTGAGCCGCCCGGCAACTAAACCCCTTGTGAGCAGGCGGCATCAAACGGGTGTTGTCAGGCAGGCACCCCACCGCTCACCTGCGAGGTCCCCGTGCGTCGCCTCTCCATCCTCATAGCCATTCTCGCCCTGCCCGCACTGCCCGCGCGGGCCGAGGTCCCCGGCCTGGCCGTCCGGCTGGCTGGCCCACCATGGATTTCGATCGAGCTGCCCGCTAACCCCTTTGTCCCCGGGGCACGAGACGCCTTCTGCCTGGTTCGGGTATACCATCACGGCGACGCCGCATACTACCCGGTCCAGGGTACCGCGGAGGGGCTGGTCGCTGGAACTCGACGCCACCTCAAGATCGACCTGACCGATACGGGGGTTCCGGGCCTCTACGCGGCTCACTTCCAGCCCGACTCCGCCGGAACCTGGATGCTGGTCTTTCGAGTTGGCACGGAGGAGAATCACGGCAGCGCAACCGCGATCGTCACCCTCGACCGACAGGGCCGCATCGTCTCAGTGCAGGTGCCATCGCATCCGGTACGCGGCTACCTGATTCCGGACGCGGTCTCCGCCGAGCGGATCGACCAGATGCTCCGCGACGCCGCGCGATCCTGAGCGCGGCGCGACGCAGGCCGGGCGCCCCCGGAGCTCACTCGCGGCCAAGGTCTGGTTGTCGAGTGAGTCGGGGGTGTCGTCGTAGCCGAAATACCAATAGACCTCATCCATCAGGTCGTCGTCGGTCATCGGACCGGTGAGTATCGTCTCCGGGTATCCCGGTTCGACCAGCACATACCCGAACGGAAAATCCAGGCCCGCCAGCTGAATCACGCGCCGCGGCCCTCCCTTGAGCTCCACGATGATCGAGTCCGCCGACGTGGCTATGAGATCGATGTCCGCATCCCGGAGCTCGCGTGCGGCGCTCGCGGTGTAGGAGCGGAAATCGTCCAGGAAGCCGCTGGCGCTGTCTCCATCCAGAGTGTCCGACGTCGAGAGCCAGAACGCCACCACGGTCGACTTCCGGACAACCGGGGCCGCGGACCCGGCCGGAGGGGGCAGCACAGGGGCCTTCGCCGGTGGCGCAGGCTCATTCCGCCCGCGGGGATCGCAGGCGAGGAGAATGAGAGCCGAACCGAGAATGAGCGAACGCAACCGGGCCTCACCAGCAATGGGACAGAGCTACGACGAACGTCAAAACATCGTTGGAAAACCGATTCGCTGCCAACCACCAGACGGCGCAACCGCCGACGCGCGCTCTCGCAGTTTCGGCTGGCCAGCAAATGGAAGTCCTTCAATCCCTATTGCAAGCATTTGCTTGCTTACAGTAGGACCACCCGTTAGAATCGCCCCGCATGGACGACATCCGGGACCGAATTCTCCAAGCCACGGCGCGAATCTATGCGGAGGCCGGCTTCCGGGGCGCGACCACTCGACGGGTTGCTCAGGAGGCCGGCGTCAACGAGATCACTCTGTTCCGCCATTTCGGGACCAAGGAAGCCCTGGTGAAGGCCGCGCTGCGGGCGTCGGGACAGCATCCTGCTCCGCCCGTCGAGCTGAATGATCCCGAGGCGGACCTCACGGCGTGGGCGCTTGCCACCTACCAGCATTGGCACGACAACCGGCAGCTCATCACCCAGCTCATGAGTGACCTTGGGGAGCATCCGGAGCTGGCGCCGGACATCACGGAGGCGCCGAGGGAGGAGCACGCGGGCATCTCGCGCTACCTCGAGCGAATGCGCGAGTCGGGCCTCACGCGGACCCCCTTCCAGGCCGACGCCGCCGCCGGGCTCCTGCTCGGAGCGGTGTTCGCGCATGCCATGTGGCGCGACCACTTCGCCAGGCCAGACATGCCGCCGGTGGAGAACGTCATCCACGAGTTCGTTCGCCTGTTACTGGGAGCAATCGGGGTCCGTTCCGGAAAAACCGGCCCGGGGAGCGCCGCGTGACCCGGCAGGCCATCCTCTGGATCCTGACGCTGGCCCTGGCCCACACCCTGAGCGCCCAACAACCGGCGGCGCGGTCCCTCAGCCTCGAAGAGGCCCTCGATCTGGCGGTGCCGGCGAGCGATGCGGTCGCGCTGGCGCGCGCCGATGAACGGAGCGCCGAAGGCGAGGTCAGGCGGGTTCGGGCTGACCTGCTGCCCCAGTTGACCGGCGCGGCCTCGTACACGCGGACCATCAAGTCGCAGTTCTCGCTGGGCGGCGGGCCGATCGACAGCACGGCCACGACCGCCTGCAACCGGTTCACCGCCAATCCGGCGGCACCAATCGGGGACCGGGTGGATTCCCTCGAACGCTCGGTGGAGTGTCTGACCGCTCTCAACCCTCTGGCCGCGCTGAGCGACCTCCCCTTTGGCCGGGCAAACCAGTACAACTTCGGCCTCTCCTTCAGCCAGGTGCTCTTCAGCAGCGCCATTCTCAAGGGGCGTCCGCGCGCCGCCGTGGCGGGGCGGCGTATCGCGCAGCTCGGCGTTACGACCGCGGAAGCGCAGGCCCAGCTCGACGTGACGCAGGCGTATTACGACGCCGTTCTGACCGACCGCCTCGTCGCCATCGCGGAGCTGAGCCTGGCGCAGGCCGAAACGACCCTGGTGCAGACCAGACTGGCGCGGGAGGTCGGGGCCAAGCCCGAGTTCGACCTGCTGCGGGCCACCGTAACCCGGGACAATCAGCGGGCCCAAGTCCTGGCGCGCCGATCGGAGCGCACGCTATCCTATCTTCGTCTCAGTCAGCTGCTGCAGCTGCCGCTCAATCAGGCCATCACACTCACGACAACGCTCGACGAAGTCCCCTCCGAAGGGGTGCAAGCGGCGGAGTCGATTTCGGTCGCCCCTTCCGACACCGCGGTTCTGGAGCGCGCCGCGGTCGAGCAGGCCGACCAGGCCGTCGCCATCCAGGATGTGCTGACCAGCGTGACCCGGTGGGACCGGATCCCGACGGTCACGCTCCGGTCCACTTTCGCCCGCATCGGCTATCCCGCTGACGGCAATCCCTTCTCGGCGGATTATCTCTCCGATTGGACCGTGGGTGTGAACGTCTCGGTGCCGCTGTGGACCAGTGGTCGTCTGAGCGGCAACAGCATGATTGCTGCGGCCAGTCTCGAGCAGGCCAGGATCCGGGCACACCAGGCGCGGGTCGGCGCGGAGCTGGACGCGCGACAGGCGCTGGAGCAGCTGCAGACCGCCCTGGCCACCTGGTCGGCCACGCAGGGAACCGTGGAGCAGGCCCTCCGGGCCTACCAGATCGCGACCATCCGTTACCAGGAGGGGATCTCCACCCAGACGGAGTTGAGCGACTCCCGCCTGCTGCTTCAGGAGGCCGAGGCCAACCGGGCCACGGCCGCGCGGGACGTGCAGGTCGCCAGGATGCGTCTCCGACTCCTGCGGGACTTGCCGCTCCCCGGTGTCGATGTGAGCCAGACACTCTCCAACGCGCAATCCGGCCTGGAGAACAGCCAGCAGACGCCCCCGGCTCCTCCCGCTCTGCCGGGCAGCGCCGCCACCACCGGACCCACACCATGATGCCGTCGAGTCGGTGGACCCTGTCAATCCTCCTTGCGGTGATTGCCGGAACCGGCGCGGCGTGCCGCCGAGCCGCCCCTCCCGCCGCGTCCGCGGATCAGGCGATCTTCGTGGGCCGGGAGAATATGGCCGTCGCGGTCGAAGACACGCTTGAAGTCGGGCCGGCCATCTCCGGGACGCTCGCCGCCGAGCGCACCGCGCAGGTGCGTGCCGAAGTCCCTGGCACCGTGGTCGAAGTCGCCGCGGAGCCGGGCCAGCCCGTGGTCCAGGGTCAGGTGCTCGGCCGGATCGACGATACCGGGGTTCGCGATGCCTTCGCTTCCAGCCAGGCCGCGCTTCGCTCCGCGGAGATCAGTGCCGGCCTCGCAGAGCGCGATGCGAAGCGCGCGGATACCCTGGCCAAGGCTGGCGCCATCGCGGATCGTGACCGCGAGCAGGCGATGTGGGCCCTTTCCAACGCCCAGACCCAGCTGGCCGACGCGCGAGCCCGGATGGTGAGCGCGGAAAAGGAGCTCAGCAAGACCACCCTTCGCGCGCCGTTCAGCGGCGTGGTGAGCGAGCGCCCCGTCAACCTGGGGGACGTCGTTCAGATCGGGACCGAGCTGTTCACGGTCGTGGACCCGACCACTCTCAAGCTGGACGGGACCGTGGCCGCGGATGCGCTCGAGGGGCTTCGGCCGGGGACGCCCGTAGCCTTCTCGGTGGGCGAGGTCAGGCACCTCACCGGACGGATCACCCGGATCAACCCCGCAGCGGATCCCGCCACCCGACAGGTTCGCGTCACCGTCTCGCTCCCCAACACCGGTGGACGCCTGGTGGCTGGACTGTTTGCCGAGGGCCGAGTGGCGACATCCACCCGAGTCAGCGTGGTCGTGCCGAGCGCAGCCGTTGACCGGCGCGGCCTCCGGCCCTTCGTCGTGCGGGTCCACGCCGGGAAGGTCGAACGTGCCGAGGTCGAGTTGGGCCTGGTGGATGCCGCGCGGGAGCGGATGGAGGTCATCAAGGGCCTCGCACCGGGCGACACGCTGCTCCTCGGCGGCGCCCGCGGCATTCCCCCGGGGACGCCCATCCGGTTCGGCAACGCCTCGGAGCTGGGGACCGATGGCAGCACGACCCCCCCGGGGCGGGAGTAGGGCGTGGTGATCTCCGATTTTGCCATCCGACGGCCGGTGGTGACGGTCGTCTCGATGCTGGCGCTCGCGGCCTTCGGGATCATCGCGCTCTTCCGGCTCAAGACTGATGAGTTCCCCGATGTGCAGCCCCCCTTCGTGCTGGTTGGCCTCATCTATCCGGGTGCCTCGCCCGAGGGTGTCGAACGGGAGGTCCTCGAGCCGGTCGAGGAGGCCATCGCCTCGATCAGCGGCGTCAAGCAGATGCAGGGCTCGGCGCAGGACGGGTATGGCCAGATTGTCATTGAATTCCAGTTCGAGAAGTCCCTCCTCGAGGCCACCCAGGACGTTCGCGACGCGATCTCGGGCATCCGAAGCGACCTGCCCGACGAGCTCAAGGAACCCATCATCAAGAAGCTGTCGGACACCGACCGGCCGATCGTCTCGCTGGCGCTCGCCTCCCAGACATTGAGCGCCGCGGACCTGACCCGACTGGCCGACCCGGGCATCGCGCGGGAGCTGCGCTCCATTCCCGGTGTCGCGGAAGTCTCCGTGATTGGAAAGCACGAGCGCGAGCTGACGGTGCTGCTTCGCCCGGAGGCGCTCGAGGCCGCGGGCGTTGGCGTAGCGCAGGTGGTGGGAGCGCTCCAGTCGCAGAACCTCGCCGCGCCGGTGGGCCGCATCCAGGGCGACTACGACGAGCGGAGCATTCGGCTCACGGGCCGGCTCCCGGAGCCGCAGGACTTTCTCTCACTGGTGGTGGCGGAGCGGAATGGACACCTGATTCGGCTGGGGGAGCTGGCCCAGGCCATTGACGGCACGGCCGAGCCGCGGTCGCTCGCGCTATACGACAAACAGGAAGCCGTCGGGATCGACATCAAGAAGTCGAAGGGGTACAGCACGACCGATGTAAGCAGCCGGATCCTTGCCCGGGTGGCGCAGCTCCGGACCGCTCTTCCCCCGGAGGCGAGCCTCACCGCGGTGGTCAACACCGGTGAACGGGTGGATCGCTCGGTGCGGAACGTCGAGGAAACGCTGCTCGAGGGCGCCCTGCTCACAGTGCTGGTTGTCTTTCTCTTCCTCAACTCCTGGCGCTCTACGGTGATCACCGGGCTGGCTCTGCCGGTCAGCGTGCTGGCCTCGTTCATAGCGGTATGGGCCTTCGGGTTCACCCTCAACACCATGTCGCTGCTCGGGCTCTCGCTCGCGATCGGCATCCTCATCGACGACGCGATCGTGGTCCGGGAGAACATCGTGCGCCACGTGGAGATGGGAAAGGACCATCTCACCGCTGCCCGAGAGGGGACAGCCGAGATCGGCCTGGCGGTGGCGGCCACGACGTTCTCGATCCTGGCCGTCTTCGTTCCCATCGCCTTTCTCCCCGGGGTGGCCGGTCAGTGGTTCAAGCCCTTCGGCCTCACCATCGCCTGCTCGGTCGCGGTCTCGCTGCTGGTCTCGTTCTCGCTCGATCCGATGCTCTCGGCTTACTGGCCGGACCCGCACCGGGCCGAGGCGGACAAGGCCTGGGTCACTCGGGTGCTGGACCGGTTCAACGCCTGGTTCGCGGCCCTGGCCGAGCGCTACAGGCGGGTGATCGCCTGGGCGCTCGATCACCGCTGGACAATGGTCGCGATTTCGGTGGCCACCTTCGCCTTTGCGCTCGCCATGCCGAAGCTCCGACTGGTGGGGGTGAGCTTTTTTCCGCTCGATGACCGGGCCGAGCTCAACATCAAGCTGGAGACGCCTCCCGGGTCCAACCTCGCGTACACGAGGACCAAGGCGGAGGAGGTGGTGGCCCTGGTGCGGCATCATCCGGAAGTGCGCTACACCTACACTACGCTGGGGGGCGGGACCTCGGGCTCGGTGGATGAAGGCAACATCTACGTGCGCCTCGTTCCGCGAAGTCAGCGCGGGATCCTGGTCGATGACTTCGCCGCCAATCTCCGGCGGGAGGCTGACGCCATCTCCGGCGTGCAGCTCTCGATCTTCACCACGGACTTCAGCGGTGAGCGGAAGCAGATCCAGCTCGAGGTGCGGGGCGGGGACGTCCCCACGATCACGGCGGTGGCGGAGCAGGTCCAAGCGGAGATCTCGCGCGTTCCGGGCGTGGTGGACCTCGGGCTCTCGAGCAAGGGCCAGAAGCCTGAGGTCACCATCGACCTCCACCGTGGCCTCGCGGGCGCGCTCGGCATTACGGTGGGCGACGTGGCCCAGGCGGTGCGCCCGGCCTTCGCCGGGCTCGAGGCTGGCAACTGGGTGGACCCGAGCGGAGAGACTCGTAAGGTGCAGGTACGCCTGGTGCCGGAGAGCCGCGCGCACCCGGAGGACTTGCGCCGGCTCCCGCTGGTCGCGGTCACTCCAGGGGGCGTAACCACCGTGCCGTTAGGGCAGATCGCCGACATCAACCAGTCGATCGGACCGGCGGTGATCAACCATCTCGACCGCGATCCCGTCGTCACCGTGGAGGCCAACGTGTCCGGCAGGCCCTTCGGTCAGGTGGTGGACGACATCAATGCCCACCTCAAGAATCTCACCCTTCCGCCCGGCGTGAAGGTCACGCAGGGGGGCGACGCGGAGCAGCAGAACGAGGTGTTCGGCAACATCTATGTCGCGCTGGGCGTCGCGGGGCTCTTGATGTACCTCATCCTGGTCATGCAGTTCGGCTCGTTCACCGACCCGCTCGCCATCATGCTGTCGCTGCCGCTCTCGATGATCGGCGTGATGCTGGGACTCGCGGTCACGGGGCTCACGATCAACATCATGAGCCTCATCGGCGTCATCCTACTCATGGGTATCGTGGCGAAGAATGCCATCCTGCTGATCGACTTCGCCAAGTGGGCCCGCGAGCGGCAGGGCCTGGCGCTCCGCGAGGCGCTCATCGAAGCCGGTGCCATCCGGCTCCGCCCGATCCTCATGACTACCTTCGCCCTGATCGCGGGCATGATCCCGGTGGCGCTGGGGCGTGGCGAGGGCGCCCAGTTCCGCCAGCCGCTCGGCGTGTCGGTGATCGGCGGCGTCATCACCTCGACCCTCCTCACGCTGGTGGCCATCCCGACGTTCTACCAGATCCTGGACGGCTTCCGGCAGGGCATGGTACGGCTGGTGGGCCGCCCCATTCAGGCGGCGGCCGAATCGCAACAGCGCGACCCGTCCAGGCCGTCGTGATACTGGGGCTTCCTCTCACGCGGAGTCCGACTCATGTCCCGCAAGGCCACGTACCTCGGTCTCTCCATCCTCGGCATCGCCCTGCCCTACTCGCAGTTCCTTCCCTTCCTTCGAGACAACGGGCTGAACCTCCGGCTGTTCATGCAACAGCTGTTCGCGAACCGGATAGGCGGCTTCTTCGGCCTCGATGTTCTCGTTTCCGCGCTGGCGCTCTGGGCCTTCGTGCGGTTCGAGGGCCGACGGGCCGGCATACCTCACCGCTGGGCCCCCATAGCCGCCGTACTCCTGGTGGGAGTGTCCCTGGGACTTCCCCTTTTCCTGTACCTCCGTGAGAAGCACATGGAGGCCGCCTGACCAGCGGCCTCTTGGCGAGCCGTGGTCGCGAGCGTCGAAGGCGGGCGCTCGCGGTGATGACTTTCCGCTGGTAGTCTTCGGTGCGGCCGGGGCGTCTGGCTTCCGACCGAACGAATGTCCGCGGCCCTGCTTCGAGCAACCCGAGGTTCAGCCGATGCCCTCCCTCCGGATCCGCCCCGCCACGACCGCCGATGCCGAGGCAATTGCCCACCTGCTGACCCAACTCGGATACCCGATGGACGCCACGGAGGCGCCGCGTCGCCTCGGGCGGCTGGCGGAGAGCAAGGCGGTGGCGCTCATCGCGGAACGGGAAGGTCGCGTGCTGGGCCTCGCCACGATTCACGTCCTCAGTGTCCTCAACCGCGCCAACCCCGTCGCCTGGCTCACCGCCCTGGTGGTGGACCAGGAGGCGAGAGCCTCAGGGGTGGGGCGGGCGCTCGTCGAGGCGGCGGAAGCCCGCGGCCGTGAGGCCGGCTGTGAGTGGCTTTCTGTCACCACTCACGAGGACCGGGTCGGTGCGCGAGCTTTCTATCCGCGGGTGGGATTGCAGGCGACGGGGCGCCGCTTCGGCAAGGCGCTCCGTCCCTGACGGCTTTCACTCTTCATCACTGGGCGGTCATGCCATGTGCCGAAACATCAAGACGCTGCACAACTTTGCGCCGCCGGCGACGCCGGAAGAGATACAGGCCTCGGCGCTCCAGTTCGTGCGCAAGCTGAGCGGATTCAGCAAGCCGTCCAAGGCAAACGAAGCGGCCTTCGAGACGGCGGTCCATCGAGTGGCCTCAGCCGCGACGGACCTCCTGGCCTCCCTCGTCACCACCGCCCCACCCCGGGACCGGACCATCGAGGCGGTCAAGGCGCGGGCCCGCTCCGCCGCGCGGTTCCGCCGCTCCGACGAGGCCGCGACGTAGTCCACTATCGAGGCTGACGAATGCACCTGATCCGGAGCATCGGGATCATGGTCGGCGCCATACTGATCGCCGCCTGCTCTAACTTGAAGGAACTGCAGCAGAGCGTGGTCGAGCTGCAGCAGCTTCAGGCGAGTCTCACGGAGCGGTTCGGGGGACCGGGGATCGTGGTAAACGAAACCAGCACCACCCTGATCGTGACCTTCGTCAACTCCGATCTGGCGAAGCTGCCCTCGGACCAGCGGACGGCCAAGGCTCGAGAGGTGGCCGAGTTCGTGCGAGAGCATTTCCCGGGCTATGCCCGGCTCACCTCGATCTCGATCGCGCTTCAGACCAGGAGTTCCCTCGGCGTCGCGAGTTTCTCTAGGACGCAGACACCGTACACCTACCGCACCGCCGAGTTGGGGCCGTCGGCCCTTCCCCCGGTTCACTCCGACACGGTATCACCGCAAGGCCAACGACCCAGATGATCGCTCGCCAACCCTGGTTCGAACGGCGGTTCAGCTTCGACCTGCCGGTCGCGGCCGCGCCGGGCCTGATCGAACGGCTGCGCGGCACCCCCGCCCGGCTTCACACCCGGTTATCGGACATCTCACCGCCGAGCCTGATTGCGAGGCTCGACAACCGATGGTCGATGCAGGAGAACGCCGGGCACTTGCTGGACCTCGAGCCGCTCTGGATGGCGCGCGTGCGAGACCTGAGGTCCGGGCGCTCGGAGCTGGAGGCGGCGGACCTTACCAATCGCGGGACGGATGAAGCGGACCACAACGCCCGCCCTCTGGCGACGATCCTCGCCGAGTTCGCTGCCGCGCGAGGCCACCTGGTCCACGCCTGTGAGGCGGCAGAGGAAGAACTGTGGCTGCGATCGGCCCGGCATCCGCGCCTCGGAACACAGATGCGGCTCCTCGACCTGGCGTTCTTCGTCGCGGAGCACGACGATCACCACCTGGCCGCCATTACCGAGCTGCTTCAGCGCAGCGGCTGAGCGGCATCCGTTCCCCTCCGCAGCGCTACTTCCTCGAGCCAGCCATTACTGGTACGCCGGTTGCCCATGGAGGGCCTGGGCAGCCGCCTTGCCGACCGAGAACGTCCGGGTGGGTACGCCACACCCGGACGTGTGTTTTCGGTAAGGCGCCATCACAACGTGGCTTGGCCGGTGTCGACCGGGGAGATGCAGTAGCACATGGCCGTCGACTGTGGAGCAGAAGCAAGCAGCAGGAGCTGGAGAAGCACGGTCAGGGTAGTGGGTCTGTTGGGCGCCGGCGCGTTGATGTGGGGACCACACCACAGAGTTCCGCCTCACACCTGCCAGAGAGCTCCGTGTCCAGCCCCGCTGACGGTTGCCACCGTGGATATTCACCGGGGCGCCCCCGAGTGGGCCGCCAGGCACGGCTGGTCTCAGGCGCAGACCTTTCGTCGCGTTGCGGCAGCGGCCTGGGGGCGCATGGCGGCCCTCGATTCGGCCGAACGGCTCACGGTTCTCAAGATCAACCGGGTGGATCTTCGACACGCGCGACGGCGCGACCTGGTGGTCCCGGATTCCATTGCCCCGGAGCTGGACTACAGTCCATTCCCTGCATCCATCCCCGATCTTGCCGGCGTCCCCAAGTTCATCCTGGTCTCCCGGCGGGTGCAGGCCTTCGGAGCGTACGTGCATGGCACCCTGGTGCGCTGGGGTCCGACCAGCACGGGCAAGCCCGCTACCCCGACGGAGAGCGGCCTGTTCTTCGCAAACTGGAAGTCTCGCAAGGAGGTCAGCACCGACGATCCGAGCTGGATCCTGGACTGGTACGTCAACTTCGTAGCCGACCGTGGCGTGGCCTTCCACGAGTACGCCCTGCCTGGTCGCCCCGCCAGCCACGGCTGCGTGCGCCTGCTGGAAGAAGATGCCCACTGGCTTTACCACTGGGCGGACCCCTGGCTTCCGGGACGGGGCCCGGAGGTCAAGCGGTATGGCACACCAATCCTCGTCACGGGCGACTACGATTACGCCGCCCCAGCCCCCTGGCTGGCGCTGGCGGAGAGCCCCGTCGCCGGCCGCGTCAGCATCGAGGACATCGAGGCGGCTCTTGAGCCGCACCTCGACCAGCTGCGGGCCCGGATCGAGCACGGGGCTCCGGCCGCATTGTGATCTGCCGCACGCTCCACCCAAGGGCTGAGAATAGCCGCACCCTCGCCGCGTAGACTCGACACAGGGTTCATGCGGGTCACAGTCTGCCAAGCGAGGTCGCGATGCCACAGTTCGTCATCGAGCGGGAGCTGCCCGGAGCTGGTCGGCTCTCGCCGGCGGAGCTCAACCGGATCTGCCGCAAGTTCACCCAGGTGCTGAACACCATGGGGCCGCGCATCCGCTGGATGCACAGCTACGTCACGGGCGACAAGCTCTATTGTCTGTACGAGGCGGAAAGCGAGTCTCTGATCCGGCGCCACGCGGCGCTGGGTGGGTTTCCCGCGAACCGCATCGAGTTGATCACCACGGTGATCGACCCGGTGAGTGCCTGGAGCCAGGCGCAGGGGGCCGCGTGAGCGGGCGGCCCGGACCTACTTTCCCTCCAAGTGCTGGCCGGAGGCCCGATGGGCCGCCCGCAGAAACTCGAACTCGGCATGGCAATGCGGGCACGCCATGACGTGGTCGAGGAGCGCCAGGCGGGCCTCCTCCTGGCCGCTCCGCTCGATCAGCGCCAGCAGCCGGTCCACCTCAGGGCATCCCTCGCGGCCCAGCGCCGCTTCGGCGCGCAGGGCCAGCATCATGTCGTAACTCTGCCGCAGGCGGCGCTCACTCATCCAGTGCCTCCGGGCCAATGCCCATCGCCGTGAGCTCCTCCCGCAGGTCGGCGAGTCCGCGATAAAGCAGGTTGCGGGTCTTCGGCTCGGTCCAACCCAGCAGATCAGCGATCTCCTCTCGACCGTACCCGGCCAGGTACATCTTGACCACGGATCGTCGCGCCGGGATCATCCGCTCCAGGGCGCGACCCACCGTTTCCTGCAGCTCCAGACCTTCCAGCATCCGATCCGCCCCCGGCGATTCCCCCAGGGCGGCCAGGCCACTGGGGCGGGACAGGCGCACCGGTGTTTCCCGCCGGACGCGGCGGCGCCGCAGGATATCGAGCGCCGCGGAAACCGCCGTTCGATGGATATAGGACGCTGGAGCATTCAGGATCTTCTCGCCGCTTTCCAGCGCCTTCCAGAGTCGCAGACCGACCTCCTGCACCAGATCGTCCACGTCACTGCCCTGCAGGCCGTGCTGGACACCGATGTACTTCACCCGGCGCGCGAAGCGCGTCAGAACGGCATCGAGAGCAAGCGAAGTGGGATCAGGAGTCGCACCCATGGGCGGGAAGGTACGCCCGGAACCGGGGCCCGCAACGACCGCCTCGCCATCGCTAGCCCGCGCCCGCGAGCGCCCGGGCGGCGCTCAGGTAGCCCTTCATCAGCACCTCGAGGCGCTCCTGTCGAGTCGGATCGACCAGGGAGCCGTCCTCCCGAAAGGCCTCGCGTCCGTGGGGGAGCGTGTACATGTCCGGGTGCACGAAGACCCCGAGCCCTTCGAGAGGGATGCGCAGCTGCCAGAGACCGCGAATCCCGCCGATCTGACCGCCCGAAGCGGCGAGCAGGAAGGCGCTCTTCCCCCGAAGCGGCACCGGGCGCATCCTGGACATCCAGTCAATGGCGTTCTTCAGGGTGCCGGGGAGGGAGTAGTTGTACTCCGGAGAGGCCAGGAGGATTCCCTGCGCCCCCTCCAGGCGGCGGCGGAGTTCGAGGGCGCCCGGTGGCATGCCGGAGCGTTCCTGCAGGTCGCCGTCGTACAGGGGCATCTCGAACTCACGGAAATCCGCCAGATCTACCTCGGCTCCCTGGCTCCGGGCGACCTCTACCGCCACCCTGATGAGGCGCCGGTTGATGGACTCCCGCCGCAACGAGGCCGCGAAGGCGAGCAGCCGCAGTGGAGTCGGTACCACAGGTGGAACAGTTAGCTGCATCACAATCGCCCCAGTCGGCATAACCAATGAATTGGAAATCAATGTGTTGCGATGTCGGCCCGGGAGTTGCTGCCAGAGAGAGTTGGACTTCTACGGCCGAGAGCGATGGCACACATCAAGACCAGGAATCCCTCCGGGGGCGAGTATTCATTCTACTCGCAGGAGGAGTTCGTCCGAGCCGTCCGCCGTGGGGCGATCAATCAGGACTGGGAGGTTTTCCACAGCCCCACGGGGCAGTGGCTCCCCATCACCGCCCACCCCGCATTCTCCCCAGCCCACGCCGACAGCGTTACTACCGAGGTCGAGCGAAACGGGAATTCCGAGTTGGTGCTCATCTACCCGCCCCAGAGTCGGCCCGCGCCGGGTGAGAGGCCGCCGGGCCAGGGCCGGGACCCGATCGACAGCGGGCCACACGTCACCCTCGCCGAGATCGAACGGGTGCTTGGGTCACCCATCGTGCAACCCAATGGGGAGTCGGCGCCGCCCGCACGAGGGTCGTCGCGTCAGAGCGGGCCCGTGGACGCACGCACCCAGGCGTTCGCCTCCCGCAAGCGGCAACGGCTTTCCATCCGCGCGGTGTTCAGCAACGTCCGCGTGCTCCAGGTAATGCTTCTCTTGATGACTCTGGTAGCCACTGTTGCGGTGGCAATAGCGCTCACACCTCCCCAGGTCGGGCGCCGTCTTTCCCTGCAGGTCCAGCGCATGCTGGTCGGGACGCCCCCCACGCCCGATTAGCCCGTGGCCGGGCCGGCGTTCGAGGACGGGAAGTCGTACCAGTATCATCGGCTCGACCGTCGGCACGGCATCCAGCACGTCACCCAATCGGATCTTGAGAGCGGATCGAGGGGCGACTCGTCGCTACGGCGCGATCATCTGAGCACGCCCTTCAGCACCGCCCAGACATTCTGGGCAACGAGCCGCTCGCCCGTGTTGTTCGGGTGAATGCCATCCTGCTGGTTGAGCGAGTCGATGCCGGCCACACCGGCGAGCAGGAAGGGAATCAGGAGGAGGTGATTGCGAGCGGCCACCGCCGGATAGATCGCTCGAAACCGTTTCACGTACCTTGCCCCGAGGTTGGGCATGGCCTCCATCCCAGCCAGGATGATGCGGGTGGAGGGCGAGCGCTCCCGGACCCGATCGATGATGGCCTGGATGTTGGCCTCGATCGAGTCGGGATCCTGACCCCGCAGCCCATCGTTGGCGCCGGTCTCGAGCACCAGCACCTTCGGGTTGGCGCGCAGGATCCAATCCACGCGGGCCAGAGCTCCGGCTGACGACTCTCCACTCACTCCCGCATTGACCACCCGGTAGTGAAGCCCGGCCTGATCGAGCTGCCGCTGCAGCAGGGCCGGGTAGGCGCTGTCCGGATCCAGCCCCAGTCCGGCGGTGAGGCTCGTGCCGAGAAAGACGATGGTGGGAGTCGACGGCGCCGGCACCTCCGCCGGCGCGGCCGGTGGCGCGGAGGCGGGGCGACGGGAAGCGCCGCCTTCGCCACAACCGGCAAGCCACAGAAGGGCTGGTCCCGCTATGATTCTGAGCGTGATCAACCTGCCCACCGGTCTCCCCTCACTGCTAATCGGTTCATGATCCGCACCGAATCGCTTGCCAAATCCTACCTCTCGGGCGGTCTACCACTCCTGGTCCTGAAGAATATCACTCTCCAAATTGCCGCGGGGGACCTGGTCGCGATCCTGGGGCCCTCCGGCAGTGGCAAGACCACGCTGCTCGGGCTCCTTGCCGGACTCGATCGTCCGACGTCAGGGCGGGTGGTGGTCGACGACATCGACCTCGGTGCTCTGTCCGAGGACGGATTGGCGCGGTTTCGTGCCGAGCGGGTGGGGTTCGTCTTTCAGACCTTTCAGCTGATTCCGACCCTGACCGCGCGGGAGAACGTGGAGGTGCCTCTCGAGCTGCGGGGCGAGGCCGCCGGCCCGAGGGCCGACGAGCTGCTTGCGCGCGTCGGGCTGAGCGGCCGGGAGCACCACTACCCCGCGCAGCTCTCCGGCGGCGAGCAGCAGCGTGTGGCGTTGGCGCGCGCGTTCAGCAATCGGCCCAGGATTCTCTTCGCGGACGAGCCCACCGGAAACCTCGATGCCGCCACGGGCGCGCGAGTGATCGAGACCATGCTGGACCTCAATCGGGAGCTCGGGACCACCACGATCCTGGTAACGCACGACCTCGAGCTGGCCCAGAAGGCCCGACGCCTGATCCGGCTGGCGGATGGCGAGGTGGTCGATGATCGGCGGACGGACGCATGACGGGCCTCCGCTTCGTCCTGGCCATGGCCTGGCGGGAGGGAAAGGCCTCGGGTCGGCGGCTTCTCCTCCTGACCGCGGCAATCTCGATCGGTGTCGGAGCCCTGGTGGCGATCAACTCCTTCACCGACAACTTGCGCACCGCGGTGGAAGGACAGTCCCGCGCGCTCCTGGGCGGCGACATGGTGATTCACGCCAGGAGCCGGCCCGATTCGGTTTTCACTGGCCTGGTGGATTCCATCGCGGGAGCGGCGGGGATCAGTGCCGACGCCGACCGGGCGGCGGTAACCAGCTTCGAGGGCATGGCCTACGTGCCACGTACCAGCGGAGCACGCCTGGTGCGGGTGAGTGCCGTGGACGGTGGCTACCCCTTCTACGGCCAGATCCGCACCGATCCGGCCGGGACCTGGTCGGATCTGACGAAGCAGGACCGCGTCACCCTGGTGGACCCGTCCTTCCTGACGGCGCTCGGCGCCCAGGTGGGCGACACGATGGCCCTCGGCAACTCGCGGTTCCGGATCGTCGGTACGGTCACCGGCTTTCCGGGAGACGTCGGCATCCGCGCTGCCTTCGGGCCCCGCGTGTTCATCCCCGGCGCGGATCTCGCCGCGACCGGCCTCATTACTTTCGGCAGCCGGGTGGAATACGAGTGGTACCTCAGGACCTCGCGGGCTCTCGATGCCCGCGCCTTCGCGGAGCGCTGGCGTCCGGTACTGGCGCGCCACTCCGGCGGGATCCGCACCGCCGCGGAGGAAGAGCGCGACCTCAAGCAGTTCCTCGACCAGCTGCGCCGCTACCTGGGCCTCGTGGCCCTGGTCGCCCTGCTCCTGGGCGGCATCGGCGTTGCGAGCGCGGTGCAGGTCTTTATCCGGCGCAAGCGAGATACCATCGCCGTGCTGCGCTGCCTCGGGGCAACGGGCGGGCAGGTCTTCCTGCTCTACCTGGTGCAGGCGCTCGCCATGGGCCTGGCGGGAAGCCTGATCGGCGCGTGCATGGGCGTGATGCTTCAGTTCGCCCTGCCGCACGTCTTCGGACAGTTCCTGCCGCTCGATCTGGAGGTGCGGCCCTCGCCAGCTGCCATCCTGTTAGGCATCGGTGTCGGGGCGTGGGTGGCGGCCGTGTTCGCCGTCCTCCCACTGCTCCAGGTCCGAACCGTTCCGCCCCTCGCCGTGCTCCGTCACGATGTGGAAGAGGCGACACCCGCCGGCGGCCGCGACCTCTGGCGCTGGGCCGCGCGCGGCGCGCTCGCGGCGAGCATCATTGCCCTGGCGGTGCTGCAGGTGGCGAACCCGCTCCGCGGCCTGCTATTCGCCCTCGGCGCCGGTGCCGCCCTTCTCGTTCTCTGGCTGGCGGCGCTGGGACTGATCCGCGGGCTCCGCCGCTGGTTCCCTTCCCGTCTCCTGTACGTGTATCGCCAGGGGCTGGCCAACCTGTACCGCCCGGCCAACCAGACCGTCGCGGTGGTGCTCGCCCTGGGCTTCGGTGCCTTCCTGCTCGGCGCGCTCGCCGTCGCGCAGCACAACGTGCTGCAGCAGCTGCAGCTCGACCGGGGCGAGGGGCGGCCAAACCTGGTGTTCTTCGACATCCAGCCGGACCAGAAGGACGATGTCCTGAAGTTGATTCACGGGGAAGGTCTGACGGTTGAGCCCACTGTGCCGATCGTGCCGATGCGGCTCCAGGCGATCAACGGCGTCCCGGTGTCGACGATGCTTCCCGACTCGACGCCCCGGCGGCGCGGTGGCGGGGAGCGGCGCGTGGAACCCTGGGCGCTCCGGCGCGAGTATCGCTCGACCTACCGCGACACCACCGTGGGCTCCGAGCGCCTGGTCTCCGGCCGCTGGTGGGAGGGCCATCCCGCGCCGGGGGCGCCGGTACCGGTTTCACTCGAAACCGGCATCGCCAGTGACCTCAACGTGAAACTGGGCGATACCCTCACCTGGGACATTCAGGGTGTTCCGCTCACCAGTGTCATCGCGAATCTGCGCGAGGTGAACTGGGCGCGATTCGAGCCGAATTTCTTCGCGGTCTTCCCCACCGGACCACTCGACGAGGCCCCGCAGAGCTTTGTCCTCCTCACCCGCTCCCGCACCCCGGCGGAAACAGGGCGCCTCCAGCGCCTGGTGGCCGAGCGCGATCCCAACGTGACCTCGATTGACCTGAGCTCGGTGCAGCAGACCATCGAACGGATTGTCGGCAGCGTAGCGCTGGCGATCCGGTTCATGGCCCTCTTCAGTCTCGCGACCGGCGCGGTCGTCCTGATCGGGGCGCTAGCGGCCAGTCGCCTCCAGCGCCTCAGGGAGGCCGCCCTCCTCAAGACGCTGGGGGCCACGCGCCGCCAGATCATCGGCGTCATGGTAACCGAGTACGCCGCGCTGGGCGCCCTGGCGGCGATCGTTGCCACGGGGCTCGCCACCCTCGGCGGGTGGGCCCTCACCCGGTGGGTCTTCGAAGTGCCGTTCAGCGTTCCCTGGAGCGGCTTCGGGTGGCTGGCCCTCCTGCTGCTCGCGCTCCCCATCGTGACGGGCCTCTGGACCAGCGCCGCGCTCTTCCGTCAATCGGCGCTCGAGGTCCTCCGGTCAGACTGATCGGCCGCTTCCCCGCCTCTTACGCTCGAACCTCCATCCCATAGCTTTAGGGCGCCTGACCACCATCGAGAGGACCTGCCTCACATGCTCGCCATTGATCTCAGCGGGAAACGCGCGTTCGTGGCCGGTGTCGCCGACGATGGCGGGTTCGGCTTCGCCATCGCCAAGGCTCTCGTCGAGGCCGGCGCATCGGTGGCGGTCGGCACGTGGCCCCCGGCGATGACGATCTTTCTCAATCTCATCGAACGCGGCAAGATGGACGCTTCGCTGGCGCTCAAGGACGGGCGCCGGATGGCCTTCGAGAAGATCTACCCGCTGGACGCGCAGTTCGACTCGCTCGCCGACGCCCCCGCGGAGATCCTCGAGAACAAGCGGTACCGGGAGCGTGGAGACTTCAGCATCGAAGGCGTGGCCCGGAGCCTGGTGACGGACTTCGGCAACCAGCCGCTGGACATCGTTATACACAGCTTGGCCAACGGTCCGGAGGTGAAAAAGCCGCTCATCGAGACGAGCCGAGCCGGCTATCTGACCGCGGTCAGCGTGAGTGCCTACAGCCTGGTGTCCATGGTGCGGACCTTTGCCCCCCTCATGCGCCCGGGCGGATCGTTTCTCTCTCTCTCTTACATGGCGGGCGAACGGGTCATCCCCGGCTACGGTGGCGGGATGTCCACCGCCAAGGCCGCCCTCGAGGCCGACACCCGGACCCTCGCCTTTGAAGCGGGGCGCCGCTACGGCGTCAGGATCAACACCATCTCCGCGGGACCGTGGGCCTCGCGCGCCGCCAGCGCGATCGGCTTCATCGACATGATGATCAAGTACTGCCGGCAGAATGCCCCGCTGCCCCGCGAGCTCGAGGCGCCCGAGGTTGGAGCCACCGCCGCCTTCCTGTCGAGCCCACTCGCCTCGGCCATCACCGGCACGACGGTCTACGTGGACAACGGCTACCACGCCATGGGCATGGCGGTCGACCCGACCCCCCTCTCCGGCGGGCCGTCGTGACTACCGGCGTCGACCGCGCCTACACGGCGATCGGGGCGCTCTCCGGCTTCGTCTCCGTCGCCGCGGGCGCGTTCGCGGCGCACGGACTTCGCAGCCGCCTCACCCCGGAGATGCTGCAGGTCTTCGAGACCGGCGCGCGATATCAGATGTACCATGCCTTGGCGCTCCTGGTCGCCGCCCTGCTGATCGCCGGAGACTCCTCCCGCCTGGCTGTATGGGCGGCGCGCCTGTTTCTCGCGGGGACGGTGCTCTTCTCCGGAAGCCTCTACGCGCTGGCACTGACGGGCCGTGTCGCGCTGGGCGCCATCACCCCCTTTGGCGGCGTGGCCTTTCTCGCGGGCTGGCTCTGCCTGGCCGCCGCGGCCTGGCGGCGCTGATCCATGCACCCAGCCGCGCTCCGCTGGCAGGAGCTGCTCGGCCGACTCGATCGCTGGTTCGAGAACGCCAGGGCCCAGCACCCCGGCGTGATCCCCTGCCACAAGGGCTGCTCCGCCTGCTGTCATGGGCCTTTCGATATCACGGTCGCGGACGGGTTGCTGCTCCGCGAGGCGATCGGGGCCTTGCCAGAGGCCGAGCGCGCGACGGTCCGGCAGCGGGGGCTCGCGCTGCTCGCCCGGATCCGCCGCCTGGCCCCCGACTGGCGCGCGCCGTGGGACCTCCAGGCGCTCGAGGAACATCGGTTCGACGCCATCTCGGAGGAGCTGGCCGCTGAGCCCTGCCCCCTGCTCGATGATGAGGGCGCCTGCCGGGTCTACGCGCATCGGCCCCTGGTCTGCCGCATGATGGGACTTCCTATGATGACAGCGGCGGGGATCGTGCTCGAGAATGCCTGCCCCATCCAGGAGCAGTTTCCCGGCTACGCGGCAATCGACCCGCAGCTGTTCGATCTCGAGGCCCTGGAAGCCATCGAGAAGACCTGCCTGGAAGACGCCGCGGTGGCGCTCTTCGACTCCCCCCTGCACCACGGCTACGAGACGACCATCGCCGTGATCGCCGCCGAATGAATCAGGCACAACGGGTACTGAAGGAGCTGCTGCGCGGCACGGGTGCCCACCTGGATCCAGTGGCCGCCATCTCCGGCATCAGCGCGGCGCTGGCAGGACGCCGGGTGGCCGCGGCCCCGCACACCATCTGGCAGCTGGTCTGGCACATGAGCTACTGGATGGACTACGAGCTCCGCTCTATCGCCGGTCCCGAGGCATCCTATCCGGCCCACGCGACCGAGAGCTGGCCGCCACCCGAGCCCCCCTCCAGCGCGGCCTGGGACGAGCAGGTCTCGCGCTTTCACCTGCAGCTCGAGCGTCTCACCGCGTTAGCAGACAGCCTCGATGCGGGGGAACCGGGTTCCCGCTTGGTGCACCCCGCCAAGGGCGAGAGCGTCCGTGATGTTCTGTGGCAGCTGGTGGCCCACAACAGCTATCACACCGGGCAGGTGGCGCTGTTGCGCCAGGCCCTGGGGGCCTGGCCCCCGGGCGGGGGAGGGGATACCTGGTAGGGCGGCGGCGGGGCTACTTGAGCGGATTCGCCGTGGGGTGCAGCTGGTACAGGTAGCTGAACAGCAGCATCAGCGCCGTGATGACCAGCGCCGCGAGCAGGAGCGAGAAGCTGAAGATGCTCGACAGCAGCTTCCCGTCCGACTTGAGGTGCATGTAGAACATCGCCACCAGCGCGAACTTGAAGGCCGAGAGGACCAGCAGCACCTCCACGACCATGGGCTCGAGGACCGTCGCCAGGCCTGCCGGGGAGTGGCGGTGCGCGACTTCGTAGCAGGCCACCTCAAGCGCCGTCAGAACAAAAAGGATGATCGCGACCCGGGTGTACACCTTCCAGGTCGGATGGGCATGTCCGGTGTCGGCGGCGCCGGGTGCGTGGGCGGTGGCATCCATGGCGTGCGGGCTCAGCGGATGAGGTAGACGACGGGGAAGATCACGATCCAGACCACGTCCACGAAGTGCCAATACAGGGCGGCGATCTCGAGGTTGAGCGACTTGGCCGGAGGCAGCTTGCCGCGTAGCGCCACGAACAGCACCGACGCGAGCCAGATGAGGCCGATCGTGACGTGGGTCCCGTGGAAGCCGGTAAGGGTGTAGAAGGTGGACGCGAACAGGTTCGTCGTATAGCCCATGCCGCGGTGGGCGAAGTGGGTGAACTCGAACACCTGCATACCGACGAAGAACATCCCGCAGAAGATCGTGGCGCTCAGCCAGCCGATGAGAGCCTTCCGGCTGCCGCGCTGCGCTCCACTCAATGCCAGCACGATGAAGAACGAGCTGAACAGGAGCAGCGCGGTCCCGACGGTGACCAGCGGGATCTCCAGCATTTGCTCCTGGGGCACCCCGTTGAGCAGCCACTCGGCGTGCGGCTTGGGGCCGCTGACGTCGCGTCCCTTGTAGACCAGGTAGGTACCGATGAGCGAGGCGAAGAACATGCACTCGGACCCGATGAAGGTCCAAATCGCCAGCTTCCGGTTGTCGATCCCGGTGGAGGTGTAGTGATGGTCGTCGGCGTGCGCGTGTGCGGTATCAGCCACGGTCGATCCTTACGTTGTTGGTCGTGGCCGAACGGCGCTCTCTCGCCGCCAGCCACTCGTCACGGTTCCCCGCAGTCGAGGTTCCGCCGTCAGGCGGGCTCGAAGGCCCAGGAGTAGATCCCGAAGAACAGGATCGCCAGCCCGAGCAGGTGGATCGGCAGATGCGACCCGCCGATGAATCCGCCCAGCGTCACGGCAACGCCGAGCGCCGCGATCAGTGGGCGGAACGACGGGTTCGGCAGGTGAATCCCCTTGCCATCGACCCGCTGGGGCTCGGGCACCGATCCGCCGTTCTGCCGCTTCATCTCCCAGAGCGCGTCACGGCTGTGCACTTGCGGCAGCTTGGGGAAGTTGAACACCTGGGGCGGCGACGGGATGGACCACTCGAGCGTCGCGCCGTTCCAGGGATCGGCCGGCGCGTTTGGCGCCGAGCGTGCGCTCTTGAGGATGTTCACGATGAACAGCAGGATCGACAGGCCCAGGATGAAGGCCCCGATCGTCTCGAGGTGGTTGAGCGCCGCGTAGTTCGACTCGGGGCTGTACGTATACACCCGGCGCGGCATCCCGTTCAGGCCGAGGATGTGCATCGGGAAGAAGGTCAGGTTGAAGCCGATCAGCATCGTCCAGAAATGCAGCTTGCCCAGCCTCTCATCCAGCATCCGACCAAACATCTTCGGAAACCAGTAGTAGGCGCCCGCCGTCAGCCCGAAGATCGACCCGCCGAACAGCACGTAGTGGAAGTGCGCCACGATGAAGTAGGTGTCGGTCTGCTGCAGGTCGGCCGGTGGCGAGGAGTGCATCACGCCCGACAGACCCCCGATGATGAACATGGCGACGAAGCCCAGGGCGAAGAGCATCGGCGTCTTGAAGGACAGACGCCCGCCCCAGATCGTCCCGATCCAGTTGAAGATCTTCACCCCGGTGGGAATGGCGATCACCATCGTGGCGAGCGAGAAGAACGCGTCGGCGAACGGCCCCATGCCGGTCGCGAACATGTGATGGGCCCAGACCCCGAAGCCCACGAAGGCGATGAACACCCCGGAGAACACCATCGCCGCGTAGCCGAACAGCGGCTTGCGGCTGAAGACCGGCAGGACCTCCGACACGATCCCGAACGCCGGCAGGATGAGGATGTAGACCTCGGGGTGCCCGAACAGCCAGAACAGGTGCTGCCACAGCACCGGATCGCCGCCGCCGCTGGGCACGAAGAAGTGGGTGCCGAAGGTGCGGTCGATCATCAGGAGGATCAGCGCCACCGTGATGATCGGGAAGGCGAGGAGCAGCAGGATCTGGGTGATGAAGCTCATCCAGGTGAACATCGGCATGTGCATCATCTTCATGCCGGGCGCCCGGAGGTTGACGATCGTCACGAAGAAGTTGACCGCGGCCGCCAGCGAGGCGATGCCGAGCACCTGCAACCCGACGGTGTAGAAATCGATGTTGAGCCCGGGGGAGAACTGCTTCGTGGTCAGATTGGCGTACGCGAACCACCCGCCGTTAGGCGCGGAGTGGAGGAGCCAGCTGAAGTTGAGCAGCAGGCCGCCCAGGAGGAATACCCAGTAGCTGAACGCGTTCAGCCGGGGAAACGCCACGTCCCGCGCCCCCACCTGGAGCGGGATCATGAAATTGAAGAACATCGCGGACAACGGCATCACGCCGAGGAAGATCATCGTGACACCGTGCATCGTGAACAGCTGATTGTAGGTGTCCGGCGTGACCAGCGTCTGATTCGGGGCCGCCAGCTGGAGGCGGATGATGAGGGCCTCGATACCGCCCATCAGGAAGAACAGGAATGCGGTCGCTCCGTACAGGATGCCGATCCGCTTGTGATCCACGGTCGTGATCCAGCTCCAGACGCCCGTCGGTTCGGCGGCGTGGGCATGCGCTTGGGGCAGTGCGGTCGTTGCCATGTCGATCCCTATTTATTCGCGCGGAGGTATGCCACGAGCGCCTTCGCCTCGTCGTCCGAGAGGCCCAGGTTGGGCATCAGGACGCCTGGCATCCACCCCTGCGGGTCCTTGATCCATCGGGCCAGGTTCTCATCCGTGTTCTTGAGCGACCCGGCCGCCACGTAGGTGCGGCTCCCGATATGGTGGAGATTCGGACCGGCCAGTGGCAGCGCCGGATACATCGAATGGCACCCGGAGCAGGCCTTGGCCGTGAACAGCGCCTGGCCCTGCTTCACCAGGGGGTCGGCGGTAGAATCGGTCGAGAAATCCCGGGGCGGCGTGTTGAAAGCCTTGGCCCAGGCGTCGAAGGACGTCGAGTCCTCCGAGACGATGCGGTACCCCATCCGGCCATGCTCCGCCCCGCAGAACTCCACGCACTGTCCCGGGAAGTTCCCCGCCACCTCGGCCTTGAACCATAGATTGTTGTAGCGGTTGGGGAAGACGTCCCGCTTCCCCGCGAACTGCGGGACCCAGAAACTGTGGATGACGTCCGCCGTAGTCATTTCCAGATTGACGGTGCGACCCACCGGGAGGTGCAACTCGCTCGCGGTGGTGATGCCGAGTTGCGGGTAGCGGAACTCCCACCACCATTGATGCCCGATGACCTCGATCTGCAGCGCCTCCGGCCCCGGCTTCACCGCGGTCTTGAAGATGGTGCGGACCGTCGGCACCGCAATCATCGCGAGAATGAACGCGGGGATCATGGTCCAGACAATCTCCAGCGCCGTGTTGCCATGGGTCTGAGGCGGCTCGGCGGCGCCCGGCCGATCGCGGAACTTGACGATGGCAACGAGCAGCGCCCCTTCCACCAGCACGAACACCACCGTCGCCCAGAGCAACGTGGTGCGCAGGATATGATCCCCCTCCCGCGCGAAATCTCCCCGGGGGTCGAGGGTCGTCTGGGGATATTGATCAGGGGAGCACGCCGCGACCAGGAGGACCAGCGCGGGAAGGATGAGTGCCGGAGCCCAGGAGAACAGCCGCCGGCCTGTAGGTTGGAGCATCAGTACGCGCATCCTGTCGAAACGGGGGCCACGGAAGGGCATAGAAATGCCGACGAGAGAATACGCTTTCACCCCACGTTAGTCAAGAAATAATGGGTGGGTGTCAGAGATTTCCCCGAATAGAATTCGCCATTCTCGTCGCGAGCAGCACCGCGGCGCGACCCGACCGTTCCACCCTGGAGGCCCCGTGACCCCCGCCGAACGCACTCAGCTCATCCAACGCTACGCCCAAGGGCCGGATCTCCTCGAGGCCACCCTGGCCACCGTCCCGACTGCCGCCCTGCAGTGGCGACCGGCTCCGGGACGGTGGAGCGCCCATGAGGTCATTGTGCACTGCGCAGACAGCGAGTGCAACGCTCACCTGCGGATCCGCTACCTCGTGGCCGAATCCGAGCCGCTCATCGTCGGCTACGATCAGGACCGTTGGGCGATAGACCTGGACTATCATCACCATCCCCTCGATCTCGCGTTGACGACCGTCCGCGCGGTCCGCGCCAACACCGTCCCCCTGCTGCGCCGCCTGACAGAAGCGCAGTGGCGGAAGACCGGCCGCCACACCGAGCAGGGCGCCTATGGCGCCGAGACCTGGCTCACGACATACGCCGAGCACCTCGAGGTGCACGTGCGTCAGATCCAGCGGAACCTGACGGCTTGGAACGCGCGCTGAGCCGTCAGCCGTCAGCCATCAGCCGTTAGCCGCGGGCGTACCAACATCAGTGGGCCGCTCACCGCTCACTTCTCACTTCTCACCTCTCACCTCTCACTTCTCACTTCTCACTTCTCACTTCACCACCCTGTCGAACGCCACCGGCGGCCCCGGCACCTCATAGCTGTAATGCCACCATTCGGCCTCATACTGCTTGAATCCCTCTTCCTCCATGGCGTGCCGCAGCAGTTCCCGATACCGCATCGTCCGCCCCGAGGCGTTCCCGTAGTGGGCCGCGGGCGAAAAGGTGTCGAAGGGGGTGCCCATGTCCACCTCCCGTCCGCCCACCGACCAATCCACCAGTGTCAGATCCACCGCGAGGCCGAGGTTGTGTCGGCTGTGGCTCGCGATGTACCCGTCGCGGATCAGGTGCATCTGCCCGGTGCGCTCTGCCCAGGCGACCATGGCCTGCGTGGCCCGCACCGGCCGGTAGCCGTCGAAGATCTTGAGTCCCATGCCCCCGGTACGGAGCCGGCGCTGGACCCGGGCCAGCGCCAGCGCCGCTTCCCGCCGCAGAAAGGCCCGGTTCGCTTCATAGCCCGGGAGAACCGCGCCGGTGAAGTTGCGGGGCGTCGCGTACCGGGCCTCCACGAGGATGGTTGAATCCAGGCTCTGGACATCGGTGAGCAGGGTCGCGGCCACCGAGTCCGGAGCCACCGGAGGTGCCGCCTCGGTGCTCGTCTGCGCGAGGAGGAGGCGCGGGAGCAGTAACAGGAGTGCGGCAAGCAGCCGGCGGGTGCCGGCCCTTGGGGAAAAAAGTGCTGGACCGACCCCCCAGTTGCGAGTCACGCTGTGGCTGGGTTGTCCACCACAACCGCAAGAAAAGCAATGAGTTACCTTCATCTCTATGGCACCCCTCGGGAATGGGCACTATTATTGTGGTACAGACGGCCAAGCAAAACGTAATCGCGAACGCCCCGGGCCATTTCGCAGTCCGAGCCCGGGCCGTTTCCTTTTGTGCGAGCCCCTTATGCTCCGTGAGATGCGAGAGAAGCTGGGCGCGGAAATCGAGCAGCTCAGCCACGAACTCAACGTCGTAATTCCCCAGGCGATCGCCCAGGCGGTCGAACTGGGGGACTTGCGCGAGAACTCCGAGTACAAGGCCGCCCTCGAACGCCAGCAGTTCGTGCAGGCCCGGCTGGGCCAGTTGCACCAGCGCCTTGCTCAGGTCAGCCAACTCACGACCAGCGAGGGGCCGGTGGGCGTCGTGGGCCTGGGGTCCCGGGTGAGCGTGCTGGATCTCGACACGGAGGAGCGGGAAGACTTCATGGTGGTCCTGGCCGAGATGATGGACATCGAGGCCGGCCACATCTCACTGGCGTCTCCGCTGGGGCGCGCGCTCAAGGGGAGACGGGTGGGCGACGAGATCGCGCTGCGGCTGCCGCGTGGCGAACGGCGCCTCAAGGTGCTGGAGATCGGGCAGGGTTGAGCAGCATGGAATTCCCCCGCAAGCAGCTCATCCTCGTCGGGGATCGGGTCCTGATCGCGCCGGAGGAGGGAGAGGAGCGGACCCGGGTCGGCCTCTACCTCCCGCCCACCGCGGTTGATGCGCAGCAGGTGCAGAGCGGTCTGGTAATCGCGGTCGGCCCCGGCGACCCCGCCCCGGACCTGTCCCTGGCGGACGAGGAACCCTGGAAGGTGGGAGAGCGCCAGCTGCGGTGGCGACCCATGCAGGCCCGCGTCGGAGATCACGCCATCTTCTTTCGAAAAGCAGCCGTCGAGATCACATTCGAAGAGAAGAAATATCTCGTGGTGCCACAGGCGGCGATCCTCGCCCTGGTGCGAGAGGATCTTCCCATCTAGGGCGCCCTGGCGCAGCGACGTGCCGACGGTAATCCTCGATGCCCCTCACCCGCTTCCCCGACCATGAAGACAAGCGGGTCTTCCTCAGCACCGTGCCCGCGTTCAATCTGCCCGTGACCGCCAACGCCGCATCGGACCGGCTGTCGGTGGCGGTGCTGTGGCTGGACGAGGCGAGCGCCGCCCTGGCGGAACTCAACCAGGAGTTCGCCGGCTCCATCATCGAACACGGCGGTCTTGCCGTTGTCCTCGGCGGAACCGGAGCCGAGGCGGCCGCGGCGATCTTCGACGAGGCGGCCGCCGAGACCTCGCATGCCGAAGTGGAGGACGAAGCCATCGGGATCTGGGCCGACCCGGCCGCCCCGCTGGAGGAGTTGCTCTTCACGGCCGCCGAGGAGGCCATGCCGCCGGACGCATTCGCCGACCGTCCCTGGGACATCGTAGTATGGGCCCGGGGCGGGGATCCGAGCGTGCCCCGGCTGCGCGCCGCCCTCAACCGCCTGGGCGCGATCATCGACGAACGCTACGAACTCGGTGGGGAGGACGAATGACGATACCCGCAAGCGGCCTGTCTCGGGCGACGGACAATCGGATGCCGGTGGGAGACAAGGCGCGCTCTCTTCGGACCGTGACCCGCGTGGCGCTCGGCCTGGCGCTGCTGTCGCTCGGGCTGGTCTTCGCGGCCACCCGCGGATGGGTCCGCCGGGAAACCATCGGCTCCTCGCTTCTCATGTTCTTCGGGTCGGCGGTGGCGGCGGTCTGGTTCGGCTTCAAGGCGCACCAGCAGTCACTGGCCGATAGGGAGCGGGAGGGGCGGCTCGCCATGATCGTGGCCATGGCGGCCCAGCTGGCCAAGCAGGACGAGGCCACCCTCCGGGCGATGATACGCAAGGGTGGGCCGGCGGCGGAATCGGCGCGGATGGTGCTCGCCGGGCGCCAGCGGACCACCCGCCCCGCCGGATGAGCGGCCCGAGTCTCCTCTACCTGCGCGCCCTCAGGCTCAGGTGCCCAGCCTGCGGCGGCGGCCCGATGTTCGTGTCCTGGTTCCGTATGTGTCCGAGCTGTCCATCGTGCGGACTCCGCTACGATCGGGAGCCCGAGGGCGGGTACTGGATCGGCTCCTACTCGATCAACCTGTTCGCCACGGAGGCAGTCTTCGCGCTGGCCCTAGTTGGCGCGCTGATCGCCACCTGGCCCACACCGCCGTGGGACCTGATCATCCGGGCGGACATGGTGCTCATGCTCGGCTTCCCGATCGCCTTCTTCCCCTGGTCCAAGACGCTGTTCCTCGCCATCGACCTCACCTTCCGTCCCCCCGAACCCGACGACTTCGTGCTGCCCCGCGAGCCGACACCGAAGTCCACCGGGCGCCGAGGCTGAGCGTCATCACCAGCGGGCCGGTGTGCCCCGGGCGTCCACGTGGACGAACGGCCCGTGGGTGCTGGTGGCGCCGTAGACCCCGATCCCGCCCGCCAGCTCCGGGTGTTGAGCCTCGACCTGGGCGGCGATCCCCGCCAGCCAGCGCGCGTCCTCGATCGTGACGCGGCCGTCACGGTTCAGGTCGTCCATTCGCCCATTCCCGTCGCCGTCGACGTAGATGTCGGCGGCGTCCCCGTACATGTGCCGGCTGTCCTGTGCCCGCCCGCCTCGGCGGCCGACCCCAAGCGCGTTGTACTGCGGGGTGCGGAAGCCCGACATGACGCGAAGCGTCGAGGGGCGGCCCAGGGCGGCAAGCCGCTCGCTGATCAATTCCAGCTTGTCGACCAACCTGAGGTGAAGCACGAGCACCTTGGGCCAGCGGGCGGACTGGTCGTGCGTGAGGAAGTCCCGCACCCTGAAATGGGCCGAGACCTGGAGGTCCTGGCTCTCGGGCGTGACCTCCAGAAAGCCATTCGGCAGCGGATACCGGATGCGGCTCCCCAGCCGACGCTCCCCGGGCCAGAAGCCGATCCGATAGCCTCGCCAGGTGGCGCCGGTCTTGGCGCGGAGCGGAACGAACGCCATCCCCGCGATCGGCGCGCCATCGAGCGACCGCATGGCGCCGCTGTCCTCCATCATACGTAGCGCGCCGCTCAGGCCCACTTCGTGCCCGCCGCCAAGGGACGAGGGAGAATGGACCGGGCCTGGAACCGGCACGACGGTCGCGGCGGTGGCGGCCAGCAACAGGGGAATGCAAAGCAGGGCGAGCAGGGACTTGGGAGACGTCACGTGGTTCCTTTATGGACTGGCGGTCACTCGGGTTGTGGTCCGGGCAACGACCCGCGGGTAGGGATACCCCCGCCGGAGCAGGCGATCCAGGGTGCGATCGTGCCCGTAGATGTCGGGGTAGAAGAATACCTCCCCGGTCTCGGTCGCGAGTACCGTCCCGTAGATGATGTAGACGGGGACCGGCGCCCGGAACCGTACCGTGGTCGGCTCCCCGGCATGCATCGCCGCGCGAATCCGATCATCGGTCCAGTCCGGCTGATCCCTGAGGAGGAACTTGGCCAGCCCGAACGGGTTGCCCACCCGAATGCAGCCGTGGCTCGCGTCGCGGCGGGTCCGGTCGAACACCGACTTCGCGGGCGTATCGTGCAGGTACACCTGAAAATCGTTCGGCATGATGAACTTCACGAGGCCGAGCGCGTTGTGCTCGCCGGGCTCCTGACGCACCCGTACTCCCTGCCCGATGAGCTCGATGTTCTCGTACCAGGGCGGCACGACCTCCTCTCCCTGCACCAGCTCGTACCGGTTCCTGGCGAGGAACTCGGGATCCTTGAGGGCGTCCGGCTTGATCTCGCGCGCGGCGATCGTCGGGGTGACATCCCAGTACGGCGCGAAGACGAGATACTCGAGCTGGTCCGCGAAGACTGGCGTCTCCGTCTTGTACGCGGTGCCCACTACCACGTTCATCGCCAGCACCGTTTTCGCATCCAGGTCCGTGGAGCTGAAGGCGTACAGGCGGAACGCGGGAATGTTCACGATGATCGGCGGCGCGCTGAAGTGCCGGGGCATCCAGCGCCACCGCTCCAGGGTGAGCTCCATCTGGCGAATTCGCTGATCGAACGGATGCTCGAGGCGGTCGCGGGTCGAATCGCCGATGATGCCGTCCGGCGTGAATCCCTGACGCATCTGGAATCGCCTCAGCGCGTCGACCAGCCCGCCGCTGTAGACCGAGTCGCTGGGGTCCGACACGGTGTCGCGGTCGTCACCCAGGACCCGTAGCAGGCGGCGCAGCTCGGGAACCCCCGCGTAGGGCTCACCCGGCCGGAGGTGCCTTGGCATGGGTGGAAGCGCGGTGATGGTCGAGTCGCGCGCCAGCTTGCGATAGCGCACCAGGCTCGCCATGAGGAGCCAATAGTGGATGAAGGGCGGTTCGAGCGCCCGCAGCAAACCGTTCGGTTCCCGGCTCGCCGCCAGCGAATCCAGCAGTCCCCCGAGGTCGAGGGTGTCCCGCGGCAGATGCAGCGTCCCGTGGACGGCTTCCGGGCTCACTCGCCCGAAGCGAAGCGCCCGCGCGAACCGCGCGGTGGCCACCGACAGCCCGAGCTCCACACGCGCCAGCTGCAGGGAATCCGGAGGGCTCGCGGGGTGGACCTGTGCCGACAGCCAGGGAGCATCGTAATCGGTGGAGTCGAGCCCGCGGTTGCCGGCCTCGTTCAGCACCTGAATCATGGCTCTGGCGGGACCGCTCAGCGTATCTCCCGTGAACCAGAGCGGCTTCCAGTCCCGCTTCTGGTAGACGAGGGTGAGGTCCGCCTGCACGTCCGAAAAATCGGGCCACCGCAGCTCCGGGAGGCGGGCGCTGTCCACGAGCTGCTGCAGGGGAAGCGAGACCGGCACTTGGTGTGAGGGAAGGACGGTGCCGAGAAGAAGGGCCGGGAGAAGGAGGCGAGGAACAACCATGGCGGCGGTAATTTACGAGAAGATCGCGCTCCGGCCAGTCGGGCTGACGCTCCCGACCGCCTGACGAACCGCTACTGCGCCGACGCGCGTCGCTCGTAGAGCGCCCCGCCGGGCAGCATGAGCGCCAGGCGGTAGTCGCGGGCCAGCAGGTCGCGCAGGTAGGGGAAATGGGCGATCGGGTACTTGGGCGGGTAGTAGGCCTGCTCGGTGTCCAGGATGTAGCGCGGAGGATGCGCGGCAAAGTCATCCATCAGATGTTGCCACGCCCCGGGAAGGATCCGATTGGTCGTGTCCTCGTGGCTGGGATCGCGGTTGTAGGGGCTGCCAAAGATGTAGCCCGTAAGCGGAAAGAAGGTGATATAGCGCGTCGCCGGCCGGAGGCCGGCCTCGAGATAGAATCGGGGGTACTGACCCCAGACGAATGCTCGGTCGTCCGGGTGCGCAGATCTCCGTACGTACTGGGCCGCCTGCGAAGTGCCGATCCTGGGCGGCATCTCGACCAGGTCGGTCACCAGGAAGACCGCGGCGCTGAGTGCGACCCAGCCGAGCATGAACCGTGCGCTGGCCGATCGATGGCGCGCGTCCCACAGCTCCGCGAAGTACGGGGCCGCAATCAGGCACAGGGGCGGCAGCAGCTGGATGTAGTAGTACACGAAGAACCGCCCGCTGGCAGACACCCCGATCGCCGAGACGCCGAGCAGCACCAGCAACGCGGTCCGCTCCGCCTGGCGGCCGATCCACAGCGCCGGAGATCGGAGGCTTTGCCAGGTGCCGAGGACAAGCGGCGCGCAGAATACCAGGAAGATGAGCGTCGCAAAAGAGGCGCGGTGCCAGAAGACGGCGCTCAGCGGCCCGTACGGGACGTCGTGATCGAGAACCGACCAGTAGAAGGCCTGAGGGAGAATCCCCTCGCGGTCGAGGAGCAGCCCCGCCGCACCGAATGCCGCGGCAAATCCGACGCACAGCCAGAGCGCGTGGAGCAGGCTGTGGCGCCACCCCAGCCCGCGTGACCGGCGGTACGCCGGGAGCAGCACGTAGATCCCGAGCGGGAGCCCCGCGATGCCGGCCGGCTGCTTGAGGAGAAAGCCCAGGGCCGGCATCGCGCCGGCCGCGAGGAGCTCCAGGCGCCACTGGCTCCGGCTCCGCCGGAAGGCCAGCCAGAAACCGATCACGACGGGCAGGTTCATCAGCACCTCGCCGTTGAAGGCGAGGTTGTTCACTTCGTAGAAGGGTTGGAAGACGGCGTAGAGGAGCGCGCTCGCGACCCCGGTGGCGACACTTCCGAGCCGGCGGCCCAGAGCGACCAGAACCCCCATAGTGGCGAGCACCCACGCCACTCCCGCCAGGTGCAGGCCCACCCAGTTGGCGGGTCCGAACAGCCGAAGCACCGCGGCATAAACATAGAAGAGAAGCGGCGGCTTCCGGTCGATCACATCGATGTACAGCTTCCCACCGTGCAGCAGCTCGCGCGCGGCAACGACATAGACCGCTTCGTCCTGGATCGTCCCCGGCGTGAGCAGGGCCGGAAGATGGGTCAGGACCAGCACGGCGACCAGGACGAGGGCCGTCTGACCCAGGGAGCCGGATGGAAACGCGGCCGGCGCCTCCCCCGCGCCCGCTTCGCTCACAGCGTCCGCTTGAAGAGAAGTGTCGCGGCGGTCATGGCGATGGCGCAGAAGACGGCCAGATAGGCCAGGTCGCCACTGATGGCGAGGAGGCCGGTGTTCTTGAGCAGCAGGCTCTTGAGAGCGTGCACCGCGTAGGTGAACGGATCGATTGCCGCGATGGCCCGCATCCAGGTGGGGAAGGCTTGCTGCGGGTACACCGCTCCGCTCGGAAAGAAGAGGAGGGTGTTCAGCACGCCGAAGATCGCCCGCGGGAGCAGCGGGTCGTTCACCCGCACCATGATGAGGAACATCATGCTGACCAGCGCCAGCGCCGCCACCACGATCACCAGAAACACCCGGAGCAGCCGGAACGGCTCGAACGGATCCGGTATCCCCGCGATGACGGAGCCGATCGTCATCAGCACCGACCCCGACATCACCGCCTTGATGGCGCCCGAGAGATTGAAGCCCGCGATCAGCTCCAGCTTGGTGATGGGGGTGACCAGGTACCCCTCGTGCAGGCCCCTGGCCTTGTCGTCGATGAAGATGATCCCGCCCCCGATCATGACCATCATGAACACCGACATGACGATCGACCCGGGCAGGAGGTATTGGATGTAGGGGACGTAGGGGTAGACCTCGACCACATCGAGCGTCACCCCCATCGGCAGGCGGGCGCTGGTGGGAAGCGGCTGATTGTAGGCGGTGACCAGGTTGCCGAGCGCCCCGGCCAGCGTGGCGGAGACGAAGTTGTCGGTATTGTCCTCGATGAGGGCGACGCGCGGGTCGTGCCCGCCCAGCTCCCGCCGCGAGAACTCCGGCGGGATGGTGAGCACGCCGTTGATCCGGCCGTTCCGGAGGTCGCTCAGCGCCTGGCCCTGGTCGTGATAGACCACGGGTTCGAAGGTGGCCGCGTTGGCCGCCACGGCGCCCGCCAGTTCGCGGAGCCGGATCGCCGGCAGGCCGCCATCCTGGTCCACCACCCCGAGCCTCAGGTGCCGGACGTTGCCGCCGAAGGCGTAGCCGAGCACCACCAGCTGCACAATGGGAAACAGCATCGAGGCGACGATGAGGGTCGGGCTCCGGCGGAAGCGCCGCAGCTCGCGTTCGACCAGGGCCCAGATGCGCCGCACCGCCCGCCCCCGCCTACCGCCGCGTGACCATGATGGAGCGGTCCGCGGCGGTCGGCTCCTGCAGCTCGTCGCGCAGCTGGCGCCCCGCGTAATGGACAAACACGTCGTCGAGCGTAGTGCTCTGGATAGCGAGTGACTGCACGGTGATGCCGGCCTGTTCGGCGGCCGCGAACAGCGCCATCGCGGTGGCGGGACCGCTGTCAGACGCGATACGAAAGACCGGCGCCTCACCCGTGACGCGCTGCACGCCGGGGAGTCCCTGCAGACGCTCCAGCCATCCTGGAGGGACCTCAGAGAAGCTGGCCTCGAGCACGTTCGTCCCCGGCACCTCCGCCTTGAGACGCATGGGCGAGTTGAGTGCCATCAGGTGACCGTGATCCACGATCGCGATGCGGTCGCAGAGCCGGTCGGCCTCGTCCATGTAATGGGTAGTGAGGAGCACGGTCAGGTCCTGCTCGGCCTTGATGCGCACCAGCATCTCCCACACCGACACCCGCGACACGGGATCGAGGCCAGTGGTCGGCTCGTCGAGAAAGAAGATGCGGGGCTCGTGCACCAGCCCCCGGGCGATCTCCAGCCGACGCCGCATCCCGCCGGAGAGATTCCGCACCGGACGGTCGGCCCAGGGCGTGAGTTGGACGGCCTCGAGCAGGTCTGGAATCAGCTTGCGCCGCCGCTCGCGCGGCACCCCGTAGAGCTTGGCGAAGATCAGCAGGTTCTCCCGGCAACTCAACTCGAGGTCGCTGGTGAGCGCCTGCGGGATCACACCGATCACCCGCCGCACGTCTTCTGCCTGGTGCAGGATGTCGAACCCCCCCACCACGGCCGTTCCGCTGGTCGGCGTGATCAGCGTGGTGAGCATGCGAATCAGGGTGGACTTGCCCGCGCCATTCGGCCCCAGAAGCCCAAAGATCTCCCCCGCTCCGACCGTGAAAGAGATCTGGTCCACCGCGGTGAAGTCGCCAAAGCGCTTGGTGATCGCCTGGACGTCGATCGCCGGAGGTGTCGTGTTGTTCATCGGGGAATCGGGAGCAGCACGTAGGCCGTCATGCCCACGGCAAGACGGCGGTCCCCGTTGGGCACGCGGAGGCGCAGCTCGAAGGTACGGATATCGCGCTTGGTCCGGCTCACATCCCGCTGCGTGGCAAAGCCCGCATCCACGCCGCGAAAGAAGACCACGCCGGTGCGACGCTCGCCCGAGGGGAGCCGCACCGGCAGGGAGTCGCCCAGCCGCACCCCATCGATGTAGCTCTCCTCCACGTCCGCGCGCACCCACAGGTCATCCGGGTCGATCAGGGTCACCACCGGCTGCCCCGGATTTACCACCTCGCCGAGGCGCACTGCCCGCACGTCGATCACTCCCTTCACCGGAGCCCGAAGCTCGGTGTACCCCAGCCGGACCTGCGCCTTGGTGCGCTGTGCGTCGGCCGCCGCCTCCTGCTGGCGGTTCGCCAGCAGCGCGCTCCGCCGCACGGCGATCTGCTCCGCGCTGGCGCGGGCCAGCGCCAGGTCGGCCTCCTGCGCGGCTACCTGACGCTTCAGCGCCTCCACCCGTGCCACGGCGCCATCGTAGGTGGTACGCGCATGGTCGAGGTCGATGGCCGCCGCTCCCCCCTGCGCGGCCAGCGGTTCGATGCGCGCCTTGGTCACCCGGGCGTCTTCCAGCGATGCCACCGCCTCTGCCTGCTGCGCTTCCGTGGCCGCCACCATCGCCTCCGCCTGCCGGATCTGCTCGGCCGTCTGCTGCTCCTGGTACCGGAGCTCCGCTTCGCTCTGCTCCACCGTCGAGGCGACGCCCGCGGCGGTGTGCGCGTAATACGCCTGGTCCGCCGCAAGCTCGGCAGGCGCGATCACGGCGAGCAGCTGGTTGGCGGCGACGCTGTCCCCTTCCTTCACGAGCAGCTGATCAACCTGACCCGAGACCTGCGGGGCCACGATGACTTCGTTGGTGGTAACGATGCCGGTGAGGACCAGCACAGTCGAGTGCGGGCGGAACACGAGGTAGGCGACCAGCAGGATGATCGCCACGAGCGGCGCCGCGAGAATCAGGCGTCGCCACTTGGAAGCCGGGGGGCTCGTGTCCTGGCCCTGTGAAGCAGTGGTCATGAAACGTCCGTCGCGACCGTGAACATGCTCGGATTCAGCCGGTCACCGTCTCCGGGGCAAGCTACCCCGTCGCGATTGAGGTCGAAGTGAAGGCACCGTGAAACACCGGCTATGCCGTGCGGAAGATAGACAATGTCGGGGGGGAGGCCACCATCGAGAGAGCCGGCGAGCCGATACCCGACTACCGCGCCCTCGAGAGCGGCAGGTCAGCCGGCGGGAGCTTCCGGAGCGATGCCGTCAGGGTGAGTCGGAGACCAGGGTCGAGCGGGAGATCCGGTTTGGGAGGCGGTGTCGAGATGAGATGCCGCGGCGGGTCAGTCCTGGATCCAGCGGTCTCGCGCGTCGAGTGGCCGAAGCGATCGAGGGCCGAATGACACGCCCTGTGGGAGCGACCATTCGATGGAGATCTCGTGCCGGAGCGGGCTCGAACCCTTGCGCTCCGCGTGAACGTCGAGGCATTCGCCCGGAGGAACCCGGTCCGGCACCTGACAGAGCACCGCCGCGGTGAGCAGGCCCTCCGCGGCACGGGCACGCAGATACCGGGTGAGCGACGTGTTCGCGAGACCTGCCCCGGGGACCGAGTCATCACGATTGTCGACCAGGACCACTAGTCGGTTATCCTGGTAGAGCGCGAGAGCGAACGGCTCGATGCCGCCCGCGGCGTCGAGTTCGCTCTCCGCGAGCGAGAGGGCGCGCCCCACCAGCGCCTCGAGGTCGGTGAGCGGCTCCGGGTGCCCAGCCAAGCGAATCCCCGCGCCGGAGTCCGGGCCGTCGCTCAATTCGTCCACAAAGTCGAACGACGGCGCTCCGGTCCGCTCCGGGCTGGCGCAGCGGCGGTGGTTGCGTCGCCAGTCACTCACATCGTCCAGCGCGGCGAAGGACCAGGCTTCGCTCCGCAAGCCGCGAAGCCAGAGTCGTTCCTGACATCCTCGACAGATCATGAACGTCTCCCGGTCCGTGAGCGCGCCGATCAGCCCGCGTCGGCGCGCCGGAGCGATGAGCCGGCGTGGCCAGGACCGCCCGAGCAGAGCCTTCCGCCGGTGACTCGCTTCGCCGAACGCCCTCCCGGTCTCCTGAGACATCGTCGCGCCACCCTCCACGGAATCCGCGTTCACCATCGCCAGGCCTCACCAATCTCGCACACGCGGCCCCTCGCTGCCTTGGACGAGTGTCTGAAGAAGCGGCACCGACCCACAAGAATGCCGCTAAGAAATCCGGCGCCGGCACTCAGGCCACTCCAACGTCGTCGCGAGGGTCGGTGTACCTAGAGTGTCGTGCCGCTCGGAGAGAAGGCCTGGATGGGGATCTACAGCAGCCTGCTTCTGCTCACGCCTCTGTGTCGGGCCTGTCTCATGAAGGCCTTGGCCTCGGTACGTCTCGTCGGACGGGGCCGATGGCAGGACATGAAAAACCGACCATGAACGACTCGCCGCGTCGCTGGCGCCGCACCGCCTGCCTGCTTGGCCTCGGAACCCTCGGTCTCGTGGCCCCGATACCGGCCCAGTTCCCACCGACCCCGCCGAGTCCTCCGGTGACCTGCGGCGACTCGCTGCCCGAGATCTACGATCGGATTTCCTCAGCCGTCGTCTCGGTTGGGGCCATGTCGATCAATCCGTTCGACATCGACAACCGGCTCGACCGGGTGACGGGCTCGGGGCTCATCATCGACACAACGGGCCTGATCCTCACCAACTCCCACGTGGTCTTTGGCCGCCAGGTGATCACGGTGACGCTCGACAACGGCACCACCGTCCCGGCCAGCCTGGTTGGCGCCGACCCGGTGTTCGATGTGGCCCTGCTCAAGATTCCCCCTCCCGACAGCGGCCAACTGCCGGTTGCGCCGCTCGGCGACTCGGACCACCTGCGGATCGGCGCCGAGGTCTATGCGATCGGCAATCCGCTTGGGCTGGACCAGACCCTGACCCGCGGCATCGTCTCGGGCATCAACCGCCTCCTGCCGGGCACGGGCTGGTCGCTCACCGAACCACTCATCCAGACCGATGCCGCAATCAACCCGGGCAGCTCCGGCGGCCCTCTGGTCGACCGCTGCGGCCTGGTCGTAGGGATCACCACCGCGATCATCCCGGAGGCCCAGGGCATCGGGTTCGCCGTCCCGATCCGGCTCGCTCGCAAGGTCCTGCCGCAGCTCATCCTCCGCGGGCACGTGACCCGTCCCTGGCTCGGCGTGCAGGGACAGTTCGTCTCGCCGGTGCTCAAGGAGTTGCTTCGGATTCCGCTGGCGGATGGACTGCTGGTCGAGGCGGTGGAGCCGGGAAGCCCCGCCGCGCGGGATGGTCTCCGGGGCGGCTCGTTCGAATTGACGCTCGACGGCCACTCGGTGCTGCTCGGCGGCGATGTCATCACCGAGGTCAACGGAGTCCGCATCGATTCGCCGGCCAGCCTGGAACCCGCGCTCGACAGCCTGAGAATCGGGAGCACGGCCCACATCACCATCGTCCGGGCGGGCCAGGAACGCACCGAGAACATTGCGATCGTGGAGCGCCCCTCCTTCCCCGCCGGCCCCGATGAGCGGCGCCTGGCGGAGCCCACGGCGCTGCCCGCCGGCCCGGTCGCCCGCCAGCGTATCGAGTTCTAGCCGCGAATTCCGAGGGAGGCCGGTCGTTGGGGACGGCCGCGGACTCAACGGGCCAGTACGCGATTCAGGTACGCGGACTCGCCCGTCACCTCCCGGACCAGGTGCTCGGCGAGCCAGGATGGTGGCGTGGCGGGTGTGTCTTCGCTGGGTAGCTCGACCTCGGCGAGGACCAGGTCGCGGTCGGTGAACTCGTCGATCACCCAGGTCAGATCGCCCTCGGGGACCTGATAGCGCCGCTTGGTCACCCGGCACCCGGCGGTGAGAGGCCACAGGGCGTCGAAGATCGCCTCGGTGGTGGATTCCTCGATCTCGAGCCGGGCGAGGCCCTGCCCCGATTTGACCGTTCGAAACCAGCGGTCTCCCTCGGCGCCGCGCGTCCTCCGCACCCGTTCCATCAACCGGGTGCCGGGAATCCATCCCTGCTCGATCTCGTCGCGCGGGAACGCCAGGGCATGAGGCGGCACCGCTCGCAGCAGGTACTTCCGCTCGATCTCCACACCCGGAGTCCCGGTAGCAGTCGCGGCCTGTCCGATGGCACGCAGCTGACGCACCAGCTCCCGGGCTCCATCTCCATGCAGCCAGTCTACGTCGAGCTGCTGGTATAGCTCCTCGGCCCGGGCGGCGAGCAGCCGTGCCAGCGCAACCATTCCCAAGCGCATATCGGGGATCTTCCTGCCGCCCGTCCCGCGCTTGCTCGAGAACAGCAGTTCGCCGTAGAGCTGGTCCGCGCGGCCGGCCACGCCAGCCCGATGCGCCTCCCGCAATCGATCAGCGATACGATGCGCGTCATGCAGATCACCGAGCAGATCCTGCAGCTGCTTGAGCCGCGCGATGACCTCGGGGGCGCCAGCCAGCTCCTTGCGAAACGGCTCCAGCAGATAGCGGAGTCGCTTGACGCGGATTCGCGCGGCGTGGATCTCGGTGTCGTCGCTGATCGAATGGACCGCGGCGAGGCGTGCCTCGAGGGTCGTCGTGAGCTGATGAACGGCCTGGCCGAGGATCACCCCCGTCGAGGCCGCGGCGGTTGCTCCGGCCGCCGGGGCAGCGCCTTCCGGCTCGCTCAACGCCTCCCGGAGCCGCATGACCAGCGGCGTGAACCGCTTCTCGACCTTTCGTCGAAAGGCGTGCCCGGCCTCCGCCTCGCGTTCCTGGATGATCGAGATCATCCACTTGGCGCCCGATTTCTGGCGCGCGGACAGCCGCTCCAGCTGGGACTCGATCCAGGCCCGCTGCACTTCGAGGTCCCGGCTCTCGCTGGTGGCGTCCGCCAGGCGGTTGAGACGCCGCCGCAGCTTTCCGGCAACCCGGCCATCGAGCACGGGCCGGAAGGCCCGGACCACACTCCGGAGACGGCGAAGCGCGACGCGAAAGTCGTGCAGGGCCTCGTGGTCGGATGGATCCTCGAGGCGGACCCGGCTTTTTTCCCACTCGCGGAGGTGATCGAGCGCGAGCTGGCGCGCCGTCTCCACGGCTGGAACGGCGAGCGGCTGGGTCGCGGCTCCCGGCGGCTCAACCCTGGGGCTGGGGGTCGCCGCGAGGCGGCCGCCGTGATGGCGATGGCCAATCTGTTCGGTGGAAGGCATCGTCTAGCTCGGCTTCGCCCGGGCTAGGGCGCGAAGGCGCACGAGTCCCGGGTCGTCCTCGCCCCGCGCCGGATCCACCGCCGTCACACCGAGCACCCACCCTCGAATCGACATCCCCGATCCTCCCTCCCAAGGCGGCAGGGAGCATCCTATCCCGCCGTCGATCGCATGATTCTGCGGCGGCGGAAGGCTCGAGGCAAGCGAGCGGGGGAATCGTTACTAACCGCCGGACTCGACCGGCCAGCAGCGCGCCAGGGTCCAGCGGTCCGACCTGGCCCAAGCCAGGAGGGTGTGGAGCGGCTCCCAACGCGACCAGTCCGGCTCACTCTGATAGATAGGCCGGCAGGCGATGCGGGAAGCATCGAAGGGGAAAACACCCGACCAGACCACGAGAGAGGGAGACTGGAGCTCCTCGGCCACGATGTCGCCACCGGCATCGGTCAGGTTGGCGAGGACCAGCCCCGATGGCCGGTAGAAATGGCTTTCCACTCGGAGGCCACCCAGCGCGTACGGATCCTCACCGTCAGCGATGAGCAGGCGGTGTGGCGCACTGTCATAGATGGCGCGCTGGAGTCCGATCGTCTGGTACGCCGGGAGCAGGCATCGTAGCACCAGCGCTGCGGCATTGATGCCGGCGAGCATCCACCAGCCAAGGCGGGCCCGCGGGGAGGCGACGGCCTGGCGCGCCAGAGCGGGAAGCGCCTCCAGCCCCTGGAAGGCCAGGAACGGGAGCACAGGCGCCAACGGAAACAGGAAGCGCAGTTCCTTGTGTGCGATCAGGCAGTGGACCGCGACGAACGGCAGGGAGATCCAGGTAAGGGGCGAGCGAGGCCGGCGGACCCACGCGGCCACGGCGCCAACCAGCAGCGGCAGCGCGATGGGCAGCACGCCCGACCAGAGGGTGCGCGGGAAATACCACCACCAGGGTGAAGAGCCGAATCGCCCGACCGCGTCCAGCGGATGGACCGCAATGAGATATCGAAGTGGCGTGAACCCCCATTCGCCGTAGCCCCACCGATCGAGCAGCAGCCCCGCCCCCAGGGCCACCGCGAACCCCGCTGCCGGCGGCGCCAGCCGCGCGAATCCTGGTCGCGCCTCCCGGAGGAACCATAGAATACCGGCGAGGACCAGAATCAGCGCCTGGTACCGGGCCAGTACCGCGAGACCAAGAGCGACTCCCGCCCACCCCAGGTCCCACCCCGACGCCCGGTCGCGGTATACCTCCGCGACCAGATAGCTGAACCCGATGATGAAGAGCGAACCCGCCCACGACTCGGAGGAGAAGCGGACCGCCAGAAAGGGCATGAACCAGAGCAGGCACACCGCCGCGATGGCGGCGCGACGCACCGCCGGGGAATCGAACCACCACCGGCTCACGCGGACCAGCCGTACCAGGGCCAGCCAGAAGAGCAGGCCGCTCAGCAGCCGAAGCACCGCGGCGGAGTAGAACGGGTTCGATACCCCTGCGCCCTCGAGGCCCGAGACGACCGCGAATGCCACAGCCGGCTGGAACCACGACCTGATGCGGGCCTGGAACTCCCAGGGGAGGTCGGCTACGGGTGTCCGACCCAGTTTGTAGTTGGCGTACTCGAGAAGCTGAAAATGTTCGTCGTAGTGGTGGAACCCGATCGAGAACCAGGAGGTCAGGACGATCAGGAGGAGAGCGGCCAGAAGGTACCGCCGGGTCCGCGCTCCCTCCGAGGCCGGCGCCAGAGCCAAGGGCGCGGAGGCCGATAGGAGCCCGCCCCGCCGTGCGACACGGCGGCGCGGAGCCGAGACCGCAAGGCCTTCAATCAGTGTCGACACCCTGCTCCCTGCTGAAGCGCTACTTGAGCCTTCACATCGCCGTTGTCTTACGACGTCTCAAGCCGCCGGGTTGGTACGCCCTGCCCCCTGTTGTGACGCGGGACACACGAATACGCTTCGGAGGTCCGGCCATGACACAAATGGCACCCGGCGCCCCGCGTTGGCCTGAGCCCCGCGCTCAGCAAGGAGTGGACATGCTGCGTCTATCGCCGCGAACCGAATGGCCCCTCTGGGGCATCCTGGGAGTGATGTTCGTGATCGTCGCCGTGAACTGGCACGCGGTGCCCGACCAGATGCCCGTGCACTGGGGGCTGAGCGGTCAGCCCGACCGCTGGGGCGGCCGGGCGGAGGGCCTGCTGCTTCTGCCTTGTGTCGCCGTCGGTCTCTACCTGATCCTGCTCCTGGCTCCGCGGATCGACCCCGGCCGGGCGAATTACGTTTCCTTTGCGACCTCGTACGCGGCCATTCGATTTGTGCTGCTGCTCGTGCTCCTCGGGGTGCAGGTCGCCACGATCCTGGCAGCGCGAGGCGTACCCATCGACATCAGCCGAATCGTGCCGCTCCTCGTGGGGGCCCTCATGGCCTTCCTGGGCAGCGTCTTCAGCAGGCTCAGGCCCAACTGGTTCATCGGCATCCGGACCCCGTGGACGCTCTCCAGCAAGCGATCCTGGGACGAAACCCATCATCTCGGAGGATGGGTCTTCATCATCCTAGGCCTCCTCCTTATGTCCACCGCGTTGGTCCGCGCGACGTGGTACCTCATCGCCGCACTTGCGGCCATCGGTGCCGGTATTCTCCTCCTGGTGGTCTACTCGTACGTGGTCTGGTCGCGGGATCCGGACAAGACGGCGCCAGCGGGGACCATGGTGACGCGGGAGTGAGCGCGGAGACCCGGCGCGGGAGAGAGGTGCCAGCGCAATCCGCTTGACCGTGTGGCGGTGCCACAGTAGGGTTCCGCGACCGGGCTGGGTGATGGAGTTCACCCGAAACCGCTGCCTCCGCAGCTGATGACTCCTGCAGGCCGAACGGCCCAGCAGGAGCTTTCATTTATGAATCGGGATTCCGGTGCCTCCCGCGCCGACAACCGCGAACCCGCCTTCCATCAAGACGACTCCACCATGGCGCCCACCGCGGAAGACGCCGTGCGCCGCCTCCAGGCACTCGCGGCAGCCGCCGGCGCCGAGGACCTCTCGGTTGAAGCGGAGTCGCTCCTGGATCGCGCCGGTGCAGGCCGTTTCTACCTCGCCTGCGTCGGCCAGTTCAAGCGCGGCAAGTCGAGCCTGCTCAATGCGCTGGTGGGGACCTCCGTCCTGCCAACCGGCGTTCTTCCCGTCACTACCATTCCAACGGTGCTCCGCTACGGCGCGCTGGGCGCCCGGGCGCGCGGCCCTTCGGGATGGACCAGCTTCCCGCCCGAGCGGCTCGCCGAGTTGGTTACCGAGGCCGGAAACCCGGGAAACCGGGCCGGTATCCAGATGGTCGAGGTCAGGGTTCCGTCGCCACTCCTCGAGCCGGGGCTGTGCCTGGTCGATACGCCGGGTCTCGGCTCGGTGAACGAGGCAAGCTCCGCCGTGACCCGGGAGTTCATTCCGCACCTCGATGCCGCGCTCGTGGTCGTCGGCGCAGACCCGCCCGTCTCCGGCGAGGAGCTCCGGTTGGTGAGCGCCATCGCCGCGGAAACCGATACGTTGATCTTTGCGCTCAACAAGGTCGATCGGGTGACGGCGACGGAGCGCGACGAGGCCACGACCTTTCTCCAGACGACCCTGGCCCGGCATCTGGGCCGTGGCGACGAGCCGATCTATCGCGTCTCCGCGCTGCATGGTGGTGGCGGACCGGATTGGGGAACTCTGGTCGAGCGGCTGACGTCGGTTGCGGGAGAGCGCAGGAACCAGTTGGTGGGACGGGCCCTGGAGCGGGGCAGAACCCGGCTCGGCCTGCAGCTGGCCGCTCGGCTCACCGCGAGACTCGGCGCGCTCACGTGGCCCATCGAGGAATCCGAGCGTCGCGTAAAGGAGTTGCACCGGCTCCAGGAAAGCGTCGATCGCGCGCTCAACGACCTCCGCCCGCTCTACGGCGCCGAGGAGGCGAGGCTTTCCGACCTGTTCGCGCGTCGGGCCGCCGAGTTCGCCCGCCACGCGGAACGGCAAGGGCTCACCAGCCTTCGATCGGCATGGGACGCCGACCATGTCGAGTCGGCGCCCGCGTCCGAGTTGCTTGAGCTCGCCAATCAGACTGCCAGGCAGTTGATCCTGCCGTGGCTTCGCGAATCCGAGACCGCGGCGGAAGCCGAATACGAGGACGCGACCCGCCGGTTTCTCGCTCTCGCCAACGCGGAGCTCGACCGGCTCTACCGCGCTTCAGGCCTCGACGGCGAAGGGCCCGCCGCCGTTCCCCCGGACAAGCTGCGATTCCGCACGCCGAGACATTTCGCGTTTCACGACCGGATGCGGCTGCACTATCAGTGGTCACCGTGGAGGCGGCTGATCGAGCTCCTCACCCCGGCGCGGCTCCGGCTCCGGCGGAACCGCCGGCGCGCGGAGTCCTACCTCCTCGACCTCGTCACCGTGAACGCCAGCCGGGTCGCGGGTGACCTGGCCGAACGCGTTCGGGAGAGCCGCCGGGAGGCGGAAGCGGAGATCCGGACCGCCTTGCGCGTAACGGCGCGGGCCGCTTCCGAGGCACTAGAGTGGGCCCGCACGGTGCGGGCGCGGGGGCTGGAGGAGATTCGAGTGGAACGAGAACAGCTCGAGGTGTGGCTCCGGGAGGTCGAGGTCCTCGCGGCCTCACGCTGAGCTTCACCGAGGCCGCTCCCCACCAGGCAGCGCCTTCCCGATCTCGGCCACCTGCGCGTGGAGGCGCTCGAGCAGGGGATCCAGGCGGCCAGGGAGCTCTGGGTGAATGGAGCCGTAGCCGCGGAGGTTCTTCGAGGCGGCATCCTCGATGATGACCAGGCTGGAGAGCACCAGGCTCTGCACCGTCCGGGCGTGCGAGGTGGAGACCGGCGCCAGGCCGAACGTGGCGATGAGCTCGGCAAGAGTCGTCGTAGCTTGATCGACTGCCTCGACGATCGTGCCCCCTGCCTCGGCTGGGAGGTCAACCGACTCCTGCACGAACAGCGCCGGAGGCAACCCACCGGGAGATCCCAGTAGCGTCACAATGCCGCGCAGGGAGCGCTCGATGCGTTCGAGGCTCGCCACCAGGTGGCGGCGCTGCCCTTCGGTAAGGAGGTCGCCCGCTGGTGGCCGGTCAGGCATGAGACCGCAGGTGCGTCAGCCACCCTTCTGTCGTCCGGCCCACCTCCGCCAGAATCGCGGCGTCCGTTGTCCCGGAGCTCTTGAGCACGTGAAAGCTGTGGTCGGCGCCCGGGAGCCAGTGCATCGTCCAGATGGAGCCCGCCGCCGCCACCGCCTGCCGCATCAGGTCCTCGCGACAGAGAGCGTCACGCGTGCCATTGAAGCAGAGCACGGGGCAGCGGATACTCGAGAGATGGGCGCTTCGAAGCTGGTCGGGACGCCCCGCGGGATGGAGCGGATAGGCGAAGAGCAGGAGGCCGTCGCAGGCGAACCCGTCGGCCGCCATCATGGAGGCCGCCCGGCCACCCATCGATCTGCCGCCGATGAGGAGCGTCCGCGGGTTCAGGCGCTGGCGCACCGAGTCGACGACAGCGGCGAAGCAGTCCCGCAGTCGAGGCATCGGATCGGGACGCTTGCTTCCGAGGGCGCGATACAGGAAGTCGAACCGCACGACATCGAGCCCCCGGCTCAGCAGCTCCCCGGAGAGCTGCAGCATGCTCCGGTCCGACATGTGGCCCCCGGCACCGTGCGCACAGACGAACACGGTGCCGGTCCCGGCCGCAGTCGCGTGGTCCCAGGCGACGGAGGTCTGGTGCTCCCCCACCGCCACTCGCCACTCGCTGGAAGCCATTGTCAGGGGGCCGGACAGGCGGGATCGAGCGGTCCGATCGACAGTGTCTCCCCCGCTCTGATGTCCACGGTCGTGTCTCTGGCCCGGCAGTCCCGACGGATCAGCCGCAGCCGGAGATGCCCCGGATCGACCGCGAACTCACGCGGGTCGCGCCCGATCTCTCCCGCATAGTGGCCCTGGACGAACAGGCTGGTTCCGGCTCGGGAGCTCGATACGCTGAGCCTGGTGAGAATCGGCGGCTCGGGGTCCACCCGTTGTGGCTCGTGGAGGAACAGCGCCGCCGCAACGATCGCCAGCCCGATCATGAGGCCGAGCGGGATCCAGTTCCGCGGCTCCCGGAGCTGGGCGATCAGGCGGCCCAACCGGGTAGTGGGTGGCCCCGGCGGGCGGAGCTGATGCGGGAAGAGCGTGTTTCCACGCCGCCCTGGTGGCGCGAGCGCTGGACGTGGCCTGCGACGGCGCTCCGGACTTGCTCCGGTACCCGTGGGTGCGTCTCGACTCTGATCGGGCTCGGTCATTCTTGGCTCGAATACGGAGGCCTTGGACCCAAGGCCGTCGGCCCTAGCTTACGCCGCGGATTCGGCTCCGGCCAGATCCGGCGCCGTCCCCCTATCCACCCGCCATCGCCCCCACGACCAGAAACGGCTCCTCTCCAGCCGCCACGGGCTTGGGCAGCGGATCGTCCGGCGGCTCGTGGGAGAGATCCTCTCCGCAGGCAAAGAACCGGATGAAGGGCCTTCGCTTCCCGGTGACGTGGTCCCGTATGGCGCCCCGGAGCACGGGGTAGCGCGCCTCTAAGGCGTCCAGAACCGTGGCCTGGGAAATGAGCCCGGGAAGCTCCAGGCCTACCTCCCCCTCTACACGCGCCAGGGTTCGGAGGTGCACGGGAAGCACGACCCGAATCACGCCAGCGTCTGGGCCTCGACCGAAAGCACCGCGGGGAGGTCCCGCACGAGGGCGGTCCAGCTGTCCCCCGCGTCGGCGGATCCGTACACCTGCCCGCCGGTCGTCCCGAAATAGACTCCGCAGCGATCCAGTGCGTCCACTGTCATGGCGCCGCGCAGGACATTCACGTAGCAGTCCTGCTGCGGGAGCCCTTTGCTCAGCGGCTCCCACTCGCTTCCGCCTGTGCGACTCCGGTAAACTCGCAGCTTTCCGTCCAGGGGAAAATGTTCGGAATCGCTCTTGATCGGGACCACATAGATCGTCTCCGGCTCATGGGCGTGGACGCCCATCGCGAAGCCGAAATCGGTGGGCAGGTTGCCGCTCACCTCGCGCCACGAGTCCCCGCCATCGTCGCTCCGCATCACGTCCCAGTGCTTCTGCATGAACAGGGTTGAGGGACGGGAGGGATGCATCACGATCCGATGCACACAGTGCCCGACCTCGGCGGTTTCGTCCGGGATCCCCTGCGAGCGCAGGCCCCGGTTGATCGGCCGCCACGTAGCGCCGCCATCATCGGTCCGGAATGCCCCCGCGGCAGAGATGGCGATGTACATCCGTTTGGGGTTGGAGGGAACCTGGAGCATCGTGTGCAGGCACATGCCGCCGGCTCCCGGCTGCCACTTGGGGCCCGAACCATGGGTCCGGAGCCCTGGCAGCTCCCGCCAGCTGCGGCCACCATCGGCCGACTGGAAGAGAGCCGCATCCTCGACACCCGCGTACACCAGGTCGGGATCCGTGAGGGATGGTTCGAGGTGCCAGACCCGCTTGAACTCCCAGGGGTGCTGGGTTCCGTCGTACCACTGGTGCGTCCCAGGAACGCCGTCATACCTGAACTCGTTCCCGACGGGCTCCCAGGTCTTGCCGCCGTCGTTGGAGCGCTGAATCTGCTGACCGAACCAGCCGCTCGATTGTGAGGCATAGATCCGGTTCGCGTCGACCTTCGATCCTTTAATATGGTAGATTTCCCACCCGGCAAAGTGCGGCCCGGCTACCTCCCAGCGCTCCCGCCTGGCGTCCGAGGTCAGGACGAAAGCCCCCTTCCGCGTGCCCACCAGCAGTCGTACTCCCCCCATTTCCCCCTCCAGTCGAAAGGCCGTCTACAGCAGGACACGGGCGGTGTGGCTCCAGTGAAGGTCGCCCAATGTGCCGAATCCGCAAGCGCGACCCGGGGAAGGACGAATGGAGTGCCGGGGAGTTTCACTCGGTCGCGCCAGGGCTGGCGCCCCACGTGGAGTCCGGCATCTTCTCCTCCGTGTCTCCCGCCGAGGAGTCGTGCCCCCGCCGGGGTTCTCCGGCCACTCGCGCCATCGCGCGCGCCCTGCTGCGGCTGGGAGGATGGCGAATCGTGGGCGAGCTACCGGCTCGGTCACGCTTTGTCCTGATCGTCGCTCCCCACACCTCCAACTGGGACTTCCTGATCTGCATCCTCGCGATGTTCGGGCTCGGGCTGCGCCTGAGCTGGCTGGGCAAGCACAGCCTGTTTCGCTTTCCGGCCGGCTCTCTGCTCCGCTGGCTCGGGGGCGAGCCGCTCGACCGCCGCGCCACCCAGGGCACGGTGGAGGCGGCAATCGCGAGGTTCCGTTCCCGGAAGCAGTGGGTGCTGGGTCTCTCTCCGGAAGGGACGCGGGGGCGCACCGAGCGTTGGAAGACCGGGTTCCACCGGATCGCCGTGGGAGCCGGTGTGCCGATCCTGCCGGTGGCTCTCGACTACGGGCAGCGGACCCTGACTCTGCGCGAGCTGTTCTGGCCCGGGGAGGACGGTGCTGAGGACATCGCGCGGCTGCACCACCTGTTCACCCGGAGCATGGCGCTCCATCCGGAGCGCTTCGCGGATCTGGCGCCCGCCGCCGACGCCCATTCGGAGACCTGAGTCGAGGAGAATTCCGCCACGGCGAGTCACTCCGCTCGCCGTGCTGGATCCTGGCGGAAAAAGCCGCTGAGCTGCTGGTAGAGGTCGGGATACTCCTCCCGCAGTTCCCCGGGCCGCTCGAAGAACCGCTCAGTCGCCACCGCCAGGAACTCGGCCACGCTGGTCGCGGCATACTCGCCCAGCAGGGTCGGCGCGCCAACCGCCACCGCCGCGCAGTGCCGCTCGTAACTCTCCCCCAGCACACGGCTCCACCGCCCTGGCCGGGGCGTGCTCATTTCGGCGCCACTGCCCGCGGCATCGTTCCGAACGTAGGACAGGTTCGGATCGCCCTGCTCCAGGGCGTACTGGTAATCGAGCAGATGTGCGAATTCGTGAAAGACGACGTTGCGACCGTCGGTGGGATTCCGGCCGCCCGTCTCGGCTGCGCCCCAGGATACGACGACTGTCCCATCCCGCCACGCCTCGCCCAACTCGGGGGACGGCGGCTCGGTCGCCGCGCGATCGACGACCCACTTCCGCGGATCGGCATCGGGATGTGGCTGGAAAGTGCCCGGGTAGACCAGAACGGCGCGAAGTCCGGGGTAGGGATCGCCGGGAAGCTCCAGCGTGAGCAGGCAGGCTTGGGCGGCGATCACGAGCTGCATGTCCTCCGTCAGGACCAGCCCGCGCAAGCCCTCCCAATGGCAGTGCTGCATCAGGTCCCGCGCCGCCCGGAGCAGCCGGTTCTGCTGCTCGGCGTTGAGCGAACGTATTGCTGGGACCCTCTCTGTCACGACACGCAGCCAGCGGGCCGGGATCGGCTGGTGTTCCACCCGACTTGCCGCCGACAGGGCGGCGCGCCGAATCAGGGGCCCCAGCGCCACCACGGCGCCCACCAGCAGCGCGGCGCCCACTACGAGAACCAGGACGGTGATCATCTTCGCCAGGAGGAGGTGCCCGCTAAACTCCGCTCATTCCGCCTTCATCGTGGGGTCATCCTCGGCGGAGTAACGTCCGGCCACGGTGCCACCGGAGCGAGTCATGACGATGAAGCGCGCATTGCAGGCCGTCCTGATCGTGAGCCTGATCGGGGTCGCGTTCTCGGGAACCCTCACCTACCGTGAGCTCTGCGGCCGGGGAGGTGGGTGCAGTGACGTGGGGAGAGCGGGCACGATTCTCGGCTATCCCGCCTGTGTCTACGGTCTCCTGATGTACCTGGTGCTCGTGGCCATCGCGGCCTTCGCCCTGAGAAAGGAATCATAGCGCAGCGCTCGGCGAGCCAGGGCGTCTCCCGCAAGAGTACGAAGGCAGCGTTCCGGGTCGAGACTCGCAACCGGGATCTCATCCGGTGCTCGAGCCTCGCTCGGCTAGTGCCCCAAGGTCCCGCCAGACCGCCCAGTGCGGATTGATCTCGTGAGCGCCCAGCGTTGCGTAGAAGCCCTTGAAGGGATTGGCAGGATGGTACCCGACGCACATCGAGCGGGAGCCGTCGCCCGCCAGGCGGCGGGCCACTTCGAGCAATAGCGCCGTCCCGATGCCCTGCCGCTGGCAGGATGGGAGAACGTACAGCGCCTGCAACTCCGCATCGGCATCGTGCCGTCGAGTGTGGTGAAACGCGGCGAACCCGACGGGGCCGCCTGCCGCCTCGGCGAGGAGGACGAAGCCATCCCCGAGCGCCAGCTGAGCCCGGCTCCCCTCAGCGAGGTATTGCCGCCAGCGATCGGTCCAGAAGGCCACGTCGAGGTCGTGCGACTCTACCAGGTGGGGAAGAGAGCCCGTCTTGGTGGCGATGAGAATCCCGACCAGAGCGCCGACGTCAGCCAGAACCGCCTCCCGGATGACGCACGCCATGCCAGGGCCTTCAATGCCGCACCGAGACGAACCAGGCCGCGATGACCGGACCTCTCGGCCCCCGGCGACCTTCTCGTGGCGGCGGAGGGGCGCCGGGCTCCGCAGGCGGGGGCGGACCATATTCGGGTTGAAAGAGGTACGCCACGTGATCGAGGGTGTCCACGCTGACTGTCTTGGCGCCGGGCCTCGTTGAGACGGTGGCTATGACCGAGTAGCGATCCGGCGCGTCCTCGTGCGCCACAGTCAGGTTGCCATCCCGCCCGGCGGGAACGTAGATCAGCTGTTCGATCGGATCCCAGCCGAGGGCATCCACGCCGTTCCCGTTCGGAATCGTCGCCACCACCTTGCCCAAGGCGGGGTCGACCACCACCGACGTCCCGCTGCACCCGGAGAAGATCCGGTTGTGCAGGCGATCGTAGGCAATGCCCGTGGGCCCCTCGCATGGCGCGAGCGGCCACGAACCCAGGACCTTCATCGTCTGCGCGTCGAGCACCTGCATCGTACTGGTGCCTTCGTTGTTGATGAAGATCTTCCCCTGCCCGTCGCTCGCGGCGCCCTCGGGGGACGTGCTTTCCAGGTCCGTCGTTCCAACGATTGCCCCGGTGGAAGGATCGATGGCGGTGACGGTGCCGGCCGGGCGGCTGTGACTGGTGAGAATGATGCGATTCGAGTAGTCGTCGTACATGATGCCGTCGAGGCCGCCCGTCGCCACCGGGATCTTCCGGATCACCCTGAGGTTCGCGAGCTCGAACATGGTGACGGTCGAGTCGCCGCCGTTGGTGATGAACCCGTGGCCCGCCTTGGGGGCAAGCGCAATGCCATGAGTGCGCGGCGTATCCGGAATGTCGCCCAGCACCTTGCCGCTCCGGCCGTCCACCACCATTACGTGGGTGCCGCGCGAAACGAAGACCCGGCCCGTTCCCGGTTCCGCCGTCAGGTAGTCCGTGCCACCGTCGCCCCCGATGTTGAAGCTGTCCACCCTGAAGGTCTGCGCCGGCGCGGGGCACGGCAGGGCCGCCGCGGCGGTCAGGACCAGAATCGAGACGGCATGGATGGCTTTCATATCAGGGCCCTGCTGAGGGTGATCCCAGGCTGCCGCCTTCGGTCAGAAGGCTCCCCACTCCTGCTTGCCGGGGACATAGTAGCTCGGGCACAGGAACTTGAAGATGTGCGCCACCTTCCGGGCGCTGTCCAGCTTCGGTTTCTCCGCCTTGAGCATCCCGACGAGCTGCGTGTCAAACATCTCATGATAGTAGGCACGCGCCGCCTTGTGCCGGTCGTCATCGCTCGCATATTCGCCGCGGATCTGGGCCAGCTCTCCCGGGTCGAGGAACACGCCCTCACACTTGGGGCACTCGTCAACGATGACCTGACGCTTGGTGCTCCAGAAGTGGCGCATCATCACGATGTCCGGATCCCGCGGGCACTTGCGCCGCTGATCCGCATCGACCTTCACCGCCGGATTCTGCGGAATGTCGAGCAGGGCCTGACCCGCCGCCGGATCGAGCTCTGCCAGCTTCCGGAGATCCCACTCGTCGAACCACAGCCCTCCGCACCCGCCCTTGCAGGCGTTCACCTTGAGGGGGCCCGCGCTCATCTCGGTCATGGTGGTACCACAGGAGGGGCAGTTCATGGATGCCTTGCCCAAGAAGAGAATGAGAACGTACGAGTGTGTTGACGCCCGGTCAACGTGAACCCTCAATCCTCGAACAATTCCATGCTCTCGGCCAGCGCTTCGACCACATCGGCCTTGGTGACCACCCCTGAGACGACTGCCTGAGAGCCTGAACCTGGACCGGCGCCCGTGATCACCACCGCTATGGCCGCGCCCGCCTTCTGGAGGCCGGCCAGCAGATCGAACATTGTCGTTTCGGAGGTGACGACCACGAAGTCGCGTCTCGCGATCTCCACCCACCGATGAGCCGCTCGGAGGATTGCGCCATGCCCCAGCGCCCACTCACGCGATATGAAGCCGATCACCCGGTGCCCCTCGCACACCACGAAATAGGCCGGTGCCTGCGGATCATCCGAGACGGCAAGCTCCCCCGGCGGCTGGTCCGCGGGCACGATCACAGCCCGGGAAAAGGCGATATCCCCGACGTGATGCACCAGATGAGCGTTTGCCTGGAGGGCCTCGGGCATCACATGTCCCCGCCGAGTGAGCTTCATGGTGTAGATGCTGTCGGAGAGCATGAGGCGCCGGAGACCGTAGCTCACCGCTACCGTGAGCGTCATCGGCAGGATTACGGAGTAGTTGAGGGTCATCTCAAAGATCATCACGGTGGCGGTCAGGGCCGCGCCCGTGGCGCCGGCGACGAGTCCGGCCATCCCGGCGAGCGCAAAGACCGCCGGCGACGCCCCTATGGCGGCCCCGTAGGCCGCGCCGAGCGTGGCACCCATGAAGAGGGACGGGGAGAAGATGCCCCCCGAGGCGCCTGACCCAAGTGTGGTGGAGGTGGCGAAGAGCTTGAGCGCGAACAGCAGCAGGAGAAAGGGAATGTCGTGAATCGAGCCGACCAGCACGTCCAGGATCGTGGCGTAGCCAACACCCTCGATGTAGTAGTGCCCGCGCCAAAGCCAAAGTGCCGTGAACACCAGGCCCACACTTAGCATTCCGATCACGTGGCGCAGGTATGGATGCCGTGGAATATGCCGTTCGAAGAGATCCTCCGTCCCGTACAGCCCTTTGATGAAGAGCACCGAGGCCAGCGCGGTGATGGCACCGAGGCCAAGGTAGGCCGGGAGCAGTGGAAGGCTCTCGGGAACGTGCAGCACCGGTACCGGGAATGCGGGTGTGTTGCCGAACAAGAATCGGCCGACGTAGGTGGCCGTGGTCGTGGCCAGCGCAACCGGAACGAGGGTCCGAGCGCTCACCTCGTGCAGCAGGACCTCCACGGCGAAGAGCAGGCCCCCGATCGGCGTGTTGAAGGTCGCGGCGATCCCCGCTCCTCCGCCCGCGGCCACCAGCGTGGCCCGTTGCCAGCGCGAAGCCCTCGCCACCTGACCGCTCAGCGAGGCGAACGCCGCCCCGATCTGGATGATCGGTCCCTCGCGCCCCACGGATCCTCCGGTACCGATTGACAGCGCGGAGGCCAGGGCCTTGATCGCGGCGACGATGGGCCGGATAACGCTCTTCTGGTAGTAGATCGCGTCCATCACCTCCGGTACGCCATGGCCTCGTGCTTCGGGCGCGAAGGTCTGCACCAGAAACACCACGAGGACAGCGCCCAGAGCCGGCACCAACGCCACTCCGAGTCCCCAGGGAGAGCTGGGGGTGTGGAGGTTGGTGTCGTAGGCGATCGAGAAACGCCCGAGGAAAGCGGCGTTGTGACAGAGGGCGATCAGCACCCGGAAGCCGAACGCACCGAGCCCGGCCACCGCCCCGAGCAGCATCGCCAGCAATCCGAACAGCAACGGCGGCAGACCGGGGTGAGTATCCACCACCAGCCGTTTCGGAACCCGGGTCCCTACCGATGCGCTGATCGGACCACCTCCGAAGGGCCCCCCGAGAAGATAGCCCAGAGAGAGCCGACCGACGGTCGCCGCAGAGGAACCCGGTGAGATGAGGCGGCCGGCACGGCTTCCTCCCAGTGCCTCCAGAAACAAACCGGCCGCCTAAGTCTCCTCAGGCAGCCGGTGCGTCGGGCCAGTGGGCAATCACCCTCTGTCTTAGGACTCTCCTGGGAGAGTCTTGTAGGCAACCAAACTGCGTCCCTACTTGTCGCCCGACGCTGGCAGCATAATAGCCGGGCCGATCTGAAGGCACGTCGAAGAAAGCATGAGGCTTTCGACATGGCTCCAGGCACCACTCGGGCCGTAGCCCAGCGCTCTGGACTCCGCTACAATCGGCCGCATGTGGCCCAGTGTCGAGCGAACCATCCGACTTGCCGTGCTCGCCTACGCGACCGTGGTCGCCTCGGGCTTGCTGCTTGGCTTCACGGGAGGCCTCACCCCCGTCCTCCTCCTACCCCTTGCCGCGCTGGCTCTCGTGGCTGGATGGCGCTCGTTCGGGTCCGGCGCGCTGGTGGAGTCGGGGTCGGAAGCGTTCATGCCAGGTGCCGCCGTGGGCGTCGCGGTTCTGGCGATGCTGGTGGCATTCGTGCTCGCCGCCGCGCTGTCTCATCCGCCCACCGCCTACGACAGTCTCACCTACCACCTGTTCTTCCCGGCGCGCTGGCTCCAGCTCCGCCGCCTCACCATCATTCCCACGCCCTTCGGCGACGAAGCCCCGGCCTATGCTCCCAGCGACGGCGAGCTCGCCTTCCTCGCCCTCCTCATGCCGTTTCGGAGCGACGCGATCGCCCGCGCAGGCCAGGTGCCGTTCTACGCGCTGAGCGGGCTCGTGGTGTATGCCCTGGCCCGTCGGGCCGGCGCCTCCTCTGTTGCCGCCCTGTATGCCCCGATGCTGTTCCTGCTCACGCCGACGATGCGGAACGAGGCGGAGACCGCGCTGGTCGACGTGATCTGGACTTCGATGTTCCTCGCCACGTTCCATTTCGGCCTCCGAGCGCGCGAGACAGGAGATCGCAAGGACGAGATCTTCGCTGGCATTTGCCTCGGGCTCTTCCTGGGGACCAAGTTCGCCGCGCTCCCGTACCTCCCGGCGCTTCTGCCGCTCGCATTCACACCGAGGTTCCGCCAGCGTGCGGCCTGGCTCCTCCCGGGTCTTCTCGTATGTGGAGCCCCTTGGTACCTCCGCAACTGGATTGTGACCGGTAGCCCCGTCTACCCGCTCCGCGTGGAGCTCTTCGGACACCCCCTGACAGATGGCGCCTACGAGCGGACGGCAATGCTGGCCTCGGTATTCCACCGCGAGGGATGGCAACCCGCCCTCCTGGCCATCGCGCACGCCTTCAGTCTGCCCGTGCTGCTTCTCATCGCCGTCTTCACCCTCGCAGGCCTCAGCCAGCGCCGGTTCCCCCCAGGCAGCGGCGGGTTCCCGCTCGTGGCGATCGTGGCGGGCGCCATCGCGCTCCTGCCGCTCTTCTGGTTCGGAATTCCATACAACTCGGAGTTCCGCTTTCTGCTCCCCGCTGTCGGCCTGATGTGCGCGGCGGCGCCGACCGCGTTCGGTCGTTCGAAGGCCCTCGATACCGTGCTGCACCTGGCTGCGATCGGGGTCCTGGCCCGCCTGCTCGGCCTGGCAATCACGGTGTCCTATCTCTGGCTCTTCGTCAGCGGCGTCGGCTTGACCTTGCTGCTGCTCTTCGCCGCTCGAGACCCTCGGAGATTCCCGCCGGTTGCCGCCCTGGTGGCGCTCACCGCGGGGACGGGACTCACGGTCTGGTCGGTGCGGGCCTGCCCCACGGGCTGCGAAATCACCGCCTCTCCCGGCGCCCCGCGGGAACTCCTCGCAACGTGGCAGGAGGCATGGCAGTGGACGGATGCGCACGCGCCGGCGCGCATCGCCTACGCTGGCACCAACGCTCCCTATCCGCTCCTCGGCCCGCACTACGAGAATGAGGTCGAATACGTGAACATCGACGCGCATCGCGGCTGGCGCTTCGACGACTACGACAGGGCCCGGCCCGTCATCGAAGGCCCCGCGACGAGCGCCAAGCCGGCATTCGAGCGACGAGCCCCTGATGCCGCTGCCTGGATCGCCAACCTTCGCGACCGACAGATTGAATATGTGTACGTCACCACCCTCTCCAAGGACGAACGAGCGTACCTGGAGCACGATACTGCCGGGTTCCCGATCGAAGCCGCCTGGATGGCCGCGCGGCCTTCGACCTTTCGCCTGGTCTTTGGCAACGCCGATGTGAGGATCTACGCCGTCGCCGCTCCCTCAGGCGACGCCCTGAGACCGAGAGACCCGACCTGAGCCCACCTCACCTGCTCACGGCTCGCAACCAGGCCATACCGGGACGCGTTCTTCGTCGCTGATCCCGCTGCTCCAACCAGGATCGAGCATGTTCGCCCTTTGACTGCGGCCCCGCGCCGCGTACTCTTATGCGCGAGTGCGCAATCGCGCCTCGCTGCTCCGCAGACGCACCGGAGAACCGCGGACTGACGCACCGTCACGGCTCTTCCCGTGGCTCCCCGAGGCGACGGTCTGAACACGAACCCCGAGGAAAGGAACGCCAGCGTGGACAAGCAGATGCTCGCACAGGCGTGGGACCAGATGCGGCAGAAGTACGGCATTTACCTGCGGATTCTCGAAGTCTTCCCTGAGGACCGGTACCATACACATCCCATTCCGGGGCTCCGCACGCCTGCCGAGATGGCGGTACACATATCGAGGACCGTGGTGCGGGACATGGCCCAGGGGGTCGAGAAGGGAGCGGTCACGTCCGACGAGCAGACAGAGCCGAACGAAGCGGCGGGTCTGAAAACCAGGGCGGCACTGCTCTCCTTCGCGAGGAAGTGCTGGGCCGATGCCGATGCGGCGGTCGCCAACATCGGCGACCGCCAACTGAACGCCATGGTCCCTACGCCGTGGCACATGACCTTTCCCGGCTGGGTGGGTTTCAACATCATGGCCGACGAGTTTCTGCACCACCGGGGTCAGCTGTCGGCCTTCGCAAGGGCCTGCGGTGTCGCTCCGCCGTTCATCTGGAGCTTCCCGGAGAATGCTCCGGAGTTCCGGCCCCGGCAGTAATCGACCGTTTCGACAATCACCGCGGGCCGGAACAGGGAAGAGCTTCCCATGAAAGTGCTTGCCTCGGTCGGCCTCTGCATCGTCGCTTCGGCTCTGTCCATCACCCCCGGCGCGGCGCAGGAGAGGGCCCGCTGGGAGAGCGAGGCCCGTGCCGTCACCATCATCCGCGATGACTGGGGGATCGCCCACGTCTATGGCCGCACCGACGCGGAGGCGGTCTTCGGCATGGAGTACGCACAGGCCGAGGATGATTTCAACCGGGTGGAGACCAATTACCTCAACGCCCTGGGCCGCCTGGCCGAGGCGGAAGGCGAGTCGGCCATCTACCAGGACCTGAGGATGAAGCTGTTCATCGATCCCGACACGCTGAAGGCGCGGTATGCCGCGAGCCCGCTGTGGCTCAAGAGCCTCATGGGCGCATTCGCCGATGGCCTCAACTTCTATCTGTACAAGCACCCCGAGGTGAAGCCGCGGGTCCTCACCAGATTCGAGCCCTGGATGGCACTGGCTTTCACCGAGGGCAGCATCGGCGGCGATATCGAGACGGTGAGCGTCGACGGGCTGCGGGCGTTCTATGGCGATTCCGCCATCCAGACCGGCGCTGCCCCTGAGCCCGTGCCGCCCGAGCCGAGCGGCTCCAACGGCATGGCGATCGCGCCCTCCAACACTCTTGCGCATCACGCCCTGCTGCTCATCAACCCCCACACCTCGTTCTACTTCCGGTCCGAGCTGCAGATGACCAGCCAGCAGGGCCTCGACGCCTACGGGGCCGTGACCTGGGGGCAGTTCTTTGTCTATCAGGGGTTCAATGACCGCGCCGGCTGGATGCACACCAGCAGCGGCGTCGATGCCGTCGACGAGTATCTCGAAACCGTCACCCGCCATGGGGGCAGATACTTCTATAGGTATGGCCAGGCCGAGCTCCCCGTGGCCACCATCACGGTCCGGGTCCGGTTCCGCACCGATACCGGCATGGCGGTGCGGACCTTCACTACATACCGCACGCGGCATGGCCCCGTGGTACGGAGTGAGGGCACGAACTGGGTGACGGTGCGCCTCATGCAGGAGCCGGTCAAGGCCCTGATCCAGTCCTACACGCGAACCAAGGCCAGGAGCTACCAGGCCTTCCGTCAGACGATGGAGCTGCACACCAACTCGTCGAACAACACCATCTACGCCGATGCCGACGGCAACATTGCCTACTTCCAGGCCAACTTCATCCCCCGGCGGGACACGGCGTTCGACTGGACCCGACCGGTCGATGGCAGCAACCCGGCCACCGAGTGGCATGGCCTCCTGTCCGTGGATCAGTCACCGCACCTGCTCAACCCGAAGAGCGGCTGGCTCTATAACTCGAATGACGCACCGTGGTGGGCGGCCGGCCCCGACAGCCCACGAAAGGAAGATTTCCCCGCCTACGTCGACCGGGGCGGCTGGTCGGCTCGAGGGCAGCACGCCGTCCGGGTGCTGGAGCACCGGACCCATTTCACCCTGGACACCCTGCTCGCGGCGGCATTCGACAGTTACCTGACCTGGTTCGAGCGGCCCGTTCCAGCGCTGATCCGCGCATGGGACAGCTTGCCCCCGTCGAACCCCTTGCGGGACAGCCTGGCCGATCAGATCGCCGCCCTTCGGAGCTGGGATCTGCGCTGGTCGGCGACTTCCGTACCCACGGCCCTCGCGGTGTTCTGGGGCGGCGCGATCTCGCGGAGGGTGCTCCGCGATGCCCGGATGGCAGGGCTCTCCGTGCAGGACTACGTGGCGGACCGCGCCAGCCCGGAGGAGCTGCTGCAATCCCTGGCCGAGGCAAGTGACCGGCTCACCCACGACTTCGGCACCTGGAAGACGCCATGGGGCGAGATCAACCGATTCCAACGCCTCACCGACGAAATCACGCCGCAGTTCAGCGACTCCGCGCCGAGCATCCCCGTGCCGTTCACCTCGTCCGCCTGGGGATCGCTGGCCTCGTTCGGCGCGCGCCCCTATCCTGGCACCAGGCGGTGGTACGGGACCAGCGGCAACAGCTTCGTGGCGGTCGTGGAGTTCGGCGATAGCGTCCACGCTCGCGCCGTCACCGCCGGCGGCGAGAGTGGGCACCCCGATTCGCGCCACTTCGATGACGAGGCCGAGCGCTACGCTTCCGGGAACCTCAGGCCGGTGTACTTCTACCGCTCACAACTCGCGGGCCACACCGAACGGGAGTACCACCCGGGCGACTGAACGTCGGTCGCGTTTTCGGCCAGCTGGGCAGGGGGAGGCCGCGCGGCTAGCGGAAGGTGCCGGGGCTTACCTCATAGGTGCGGTGGGGCACGCCGACCTCCCGGTCCATCGACCAGAACCCCAGCTGCTCGGTCCAGCGCGCTGACTGGAGCCGTCGACCGCGAAGCGTGAGGAAGCCTGCGGCGCGCGTCGTCTGGACGCCCAGACCGGCCAGGTCTCTCAGTGATCGGAAGACGGTTCGACGCCGCTCGGCCAGCAGACGGCGTGCACTGACCCTCCCCACCCCCGGCACCCGCAGTAGCGCCCCATAGTTTGCCGTTTCGATGGCGACCGGGAATCGCTCGGGATTGGCCAGTGCCCACGCCAGCTTGGGGTCCCGGTCGAGCGGCAGGTTGCCGTCCTGCGAGAAGACGATTTCCCCGGGCGAGAACCCGTAGTCGCGGAACAGGTACTCGGCCTGATAGAGCCTCTGCTCGCGGAGCGCCGGTGTCGCCGGCATGGCTTCCATCGGCGTGGCCTGAATCGGACGGAAGGCGCTGAAGTGAACGTGGTGCACCTCGCCGTTGCCGTGGAGCCGCGCGACGGTGTCGAGCAGCGACCGATCGCTATCCGGCGTCGCTCCCACCACGAACTGGGTGGTGATCCCGCTCGCTCCCCCCGGCCGGAGAGGATCCGCGGGGCGCCCGTGCGCGCGCTCCCCCCGCTCGAGTGCGACCAGGCCGCGGACCCGCTCAAGGTTCTCCAGAGAAACGGCATGGTTCTTTTCGGGCGCGATCGCCGCGAGGCTTGCCCCGCACGGCGTCTCGAGATTGAGCGAGATCCGGTTGGCGAGCGCGGTGAGTCGCTCGATCTGCGCCGGCTCCGCGCCCGCCACCAGTTTCACATGGATGTAGCCGGCATAGCGGTGACGGTTCCGGAGCAGCTCCAGCACCTTGATGAGATCGTCCACCACCTTGACCGGCCGACCCGGAATCCCGGTCGTGATGAACAGTCCGTCGCACCACCCGCGCGCCCTGGCGCCCAGGAAGATGCGCACCAACTCCTCCGGGGTGAGGAGGCTCCGCGGCATCTCGCGGTCCCGCCGCATCGGACAATAGAGGCAGTTGTAGCTGCAGGCGTTGGTCATCAGGATGCGGAGCAGCCGGATTCGCATCCCGGGAAGGGGGGCCAGGGTCCTGATGTTGATCGGCCGAAGTGACCCCGCCGCCGCGGCGTTCCGAAGCCGCGGAGGGAGCCCTTCCCGATCATCGGCGGCAAGCGACATGAGCACGTTGATCTTGTGCTCGAGATCGGGGGTCGGGATCATCGGAGCTCCATATTGAGCGGGCTCGGAGCATACCCGAAGAAATACCGAATGGCAAGCGGGCGACAGCGCCACTCAACGTTCACCCCTGAACGCCATACGCCGTACGCTGAACGTCCTCAGATCTCCGCGTCCGCCAAGTCCCTGTAGAACACCGTCGTCCCGCAGTACCCGCCCTTGGGCCACAGAGCGTATCGGGGGATCTCACCTACCCGCACCCAGCCCAGCCGTTGGTATAGCCGCGCAGCCTCTCCGTCGGTCACGGTGTCGAGCACCAGCAGCGTTTTGCCGCATTCGCGCGCGGTCGCTTCGGCCGCCCGCATCAAGGCGGCGCCCAAGCCGCGGCGCCGGGCGCGACGGTGCACGAGCATCTTGGCCAGGTCGGCCCGGTGGGGCTGGTTCTCGGGCTGGGCCAGCACCAGCTGGACGGTGCCGCACACTCCATCGGCATCTTCCGCGACGAGCAGGGCGCGCTCCTCGGCGATGACCCCGCGGGCGACGTCCCGCCAGAAGTCGAGAGCGCGCTCCTGGGTGAGCGGGTGCATAAAGCTCACCGAGGCGCCACCCTCCACGCAGTCGATCAGGACCCGAGCGAGACCATCCAGATCGGCGTCCGTCGGATCGGACACGCGCCGAATGGTCCAGACCGGGGGCGTCATCGCGGCGAGTATATGCCGGAGCCGAGCACGACCAGGTAACGTGTGGTCCTCCGGGTAGGGTTGTGGAACATCGTCGGCCGGTCGAGTCGCATCGCCAGGGAGTCGCCCCGTCGCAGGCGGTAGTGATCCTTTCCGACCCGGATGTCGATCGTCCCTTCGAGCACCCAGACCTGCTGCTCGACTCGCACTTCCCGAGCCCCGGACTCGAAGGCCACGCGTGCCCCGGGCGGAAAGTGCACTTCAACGAGTTGCATCGGTTGGTTGGCCCCGGGCGGAGAGACGTTGCGCCGCCGATACCCGGAGGCCGGATCCCGCCACTCGACCTGATCCTCGTGCCGCGATACCGGGCCGGCGCGTTGCGACCCCTCCGCCGCCGGGACGTCGAACAGCGACGCAAGCGTCACCCCGAGCCCGGTTGCCAGCTTCTCGAGGACGACCGCGGTGGGGCTCGCCTCCGCGCGCTCGATGAGCGAGATCATCGAGCGGCTGACCCCGCTCTTCCGGGCCAGAGCCTCGAGCGGAAGCCGGCGAGCCGCGCGCAGCGCGCGCACTCGGCTTGCCACCTGTCGGTTCAGATCGGGCAAGCATCCACCATAATGGACACAATATCCACTATGACGGATCCAGGTCAACCACTGCCTGTATCCCGGCTTCACCGACCCTTCAGGTCGGGGTCGCCCGGGCGGGCTTCGACTCAACGCGATGACCGCGGATGGCGTACTCCAGGTGAGGAAAGGAGATGCCTCATATGAAGAGACTGCTGACATTCACCGTTCTGTTGGCGGCCCTCGCCGCGCCACTGGCCGCACAGGGCCATGCCCGTCCGCCCCGCGCGCCCAACCCGCCCCGCGCCCCCGCCCGCCGGGGCACGACCGCGAGGCCGGAGCCGGAACGCCGCCCGGATGGTACCGTCGACCGCACACCTCACGTGCGCAACAATCATTGGTATGGCCACGCCGCCCCGGACGATGCGCGGTTCCGCCTGCTCCACCCGTTCGAGCACGGGCGCTTCCCCGGGGTCGGGCCGATGCACCACTACAGGATCGCGCGGCTTGATCGGGACCTGCACCGTTTCTGGTTGCCCGGGGGCTTCTACTTCCAGATTGCCGATTGGGACTGGCCGTTCGTCACGACCTGGTGCTGGGACTGCGGCGACGAATTCGTCATCTACGACGACCCCGACCATCCTGGCTGGTACATCGTCTACGACATCCAGACCGGCATGTACGTGCACGCGATGTATATGGGGACCTGACGGATCGGCAGCGTCCGGGAGTTCTTTACACGGGTCGCGCCGTGCTCAGGGACGGCGCGACTCCAGCGCGCTGGGCCCGCTGACCAGAAGGCTCGCCAGCGCCACGAGACCGAGCCCCGCGGTGAGCAGGGAGCCCGTCACGAGGGTGGCCGCCGCTCCCGCCAGGGCCGCTCCTTCCCACAGGGCCCAGGTCACCAGCGCGCTCACCCGGGTGGATGGGGACCAGAAGGCGTCGGTGCTCGCCGTCTCGGGACGGGGCGGGACGCGCGGACGTGCCCAGAGCCAGCCCAGCAGCGTGAGCACCGCGATCAGCGTGGAGACGATCCAGATCGGTGCCTCGAAACCCGCTGGATTGACCAGCGGGGCCCTTCCCATCCACAGGAGCAGGCCAAAGATCACGCCGGCGGCGCACGGCGCCGTGAACATCGCGACGTGGAGAATGCGCACCGTGGCGCTGGGCGAGGGGGGCGACTGCGATGGGCTCATGGACGTCCCTGCTGGATGGTAAGAGGCGCGCCTTCGGGGTGTCGGTTTCAGGGGACTTGGAACCTTACCGCTTCCCGCACGAGCATTGGGACGGGGCAGCCGTCGATCATCGCTGGCTGAAAGACAGATCTGACCAGAATGTCGCGCGCGGCTTCGGCATACTCCGAGAACTTGGCCTTAAGGAGCGAAAATGAGGATGGTATCGCGCGCCCCGTCGGCGCAATGACGAACTCCCAGACCGCTTCATCCCACACATCAGACGCCAAGGCCGGAGAATCGCCCACGGCAGGCCTTACCAGGCGCGGGAGTTCATCGACTGCGAGACCTTGAATCTTGACATGGACGATCGCGACAGCATCGGGGATTGGCCGCTGGCTCTCCAGGAGTTGGAAGTGTACCCGACCGTGCTGTGGCCACTGCGCCCGCGTCAAGCGGGGAAGCTCCCCCTGAGCGGCGGCAGATCTCACCGCTTGTCTGAGCCCGAAGGCGACCTCCGGTGAGCCCGACACGACATGAACCGCGTCCGTGACGAGGTGGCCATCACGGTCCAGGTTCAATTCCAGGGAGCCCGCGAGCCCCAGGTAGGCCTGGACCGGATCCGCGGAATCCACATCGAAGGGCACAAAGGTGCCAGGCCAGCCCGGAAGGCTGACTGAAGTGGGCTGCTGAAACACCGAGGCGATTGCGATCGCGATCGCCTGGTAGGCCTCCTGCTCCTCCGCACTCGCCGTCCTCGGCGCCGCGAGCGAGAGGTAGAGGTCGAACGCGCGGCGATGGGCGGCCGAGTCGAGGACGCAGGCCGGCGCCGTATCCTGACTCCAGGCAGCAGGCACGGCCATGAGGAGTGAGGCGGCAAGCAAGTACGCCCTGGGTCGAATCATCTGCCCCACACGGTCACCGTCGATACCAACTCGAGCCCCGATCACAGCGGGACGTTCCTGTGCAATAGCGCCCGACAGAGGCGGGAGCCTGCCCGGGCCATCACCGGGGCCGGTCCAGCACCTCGCGGACCCGCTGGGCCAATAGCTCGATCGAATAGGGCTTGGCGATGAACTCGATGCCGGAATCGAGCACCCCGTGGTGGATGACGACGTTCTCGCTGTACCCGGAGGCGTACAGGACCCTGATGCCGGGGCAGAGCGCCTCCACCTCGCGAGCCAGTTTCCGCCCATTCATCCCGGGAAGCACGACGTCGGTGATCAGAAGATGCAGAGGACTCTGCCTCGCCCGAACCGCCTCCAGGGCC
>DATJVM010000030.1:0-2021 GCA_035501775.1 Gemmatimonadales bacterium | reverse complement strand
TGCGGTCCGTCCGGTCGCGGATCTTGCCTCTGATCGAGGCCATCGCCCGCTGGGACGGCCACTTCTGCAAGTACCAGCGACCTCGCCACTTCCACGATCTCCGCATCCGATGATGGAACCCGAGGAAGTCAAACCCCCCGGCGCCTCTTGCGAGGTGCACGATCCTGGTCTTCTCGGGATGCAGCCGCAACCCGAGCCCGTCCAGAACCGTCGCGGCCAACTCGCGAGCGATCTCCGCCTGCTCGCAGGTCGCGCAGAGAACGACAAAGTCGTCTGCGTACTTCACCAGCTCCCCCAGCCGCTGCCCGCCGTCCTGCCACGCCTCATCGAGCACGTGCAGAGCGACGTTTGCGAGCAACGGTGAGATCGGCGACCCTTGCGGGGTGCCCGCCTCGATCGCGGACACGATCCCGCCCTCGAACACCCCCGCCCGAAGCCAACTACGCAGCAGCATCAACATCCGCCGGTCCGACACCCGCCGCTCGATCTGAGCGACCAGCGCCGAATGCGAGATCTCGTCGAAACAGCTTTTGATGTCGGCGTCGAGCGCCCATACCCTGCCCCGGTTGACGGTCGTGCGGACTGTCTCCAGCGCGTGGTGCGCCGACAGCCCGGGCCGGAACCCGTAGCTGGTCGGGAGGAAATCGGCCTCGAAGATCGGCTCCAACACCGCCTTCGCCGCCGCCATCACCACCCGGTCGGCCACACAAGGGATACCGAGCGGCCGCAACTGGCCTGGCCTGCCCGGCTTCGGGATATACACCCGCCGCAACGGCCGCGGGCGGTAGCTACCCGTCCTCAGCCGCTCGGCGAGCTCCTCGAGGAAGTCGCCCACTCCGGGGCGCACGACGTCATCGATGGACACGCCGTCGACGCCGGGCGCGCCGCGGTTGGCACGGACCTCGCCCCAAGCCTTCCACAAGACGTCGCTGCGGGCGACCTTGTCGTAGACGGCGTGGAAACGTCGGTCACGATCCTGCTTAGCACAGCGGTAGAGCACGCGTTGGAGAGCACGAACCCGGTCCACGCCCTTGGCGCGGCTGACGGACCTAGCCGGATTGACGGCACTCATCAGAGTCCTTCTCAACCTTCCCGTGCATCGATGAAGTGCGGGCCCTTCCCTCGCCGGCGGTTATGTTGTTCGCAACGGTTCAAGCAGTACTACGACCCGCTCCGACTCCCGCTCGGCCGCTCCACCACTTCCCGGGTTCGCCGGTTATAGGCAAGCATCGCTTCCCGCCACCCGCAGGCGGCGGGGCCGAGACGGGTCTCCCGAGTTCCCAGAACAGCCTTCCGCCCGTTCAACGCCCAATACGCCGGAGGATTCTTCAACGCCCGCTCCTGGAACAAGAGCGTCTTCCATGGCCTTCGCCGTATGGTGACCGGCTCGGCATCCTCTTGCCCCGCCCCCAAAGGAGGCGGGTCACTCTGACGACGCTTACTCAGGCTTCACTCACGTTGCAGACCGGACGGTCGCTCACGCCCCGCTCCGCACCCGGCCTCTCGACCACGCACGGGGGCATCACTACCGGGGATCCAGGCATCTCCCCGGACCGGACTCGCACCGGCAGGCTGTCCTGAACTTGTCGCTCCTTTACGTCATGTCGACCATCCCTTCTTCCTGGCGCCGGAGCAGTCTCGGCGCACCACCATACGGGTGATCCTCCTGGCAGTCGAACGCGACCTTTCTTAACCCGCATTCTTCCTGCTCAGGCGGACGTTTCCGCGCCCCGGCCAGCCCGGGGCGCGACCGTCTTACTGCAAGGTCGAGGTATGCAATGAACGCTGACCACCCCGATTACCCACTGTATCTATGGGACCGTCAGTGGTGGAAGTATTTGGACGTTCTCGGCGGCGCGAAGCGCAAAGAGGTGCCCGACGCCGCAGCTGTCTATGACCGACTGGTGCAGTACGCGTTTGCCGGCGACATCCCATGGGACTACGTACTCGAGGTCGATTCGCTCGACAAGGCAAAACGTGGCCTCGCGCTGCTGTTCGAACGCATGGCGGGCGAACTGACA